>NZ_NWVL01000073.1 GCF_002382885.1 Streptomyces sp. WZ.A104
GAGGCTGGGCCGTCGGCGGCTGCGGCGGCCTCGACCGGGCCGCGGGCACCGCGGGCACCGGGGCGCCGGACCCGGCGGCGGGGCCACCGGACAGGCCGGCGCCTACGGAGACCGTGCGCGGCGCGGCCGTCGTCTCAGCGCCCGTCTCGGCTGTGGGCTGCGGGGTGGCCCGACGCGTGCCGTAACGGCGGTGCACGGCCTGCTTGGTGACGCCGAGGGCGGAGCCCACCGCGTCCCAGGAGAAGCCCAGCGAGCGGTCGAAGTCCACCGCGGCCGTGACCAGGGTCTCGACGCTGTCCCGCAGCTCCTGCGCGAGGCGGACGGTGGGGGCCGGGGCCCTGCCGTAGACGACGAAGCCCGCGGAGGGGCCGGAGCGGCGCGGACGGTAGACGTTGCCCAGCTGGGCGGTGAGGGTGCGCAGCGCGTCCACCTGCCGCCGGACCCGCTCGATGTCCCGCACCAGAAGGTGCAGACTGGCCCGCGCTTGGGCGTCGTGGGTTGCGTGGTCGGCCATGAAGAAGCCTCTCGAACCGGCGTTGAAAGGGATCGGGCCGCATCGGGGCGGCCCGCTTCGGTCAATCTCCTTTGACCAACGCCCGAGCCGGGTATGTGGTCACGCTATCGGGGCGTATGTGCATATGCACGGGGCGTGCGCGGCGCGCGTACGCCCCCTCGGTCGGCGCACGGCCGGCGCGGGGGGACCCGGCATGCTTCCCCCGGCCACCCCCTGGGGCCTGTCGCCAGGCTGCCGCCTGCCGGGCGGCGTCCGGCACGCACGCTCGCGGCGTCGCCCAAAGAGCCGGGTAGCTCCGCCGCGAGGCCATTGCGGCCTCTTGCGACCGCATGCACCGGACGCCGCCCGTCCGCCCTTCGGGCAGCGACGGCGGTTTGACGACAGGCCCTAGACTGGTGTGCTGCTCGTCACCGTACGTCTTGGCCCGAGAGGCAGTCAGCCACCCATGAAGCTCGTCTTCGCCGGCACCCCCGAGGTCGCCGTCCCCGCCCTGGACGCCCTGATCGCCTCCGACCGCCACGAGGTCGCCGCCGTCGTGACCCGCCCCGACGCTCCCGCCGGGCGGGGCCGACGGCTCGTCGCGAGCCCGGTGGCCGAACGGGCCGAGGAGGCGGGGATCGAGGTGCTCAAGCCCGCCAAGCCCCGGGACGAGGCGTTCCTCGCCCGGCTGCGCGAGATCGCCCCGGACTGCTGCCCGGTCGTCGCCTACGGGGCGCTGCTGCCCAAGGTCGCCCTGGACGTGCCCGCGCGCGGCTGGGTCAACCTGCACTTCTCGCTGCTGCCCGCCTGGCGCGGGGCCGCGCCCGTGCAGCACTCCCTGATGGCCGGGGACGAAGTGACCGGCGCGTCCACCTTCCTGATCGAGGAGGGGCTGGACTCCGGCCCGGTCTACGGCGTCCTCACCGAGGAGATCCGCCCCACCGACACCAGCGGCGACCTGCTCACCCGGCTCGCCTTCGCGGGGGCCGGGCTGCTCGCCGCGACCATGGACGGCATCGAGGACGGCACCCTGCACGCCGTGCCCCAGCCGCACGAGGGCGTCACCCAGGCCCCGAAGATCACCGTCGAGGACGCCCAGGTCCAGTGGTCGGCCCCCGCCCTGCGGGTCGACCGGGTCGTGCGGGGCTGCACCCCGGCCCCCGGCGCCTGGACCCTGTTCCGCGGCGAGCGCCTGAAGCTGATCCAGGCCACGCCCGTCCTGGACCGGACCGACCTGGCTCCCGGCGAGCTCTCCGCCGCCAAGAACAACGTGTACGCGGGCACCGGTTCGCACGCCGTCGAGCTGCTGTGGGTCCAGCCGCAGGGCAAGAAGCCGATGAAGGCCGCCGACTGGGCACGCGGTGTCCGCATCGTCCACGGCGAGCTGCTGGGGTCGTAGAACCTCTCGTTCGAGGGGCCGGGAGCGGCGACGTACGCTGGGAGGGTTCGCCTCTCTCACCATCAGCGGAGCACCTTTCACGTGAACGACCAGCCGCGTCGCCGTCCCGCCAGGCCCCATCGCCGCCCCCAGAAGGACCCGGTCCGCTTTCTCGCCTTCGAGGCGCTCAGGGCCGTCGACGAGCGTGACGCGTACGCCAACCTCGTGCTGCCCCCGCTGCTGAAGAAGGCCCGCGCCAAGGGCGACTTCGACGGCCGGGACGCGGCGCTGGCTACCGAGCTGGTCTACGGGACGCTGCGCCGCCAGGGGACCTACGACGCGATCGTGGCGGCCTGCATCGACCGGCCGCTGCGCGAGGTCGACCCGCCGGTCCTGGACGTCCTCAACATGGGCGTCCACCAGCTGCTCGGCACCCGCATCCCCACCCACGCGGCCGTCTCCGCCAGCGTGGAGCTGGCCCGGGTGGTGCTGGGGGAGGGGCGCGCGAAGTTCGTCAACGCGGTGCTGCGCAAGGTCACCGCGCACGACCTCGACGGCTGGGTGGAGAAGGTCGCCCCGCCGTACGAGGAGGACGCCGAGGACCACCTCTCCGTCGTGCACTCCCACCCGCGCTGGATCGTCTCCGCGCTCTGGGACGCGCTGGGCGGCGGCCGCGCGGGCATCGAGGACCTTCTCGAAGCCGACAACGAGCGGCCCGAGGTGACGTTGGCGGCCCGCCCCGGCCGCTCCACCACCGACGAGCTGACCACGGCGCTGGGCGAGGACAACTCCCTCCCGGGCCGCTGGTCCCCGTACGCCGTGCGGATGGCCGAGGGTGGCGAGCCCGGAGCGCTGGAAGCCGTCCGGGAGGGCCGGGCGGGCGTCCAGGACGAGGGCAGCCAGCTCGTCGCCGCCGCCCTGGCCGCCGCCCCGCTCGACGGGAGCGACACCCGCTGGCTGGACGGCTGCGCGGGCCCCGGGGGCAAGGCCGCCCTGCTGGCCGCCCTCGCCGCCGGGCGGGGGGCGGCCCTGCTCGCCGCCGAGAAGCAGCCGCACCGCGCCCGGCTGGTCGAGCGGGCGCTCGCCGGTAACCCGGGTCCGTATCAGGTGATCACCGCCGACGGCACCCGACCGCCGTGGCGGCCCGGCGCCTTCGACCGCGTCCTGATGGACGTGCCGTGCTCGGGCCTGGGGGCGCTGCGCCGCCGCCCGGAGTCCCGCTGGCGGCGTCGGGCCGAGGACCTGGAGGCCTTCGCCCCGCTCCAACGCGGTCTGCTGCGCGAGGCGTTGAAGGCCGTACGGATCGGCGGCGTGGTCGGTTACGCGACCTGCTCGCCGCATCTCGCCGAGACCCGGGTGGTCGTCGAGGACGTGCTGAAGGGCCGGGGCGGGGAACCGGTCGAGGCGGAGTGGATCGACGCCCGGCCGCTGATGCCCGGCGTACCCGCCCTCGGCGAGGGACCGGACGTCCAGCTCTGGCCGCATCTGCACGGTACGGACGCGATGTATCTGGCTCTGCTGCGCCGGACCGGCTGAATATCACCGCGTCAGCAAGCCTCCCCGGCCGGCGAAAGAGCGGTAAAGCGCTGGCAAAATGCCCTGAATGCACGGACTGTGATGGTCGTGTGAGGCCTCGGAGGGCATCGAGGCGGGGAACCGGCGCGGAACGTGGCAGGCTTGGGTCATGGCGCAGATCAATCCCAGCATCCTGTCCGCGGATTTCGCACGTCTCGCCGAGGAGGCGAAGGCCGTCGAAGGCGCGGACTGGCTCCACGTCGATGTGATGGACAACCACTTCGTGCCCAACCTGACCCTCGGCGTGCCGATCGTCGAAGCGCTCAGCAAGGCCACGGACACCCCGCTGGACTGCCACCTCATGATCGAGGACGCGGACCGCTGGGCCCCGCAGTACGTGGAGGCCGGGGCCGGTTCCGTCACCTTCCACGCGGAGGCCGCCGCCGCGCCGGTGCGCCTCGCGCGGGAGATCCGGGCCAAGGGGGCGCGCGCCTCGATGGCGCTCAAGCCCGCGACGCCCATCGAGCCGTACGAGGACCTGCTCCCCGAGCTCGACATGCTGCTGATCATGACCGTCGAGCCGGGCTTCGGCGGCCAGGCGTTCCTGGACATCATGCTGCCGAAGATCCGCCGCACCCGGGAGCTGATCAGCAAGCACGGCCTCGAACTGTGGCTCCAGGTCGACGGCGGGGTCTCGGCCACCACCATCGAGCGGTGCGCCGAGGCGGGCGCCGACGTCTTCGTGGCCGGTTCCGCGGTGTACGGGGCGAAGGACCCGGCGGCGGCGGTGCGGGACCTGCGGGCGCAGGCGGACGTGGCGACGGCCGCGGCCCCCTGGGCGTGCGACCACTGAACCAAGGACAGATGAACGCGGCCCGACAGGGCCGATCAAGGATCGCCGGATCTGACAGGATGAACGGCGTATCGGGCGTGTGAACAGCAGTGAGGAGATCGCGGTGTCTGGCATCTCGGCGGGTCGGTCAGCCATGCGGATGGGACCCGCGGAGCTGGTGCAGGCGGCGGCCATGGCCCGCCGGTTCTATCTGGAGGGCAAGTCCAAGATCCAGATCGCCGAGGAGTTCGGCGTCAGCCGCTTCAAGGTGGCCCGGGTCCTGGAGACCGCCCTCGAACGTGATCTCGTACGGATCGAGATCCGGGTCCCGGCCGAGCTGGACGCCGAACGCTCCGACGCGCTGCGAGCCCGCTACGGGCTGCGGCACGCGGTGGTGGTCGAGTCCCCGGCCGAGGAGCAGGAGGACGCCCCCGACCCGGAGAACCTGGGCGAGGTCGCGGCCGATCTGCTCGGCGAGCTGGTGGCCGAGGGCGATGTCCTCGGCCTGGCCTGGGGCCGCTCCACCATCCACATGGCGGCCGCCCTCGACCGGCTCCCGCCCTGCACCGTCGTCCAGCTGACCGGGGTCTACGACGCGGGCACCGCCGAGCGCGGCTCGGTCGAGGCGGTCCGCCGGGCCGCCCAGGTCTCCGGCGGTGAGGCGCACCCCATCTACGCGCCGATGCTGCTGCCCGACCCGGCGACGGCCGCCGCGCTGCGCGAGCAGACGGGCATCGCCCGTGCCTTCGAGTACTTCGACAAGGTCACGGTCGCCGCGGTCTCCATCGGTTCCTGGGAGCCGGGCATCTCCACGGTCCACGACATGCTCTCCGACGAGGAGCGCGCGCACTACGCCTCGCTCGGCGTCGCGGCCGAGATGTCCGCGCACCTCTTCGACGCCGACGGCCGCCGGGTCGGCCGGGACCTCGGCGAGCGCTGTATCACCGTGGAGGCGGACCGGCTGCGCCGGATCCCCGAGGTGGTGGCGATCGCGGGCGGCCAGCGCAAGGCGGCGGCGATCGGCGCGGTGCTGCGCTCCGGCCTGGTGACCAGCCTCGTGACGGACACAGCCGCCGCGGACTTTCTGCTCACCGAGTCCGCCGCCGGGGTGCGTCCGGCGCTGGAGCGGGCCGACCCCGACGGGGAGTGACAACGGGCGCTATGCGCTGAGGGGGCGTGCACCACGTGGTGCACGCCCCCTCAGCGCTTCTCCGGGGCCCGGACTCAGCCCGTCGGCGGCGCCTTGGCCGCGCACGGTGCGGCTTCGGTGCGGACGGCCTCGGGCCGGGCGGGCGGGATGCCCAGCACGGTCTCCTCCAGATACTCCTCGGGCTCCTCGTACTGGCCCACGTCGGCCGGGTTGTAGCGCGGTGTCTGACGCGACCAGTCCAGGTTGCCGCGCATCCAGCTGCGCATCCCGTCGAGGTAGGGCACCAGCAGCGCGGACAGCTCGGGATACAGCTCCAGCAGCTCGTCCTCGGCCGTCAGGAAGCGCTCGGTCTCCTTGGCTATCCGCTCCGCGACATGATCCAGCGCCTGCTGCTCGCCCATGCCCCGGTGGTGGCGGGCCAGGTGGACGAGGTTGTGGATCTCGCCGAGCATCTGCTCCTTCTCGAAGGAGTACACGTCGTTGGCCCAGCACACGTGGTTGCACGAGGCTTCCAGGGCGGTGATGAACCGGGGGTCGTTGTGGAGCGACTCCGGGGCCTCGATGCCCGCCACGATCTCTATGAGGTCCATGCAGACGTGGATGGCCCCGGTGTGCCGCCGCTTCGCGATGTACGTCTCCTCCGACGGCACCACGTCCTCGGCCCGGTTCCCCGCCTCCCAGGTCGTGGCGGTCGTGAGGTAGGTCACCAGATGCCAGGCGAACCGGGTCCGCCAGTGGGGGGCCGCGTTCGGCGTCGTACGTTTCCACAGATCGGCCAGGGCGATCACGGCGGCCGGGAGCTCCTCGCCCGGAAGCGGCTCGGGGGCGGAGCCGTCGACCACCGCGCGCATCCGGTCGACGACATCCCTCACCCGATCGGGGGAACGGCCGAGATGGCCGTCGTCGAGCTGGTCGTCGACCAGGAAGAGCCAGACGAACCAATCGGCCACCAGATCGAGGTGTTCACCGTCGGCCGTCGGATAGACCATGCCGACGAACGCCCCGAAATCGGCTTGTTCGAAGCGGTTCCTCGCGGACTCGCGGTGGACCAGACCCGTCTGTCTGGTCCAGGCGTCCAGATGCCCCCGGGTGTGCGCCACGTGCGGGTTGGTCCGCTGCGGGAACGGGCAGTAGATGTCCGGCAGTTCGCTGTCCACAGGCGGATCTGGATCCTCTCCGGTCAAACGGTGTGCCCAGGACTGCCGATGTGCCGGAGCGGCGCTTCGGACACCCCCGAGACCTGCGGGTTTGAAGCTACCTGACCCTTTGTCACCCGGTCCAGGGATGGTGATCACGAATGATTCGAATCCCGTTCGGGTACAGTCCGTGGGTAAGGCAGGTTCCACTTGCCCGGGGCCCCCGGCCACCCCTTGGAGCACTCCTTGGAGGAACGGACGAACGCGGGGGTCTTTTGCTGTGTCTTCGTGGAAACGACCTGCACCGTTTCGTATGAAAAAATGAGTGTTATGCGCTTTCTTGAGCCGGGCACCGGTCGCTACACAGAGTCCCCCGCGGTCCCGTACGACCTCACGTACGACGACGTCTTCATGGTCCCGGGCCGCTCCGCGGTCGGCTCCCGGCAGGGGGTGGACCTCTCGTCGCCCGACGGCACCGGTACCACCATCCCGCTGGTGGTCGCCAACATGACCGCCATCGCGGGTCGCCGCATGGCCGAAACTGTCGCCCGCCGCGGCGGTCTCGTCGTCATCCCCCAGGACATCCCGATCGACGTCGTCACCGACGTCATCTCCTGGGTCAAGACGCGCCACCTCGTCCTCGACACCCCGATCGAGCTGGCCCCCGGCCAGACCGTCGCCGACGCCCTGTCGCTGCTGCCCAAGCGCGCCCACGGCGCGGGTGTCGTCGTGGACGCCGACCGGCGCCCCGTCGGCGTCGTCACCGACCACGACCTCACCGGCGTCGACCGCTTCACCCAGCTCTCCGAGGTCATGTCCAAGGACCTGGTCCTGCTGGACGCCGGCATCGACCCGCGCGACGCCTTCAACAAGCTCGACGGCGCCAACCGCAAGCTCGCCCCCGCGGTCGACGCGGACGGCCGCCTCGTCGGCATCCTCACCCGCAAGGCCGCCCTGCGTGCCACGCTCTACACCCCCGCCACCGACGCACAGGGCAAGCTGCGCATCGCGGCCGCCGTCGGCATCAACGGCGACGTCGCGGGCAAGGCCAAGCAGCTCCTGGACGCGGGTGCCGACGTGCTCGTCGTGGACACCGCCCACGGCCACCAGGAGTCCATGATCAGCGCGGTGAAGGCAGTCCGCGCGCTCGACCCGCAGGTCCCGATCGTCGCGGGCAACATCGTCGCCGCCGAGGGCGTACGGGACCTGATCGAGGCGGGCGCGGACATCATCAAGGTCGGCGTCGGCCCCGGTGCCATGTGCACCACCCGGATGATGACCGGCGTCGGCCGCCCGCAGTTCTCCGCCGTCCTGGAGTGTGCCGCCGAGGCCAGGAAGCACGGCAAGCACGTCTGGGCCGACGGCGGTGTCCGCCACCCGCGCGACGTCGCCATGGCGCTCGCCGCCGGTGCGTCCAACGTGATGATCGGCTCCTGGTTCGCGGGGACGTACGAGTCGCCCGGCGACCTCCAGCAGTCCGCCGACGGCCGCTTCTACAAGGAGTCCTTCGGGATGGCCTCGGCCCGCGCCGTCAAGAACCGCACCTCGGAGGAGTCCGCGTACGACCGGGCCCGCAAGGCGCTCTTCGAGGAGGGCATCTCCACCTCGCGGATGTTCCTCGACCCGACCCGCCCGGGCGTCGAGGACCTGATCGACTCGATCATCGCGGGCGTCCGCTCCTCCTGCACCTACGCGGGCGCGGGCTCCCTGGAGGAGTTCGCCGACAAGGCGGTCGTCGGCATCCAGAGCGCCGCCGGATACGCCGAGGGCAAGCCGCTGCACGCCAGCTGGAGTTGATCCCGCTCCCACCGCAACGCCCCCGCCCCTCCCAGCCGTTCGCGCCGGGAGGGGCGGGGGCGTTTTCGGACCCCGGACCCCGGAGCCCGGTGAGGTGGCCGGGAGTGCGCTTCAACTCGGTTGAAACTTAAGTAATATGAAGCGCACTCAGCTGCCTGCCTCTCTGCGGTAAGGGATCTCATGTCCTTCTTCACTGACCTGGCCCATCAGTACATCGACGGCGAGTGGAGGCCGGGGAAGGGGTCCTGGGACATCATCGACTTCAATCCCTTCGACGGCGAGAAGCTCGCCTCCATCCCCGTGGCCACCGCCGAAGAGGTCGACCAGGCCTACCGCGCCGCCGAGCGCGCCCAGCAGGCGTGGGCGGACACCAACCCGTACAGCAGGCGGGCCGTCCTGGAGAAGGCCCTGCGGATCGTCGAGGAGCGCGAGGCGGAGATCGGCGAGGCGATCGTCGCCGAGCTCGGCGGCACCCGGCTGAAGGCCGGTTTCGAACTGCACCTGGCCAAGGAGTTCCTCCGCGAAGCCATCCAGCTCGCCCTGCGCCCCGCCGGACAGATCCTGCCCTCGCCGACCGAGGGCAAGGAGAACCGCGTCTACCGTGTGCCCGTCGGCGTCGTCGGGGTGATCAGCCCCTTCAACTTCCCCTTCCTGCTCTCCCTCAAGTCCGTCGCCCCCGCCCTGGCCCTCGGCAACGCCGTCGTCCTCAAGCCGCACCAGAACACGCCGATCTGCGGCGGCACCCTGCTGGCCAAGGTCTTCGAGGACGCGGGGCTCCCCGCCGGGCTGCTGAACGTCGTGATCACCGATATCGCGGAGATCGGCGACACCCTGCTGGAGCACCCGGTGCCGCAGGTCATCTCCTTCACCGGCTCGGACAAGGTCGGCCGCCACGTCGCCACCGTCTGTGCCGCCAACCTCAAGCGGGCCGTCCTGGAACTCGGCGGCAACAGCGCCCTGATCGTGCTCGACGACGCCGATGTCGACTACGCCGTCGACGCGGCCGTCTTCAGCCGCTACGTCCACCAGGGCCAGGTCTGCATGGCGGCCAACCGCATCCTGGTCGACCGTGCCGTGGAGCAGGAGTTCACCGAGAAGTTCGTCGCGAAGGTCGCCTCGCTCACCGTCGGTGACCCGGCGGACCCGGCCACCCAGATCGGCCCCCTGATCAACTCCTCGCAGGCCGAGTCCGTCTCCAAGCTCGTCGACCAGACCGTGGCGGCCGGTGCGACGGCCCTCCTGCACGGCGCCGCCGACGGCAACCTCGTCAGCCCCTCCGTGCTCACCGGCCTCGCCGCCGACTCGCCCGTCCTCCAGCAGGAGATCTTCGGCCCCGTCGCCCTGATCGTCCCCTTCGACGGCGAGGACGAGGCCGTCCGCATCGCCAACGACACCCCCTACGGGCTCAGCGGCGCCGTCCACACCGGCAACACCGAGCGCGGCGTGCGGATCGGGCAGCGCATCCACACCGGCATGATCCACATCAACGACGGCACGGTCCACGACGAGCCCATCGTCCCCTTCGGCGGCGAGAAGAGCTCGGGCCTCGGCCGGCTGAACGGCGACTCGATGATCGATGCCTTCACCACCCAGAAGTGGATCTCCATCCAGCACGGCCGCTCGCAGTTCCCCTTCTGACGGCCTGCCCCCGCCGCACCGGGCGCGCCCCGGGCGGCGGCCCGTGGTCTACTGCGGGTGGCGGCACCGCCCGCCACCCGCAGCCGACCCACCGCAGAGAAGTGAACCGCCCGACGTGCGCCTGAACGACCTCGACGAACGCATCGTCCACGCCCTCGCCGAAGACGCCCGGCGCTCCTACGCCGACATCGGCGCGATCGTTGGCCTCTCCGCCCCCGCCGTGAAGCGCCGTGTCGACCGGCTCCGCGCCGAGGGCGCGATCACCGGCTTCACCGTGCGCGTGGACCCGGCCGCGCTCGGCTGGGAGACCGAGGGGTTCATCGAGATCTACTGCAGCCGCAACACCTCTCCGGATGCCATCAAGCAGGGCCTCGCCCGCTACCCGGAGATCGCCTCGGCCTCCACGGTGACCGGGGACGCAGACGCGGTGGTCCAGGTCTTCGCCGCCGACATGCGCCACTTCGAGCAGGTACTGGAGCGGATCGCGGGGGAGCCGTACGTGGAGCGGACGAAGTCCGTGCTGGTGCTCTCGCCGCTGCTGCGCCGCTACTCGGCGGAGGCTCCGCCGGTCTAGGCCTGTCTGACAATTCCCGTCTGCCTCACGACGCCATGCACGCACTTCCGGCCCGCCGACCAGTGGCACACATCACCCCGCTGACCTGCGGTGATGCCCCACGCAACATTTCGCCGTCCTCGGCCTTTCCCGCGCAACGAATCAACGGTCGGTGCGCAACAGTCGCGCCTTGTCCGGGCAGATCCGTGGCACGTACCGTCGATACGTCTCCCCACCCCGCCCGTACCGCCCGAGGTCAGCCATGCCGCCGTTGCGCACCGCCCTGCTCCAGAGCTCCGGACGGCCCGGCGCCGTCGCCGAGAACCTCAAGGTGCTGGACGAGGCCGCCGCCCGGGCCGCCGCGACGGGGGCCCGGCTGCTCGTCGCCCCCGAGCTGTTCCTGACCGGCTACGCCATCGGCGACGCCGTCCCCACGCTCGCCGAGCCCGCCGACGGCCCCGGCGCCCGGGCCGTCGCCGAGATCGCCGTACGCCACGGCCTCGCCGTCCTGTACGGCTACCCGGAGCGCGACGGGGAGCGGATCTTCAACGCCTCCCAGCTCATCGGCCCCGACGGCGCGCGGCTCGCGAACTACCGCAAGACCCACCTCTTCGGCTGCTTCGAGCAGGAGTGGTTCACCCCCGGCGAGCAGACCGTCGTCCAGGCCGATCTGGACGGTATCCGCATCGGCCTGCTGATCTGCTACGACGTCGAGTTCCCGGAGAACGTACGGGCGCACGCACTGGCGGGCACCGACCTGCTGCTGGTTCCCACCGCGCAGATGCACCCCTTCCAGTTCGTCGCCGAATCCGTCGTCCCCGTACGGGCCTTCGAGAGTCAGATGTACGTGGCCTACGTCAACCGCACCGGTCCGGAAGGGGAGTTCGAGTTCGTCGGACTCAGCTGCCTGGCCGGACCCGACGGCGTGGTGCGCACCCGCGCCGGGCGCGGCGAGGAGCTCGTGACCGGCGAGGTGGACCCGGAGTTCCTGGCCGCCTCGCGCGCAGCCAACCCGTATCTGCAGGACCGCCGTCCCGGTCTGTACGGCTCCCTCGGCTGAGCCCTCCCCCCCCACCGCTTCCCCCTTCAGTCTTCGCGCAAGGAGTCCGTACCCCATGACGTCCACGGTGCCCAACGCCGTCCAGCACACCGACGCTGCCGCCCCGCCGATCACCATGTTCGGGCCGGACTTCCCGTACGCGTACGACGACTTCCTCGCCCATCCGGCGGGCCTCGGCCAGATACCGGCGACCGAGCACGGCAGCGAGGTCGCCGTCATCGGCGGCGGGCTGTCCGGCATCATCGCCGCGTACGAGCTGATGAAGATGGGCCTCAAGCCCGTCGTCTACGAGGCCGACCAGATCGGCGGACGGCTGCGCACCGTCGGCTTCGACGGCTGCGACCCCTCGCTCACCGCCGAGATGGGCGCGATGCGCTTCCCGCCCTCCTCCACGGCGCTCCAGCACTACATCGACCTGGTGGGCCTTGAGACCCGGTCCTTCCCCAACCCGCTCTCGCCGGCCACCCCCTCCACCGTCGTGGACCTCAAGGGCGAGTCGCACTACGCCGAGACCATCGACGACCTGCCGCAGGTCTACCGTGATGTGGCCGAGGCCTGGAACGCCTGTCTGGAGGAGGGTGCCGACTTCTCCGACATGAACCGGGCGCTGCGCGAGCGCGACGTCCCGCGCATCCGGGAGATCTGGTCGCAGCTCGTCGAGCGGCTCGACAACCAGACCTTCTACGGCTTCCTCTGTGAGTCCGAGGCCTTCAAGTCGTTCCGGCACCGCGAGATCTTCGGCCAGGTCGGCTTCGGCACCGGCGGCTGGGACACCGACTTCCCCAACTCCATCCTGGAGATCCTGCGCGTCGTCTACACCGAGGCCGACGACCACCACCGCGGCATCGTCGGCGGCAGCCAGCAGCTCCCGCTGCGCCTGTGGGACCGCGAGCCGCAGAAGATCGTCCACTGGCCGCTCGGCACCTCGCTGTCCTCCCTGCACGAGGGCGAGCCGCGCCCCGCCGTGACCCGGCTGACCCGCACGGCGGGCAACCGCATCACCGTCACCGACGCCACTGGCGACATCCGCACCTTCCGGGCCGCGGTCTTCACCGGCCAGTCCTGGCTGCTGCTCTCCAAGATCGACTGCGATGACGCGCTTTTCCCGATCGATCACTGGACGGCGATGGAGCGCACCCACTACATGGAGTCCTCCAAGCTGTTCGTCCCGGTCGACCGGCCGTTCTGGCTGGACAAGGACGAGACCACCGGCCGCGACACCATGTCGATGACGCTCACCGACCGGATGACCCGGGGGACCTACCTCCTGGACGACGGCCCGGACAGGCCCGCCGTCATCTGCCTCTCCTACACGTGGTGCGACGACAGCCTGAAGTGGCTGCCGCTCTCCCCGAAGGAGCGCATGGACGTCATGCTGAAGTCGCTCGGGGAGATCTACCCGAACGTCGACATCCGCAGCCACATCATCGGCAACCCGGTCACCGTCTCCTGGGAGAACGAGCCCTGGTTCATGGGCGCGTTCAAGGCCAACCTGCCCGGCCACTACCGCTACCAGCGGCGGCTGTTCACCCACTTCATGCAGGACCGGCTGCCGGAGGACAAGCGCGGCATCTTCCTGGCCGGGGACGACATCTCCTGGACGGCGGGCTGGGCCGAGGGCGCCGTGCAGACCGCGCTGAACGCGGTGTGGGGCGTCATGCACCAGTTCGGCGGGGCGAGTGACCCGACCAACCCCGGCCCCGGCGACCTCTTCGACGAGATCGCGCCGGTGGAGCTTCCGGAGGACTGAACCGGAGGGCGGGGACGCGGACGGCAGGACACCGGCGCGGGCGTCAGCGGCACGGGGTGAGCAGCAGGCGGCTCACCAGGCCGGCGCCCGCGTCGGTGCGCTGCCTGAACTCCTCGGCCAGTGAGGGGAATCCGCGCAGCCGCCACAGCGTGCGGGCGGCCGTCCAGGCGGCCTCGCGGGCCCGTTCCAGGCTCCAGCAGCTCACCAGGTGCGTCAGCGGGTCCGCGATCCTCAGCAGCTCGGGCCCCGGCATCAGATCGTCGCGGATGCGCTCCTCCAGCAACACGAGGAGATCGCCCACGCGCTCGAACTCCCCCTCCAGGTCAGCCGGAGCGCAGCCGAGCGTACGACAGGTGTCCACCAGCGCCAGGACCAGATCGTGACCCACGTGCGCCTGGAGGCCGCTCAGCGCGAACTGCATCGGCCGTACGCCGGGATGCCGCCGGTACCGGACGAGTGGACGCCAGCACTCCGGCACCCGGCCGCCCGCCGTCGCCGCGTCGAGCGCCGACAGATAGCGCTCGGCGCAGCGCACGCCCAGCGTGGCTGCGGCCTCCCGGTCGTCGAAGCCGCCCCTCCCCAGGTCCGGTTCGACCGTCTCGACGACCCCCAGATACACCCGGTGGAAGACCGCCACGCCGTCCCCCGACGGCCACCGGGAGCGGAATGCCGCCATCCGTTCGATCACCGGAGGATCACCCGCCCTGAGGGTGCCGAGGCCGTCCGGGGCTGCGGACTGTTCGATCTGCGTCATGCGCGGAGCGTCCCAGCCATAGGCTCGCCACGGCGCCGACCGGCCGGAGGTTCATCGGAACGGACGAACAACGGTGCCGGAAAAGGGGGATCGAGGAGTGCCGGGTTCACGCGCACAGCGCCGTATCGCACACCGGGAACGCCGACGCGCCGCCCGGCGCCAGGCCCTGCTGGCCGTCGCGTCGGCAGTGGTGGCGATCGGCGCCACCGCAGGGCTGGTCGAGGCCGGGCAGGAGGAGCGGCGGACCACGGCCGTCCCGGAGCCGGCGCCCTCGCAACGTCTCCCGCCGCTCCCCGCCGTCCCGGTGCCCACCGCGCCCGTGCCCGGTACGCCGTCGTCCACCACGGCCCTGCCTCCCGCCCCGGAACCGTCGCGCACCACGCCCGGCGCGAGCGCTCCGCCCACGGCCTCGCCCACCGCCCCGGCCGCCGCTCCCGCCCCGCCGCCCCGCACCCGGCTGTTTCGCCACCCTCGGTCCCAGGTCCTGGACTGGGTCCGGGCGAACCCCGGCGACCCGCGCCGCCCGGTGATCGAGTCCCGGATCGCGACGCGGCCCGCGGCCGTCTGGTTCGCCGCCCACAACCCCGGGGAGATCGCCGGTCAGGTCCGCACGGTCACCCGGGGCGCGGCCGCCGCGGGCCGCACTCCGGTGCTCGTGCCGTACGCGATACCCGACCGGGACTGCGGCGGGGCCTCGCGGGGCGGAGCGCCGGATCTCGCGGCGTACGACGCATGGATGGGGGAGTTCGCCCAGGGGCTCGGCGCGGGTCCGGCGATCGTGATCCTGGAACCGGACGCCATCGCCCTCTCCGACTGCCTCACCGCCCCCGAACGGGCCGCCCGCTTCGCCGCGCTGGCCCGCGCCGGAGACACCCTGCGCGCCGCGAACCCCCGGGCCCGGGTCTACTTCGACGGAGGTCACTCCGGCTGGCACGCCCCCGCGAAACAGGCCGCCGCGCTCCGGGCGGCGGGCGCGGCCACCAGCGGCGACGGCATCTTCACCAATGTGGCCAACTTCCACCGCACCGCCGACGAGACCGCGTACGCCCGCCGGGTCCTGGCGGCCCTCGGCGGTCCGCCCGGACTCGGCGCGGTCATCGACACCAGCCGCAACGGCAACGGGGCGCCCGCCGCAGGTCAGTGGTGCGACCCGGCGGGCCGGGCGCTGGGGCAGAGCCCGACGACCCGGACCGGGCAGAGCGGGATCGACGCGTATCTGTGGGTGAAGCTGCCGGGGGAGTCCGACGGCTGCTCGGGCGCGGCGGGTTCCTTCACCCCGGAGTACGCCTACGCCCTGGCGACCGGCTGACCACCGGCCGGCTCAGGGCTTCCCGGCCCCCGCCTCCTCGTCGTACGCCGACGTGCCGGAGTCCAGCAGCGGTTCCTGGGACTTGAGGTGGGCCGGGGCGAAGGCCCGCAGGACGTGGTAGCCGGTGATCACGACGAGCGTGCCGAGCGCGATACCGCCCAGCTCGAAGTTGTCGGTGATCTTCAGGGTGACCCCGCCGACGCCGATGATGATGCCCGCGGCGGCCGGGACCAGATTGAGCGGATTACGCAGGTCCACCCGGCCGTTGAGCCAGATCTGCGCACCCAGCAGGCCGATCATCCCGTACAGGATCACGGTGATCCCGCCCAGCACCCCGCCCGGGATCGCGGCGACGACCGCGCCGAACTTGGGGCACAGACCGAAGAGGAGGGCGAAGCAGGCCGCCGCCCAGTACGCGGCCGTGGAGTAGACGCGGGTCGCGGCCATCACGCCGATGTTCTCGGAGTACGTGGTGTTGGGCGGGCCGCCCACGGCGGTGGACAGCATGGACGCCGCGCCGTCCGCCGCGATGGCGGTGCCGAGCTTGTCGTCCAGCGGGTCGCCCGTCATCTCGCCCACGGCCTTCACATGGCCCGCGTTCTCCGCGACCAGCGCGATCACCACGGGCAGCGCCACCAGGATCGCCGACCACTCGAAGGCCGGTGCGTGGAAGGACGGCAGCCCGATCCAGTCCGCCGAGCCGACCGCCGAAAGGTCCAGACGCCAGTGGTCGACGGCCTCCGCGCCGCCCGCCGGGGAGTGGATCTTCCCGAACGCCAGGTCCAGCACCCAGGACAGCGCGTACCCGAAGACCAGCCCCAGGAAGATCGCGATCCGGGACAGGAAACCGCGCAGGCACACCACGGCGAGCCCGGTGAACAGCATCACCGCCAGCGCCGTCCACTGGTCCTGCGGCCAGTACGTCGAGGCGGTCACCGGCGCCAGGTTGAAGCCGATGAGCATCACCACCGCGCCGGTCACCACCGGCGGCATCGCCGCGTGAATGATCCGCGCGCCGAACCGCTGCACCGCGAGGCCCACCAGGAACAGCGCCGCGCCGACCACCAGCACCGCGCCCGTGACGGTCGCGCTGTCACCGCCACCCGCCCGGATCGTGGCCGCGACGCCGACGAAGGAGAGCGAGCAGCCCAGATAGCTGGGCACCCGACCCTTGGTCGCCAACAGGAAGATCGCGGTCGCGACACCGGACATCATGATCGCGAGGTTCGGGTCGAGCCCCATCAGCACCGGAGCGACGAACGACGCCCCGAACATCGCCACCACGTGCTGCGCGCCCAGTCCGAACGTACGGGGCCAGGAGAGCCGCTCGTCGGGGCGCACCACCGCCCCGGGCGCGGGGGTCTTCCCGTCGCCGTGCAAGGTCCAGCGCACGCCGAGGCTCATGGTTGCTCCCTGAAGGTCTGCTCGGTGTGCCGGCCGGTCTGCGATCCGGTGTTCGGTGTTCACCTGCGGAAAAGATCAGCGCCATGGTAGTGGGGCGGTAGGCGGTGACCGCGCGGAGGTCCGGGTCAGCCCCCGGCCGCGGGGCTCTTCGCCGTCGCCCTGCCGTCCACCGCCGAGCCCGTGACCCTGCGGTCGCCCGCCCGGAGCACCCCGGCGCCCAGCACCAGGCCGAAGGCCAGCACCGTCACCACGCCGAACGACACCACCAGCGAGGTCGCCTCGGCCAGCGACCCGATCGCGGAGGGGGCGATCAGCCCCGAGGTGTACGTGATGGTCGCGACCCCCGCGATCGCCTGGCTCGGGTTCGGTCCGCTGCGACCGGCCGCCGCGAAGGCGAGCGGTACCACGACCGCCACGCCGAGGCCCAGCAGCCCGAAGCCGCCCATCGCCGCCGCGGGAGCGGGCGAGAACACGACGAGCAGCCCGCCCGCGGTGGCCAGCGCCCCTCCCACCCGTACGGTCCGCACCGCGCCGAACCGGTCCACGATCCGGTCCCCGGCGAGCCGCGCCACGGCCATCGTCAGGGCGAACGCCGTGGTCGAGGCGGCCGCGATCCCGTCCGAGCTGCCCAGGACGTCCCGCAGATAGACCGCCGACCAGTCCAGGCTCGCCCCCTCGGCGAACACCGCGCAGAACCCGACGGCCCCGATGATCAGCGCCGACCTCGGCGGCAGCGTGAAACGCGGCGGCGGCTCCTCGTCCGGCGCGCCGCGCAGATCCAGGACGCCCTGGCAGGCGATCAGCCCCAGTGCCGTGAGGACCAGCGCGGCGAGCGTGTGGTGCAGACGTGCGTCGGCCCCGATGTGGGCGGCGACCGTGCCCGCCGCCGAACCGATCAGCGCGCCCACGCTCCACATCCCGTGCAACCCCGACATGATCGACTTGTCGAGGCGGTTCTCCACCTCGACGCCCAGGGCGTTCATCGCCACATCGGACATCCCGGCCGTCGCCCCGTAGACGAACAGCGCCGCGCACAGCGTGAGCAGGTTCGGGGCGAGGGCGGGCAGGACCAGCGCCAGCGTCCAGAGCGCCAGCAGCCCCCGCAGCGCGGCCCGCGCCCCGAACCGGTGGCTGATCCGGCCCGCCAGCGGCATCGTGATGGACGCGCCGATCGCCGGGAAGGCCAGCGCCAGGCCGAGCTGGCCCGCGCTCACCCCGGCGTGGTCCTGGATCCAGGGCACCCGGGTCGCGAAGCTGCCGGTCACCGCGCCATGCACGGCGAAGACAGCGGCGACGGCGATCCGCGCCCGTCCCACCTGTTCCTTGCCGTGGACCGTGACGGTCGGATCGTTCGTCATGCCGTCGTGCCTCCCCTGGGAATTCTGGGGTGCCGGCTGTCCCGACGCTCCCGCGTGACGATGCGTGGCGTAAACTATCAGGAACCCTGCCTGATAAATAGTCGCTGTGCGACGGCCCGGGGAAGAAGGGCGCAAGGGTGATCTGGAAGGATCTCGGTATGCCCGCATCACCGAGCACGGCTCGGGCCATCAACGACCGCCTGGCCCTGCAACTGCTCCAGCGGGACGGCCCGTTGACGGCCACGCAGCTCAAGGCGCTGACCGGACTCTCCCGGCCCACCGTCGCCGACCTCGTCGAGCGGCTCCAGGGCGCCGGGCTGATCCAGGTCGTCGGCGAGTCGGGGGCCGTCCGCCGGGGCCCCAACGCCCGGCTGTACGGGATCGTCGCCGACCGGGCCCACCTCGCGGCGCTCGACGTACGCACCGGCAGCGTCAGCGTGGTCGTCGCCGACCTGCTGGGCGCCACCCTCGCCGAGGGGTCCCTGCCCATCGGCAGCGGCACCCGCACCGGACCCGCCGTCGAGCAGGCCGCCGCCCTCCTGGAGCGCACCGCCCGCGCGGCCGGGTCCGTACCGCTGCACAGCGTCGGCGTCGGCGCGCCCGGGCTGATCGACCCCGCCACCGGCGAACTGCGCGACACCTCCGGACTGCCCTCCTGGCACCGCGCCCTGGTCCGCGAGCTCCAGCAGCGGCTGCCCGCCACCGTCCTGGTGGAGAACGAGACCAATCTGGCCGCCATGGCGGAGCACCGGGCGGGCGCCGCCCGCGACCGGGAGACCTTCGTCCTGCTCTGGCTGGGGCACGGCGTCGGGGCCGCGGTGATGCTGGACGGCAAGCTGCGCCAGGGGGCGTCCGGCGGAGCGGGGGAGATCGGGTTCCTGCCGGTCCCGGGAGCGGGCGGACTGCCCTCGGCGGCCCATTGCGACGGAGGCTTCCACTCGCTGGCCGGCTCCGCCGCCGTGGCCGGACTCGCCGCCCGGCACGGTCTCGCGGCCGCCGGGGCGGTCCCGGAGGGCTACGCGGACGAGGCGGCCGCCGTCGACGCGGTGCGGCGCGCGCTGGAGCCGGGGCAGCGCGGCGGGCCGTTCCTCGACGAGCTGGCCGACCGCCTGGCGCTCGGAGCCGCCGCCGTCGTCTCGATCCTCGACCCCGGGTGCCTGCTCCTGGCGGGGGCCGTCGGCCATGCGGGCGGGGCCGCGCTGGCCTCCCGGGTCGAGGAGCGGCTGACCGCGATGTCCCCCCTGCGCACCGAGGTCCGCGCCGGTTCACTGGGTGACGGGGCGGTCCTGCGCGGGGCCCTGATCGCCGCCCGGGACGCGGCGCAGGACGCGCTGTTCGCCCCGGAGCGCTGACAGGGCCGGAGAGCCGACCGGCGGTCCCGGGGTTCCGCGAGCGGTCGGCGGATCAGCTGAGTGGTGGTCCGGGGTTCCGGTGGCGCCGGTCACCAGGACCGTCGTCATGGGGGCAGCCGGCCGGAACGGGCGACAGCCCCGGCGGTGGAGGCCGGGGCTGTCGCCGTACGTGCGGACTCAGCAGGAGCCGAGGTCCTTCCAGACTCCCCACTCGCCCGTGGTGCCGGGCGTCTCGCCCTTCGTCCACCACGAGGCCTTCCACTCGTGGCCGTCGTGGCTGACGGTGGAGCCGCCGCCGTACTCGGTGGTCGCCTTCCACGCCGGGGCCGAGCACTCGCCGCCCGGCTCCGTCGGGGTCGGGGTCGGCGTGGGACCGGTCGGGTCCGGGGTCGGCGTCGGGTCGGGTCCCGTGCCGGGCTCGACCAGCGTGGTGCCGCGGGCCAGGTCACCGGCGAGGGAGTAGGACTTCCCGTCGAAGGTCACGGTCCAGTTGGACGGGGTGGAGGTCGGCAGGTAGTAGACGAAGTCCAGCTCCACCGAATCGCCGGGGGCCAGCGTCTGCCAGGCCGGGAGCTTCAGCGACACGCGGTTGTAGTCGCCCCCCAGGCCGCCGATGTTGTCGGTCGCCGTGTGGTCGCTGCGGATGATCGTCGTACCGAAGCCGGACTGGTCCTTGGCGTTGGCCGGGGCAGAGGTGGAGTAGTCGAACTGGAACTCCGTGCCGCCGGGCAGCGTGGCCCCGGTGCGGTTGGTGATCTTCAGCTTGGGGCTGATCGGGTAGTTGGAGTCGCCCAGCGGGAACTGCCCGAAGGAGACGTCGATGTCCAGCGCCTCGGTGGGCAGGTCGATCGTGGAGCGCTTCGCGCCGTACGGGGTGGCCGACTTGAACGCGTCGTACATCGCGGTCGTCAGCGTGGAGCCGGTCTCGTACTGGCCCTTGGCCGCGTTCCACCGGTAGTCGCCCGCCAGCTCCCAGATCATCGTGCCGCCGATGCCCTTGTCGACGACGTAGTCGGCCTTGGCCTGCACCGACTGCTCGTCCTCGGTGGACAGGAAGACCTTCTTCTGCGCGTTCCACAGCCACGGGGCGACCAGCGTGGAGTCGTACTTACGGGCGTACGTGCCGGTCAGCTGGGTGTCCGCGGGGAAGCCGTAGTCGGTGACGTAATCGCCGACGATGCCCTTCTCCAGGTTCTTCGCGTGCCACATCGGGTTGGAACCGGCGGGCGATTCCTTGCCGTTGGTGTCCTTGTCGTGCCACAGGTTGTCGATGCCGACCGCGCCGTCACCGCACTTGGTCAGGCCCGCGCCCGCCGGGCAGTCGGTCGTGGGCGCCTTGCCCCACAGGCCGTCGGTGCCGCCCTCGACGTTCTTGAAGCCGCGGGTGTAGTACGGCAGACCGATGTTGATCCGGCCGGCCGGCATCGAGCCGCGGAAGTAGTGGTAGGCCCAGTCGGTGTTGAGGTAGCCGAGGCCGCCGTACTGCGAGGTGGTGTACACACCCGCCTGCGCCAGCTCGTTGTCCTTGCCGTCGTCGAACAGCGAGGCGTTCGGGCCGACGTACTCGTTCCAGGCGCCGTGCAGGTCGTAGGACATGATGTTGACGTAGTCCAGGTACTTCTGCATCTGGTACGTCTCCATGCCCCGCAGCAGATAGCCGGAGGAGGGGGCGGCGACGGTCAGCAGGTAGTGCTTGCCGTCGGCGGCGCCCGCGTGGTCCAGCTTCTCGCGCAGGGTCTTCATCAGGGCGTCGTAGCCCTTGACCAGGCCCGCGCGGCGGCCGTTGGCCAGCGCGTGGTCCAGCGGGTTGCCCGCGTCCTTCATCGAGGTCGCGTACTCGTAGTCGATGTCGACGCCGTTGAAGCCGTACTTCCGGACGAAGTCGACCGCCGAGTCGGAGAAGGTGTCGATGCCCGCCTGGTTGACCGAGCCGTCGGCGTTGGTCGCCATCGAGTAGAAGCCGCCGGAGTCGACGCGCTCGCCGTCCGGGCCGAAGTAGCCGCCGGTCTCGGCCCAGCCGCCCACGGAGACCAGGGTCTTCACGTCCGGGTACTGCTTCTTGTACTTGGTCAGCAGGTTGAAGTGCCCCTTGTAGGGGAGCGCCGGGTCCATCTCGGCGCCTGCGACGCCGGGCCAGGTCATGCCGGTGGAGGCGTTGTCCGCGCTGTCGGGGCCGACCGAGAGCTTGTTGGCGCTGTCGACGTGTGCGAAGGCGTAGTTGAGGTGCGTGACCTTGTCCCAGGGGATGTCCGGGACCAGATAGGCGTCCTTGCCGTCTTTGCCGGTACGCCAGTTGGTGAAGTATCCGATGACCCGGCGCTGGTGGTCGTCGCCCATCTTCTCGCGTCCGTCGGAGTCGTAGACGGTGCAGTAGGGGGTGTTGACACCGGGGGTCTGGTAGAGGCCGTCGGGGCGACAGGACTCGTGGTCGGTGGCGGCCGCCGACGGGGTGGCGGCAAGGGAGGTCATCAGCAGTCCGGCGACGGCGGCGCCGGCGGCGAGCAGGGTGGCTCTCGCTCGGGTGGGGGACAGCATGTGGTCGTTCCTCCTGGGGAGGTCGGCAGAACACAACTGGCAAAGGGGGTGGGTCGTGTCGGGGTCCTGGTGTGCGCACACCGTCGAACCGAACCTCGGAGGTGACGCAGAGATTAAGAGGACTAGACCAGTGCGTCAATAGGTCCGGACCTTTAAACGTCAACTTCCCTGTCGGCCGCCTCCTCGACAGGCGTGCGGCCGCCGCCCCGGAGCCCTTTGTGACCCAGCCCACAGCGCTCACCCGCATGGCCGAGAGACGTCCGTGGCAGACTGGTTCCGTACCAGTAGCAGCGCACTCCGGGGTCGGTGCAATTCCGAACCGGCGGTTACAGTCCGCGACCCGTCCGCAGCCAGCGGCCGGTTGACCAGGTGAAATTCCTGGACCGACGGTTAAAGTCCGGATGGGAGGCAGTGCGCGGCGGTTTGTCATCGGTACGCCGCCGTCGGCGGACGCGTGGCCGGGAAGCTCCCGGCAATCCGTGCGTTCCTGGCGTTTCCCGTCCTCGGGTATCGGCGTTCCCCTGACGATCCGCTCCATCTGTCGTCATCGACAGGCCCCGGAGTCCGTGCCCGAAGAGGCAGGAGGACCCGGTGGCCACCGCAGCCGACATCACCGCCATGCGCCGAGCGATCACGCTCGCAGCGCGCGGTCTCGGCTCCACCAGCCCCAATCCGGTCGTCGGATGCGTGATCACCGACGCCGCCGGAGCCGTGGCCGGTGAAGGCTTCCACCAGCGCGCCGGAGGACCGCACGCCGAGGTCCACGCCCTGCGCGCGGCAGGCGAGCGGGCCCGTGGCGGCACCGCCTACGTCACCCTCGAACCGTGTAACCACACCGGCCGCACCGGCCCCTGCGCCGAGGCTCTGGCGGCCGCCGGGATCAGCCGGGTCGTGTACGCGGTCGGCGACCCGGACCCGCAGGCCACCGGCGGTGCCGACACCCTGCGCGCGGCCGGGATCCAGGTCGAGCAGGGGCTCCTCGCGGAGGAGGCCGAGGCGGGTAACGCGCCCTGGCTGACCTCGGTGCGCCTGGGGCGTCCGTACGTCCTGTGGAAGTACGCCGCCACCCTCGACGGCCGGATCGCCGCCGCCGACGCCACCAGCCGCTGGATCACCTCGCCCGAGGCCCGCACCGACGTCCACCGGCTGCGCGCCGAGGCCGACGCCGTGATCGTCGGCTCCGGCACCGCCCGCACCGACGACCCCCAGCTGGGCGTACGCGGCATCGACGGCGCCACCCAGCCCCTGCGGGTCGTCGTCGACACGAACGCCACCGCCGTGAAGCCCGGCGCCCGGGTCCTGGACGCCACCGCGCCGACCCTCGTCGCCGTGGCCGAGGACGCCCCGGCCGGCCACCTCCCCGAGGGTGTCGTCCTGCGGCTGCCCCGCGCCGCCACCGGACCCGGCCTGGACATCGAGGCCCTCCTCGCCGCCCTGCACACCCGCGGCGTCCGCTCCGTACTCCTCGAAGGCGGGCCCACCCTGGCCGGTGCCTTCGTCGCCTCGGGAACGGTCGACAAGGTCGTCGGCTATCTCGCCCCGGTTCTGCTCGGCGCGGGCCCCGCCGCCCTCGCCGACGCCGGAATCTCCACCATCTCCCAGGCGCTGCGCCTCGAAGTGACCGAGACCGTCCGCATCGGCCCCGATCTGCGCATCACCGCCGTCCCCACGCCTGCCCGGAAGGGAATCTGAGTGTTCACCGGAATTGTCGAAGAACTGGGTGAGGTCACCGCCGTCGAGCAGCTGGAGGACGCCTCCCGCTTCCGGCTGCGCGGCCCCCTCGTCACCGAGGGCGCCAAGCACGGCGACTCCATCGCGGTGAACGGCGTCTGCCTCACCGTCGTGGACACCGCCGACGGCGAGTTCACCGCCGACGTGATGGCCGAGACCCTCAAGCGCTCCAGCCTCGGCGCGCTGACCCCGGGCTCCCGGGTCAACCTGGAGCGCCCGATGGCGCTCGGCGGGCGGCTCGGCGGACACCTCGTCCAGGGGCACGTGGACGGCACCGGCACCATCCTGGAGCGCACCCCCTCGGAGCACTGGGAGATCGTCAAGGTCTCCCTGCCGCCCGAGCTCACCCGGTACGTCGTCGAGAAGGGCTCCATCACCGTCGACGGCGTCAGCCTCACCGTCGTCGAGGCCGCAGCGGACTACTTCACCCTCAGCCTCATCCCCACCACCCTCGACCTGACCACGCTCGGCCACAAGCAGCCCGGCGACCCGGTCAACCTGGAGGTGGACGTCATCGCCAAGTACGTCGAGCGGATGCTCGGCGACCGGTTTGGGCAGGACCCGCGATGAACGCCGCCTCCTGGCTCAACTCCGAGGCCTTCACCGTGTTCGGCCAGCACATCAAGTGGTCGGACATGATCGGCAACATCATCGGCCTGATCGCCCTCGCCCTCGGCTGGCGGCGCTCCATCTGGACCTGGCCCGCCCAGCTGCTCTCCGGCGCCATCCTCCTGGTCGCCTTCGCCTCCGCGCACCTCTCCGGCAGCGCGGGCAAGCAACTGGTCGTCATCGTCGTGGCGTTGTGGGGCTGGTGGTCCTGGAACCGGGGCAGGCAGCAGGCCCAGGACGGCTCCATCGCCGTCCGCTTCGCCACCTGGCGCGAGCGCGCCGTGCTGATCGGCGCGGCAGCGCTCGGCACCCTGGCCGTCGGCGGCCTGTTCACCGCCTACCCGTCGCTGTCCTGGGACCCGTGGCCGGACGCGTACATCTTCGTCGGGACCGTCGTCGCGATGTACGCCCAGGCGCGCGGCATGGTCGAGTTCTGGTTCGCCTGGCTGCTGGTCGACCTGGTCGGCGTCCCGCTGAACTTCGCCAACGGCTTCGCCTTCTCGGGCTTCGTCTACATCATCTACGGCGCCCTCGTCCTGTGGGGGATGCGTGACTGGTGGCTGCGTACGCGGACACCCGCTCTGGAAGGAGCCACGGCATGACAGCCCAGCCCACCTGGCTGCACCCCGGCCACGACCCGCTCGCCGAGGACCTCTCCCTGGACCCGGTCGAGCAGGCCATCCGTGACATCGCCGCCGGCCGGCCCGTCGTCGTCGTGGACGACGAGGACCGCGAGAACGAGGGCGACCTCGTCATCGCCGCCGAGAAGGCCACCCCGGAGATCGTCGCCTTCATGATGAGCGAGTGCCGCGGCCTGATCTGCGCACCCATGGAGAGCGACGAGCTGGAGCGGCTCGACCTCCCGCAGATGGTCGAGGACAACACCGAGTCGATGCAGACCGCCTTCACGGTCTCCGTCGACGCCTCCGCCGCCCACGGCGTCACCACGGGCATCTCCGCAGCCGACCGCGCCACCACCCTCAGGATGCTCGCGGGCGGCGTCGCGGGCCCCGGCGACTTCGTCCGCCCCGGCCACGTCTTCCCGCTGCGCGCCCGCTCCGGGGGCGTCCTCGTCCGCAACGGCCACACCGAGGCCGCCGTCGACCTCGCCCGGCTCGCCGGACTGCGCCCCGCCGGGGCCATCGTGGAGATCGCGGGGGAGGACGGCGTCATGCTCCGGCTGCCCGAGCTGGTCCCCTTCGCCCGCAAGCACGGACTGACGATCATCTCCATCGAGGACCTGATCGCCTACCGCCGCGGCTCCGAGCCGACCGTCCGCCGGGAGGCCGAGACCCGGCTGCCCACCGCGTTCGGCGACTTCACCGCGTACGGCTACCGCTCCACCGTCGACGGCGTCGAGCACGTCGCCCTGGTCCACGGCGACCTCGCGGAAGGCGACGGCGAGGACGTCCTCGTCCGCATTCACTCCGAGTGCCTGACCGGCGACATCTTCCAGTCCCAGCGCTGCGACTGCGGCCCCCAGCTGCACGCCTCCATGCAGCGCATCACCGAAGCGGGCCGGGGCGTCGTCGTCTACCTCCGGGGCCACGAGGGGCGCGGCATCGGTCTGCTCTCCAAGCTGCGCGCGTACGAACTCCAGGAGCGCGGCGTCGACACCCTCGACGCCAACCTGGAGCTCGGCCTGCCCGCCGACGCCCGGGACTACGCGGCGGGCGCCCAGATCCTCAAGGACCTCGGCGTGCGCAGCCTGCGGCTGATGACCAACAACCCCGACAAGACGGCGGCCGTCCTGCGCCACGGCCTCACCGTCACGGGCCGGGAACCCATGCCCGTCCAGGCCGGCGAGCACAATCTGCGCTACCTGCGCACCAAGCGCGACCGCATGGGACACGACCTGCCCTGGCTCGACGGCGCCCCCGCGTCGACCTGCGCCAACCAGTAACGACCATCCCCACATCACCAGCTTCAGGAGAAACATGAGCGGCAAGGGTGCACCCGAACTGTCCGTACGCAACTGCGCCGACCTGCGGGTGGCCGTCATCGCGGCCCAGTGGCACGAGAAGGTCATGGACGGGCTCGTCGACGGCGCCCTGCGCGCCCTGCACGAGCTGGGCATCGACGAGCCGACCCTGCTCCGGGTCCCCGGCAGCTTCGAGCTGCCCGTCGTCGCCAAGGTGCTCGCCGGACGCGGCTACGACGCGATCGTCGCCCTCGGCGTGGTCATCCGGGGCGGCACCCCCCACTTCGAGTACGTGTCCCAGGGCGTCACCCTCGGCCTCACCCAGGTCACCGTCGACACGGGAGTTCCCGTCGGCTTCGGCGTACTGACCTGCGACACCGAGGAGCAGGCGCTCGACCGGGCCGGACTCGAAGGGTCAGCGGAGGACAAGGGGCACGAAGCGGTCACCGCCGCCGTCGCCACGGCCGCCACGCTGCGGACCGTCAGCGAACCCTGGCGCTGAGGGCCCTCCGGCGACCCCGTATTCTGAGGACATCATGGCGAACAAAACCTTCGAAGAGCTCTTCGCCGAGCTCCAGCTCAAGGCCGCCGAAGGCGACCCCTCCACCTCGCGTACCGCCGAACTGGTGGACAAGGGCGTGCATGCCATCGGCAAGAAGGTCGTCGAGGAGGCCGCCGAGGTCTGGATGGCCGCCGAGTACGAGGGCAAGGAAGCCGCCGCCGAGGAGATCTCCCAGCTGCTGTACCACGTCCAGGTGATGATGGTCGCCCGCGGGATCTCCCTCGACGACGTCTACGCCCATCTCTGAGCACGTCCCGAGCACCGCACGTCACAGCCCCTTCTTTCTCCCTCCGCACAAAGGAACCTGACCTCATGCTGCGCATCGCCGTCCCCAACAAGGGTGCACTCTCCGGCTCTGCGATGGCCATGCTCCATGAGGCCGGCTACCAGCAGCGCAAGGAGTCCAAGGAGCTGGTCCTGGTCGACCCCTCGAACGAGGTCGAGTTCTTCTACCTCCGCCCCCGGGACATCGCCATCTATGTCAGCTCCGGCAAGCTCGACATCGGCATCACCGGCCGCGACCTGCTCCTGGACTCCGGCGCCGACGCCGAGGAGATCCTCCAGCTCGGCTTCGCCCGCTCCACCTTCCGCTACGCCACCAAGCCCGGCACCGCCGCGGGCCCGCAGGACTTCGACGGAATGACGATCGCCACCTCCTACGAGGGCATCGTCGCCGCCCACCTCAAGGAGTCCGGCGTCAAGGCGTCCATCGTCCACCTCGACGGCGCGGTCGAGACCGCCATCGAGCTGGGCGTCGCCCAGATCATCGCGGATGTCGTCGAGACCGGCACCAGCATGCGCAACGCCGGACTCGAAGTGATCGGCGACCCGATCATGACCTCCGAGGCCGTCGTCATCCGCCGCAACGGCGCCCCCGCCGACGACCCCAAGGTCCAGCAGTTCCTCCGCCGCCTCCAGGGCGTCCTGGTCGCCCGGTCCTACGTGATGATGGACTACGACTGCCGCGTCGAGCACCTGGAGCGCGCCGTAGCCCTCACCCCCGGCCTGGAGTCCCCGACGATCTCGCCGCTGCACCACGAGGGCTGGGTCGCCGTCCGCTCCATGGTCGCCGCCAAGGAGGCCCAGCGGATCATGGACGACCTGTACGAGCTCGGCGCCCGCGCCATCCTCACCACGGCCATCCACGCCTGCCGCCTCTGACGGCCCCGGCCACCGCACTCCCCGAGAGAAGACCCCGATGTCCGCGCCCAGGCCCGAACTCCCCACCCTGCCGGTCACCTTCCGGCCCACCCTCACCCGGGTGGTCCTGCTGAGCGTGGGCCTGGCGATGTTCCTCGTCATCACGGTCATCGCGCTCATGCTGGAGCGGCTCAACCCGGCGGAGCGGGTCAGCTTCATCTTCGTCGCCGCGCTCTTCTTCGGTGTCCTCGCCCTGCTCAGCAGGCCCAGGGTCACTGCCGACGACACCGGGGTCACCGTCGTCAACCTCACCCGGACCCGCAGGCTGGCGTGGGAGGAGATCCTCCGCGTCAACCTGCGTTCCGGCGACCCGTGGGTCTTCCTCGACCTCAGCGACGGCACCAGCATGCCCGCCCTCGGCATCCAGCCCGGCATGGCCAAGGAGCAGGCCATCCGCGACGCCCGCGCCCTGCGCGCCCTGGTCGAGTCGCGGGGCACCGGAAGCGACGGCTGAGCAGTCCGTACGCCGTCGGGGCGGGCCGGGATCTTCCGGGCCCGCCCCGCTCGCGTACGGGACCCGGGAGAGCACGCCCCGGTCCGCGCCCCGTCGCACCCCGTCTCGACCCCTGCCGCCCGCGGCCCCCGGCCCGCGCAACGTCACACCCCGCCGGGCTCCTGCCGCCCGCGGCCCACCGGTCCGCGCCCCGACAGCACCTCGCCGTACGCCTGCATCAGGTCCGGCAGCCGCAGCGTCGACAGATCCTCCCGGGACAGCTCGCCCGGGTAGCCGGAGAGCCGCAGATCGCGGTAGGCGCAGCTCTTCTCGTACAGCGTCCGCAGGAAGCGCCCGTTGCCCAGCTCGTCGATCCACCCCTGGTCCACCACATGGCCGCTGATGGAGCGCAGCTCGTCCACCGCCTCCTCGTCCCACACGTCGTCGTTCTCGGCGGCCAGAACGCCCCCGATCGCGGTGAGTTCGAGCGGGCGGTAGCTGGGGAAGTCGACCCGGCTGGTGAAGCGCGAGGACAGCCCCGGGTTGGCGGCGAGCAGCCGGTCCATGCCCTCCGGGTAACCCGCGAGGATGACGACGAGATGGTCCCGGTTGTCCTCGGCCCGCTTGAGGAGGACCTGAAGCGCCTCGTCCCCGTACGCATCGCCCTTGCTGTAACCGGAGTTGGCCAGGCTGTACGCCTCGTCCACGAAGAGCACACCGCCGAGGGCCGAGTCGATCAGCTCGTTGGCCTTCACCGCCGTCTGCCCCAGGAACTCCCCCACCAGATCGGAGCGCTGGGCCTCGACCAGATGATCGCCCCCGAGCAGCCCGAGAGCGTAGAAGACCCGGCCCAGGATGCGGGCCACCGTCGTCTTGCCGGTGCCGGAAGGTCCGGAGAAGACGAAATGGCGCTTCGGCGGCTGGACGGGAAGCCCCTGCTCGGCCCGGCGCCGGGCCATGTTCAACTGCGCCGACAACGCCTTGACCTGCCGTTTGACCGGTTCGAGCCCGACCATGCGCTCCAGTTGGGCCAGCGCCTCGGACAGCAGGGCGGGATCGCTGGGTCCGGCCGGGAAGGCGGGCGGCTTCCCGGCCCCCTTGCGGCGTACGCCCTCGACGCGCGCGGGCGCGGCGGGCGCCGGCTCGTCGTCGAGCAGCCCGGCCTCCCCGACCGGCCACGGCTCCCGCCCGTCCACCAGATCGGTGCCGAGCAATGCGTCGCCCTCCGGCTGAGCGTCCGCCCCCGAACCCTCCGAACCGAAGCCGGACAGGGTCACGGCGGCCAGATCCGCCGATTCGTCGTAGCCGTCTCCCTCGGAGATCGCGGCCAGCCGGGCGGAGGTGTCCATGAAGGCCGGGTCCACCCGGTGCACCGCCCGGTACAGCGGCAGGGCCGCCGCGCTGCGGCCGGTGCCCTCGTGGGCCCGCGCCAGCCAGTAGCGCAGCTCCTTGCGCTGCGGCTGCTCGCTGCGGCAGCGCATCAGGGCCGCCGACAGCAGCGGCTCCGCCTGCCCGTACATCTCCAGCCGCACCCGGGCCATACCGCCGAAGAGACCCGCCTCGATGCCGAGCATCGGATCGTCCACGAGCGGCTCGGTGCAGCGCACCAACTGCTCCCAGTCCTTGACCAGATAGGAGCGGCAGGCATGCAGGAACCGCACCTGCGGGTCCGCGTCCACCGGCGGGAGTCCGGCCAACGCCCGGTCCAGCTCCGGCACATGGCGGCCGTCCAGCCAGTGCGAGGCGTGGGCGAGCAGCAGGTCGCGCGGGCTCTCCAGCACCGGCTGCACCCACCACCCCAGCCAGTACCAGGAGTTGAGCGTACGGCGGTAGCGTGCGCGCTGTTCGCCGAAGCGGTCGCGGTGCCGGTACATGCGTAAGAGGGCCGTGGTGGTGTCGATGCGCAGCGCATGGAGGCCGAGCCAGCCGTCCGCCATGCCCGGATCGAACCGCACCGCGGCCCTGAACTCCTCCTCGGCCTGCGGATACGCGCCCATCGTGTAGGCGTCCATGCCGCGCAGCCAGGCGAGGTCGGCGGGGGCCTGTGCGCCCTGTGTGCCGATGTCCATCAGGTCCCCCACAAACCGTGCCCCCAGGATGTCCCGCCCGCACAGCATGCCCACCGAAGCGTGCTGAATCACTGCGCGAGGGTAGGGAATTGACCACACCGAGGTGCATCGTACCTGCGCACGGGGGAGGCGGCCGCTGGATGGCCGACCTGCAAGGGTGGTGACCGAGGGTGAGTGCATCGCTCTGCGTGGTCGCCGGAACGGCGGCACGAGCACAGAACGAAGCCCCCGATCACGGGGGAACAACCGGGGGCTTCGCGTCTGCGGGGGCTCCGAAAAGCCGCACATTGAGAACGTAAGACCAGTAAGGGCCCCCGGTCAAGCAGGGCTGGGGCACTTCCGGGACGTTTTCCGACGGCTCAGGAGGGCGGGGCGTCCCGGCTACTCCGGGTGACGGAATGGTTCGCCGCTGCTGTCGAGCCCGGCCCCTCCAGCCACGCATATCCCTCGGACAACTGGCGTACCAGCGCATCGGCGTACGGGCGTGAGGGGTCGTCGGTGAAATGCCGCTCCTCGGCCGACGTCCACCCGTCCCAGAAATCCGTGAGCCCGGCGCCGTCGCGCCGCCGCCCCCGCCCCCAGGACGTCTTCCGGTCCAGCTCCATCCAGTACAGCGCCGCCAGCCACGGGCGCACCGCGCGGCGCCCCGCCCCGACACCCTCGATCAGCACCACCGGGGCCGGCTCCAGGGTCCGCGCCGGGCCGAAGCGCCGACGGTTCCAGTCGTACGGGGCGTACCGGGCGCTCTCGCCGCGCGCGAGCGGCAGCAGCACCTGGTCCCGCAGCCGCCCCGTCCAGCCGAACAGCTCCTCGTGGGTGGCGAGGTCGTCCAGATGGAGGACGGGCGCACCGCCCAGCGCCGCCGCGAGACGGGCCGTGAAGGTGCTCTTGCCCGACCCGGCGTGCCCGTCGACCGCGACGAGCCGCACGGGCCCGCAGGAAGGGGGCAGCGAGCGCAGGCCATCGGCGTGGCGGGCCAGGTCGTCCATGGCTCCAGGGTACGGTCCCGCTCGAAGGCGCCCGGGAACCGCCGCAGGTCACACCGTGGTCCGGACCCGGACCATGCCAGTGGTCCAGGCCCATGTCGGTTCGGCGGTCCCTGCCGAACCGCTGGCCCGACCCGGCCCGGAACCGGGATAGTTGGCGCACCGAACGGCATCCGCAGCCCCACTCCCACCCACGACCGGGGGTCACGACCATGACCAGTCCGACGTCCCGCAGAACCGTCCTCGGTGCCGCGCTCGCGGCAGCGGCCGCCACCGGCACGGTGGCCGGGGCCGCCCGGGCCGCCGCCCCTGCCAGGCCCGCTGCCCGGCCCGCCCCCTCCCGGGTGCCGCTCGTGGACACCCGCTTCTGGCACACGTACACCGACTGGCGCTGCGGCTCGGGCGACGGAACCCGGGTGCTCCCCGGCGCCCGCCCCGGCCTGGTGATCGCCACCCCGGCGGGCCGCACCGACTACACCGACCCGCACACCGGGGAGTCGGCCGTCTGGGACTACGCCACCTGGACCTCGCCCGTCCACCGCTCCGCCGTCCCCGCCACCGAGGTGATCGCCTCCTGGAACGCGCGCACCCCTGCGGGCACCTGGCTCCAGATCGAGCTGAGCGGCGCCTACGCGGACGGCACCGAGACCCCCTGGTTCGTGATGGGCCGCTGGGCGGGCTCAGACGGTGACATCCGCCGTACGTCGGTCGGCGGCCAGGGGGACCCGTACAGCTCCGTCTGGACGGACACCCTCTCGGTGGACGACCCCGCGAGCGGCATCCGCCTGGTCTCCTACCGGCTGCGGCTCACCCTGTACCGCGCCCCGGGCAGCCGCCTCACCCCGACCGTCTGGCGGGCCGGCGCGATGGCCTCCGACGTGCCCGACCGTTTCACGGTGCCCGCCACAACCCCTTCGCTCGCCCGCGAACTGGCCGTCCCGCGCTACTCCCAGAACGTCCACATCGGGCAGTACCCGGAGTACGACAACGGCGGAGAGGCCTGGTGCAGCCCCACCTCCTCGCAGATGATCATCGAATACTGGGGCCGGAGGCCCACCACGGAGGACCTCGCGTGGGTGCGGCCGGGCCTCCCCGACCCCCAGGTCTGCCACGCCGCCCGGTACACCTACGACTACGAGTACGGCGGCTGCGGCAACTGGCCCTTCAACGCCGCCTACGCCGCCACGTACCGCGACCTGAACGCCGTCGTCACCCGGCTCGGCTCACTCACCGACGTCGAGAAGCTGATCGCCGCCAAGATCCCCGTCATCACCTCCCAGTCCTTCCTTGAGGAGGAACTGACCGGCGCCGGATACGGAACCTCCGGACATCTGATGACGGTGATCGGCTTCACCGCCGACGGAGATGTGATCGCCAACGACCCCGCGTCCCCCGACAACGACGCCGTACGCCGCGTCTATCGGCGGCGCGAGTTCGAGAACATCTGGCTGCGTACGAAGAGGTACGACGCGAACGGGCAGGTCAGAAGCGGTACGGGCGGGGTCTGTTACGTCTACTGGCCCGAGCGGCCGATGCCGGGGCAGCGGCGTGTCCTGCGGTCGCTCGGACTCCTGTGAGCTGACCCGGGAGAGCCGTCCCGCCAACCGGAACCGCGGTTTTCGCCGACCGCGACAGTTGCGTAGAGTTGACGAACCCGGTGCGGGGGCAGCGCACTGCCCGCTCGGGCGGGTGCGCGGACGACCGGTGACGGCAGAGGGGGCAGCGTGCAGTTTCGCGTTCTGGGGCCGGTGGAGGCCGTGGACCACCGGAGCGAACCGCTGCCGGTGTCCGCCCCGATGCTGCGCGCGCTCCTGGCCGCCCTGATACTGCGGGCCGGGCGTCCGGTCCCGGCCGAGGAGCTGGCCGACCAGCTGTGGGGGGAACAGCTTCCCGCCAACGTCCGTACCACCTTGCGCAATTACGTCATGCGGCTGCGCAGGGCGCTGCCCGGCGAGCGTATCCGTACCGTACCGGGCGGCTACCTGCTGGTCGCCGAGCCCGAGGAGACCGACCTCGGCCGCTTCCGCTCCCTCGTCCTGCGGGCGAGGGAGCTCGCGCCCCGGGAGACCGAAGAGGCTGTGACCCTGCTCCGGGAGGCGCTGTCCCTGTGGCGCGGGGCACCCCTGGCCGACCTGCCCGACCTGCCGTTGCGCGCCGCTCAGCGGCCGCGCCTGGAGGAACTGCACCTCAGCGCCACCGAGGAGTGCTACGAACTCGAACTGGCCCTGGGGCGCCACGAGACGCTGGTCGACGAGCTGAGCGCGGCCGCCCGGCGGCACCGGCTGCGCGAGCGGCTGACCCGGCTCCTCATGCTCGCCCTCCACCGCTGCGGCCGTACGGCCGAGGCGCTCGCCGTCTACCAGGAGGTGCGCCGGGAACTGGTCGCCGAACTGGCCATCGAACCCGGCGCGGAGACCCGGGCGCTGGAGCAGGCCATCCTGCGCGACGACCCGTCCCTCGCCCTGCCCTCCCGCAGCGCCGCACCGGTCCGGCCGCGCGCCGGACGCACCCACAGCTCCTTCCCGCCCGTCCCATCCGTCTTCGTCGGCCGGGACGGCGAACTGGCCCGGCTCCGCAGCCAGTTGTCGCACTCCGCCGCTGCGCCCACGGTCTGCCTCATCGACGGGCCCGGCGGCGTCGGCAAGTCGGCGCTCGCCCTGCGGGCCGCGCACGACGTCTCCGCCCGCTTCCCCGACGGACTGCTCTACGTGGACCTGCGCGGGGCCGACCCCCAGCGGTCGCCGCTCGCCACCGAGGACGCCGCACACGCGCTGCTGAGCGGACTCGGCGCCACCGCCGAGGAGTTGCCCGACGACCCGGCGGCACTGCTTGAGCGCTACCACGCCGAACTGGCCGGGCGCCGCCTCCTGCTCGTCCTCGACAACGCCGTGGGCACCGGCCAGGTCGCGCCCCTGCTGCCCGTCGAACCGGGCAGCGCCGTCCTGGTGACCAGCCGCACCCTCCTCACCGGCATCGAACAGGCCCGCCACCTCCACCTGGAGGTCCTGACGGCCGCCGACGCCGTCACCCTCATCCGTACTGTCTCCGGGGCCCCCGCCGAACCCGGCGACCAGGCCCACTGGGAGGAACTGGCCCGGCTCTGCGGCCGGCTCCCGCTGGCCCTGCGGATCATCGCGACGCGCCTGGCTTCCCGGCCGCGCTGGTCGGCCGCCGACTGGGCCGACCAACTCCGCGACGAGCGCGGCAGGTTGGCTGAGCTCGTCACCAGCGACCTGGACGCCCGGGCCAGCCTGCTGCTCAGCATCGAGCAACTGGCCAAGGGCGACGAGGCCGACCGACGGGCCGCGGAACTCTTCCCGCTGCTGGGCACGGCCGCGATCACGAGCTACGGGGCACACACCGCGGCCGCCCTCGGCGCCCACACCGCGGGGGAGGCCCGGGACGCGCTGGAGCGGCTGACCGACGCCCAGATCGCCACCAGCCCCCGGCCGGGCGCCTACCAGCTGCACGACCTCGTCCGGACGGCCGCCGTCGGCCAGGCGGCCCTGCTGCCGCGCGCCCGCGGCCGCGCCGCCCTGGAGGGCCTGGCGGCCTGGTATCTCGGGAGCCTCTACCAGCTGAACGGACCCCTGCGCGTCGTCAGGTTCGACCGCGCCGAGGACGGCATCGCCCGCTTCCCCCGAGGCCTGCGCTTCGAGCGGGCCGACGAGGCGCTGGCCTGGGTGGACGGCGCCATGGAGGACGTCGTCGCCCTCACCGACCAGCTGTCGGACGCCGCCTTCGACGACGCGCCGCCCGCCCTGGCCGACTTCACGCTGGAAGCCTGCCGCGCCCTGGAGACCTACTTCACCTTCCGGCTGCGCTGGCGTCCCCAGGAGCACCTGTGCGAGGCCCTGCTGCGGATCGGGGAGCGCCGCGGCGACACCTGGTCCCGGGCCGTGGCGCTGGGCCAGCTCGGGAAGATCGCCGGCCAGCGCGACGACGGGGCCAGGGGCGAGGTGCTCCTGCGCGAGGCCATGGCCCTGTTCGCGAAGCTGGGCGCGTGGGACGAGGCGACCAACGCCCGGCACAACCTCGTCCCCTGCCTCGCGCTGAGCGGCCGCCTGGACGAGGCGATCCGGGAAGCACGGGAGCTGTACGACGACCTCCACGCCCGCCCGGTCCCCGGCCGCATGCTGCCGTCGCTCGCCAACAACCTGGCGCGCTGTCTGCGGATGCAGGGCCGCCAGGGCGAGGCGATCGAGCTGCTCCAGGAGGCGTACACCGCCTCGCCCATCGATTACCACCTGGCCGGTTCCATCGCCGCCGTCCTCGGCGAGTGCCACCTGGAGAACGGCGAGTGGGAGGAAGCGGTCCACTGGGCCGGCCGCGGCCTCACCCACGCCGCGGAGGAACTCTTCGACAGCTATCAGGTGGCCGGGATGCACACCACCCTCAGCACCGCGCTGCTCCGCCTGGGCCGCCACGAGGAGGCCGAGGCGGCGAACGCCCGCGCGAGCCGACTGTTGCACGAGCTCAACGAACGGGAGGCCGCGTCCCTCTCCATGCGGACCAGGGCCCACGCCCCCGCCCCGGACGGCGGCTGATACGCAGCTGATACGCCCCTTTCCTACGCTGTCGGTACCGCGTGCGATCAGTACGACAGGCAAGGGGAGGCCGCATGAGCGGGAACGAGTTCGACGTCAACGTCAGTACCGGGCGGCTCAAGGAGATCGAGGGCATCGTCATGGACGCCTTCGACCGCATGGCCCAGTCCGCCAAGACGGTCGGCAGCCAGGGCGAGCAGATCGGCCTGGCCTATCAGGGCTCGGGCACCGCGACCGCGATGGACACCTACGCGAACCTCGCGGGGGCGGGCACGGCGCTCAGCGATGCTCTGGAAGGCCTCAAGGACGACCTCGGCCTCACCGGCGAAGTCGGCCACGACACGGACGACGCGGCACGGCAGACCATGAGCGGGGCCAACGGCGTCAGCAGCGGCGTGACCGCCGGCATGTGACGCGCGCCGCGACGAGCTCAACCACCACGAGGGGACAAGTCAGATGGGGCACTACCGGTTCCAGGACCTGGGCATGGCGGATGTCCAGCGCGTCGGAACACTCCAGGTCGAGGAGTGCAACGAGATCTGGAGCGACGTGATGACGCAGATCGGCGCACTCTTCCCGGACGGGGACATCGACGCGGGTCTCGCGGGCGTCCTGAGCGAACGCAACGAGAAGTACCAGCGGGATGTGCAGAGTTACGTGGACGACCTCGGGCTCCAGAACACGGCGGTCGGCCGGACCCGGGAGATCGCGGCCGACGGTGGCGAGGCCATGCGCCGGGCCGCGAGTCTCTGAGACGGGCCGAGCAGGGGCACCGGGTACAGGGGAAGGAACAGCGGGACATGGGTGCGGGGGACACCGAGCACCACAACTCCGACGAGCTCTACAACGTACAGAACCGCACCGGCGACCTGGACGGACTCGGGCAGATGCGCTCGCGTTTCGTCGAGATCGCCTCGGTGGACGGGGTGTTCGGCACGGTGGCCAACGGCGCGGCGGCCGAAGCGGCGCTGGCCGGGGCAGCCTCCGCGATGCTCGCCGAGCTGGAACGCGCGGGCATCTCGGTGGACAACATCGCGGGGAACGCCGGCACGGCAGGGGAGATCGCCGACATGACGGACGAGGAAGCGGCGTTCCAGCAGAAGCTGGCCCAGAGCTCGGGCGGCGGCCAGTTCCAGGAGGTGCGGTGAGCGATGGCTGACGACTTCCGGGAGACCGTGAGAACGGTCTACAGCCCCAGCGAGTACGGGATGCGGGCTGCGGCCGGGGCCTGGCTGGCGCTGGCCGGCGCCGCCACCCGCAGCAAGGACACGCTGCGGGGGATCGCCGGGGACGCCGAGGCCGAACCGGGTGTGGGCCTGCTGGAGCTGGCCGACCGGCTCACCGCCGTCGGAGGCTGGGGGGACGGCGCGAGCGCCGTGGCCGCCGCCATCGCCGGACAGCTCCAGACGGCCGCCGACTCCACGTCCGCCACCGTCGAGCGCGTCATGGAGCTGGAGGACCGCTACGACGAGCAGGAGCGGCTGCGCAACGAGAAGACGCAAGCCGATGTGATGACCGCGGCGTCCATGCACCAGGATCGCATGGGCGAACTGACCGATGCCGCCCGCAAGGAGCTGGCGGCGCTGGACGCCGTCTACGCCAGGGTGACCGGAGGCAACGCCCCGGCCGCGCCGGACGTGGGTTCGGCCGGCGGGGGAGGGCCGACCCGCACCTACGGGGGTGGGGCGGGCGGCCCGGGGGCGGAGGCGGGCGGCGGTGCGCAGCAGGCCGCCTACGCCACCGCCCCCAACGGCAGCCGGGTCGGCATGGGCGACTACCCCTACTCCGGCGTCATCGGCCCGGACGGCGGGGACTTCGCGGGCTGGGTGCGCTCACCGAACACCGGGTTCCTCGTGGACCCCGCCACCGGGCGGGAGTTCGACCCGTCCTCCGGACGTTGGATCGACCCGGTCACCGGGCGGCCCTTCGGCGAGGTCACCGAGTACGCCACCCGTCTCGCGGGACTGAACGGCGGCCCGACCGGCCTGGTCGGCGGCCCCGGCCTGGCGCCCACCGCCCTCGCGGGCGGCGCCGGCGCCGCCGTCTTCGCCGGCATGTACGGGGGCGCCATGCCGCCGAGCATCGCCCACGCGGGCCCGGCCCAGGGCCAGGTGGCCCGCCAGGCCGCGCACCAGCTGGACCGGCGGGCC
>NZ_NWVL01000074.1 GCF_002382885.1 Streptomyces sp. WZ.A104
CGCCGACGCCACGCATCAACCCTGGCCGTTGAGGCAGGGCGGGGACGCGGGTACGCACACGGGAGTGCGGCACTGCGGTAGGGTCGCACTCTCAAAGTGGTTGCTTCGCAGTGTCGAAGAAGTTCAGGCCCGCGCCGAGCGCGGCGTCCATGATCGCGTGACTGTCCGACTCGTTGGTCTGCGGGCCGAAGTTCATCGTCCCGAGAACGAGCCTGCTGACCTTGAGTCCCGTACGTCCGAGCTGTGTGTACTCCATGAGCCCCAAGCCAACTCCTTCGAGTCCACTCCAGGCAAGCACCCGGAATCGTGCGGCCGCGGGCCCGCCCTCAGCGGGCGCCCTCCAGCGTGATCAGCACCGCGCGCAGCAGCCGGTTCAGCTCTTCGCAGTCCGCCGCGTCCAGGTCCGCCAGCAGCCTGCGTTCGTTGCGCACGTGCCCCTCCACCGTGTCGTCGACGAGGTCGCGCCCTGCGTCGGTGAGCGTGATGTGCAGGCTGCGGCGGTCGCCGGGGACGGCCTCCCGGGTGACCAGGCCGCGGGCGTCCAGCCGGTCGATGCGGTTCGTCAGCGCGGCGGAGCTGACCATGACGCCGGCGGCGAGTTCCTTGGGCGTGAGGGGGCGCGCGCTGCGGCGGAGCGTGGCCAGCACGTCGAACTCCCAGCGCTCCATGCCGTGTTCGGCGAAGTAGCGACTGACCTCCTTGTCCACGAGCCGGGTCAGCCGCAGCAGCCGTCCCACCGCACCCATGGCCTCCAGGTCCAGATCGGAGCGCAGGGCGGCCCACTGGTCCAGGAAGTCGTCGACCGCGTCGCGCATGAGCGCCCACCTCGCCTCTCGTCAGCCTGATTAATTCGACGTCGAACTGTTTGACGTGAGTCTACTCCGCGGCCTACGGTTCCCCTCGGCGCAAGTTCGTTCGATGTCGAAATGTTTTACGTCGAACGGATGGCCCGAGCTCCGGCCGGAACCGGGGCTCCAGCCGGAGCTTTCGCGTCCGCCGTCGACCGACCCCCCGGAGTCCCCATGCCCGACCAGCGCCCCGTGACGACCGCCGCCGTCACCGCTCTCGCCCCCGCCGTATGGGGCTCCACCTACCTGATCACCACCGAGTTCCTGCCACCCGATCGGCCCCTGCTGGCCTCGACCGTACGGGCGCTGCCCGCCGGCCTCGTCCTGCTCGCGGTCACCCGGGTCCTGCCCCGGGGCATCTGGTGGGTGCGGGCCGCCGTCCTCGGCATCCTGAACATCGGCGCCTTCTTCTACTTCCTCTTCCTCGCCGCCTACCACCTGCCCGGCGGCGTGGCCGCCCTCGTGATGACCGTCCAGCCGATGATCGTGCTGCTGCTCGGGCCGCTCCTGCTCGACGCCCGGATACGGCCCGCGCACCTCGCCGCCTGCGTGATCGCGGCCGGGGGCGTGGCGCTGCTGGTTCTCCAGCCGGGGGCCGGGCTGGACCTCGTCGGCGTGATCGCCGGGCTGCTCGGAGCCGTGTCCATGGCGGGCGGGATCGTACTGACCAAGCGCTGGGGGCGGCCCGATGGGGTATCGCTGTTCGCGTTCACCGGGTGGCAGCTGACTGCCGGCGGGCTGTTCCTGCTGCCCGTGACCCTGCTCGGCGAATCACTGCCGGACCGCCTGACCTGGGGCAACGTCGGCGGCTTCGGCTATCTGAGCATCGTCGGGGCGCTGCTCGCGTACGCGGTCTGGTTCAACGGGCTGGCGCGGCTGCCCGCGCTCGCCGCCTCGTTCCTGTCGTTCGCCTCGCCCCTGTGCGCGACGGTCCTCGGCTACCTCTTCATGGGGCAGACGCTGGGGCCGCTCCAGCTGCTCGGCGCGGCCGGGGTCGTCGGGGCGGTGGTCCTGGCCCAGCGCGGCACTCCGTCCGAAGCCGCACGCCCACCGGGCTCAGCCACCTCATCCGCCGAGGGCGGCCCCCACGGCGACGACGAGGAACATCAGCACGAGCACGGCCGCCATGATGCGGTTTCTGGTCTTCGGGTCCACCCTTCGAGCGTAACGGCACCGCTCACCGGCCCAGCGGCCAGGCCCGCACCTCCTCGTAGCCCGGCCGCTCCCCCGGAACCCCGGAGTCCGGGAGGTTGCTCCGTACGAGAGTGAGTTCCTCGACCTCCCAGCGCCGCCCCTCGAACCCCGCCAGCGCCGCGGTGAACGGCCGCAGGTCCACCTCCGCCCGGCGGCTCCGGGCCAGCGTGAGGTGCGGGGAGTAGCGGCGGTGCTCCTCCATCGGCAGCCCGGCCCGCCGGGCGGCTGCGTCGGCGCGCTCGGCCAGCAGCCGCAGCATGTCGAGCCCGCCCGCCGCCCCGGCCCACAGCGCGCGCCCGCCGAAGTGGCCGGCGCCGTGGATGCGGAGGGGGAGGGTCTCGGTGCGGTGTGCGGCCCGTTCGAGGCGTACCGACAGTTCCGGCAGGACGTCCTCCGGCACCTCGCCGTAGAACGCCAGCGTGAAGTGCCAGTCGGCGGGTCGCGTCCAGCGCAGGCCCTGCGAGCCCGGCAGTGCGTGGAGCGGGGCGAGTGCCGTACGGAGTTCGGCGACCGCTTCGGCGGGCGGGAGGACGGCGGCGAAGAGCCGCTGGGTGGGCGGACGGCCGGAGCTGTGGCTGCTCATGCGCGCGAGTCTGGCAGGTCCGGGCGTGTCCGGCGTACGCATCGACTTTCCCGGCCTCCTCAACGGCTTCGCCTCCGATGTCGCAGCCCTCTCCGCGGACGCCGCCAAAGGCGAGGGCGGCCGCCGGCGCTGCCAGGACATCGAGTTCGTCGCCGAGGTGATCTCCAGGAGCACGGCCGCCAACGACTACGGCTCCAAGAAGGCCGCCTATGCCCTCGCCGGTGTCCCCGTCTACCTCATCGCCGATCCGTACACCGGCACATGGCACCTGCACACGCCGCCCAAGGACGACGGGTACCGCAGCGCCCTGAGCCTGGACTTCGGAACCCCGGTCGACCTGACGTCGACCGTCGTCGGTCTCACCCTGACCACTGACGCCTTCCCCCGCGACTGACCCGCCGCGCGAAGAACGTCCTCCTCCCGGTCGCTCCGGAGGAGGGCGTTCCGCCCGTACAGCCATCCGTATCCAGCAGCCGTATCCAGCGCGCTACGCCGCCGTCGTCAGCTGCTCGCGCGGGACGAAGCGGACGTGCGGGCGGCCCGGGCGGAGGTCGACCTTCAGGCGGAGGCCGCCCACGCGGGCGAGGGCGAAGCCGACGCCCAGGGCGGCGATCACCGAGATCGCGCCGCCCGCCGCGAAACCGATGCGGGCGCCGTACGTGTCGCTGATCCAGCCGACGATCGGGGCGCCCACCGGCGTACCCCCGGCGAAGACCATCATGTACAGGCTCATCACCCGGCCCCGCATCTCCGGGTCGGCGGCCATCTGGACGCTCGTGTTCGCGGTGATGTTCGTCGTCAGACCCAGCATGCCGATGGGGACCAGCAGGAGCGAGAACAGCCAGACGTACGGGGACAGCGACGCGGCGATCTCCAGCAGGCCGAACGCCGTGCCCGCCGCCACCAGCATCCTCAGCCGCGAGGAGCGGCGGCGGGCCGAGAGCAGGGCACCGGCCAGCGAACCGGCCGCCATCAGGATGTTGAAGAACGAGTACATCCCGGCGCCGCCGTCGAAGACCCCGTCGGCGAAGGCGGTCAGCCAGATCGGGAAGTTGAAGCCGAAGGTGCCGACGAAGCCGACCAGGACGATCGGCCAGACCAGCTCGGGGCGGCCGCGGACGTACCGCAGGCCTTCCCGCAGCTGCCCCTTGGCGCGGGGCACCCGCACCGACGCGTGCAGTTCGCTCGTACGCATCATCAGCAGGCCGACGAGCGGGGCCAGGAACGAGAGGCCGTTGAGCAGGAACGCCCAGCCGCTGCCGACCGTGGTGATCAGGACGCCCGCGACGGCGGGGCCGATGAGGCGGGCGGACTGGAAGTTCGCCGAGTTCAGGCTGACCGCGTTGCGCAGCTGCGCGGGTCCGACCATCTCGGAGACGAACGACTGGCGGGCCGGGTTGTCGACGACCGTCACCATGCCGAGCAGGAACGCGATCAGGTAGACGTGCCAGACCTCGACGACCCCGGTCAGGGTCAGGACGGCCAGGGCGATGCCGCACAGGCCGAGCATGGCCTGGCTGACGAGCAGGATCTGCCGCTTCGGGAGGCGGTCGGCGATGACACCGCCGTACAGGCCGAAGAGCAGCATGGGCAGGAACTGGAGGGCCGTGGTGATACCTACGGCGGTCGCGGAACCCGTCAGGCTCAGGACGAGCCAGTCCTGCGTGATGCGGGACATCCAGGTACCGGTGTTGGAGATCACGGCGCCCGTGGCGAACAGGCGGTAGTTACGGATCTTCAGCGACGAGAAGGTCCCGCCGGTCGTGCTCTCGTGGGTGGAAGTCGGTGCGGGGGCGGAGTCTGCTCCGGGTCCCGTACTCAAAAGGGTTCATCTCCTCGTGCGTCTGCGGCGTGCGGTCCGACGAGGACGTGACAACGGGCGCTCCGGCAGCCGGCCGACCGGGCGGGACGAGACGTCCGGTCCGGCGGGGGTCCGCCTTCGCGCCCGCGGGATCACAGGTGGGCGAGCTTCTCCAACACGGGCGCGGCGGCCCGAAGCGTCTCCCACTCGTCCTCGTCCAGGCCCTCGGCGAGATGGGCCAGCCAGGCGTTCCGCTTGGTGCGGCTCTCCGCGAGCATGGCCTCGGCCTGCTCGGTCTGGCTGACCATCTTCTGCCGACGGTCATCGGGGTGCGGTTCCAGCCTGACCAGCCCCTTCGCCTCCAGCAGCGCGACGATGCGGGTCATCGACGGAGGCTGTACATGCTCCTTGCGGGCCAGCTCACCGGGGGTGGCCGATCCGCAGCGGGCGAGGGTGGCGAGCACCGACATCTCGGTGGGGCTCAGCGACTCGTCGACACGCTGGTGCTTCAGGCGCCGGCCCAGCAGCATCACGGCGGAGCGGAGGGAGCTCACGGCGGCGGCACTGTCGCCGTCGTGGATCAGGTCAGGCATGTTTGTTAGCGTAACTCATTACCCTATCTAAATACCACCCGATTGCGGGCCCGGCAGATTCCGATCACCCGAACGAGTGAGTTGGAAGCGGAAAGTGACGCGCGGAGCGCTCCGGGGCGGCGACCCTACTGGACATGGGATCGACAGTGCTCAGCCTGCGGATAGACGGTGAGCTGCTCGACCGGCTCCGGCAGCACGCCGCGAAACGCGGAATGAGCGTCCAGGACTATGTGGTCCGGACGCTCATTCGCGACGACTTCGACGAACGCTTCAAGGCGGCCGTCGAGGAGACGGAGAAGTTCTACGGCGACGCCCGGGGGAGCGACTCCAGAAGGGTCGACTCCCGAGGGAGCGTGACGCCACCGGTCACGTGAGGCCGAGCGCCGGCATCGCGTAGTAGAAGACGAACACCGCCGAGACCACGTACATCGCGATCGGGACCTCACGGCCGCGGCCCGCCGCCAGTCGCAGCACGGAGAAGGCGACGAAGCCGATACCGATGCCGTTGGTGATCGAGTACGTGAACGGCATCATCATCATCGCGAGGAACGCGGGGACCGCGAGCGTGTAGTCGCTCCAGTCGATGTCCCGCACCGAGCCCGCGATGATCAGGAAGCCGACCGCCAGCAGGGCGGGCGTGGCCGCCTGCGACGGGACCATGGTCGCCAGCGGTGTGAGGAACAGCGCCACCGAGAAGAGCAGACCGGTCACCACGCTCGCCAGTCCGGTGCGGGCGCCCTCGCCGACGCCCGCGGTGGACTCCACGAAGCACGTGGTGGCGGAGGCGGAAGTCGCCCCGCCCGAGGCGACCGCGATGCCGTCCACGAACAGGACCTTGTTGATGCCGGGGAACTTGCCCTTCTCGTCCATCAGCTTCGCCTCGTCGCCGACGCCGAGGATGGTGCCCATCGCGTCGAAGAAGCAGGACAGCAGCACCGTGAAGACGAACAGCACGCCGGTCAGATAGCCGACCTTCCCGAAGCCGCCGAACAGGCTGACCTCGCCGAGCAGCCCGAAGTCCGGCGCGGAGACCGGGGTGCCCGGCCACGACGGCGTCGTCAGCCCCCAGGCCCCGTCGGGCAGACCGGCCACCGCGTCGATGACCAGGGCCAGGGCCGTCATGGCGATGATCGAGATCAGGATCGCGCCGGGCACCTTGCGCACGATCAGCGCGAGCGTGAGCAGAGCGCCGAGCACGAAGACGAGAACCGGCCAGCCGCCCAGGTGGCCGTCGCCGCCGAGCTGGAGCGGCACGGTGGTGTGGGCGACGTCGGGCACGCGCGAGACGAAGCCCGCGTCGACGAGGCCGATCAGCATGATGAACAGGCCGATACCGATCGCGATGCCCTTGCGCAGCGACTTCGGTACGGCGTTCATCACCCTCTCCCGCAGCCCCGTGGCGACCAGCAGCATCACCACGACACCCGCGAGGACGACCATGCCCATCGCGTCCGGCCAGCTCATCCGGGGGGCGAGCTGGAGCGCGACGACGGTGTTGACGCCGAGCCCGGCGGCGAGCGCGATCGGCACGTTGCCGATGACGCCCATCAGGAGCGTGGAGAAGGCGGCGGAGAGCACCGTGGCGGTGACCAGCTGACCGTTGTCGAGCTGGTGGCCGTACATGTCCTTCGCGCTGCCCAGGATGATCGGGTTGAGCACGATGATGTACGCCATCGCGAAGAACGTGGCGAATCCGCCGCGGAACTCGCGCGCGACGGTCGACCCCCGCTCGGAGATCTTGAAGAACCGGTCCAGGCGGCCCCTGGGCCGGGGAGCCGCGGGCCGTGGGGAGTCGACCGGAACGGTGGCCGAGGGGGGCATGGGTGACCTCAGTCGTACGTAGGGGTAAGGCAGGAGGTGGCGATCCGGGCGAAAGGTGATCGAAATTGGATGTTCGCACGAACAATTCGAGCCAGCCCAAAGCAGATTCAGTATGAATACATCAAGCGAAGATCGCTATCTCCGCGCGTAGACCCGTGTACTCCCTGGGCGACCGGTCCGCGTCCCGCCGATCAGGTGGCCCCATACACTGAACATATGGAGAAGTGGACACCGAAGCACGAGGCGCCCGAGCCCCTGGAGGGCCCCGTCGTCTCCACCGTCGTCGGCGGCACGATCCTCTGGTTCGTCCTCTTCCTCGCACAGCTCCCCTTCTACGGCTGGTTCGCGGACCACGGGCACACCTGGTGGGTGTGGACCCCGCTGGCCGGTGCCGGACTCGGACTGATCGGCATCTGGTACGTCCGCGGGCGCGACGCCGCCCTCAAGCGGCACGCGGCCCAGGCGAAGGCCAAGGAGGCCGCGGGCGCCGAGGCGGCGGACAACGCGCTGGGCCGCTGACGGGGTCGGTGACGGGGGCACTGGGGGGGGCCGCTGACGGGCCGCTGACTCCGCGCGACCGCCCCGACCCCGAATCCGTACGGCCACGGCCTCCGTACGGCCACATGCCTCGTACGGCCACGTGCTCCGCACAGCCACAGGCTCCGTACAACCACGGGACCGATTTGGTCCTCCCCTGGTCGGATCTTCGCCCCCCGCGCGGGAGATTCACCGCGCGCGCCCGTAACGTCTCACCCATGACGCAGCGGGCACTCGACTCCTCCGGGGAGCAGACCCCCGGACCCTCCCGGCCGGGCATGATCGACGCGGGGGCGGAACTCGATCCCGTGCATCCCACGGAGCCACCACCTCCCACCCACCGCCCCGGCGGCCTCACCACGGCCGAGGTCGCCGAACGGGTCGCGCGCGGCGAGGTCAACGACGTACCCGTACGCTCCTCGCGTTCCCTCACCGAGATCGTGCGGGCCAACGTCTTCACCCGGTTCAACCTGATCATCGGCGTGCTCTGGGTGATCATGCTGTTCGTGGCGCCGATCCAGGACAGCCTCTTCGGCTTCGTGATCGTCGCCAACACCGGCATCGGCATCATCCAGGAGTGGCGGGCCAAGAAGACCCTGGACAGCCTCGCGGTGATCGGCGAGGCGAAGCCGACCGTGCGGCGCGACGGGGTCGCCGCCGAGATCTCCACCCACGAGATCGTCCTCGGGGACGTGGTCGAGCTCGGCCCGGGCGACAAGGTCGTCGTGGACGGCACGGTCGCCGAGGCCGACAGCCTGGAGGTCGACGAGTCGCTGCTGACCGGCGAGGCCGACCCGGTGCTCAAGCGGCCCGGCGACCCCGTGATGTCCGGCAGCTTCGTCGTCGCCGGCGGCGGGGCGTTCACCGCCACGAAGGTGGGGCGCGAGGCGTACGCCGCGCAGCTGGCCGAGGAGGCGTCGCGCTTCACGCTCGTCCACTCCGAGCTGCGCAGCGGCATCAGCACGATCCTGAAGTACGTCACCTGGATGATGGTGCCGACGGCGATCGGGCTGATCATCAGCCAGCTGGTCGTGAAGGACAACAACTTCAAGGACTCCGTCGCCCGGACCGTCGGCGGCATCGTCCCGATGATCCCCGAGGGACTGGTCCTGCTGACCTCGGTGGCCTTCGCCATCGGCGTCGTACGCCTCGGGCGCAAGCAGTGCCTGGTGCAGGAGCTGCCCGCCATCGAGGGACTCGCCCGGGTCGACGTGGTCTGCCTGGACAAGACCGGCACCCTCACCGAGGGCGGCATGGACGTCACCGAGGTCCGGCCGCTGAACGGGAGCGACGAGGCTCACGTCCAGCAGGTGCTGCGGACGCTCGGCTCCTCGGACCCCCGCCCCAACGCCAGCCTCCAGGCCATCATCGACACCTACCCGGCGGGCGACGGGGCCGGCTGGGCCGTCACCGACGCGATGCCGTTCTCCTCCGCCCGCAAGTACAGCGGCGCGGCGTTCACGGAGGCCGACGGGACGGCCTCCGCCTGGCTCCTCGGCGCCCCCGACGTCCTGCTTCCCGAGGGCGACCCCACCCTCACCGAGATCGAGCACCTCAACGAGCAGGGCCTGAGGGTGCTGCTGCTGGCCCGCGCAAGGGGTGAGCTGGACGCGCCCGACGTCGCCGCCGGAGCCGCGCCCACCGCCCTCGTCGTCCTGGAGCAGCGGCTGCGGCCGGACGCGGCGGAGACCCTCAAGTACTTCGCCGACCAGAACGTGGCCACCAAGGTCATCTCCGGTGACAACGCCGTCTCGGTCGGAGCGGTCGCCGGAAAGCTCGGCCTCGCGGGTGCCGAGAACACCCTCGACGCGCGCCGGATGCCCACCGACCCGGACGAGATGGCCACGGCCATGGAGCGACACGCGGTCTTCGGCCGGGTCACCCCGCAGCAGAAGCGGGACATGGTCGCCGCCCTCCAGTCGCGCGGCCACACGGTCGCGATGACGGGTGACGGCGTGAACGACGTGCTGGCCCTCAAGGACGCCGACATCGGCGTCTCGATGGGCTCCGGCTCCGAGGCGACGCGCGCGGTGGCGCAGATCGTGCTGCTGAACAACAGCTTCGCGACGCTGCCGTCGGTGGTCGCCGAGGGCCGCCGGGTGATCGGCAACATCACCCGCGTCGCCACGCTCTTCCTCACCAAGACGGTCTACTCGGTGCTGCTGGCGATCCTGGTGGTCTGCTCACAGGTCGAGTACCCGTTCCTGCCGCGTCACCTGACGCTGCTGGCCACGCTGACCATCGGCGTCCCCGCGTTCTTCCTGGCCCTCGCGCCGAACAAGGAACGCGCCCAGCCCAACTTCGTACGCCGTGTCATGCGGTACGCGATCCCCTCGGGCGTCATCGCGGCGGCGGCCACCTTCACCACCTACCTGATCGCCCGCCACCACTACTCCGGTCCCGGCGCTCTGGAGGCCGAGACGAGCGCGGCGACGCTGACGCTGTTCCTGGTCGCCATGTGGGTCCTCGCGATCATCGCCCGCCCCTACACCTGGTGGCGCATCGGCCTGGTGGCGGCGATGGGGCTCGGCTTCCTGATCGTGCTCGTCGTGCCGTGGCTCCAGGACTTCTTCGCGCTGAAGCTGGTCGGCACGACCATGCCGTGGGCGGCGGTCGGCATCGCGGTGGCGTCGGCCGTCGCGCTGGAGTTCGTCTGGCGCTGGGTGGGACGGCGCTTCCGCGCGTAGGCGGTACGCACCCTGGTGCGGTACGCACGGGGAAGCCCCCGGGAGGACGGTGATCCTCCCGGGGGCTTCCCCGTGCCCGGTGCTCCTTCGCGTCGACGAAGTCACCGGGGGCCGAGACGCCCCGGGCTCTCAGTCGAACCAGCGGTCCCGCGCCAGCTCCTCCGTACGCGACGGGTCCTCCAGCAGGGCCGCGACCTCGAAGCGCCGCGGCCACTGGCCCGCCGCCCAGGCCAGACCGGCCGCGACGCCCTCCAGGGTGGCGGCGTGGACGACCCCGTCCGGGGTTCGGCGCCAGTCCAGTTCGACGCCGCCCGCACGGAGCTCGGGGTGCTCGATGTACGTGTCCGGGGTCCCGGGTCCGAGCAGGACTCGGACCGGCTCCGGTACTCGGTGCTCCTCCCCCTCGCTGGTGACGCCCGCCTCGACCGTCTCGCCGAGGCGCCGCACCTGGAGGAGGTCGGCCAGCTCCGCCGCGCGCGCGGGGGCCACGGGGAGCAGGGGCAGGCCCTCCGTCAGCGGCAGCACGTCCGGGGCATCCGCGATCACGGCGTCCGCGGCGTCGACCACCGCCACGCCCCCGTCCACCACCGCCCGCAGCTCGTCCGGCAACGTCACCTGGTCCGGGTCGAGTTCGGCGAGGGCCGTGTACAGGGAGTGGAGTTGTACGGGGGTGACGGGCCGGTCCTCGTCGGCGAGGCGCCCCAGTAGTTCGGCCGCGCCGCCCGGCTCGTCCAGGAGCGCGGCGACCGAGGTGCGCACCCCCAGGGCCCGCAGCACCTGGGCGTCGTCGAAGCCGGTGGCGTCCACCGCCTCGTACAGCCCGGCCAGGCGCGGGTCGCCGCCCGCCGCGCGCAGTCCGGCGGGGCGCCGGCCGCCCAGCACTGGGTGGTCGCGCAGCCACCACGCGGTGTACGGGCGCACGGACTGCGTCGTCCCGTCCGGGAGCAGCACCCGCACCGGCTGCGTCAGCGCGTCGCGCAACGGCGGCTGGGCCAGCATGGCGAGCGCCTGCGGCCAGGCTTCGTCGTCGACCAGGTCCAGATCCCGTACGGCGACGATCTCGGTGGCGACGGGCGGCACCGGGGTCTCGGGCAGCTGGTCGAGGAGGTCCTCGCACCACACGTCGACGGCGTCCAGCAGCCCGGCGTCGTCGGGTTCGGCGAAGTCACTGTCGCGGGGCTCCAGTTCGTCCGGGTCCAGGACGACGTCGGTGGCCCGGACGAGGGCGAAGGTGGCGAGCACCCCGCAGGCGGTGAGGGGCGCCTCACCCCAGCGTTCGGACAACTCCTGGTCGGCGAGGGCGAGTTCCCCCTCGCGCATGATCTGCGCGAACGGGCTTCCGGGGAGGACCAGCTCACCGGCGGGGGCCGGTTCACCGTCCTCGTCAAGAAGGGCGAGGGCACCGAGCCAGGGCTCGTCGCCGGGGGCCAGTTCGGCATCGCGCACGAGGGTGAGGACGGTCTCGGCCAGCTCGTCGGCGTCGAGCGCGTCCTCGTCCCAGATCTCCCCCGCGTCCAGCGATCCGGCGACGGCCGCCCGCACCTGAGGTGTCGTCAGCACGGCGCGCGGGGTGGCGGGCAGGGCGCCGAGCTTCTCCAGCAGCGGGTGGGCGGCGTCCGGGTGGGCGACCTTCAGCCCGAGCCGGGAGAGGCGGGCCAGGACGGTACCGGTGAACGCGTCCGGGAGCGGCAGCAGGATCTGGCGCGGTCCGATGGTGGTGCGCGGCGGGCGGCCCGTCTGCTCGTCGTCGGGGGCTCCGGCGAGCGGGACGGGGAGGCCGGTGAGCCGGTCGGGGTCGGTGCCCGCGAGGCTGTCGTAGAGCCGGTGCCACCAGGCGGGGTCGCGCTCCAGACCCGCGAGGCGGTCGATGGCCTCGGTCAGGGGGACGCGGGCGACGCCGAGGGCGCGGAGCTCGGGGCGGCGTTCAAGACCGGCGGGCAGCAGACAGGGCAGCACCTCGGCGAGGACCCGTACGGTCTCCGCCCCGACGCCCTCGACGACCTCCGCCTCGACGGGCCGCAGGGCACCGGCCGTGTCCACGGTGGCGGTGGTGTCCTCCGTACGGTCCCAGTCGTCGTCCCAGCGGACGTCGGCCTCGCCGTTCGCGTCCGGGGGCGCGGCGGGCTCCAGGAACGCGACGCGGGGCAGCCTGGCGAGGATCGCGCCGCGCAGGGCCCCGTCGAGCGCGCCCTTGCCGAGCTGGCCCGGCACCAAGTCGATGGTCCCGGTCGACACCGGCCGCCAGGCGCCCAGCAGCTCCGCGTACGCGTCGGCGGCCCGCTCCACGAGGAAGTCGGTGAGCGGCCCCGGCGCGGGGTGCCTGCGGGCGGTGTCCAGCGGGAGGGAGGCGATGAGCAGGGCGGGGATGCCGAGCGGTTCGTCGGTGGGCGTCGGGGCGTGCACGACGGGTGCCGTACGGGGGTGGAGGGGCGCCCCGGACGCGTCGACCGGGACCGCCCAGGTCACCGACCAGTGCGGGCGCAGCCGCTCCTCGACCGGACGGTCGGCGAGCAGGGCGGGCTCGATGGGCCCGTGGTGGAGGACGGTGCGCCAGCGGCCCAGGCCGCGGGCGGAGTCGTCGATGTGCGTGTACGGGCCGTGGACCGAACGGCTCAGGGTCCGCGTCCCGTCCGGGGTCTCGATGACGACCTCGTCCAGGCCGGGCAGCGTGAGCAGCAGCGCGTCGTCCACGGCGGCCAGCAGCCGGGCCACCAGGTCCTCGGCGGTGCCGTCGCGCAGGGGCAGCACGACGACGGTGTCGTACCCGGCGGGCGCGGTGCCCTCGGCCGGCAGCGGGAGGCGCAGCAGCGGTACGTGTCCGTCGCGGCGGCGCAGCTCGTCCCCGAGGCCGGGGGAGCCGACGGCCGCGTCCCGGGCCATCTCGCGCGCCTCGGCCAGCGACCAGCGGACCCCGCCGTGGCGCCCCAGCACCGCGGGCTCGTCGCTGACCGCGAGCACGGCGGCGAACCCGACGCCGAACCGGCCCACCGAGGACTCGTGGCCCTCGCGCTTGGCGGAGGCGCGCAGGGTGCTCAGGGACTCGACGCCGGTGGCGTCGAGCGGCGCGCCGGTGTTGGCGGCGGCCAGCACGCAACGGCCGTCCGGGTCGCCGGGGGCGGCGGGGTGCAGGGTGAGGCGGAGCCGGCCGGGGACGCGGGCGCGGGCGGCGGCGTCCGCGGCGTTCTGGGCGAGCTCGACGACGAGGCGGTCGCGGTAGCCGCCGAGCGCGAGGTCCTCCTCGGCGTTGGCGTCCTCCCGGAAGCGGGCGGGGCCCGCGCCCCAGGCGTCGAGCACGCCGCGCCGCAGCCGTGCCGTACCGAACGGATCGGCCCCCTCGGTCGACTTCATGCTCACGCTCTCGACTCCGTCCGCAGTGTGGTGGGAGGCAGTGCCTGTGCCTGCGCCTGCCGCCCAGTGTGCGCCCGAAGGTACCGCGTCCCCCAACCCGGCCGGGGCCCGCGCTTCCAGCCCGCCCTACGAGTGGCCCAGGTCCTCCGACGCCCCGTCCGGCTCCGACGGGACCGAGCCCCCGTCGCGCTCGGGCCGGAGCGCGTACTCGTCCACCCGCATCGTGTCCAGCGCATGCGGCGCGGGCTGCGGCGGCTTCGGCATCACCGCGGCCTCCGAGTGCCCGCCGCACCCGTACGCCAGCGACACCACATGACCGTCCGCCGGACCGAACTCGTTCGCGCACACCCCGAAGGCCTGCTTCAGGGAGCCCGCCATCGGGATCAGGAACGCGCAGCTGACGCACGTCGCCGGGGCCGCCTGGGCCATCGGCGTCTTCGGGCCGAACGCCTCGTCCCAGCGGTCGGCCGCCTCGTACAGCCCGTACCGCGACAGCACCCTCGCCCGCCGCGTACCCAGCTCCTCGGCCACGGAGGCGATGGAACCGCGGCTGGTGGCGGCCACCGGCCGGTCGGTCAGCTCGGCGTCCTCCGATTCGACCAGCTCGGCCAGCTCCTCGGAGACCACGGAGTTCGGCGGCGGCTCGTCCTCACCGGTCCAGCCGGGCTCCAGACGCAGGTCCTCCGCCTCGGTGGGCAGCAGGTCGCCCGGGCCCAGGTCGCCGGGGCGCAGCCGCTCGCTCCACGGCACCCACTCCGGCGCCAGGAGCGCGTCGGCCCCCGGCAACAGCACCGTTTCGTCCAGGGTGACGTTCTTGGCGCGGGAGGCCCGCGCCACCGTCACCGCCCAGCGCCAGCCGCGGTAGCCGGGCTCCTTGGACTCGAAGTAATGCGTGACGACCCGGTCCCCTTCGGAGACCACGCCGACATGCTCACCGACCACCCCGGGCGCGGCGGCCTCCTCCGCGGCCGCGCGCGCGAGGTCCACCGCCTCCGCGCACAGACGGTCGGGAACGGGGGTACGGGCCGTACGGCTTCGCGTCGTCGCAGCACTCACAGGTCTTCGCTTCTCTCCATACGCCAGTCTCACGAGCGCGCCAGCTGCTGCACGATTGCCGTTTCGGCCAGACAGGTGGGGGCGGAGCGGACCTGAGGGCCGCGTCGACGTCCACACCCGTTGTGCCTGCCTCGGGCGCGCCTTCTGCCACCCATTCTGCGGGATCGCCGAGAGGCGCGCGGCCAAGAACAACCGCCGGTGGCGCGTTACGCACGCTACCCTCTCCGCCGCTCTGCGCCCACCTGCCCGTCCCAAACGTGCCGTATCCGTTCACCGTGCCGTGTCCGTCAGCCGTTCAGCGTGCCGTAACCGTTCCGCGTGCCGCAGCTGGTCCGACAGGGCCTCACGCGCGCGTTAGCGGCCGATCGCCGTTCATCCCGGCCGGGGTTGGGGCACTATGACGGGGTGACTGCCGCCAGGTCGCACGACGGTCCCGGCCCGCTCCGCAGGGTGGGACGGGCGACGGGCCGTGCCCTGCACGCCCCGTTCACCGGCACGGCCAGGGGCATCCGCAAGGCGACGCACGCCCACGGCGCGGGGGAATCCGGCCTCGGCAAACTGATCGAGCTGCACGCGGTGAACGGCGCGGGCGACGTCATGATCACGGTCGCCCTGGCCTCCACGGTCTTCTTCTCCGTACCGACGGACGAGGCGCGCGGGCGCGTCGCGCTCTACCTCGCCATCACCATGGCCCCCTTCACCCTGCTGGCCCCGGTGATCGGTCCGCTGCTGGACCGACTGCCGCACGGCCGCCGGGCCGCGATGGCGGGCGCGATGCTGGCCCGCGCGCTGCTGGCGCTGACCATGTCGGGCGCGGTCGCCACGGGCGGCCTTGAGCTGTATCCGGCCGCGCTGGGCGTCCTGGTCTCGTCGAAGGCGTACGGAGTGGTGCGCAGCGCGGTCGTGCCGCGCCTGCTGCCACCACGGTTCTCGCTGGTGAAGGCCAATTCCCGGGTCACCCTCGCGGGGCTGCTGGCGACGGGGGTGGCGGCCCCGATCGGGGCCGGACTCCAGACCGTCGGCTCCGCCTGGCCGCTCTACGGCGCGTGCGCGATCTTCATCGCGGGCACCTTCCTCGCCTTCACCCTGCCGCACAAGGTCGACTCCGCGAAGGGCGAGCGCCGGGCGCGGCTGATCGACCCGCACGGCGAGGACGAGGCGGTACGGCCCGCCCCGGGGAGGACCGGCGCGGGGTCCGGCGGCAGCACACGGGCAGGCCTCTGGAAGGGCGGCAGGACCGGCAGCGGGGAGAGGGCCGCCAAGGAGCGCCCGCCCGGGCTGCGGTCCGTCGGCGGGTCGGTGCTCCACGGCCTCCAGGCCAACGCGGCGCACCGGGCCCTCTCCGGCTTCCTGATCTTCTTCCTGGCGTTCCTGCTGCGCGAGCACCCGATGGCCGGGCAGAGCGCGGCGGTCTCGCTCGCCATCGTCGGCGTGGCGGCGGGTGCGGGCAACGCCTGCGGTACGGCGGTGGGCGCCTGGCTCCGGGCGCGCGGGCCCGAGGTGATCATCGCGACGGTGCTGGGGCTCGCCCTGAGCACCGCGATCCTCGCCGCCGTGTTCTTCTCCACCCTGCTCGTCGCCGCGCTCGGCGCGGTCGCCGGCTTCACCCAGGCCCTGTCGAAACTGTCGCTGGACGCGATGATCCAGCGGGACGTCCCCGAGGAGGTCCGCACCTCCGCGTTCGCCCGGTCCGAGACGTTGCTCCAGATGGCGTGGGTGGTCGGCGGCGGCATCGGCATCGCCCTGCCGCTCAACGCGGTCCTCGGTATGTCGGTCGCCGCGGGCATTCTCGCCCTCGGCGCCGCCGCGTCCGTACGGGGCCTCCTGGGGGCCGCGCGACGCGGCACGCCGCACCCCCGCGTGGCGTGAGCGGAGACGACCGATAGCCTTCGGCCCATGACCGTTGCGTTCTTCTCCGGTAAGGGCCGTCGAATCGGCGTCGCTCTTGGTGCCGTGTCCGCGGGACTCCTTGTCCTGTCCGCCTGCGACAAGCCGACGCCGCTCGCCACCGTGACGGTCGGCAGCAACTCGGTGAACACCGAGGCCGCCTGCTACAACGACGGCGAAGCGATCAAGGAATCCCTCATCCAGGGCTGCCTGAACAAGAAGGCCGAGAAGACCATCAAGGTCTCCATGGACGACAAGGTCCGCTTCGGCGTCGACCCTGAGATCGCCGAGAACGGCTGGACGCTCTTCATCAACGGCCAGCAGGCCGAGCAGGAGCCGTTCAAGAAGACCTACCGGACGATCCCCGGCAGCGCCTTCTTCGCCAGCCAGACGGGCCAGCCCGCCGAGAAGACGAACATCTCCATCGTGGAGACCAAGGGCAAGAAGCTCACGGGCATCTGGCAGTTCGAGTTCAAGAAGGACTGACCCGCCCGCCTCTCCCCGCCCTTCCCTCGTCCTCGACCCGAGGCTGAATCCGTGCGTGTGCTCGTCGTGACCGCTGTCCCGGTGGAACGGGACGCGGTCACGCGTGCGTTCGGGGGCGTTGCGCAGACCGTGGAGCTGCCGGGGGCCGCCGTGCACCGCTGCGGGGCGTTCGACGTCCTGGCGGGCGGCGCGGGCCCGGCCGCGGCGGCCGCGGCCACCGCGTTCGCGCTGGGCTCCGAGCCGTACGGTCTGGTCGTCTCGGCCGGGATCGGCGGGGCCTTCACGCCCGTGACCCCGCTCGGGTCGCTGATCGTGGCGAGCGAGATCGTGGCGGCCGACCTGGGTGCGGAGACCGCCGAGGGCTTCCTGCCCGTCACCGCGCTCGGCTTCGGCCGGGACCGCTTCGCGCCTCCGCCCGCGCTCGTACGGGAGGTCACGGCCGCCACCGGCGCGGCCTCGGGCGCCGTCCTGACCGTCTCCACGGTGACCGGAACCACCGATCGCGCCGCCGGCCTGCTCGCCGCGCACCCGGGGGCGCTGGCCGAGGCGATGGAGGGCTTCGGGGTCGCGGAGGCCGCCGAGCGGGCCGGGGTGCCCGTACTGGAGCTGCGGGCCGTGTCGAACGCCGTCGGCCCCCGCGACCGGGACGCCTGGCGCATCGGGGACGCGCTGGCGGCGCTGACGGACGCGTTCGGGAAGAGCGCCCCCGTACTGGAAGGTTGGAACCTGCATGACCACTGACGCGAACCCGGCACCGTTCGACGCGAACCCGGCACCGATCAGGATCGCCTTCTCCCCCTGCCCGAACGACACGTTCGTCTTCGACGCCTGGGCGCACGGCAGGGTCCCCGGCGCGCCCGCGCTGGATGTGACCTTCGCCGACATCGACATCACCAACGGCATGGCCGAACGCGGCGAGCTGGACGTGCTGAAGGTGTCGTACGCGGTCCTGCCGTGGGTCCTGGAGGAGTACGCGCTGCTGCCGTGCGGCGGGGCGCTGGGCCGGGGCTGCGGCCCGCTGGTCCTCACCAAGGAGCTGGGCCTCGACCTGACCGGCCGGACCGTCGCCGTACCGAGCGAGCGCTCGACGGCGTACCTGCTGTTCCGGCTGTGGGCGGCGGAGATGGTGCCGGGCGGCGTCGGCGAGGTCGTCGTGATGCCGTTCGACGAGATCATGCCCGCCGTACGGGACGGCAAGGTGGACGCCGGTCTGGTCATCCACGAGGCCCGCTTCACGTACCGGACCTTCGGGCTCCACAACCTGGCCGACATGGGCCGCCACTGGGAGGACACCACCGGCCTCCCGATCCCGCTCGGCGCGATCATCGCCAAGCGCTCCCTCGGGACGGAGACCCTGCACCGCCTGGCCGACGCCGCCCGCAGCTCGGTCCGCCTGGCCTGGGACCACCCGGAGGTCTCCCGGCCGTACGTCCTGGAGCACGCCCAGGAGATGGACCCGGCCGTCGCGGACCAGCACATCGGCCTGTACGTGAACGAGTTCACCGCCGACCTCGGCGAGGACGGCTACGCGGCGGTCCGCGGCCTGCTGACCCGCGCGGCGGCCGAGGGGCTCGTACCACCCCTCGGCCCGAACGCGCTGGCGTTTCCCTGAGTCCTCCGCGGACCTCCCGGCTCAGACGTCCAGCTGGTCGGCGACCGCCCTCAGCAGGCCCGCGATCTTGGCGCCGGCGGCCTTGTCGGGGTAGCGGCCGCGCTCCAGCTGCGGCGTGATGTTCTCCAGGACCGTCGTCAGGTCCTGCACGATCGACGCCAGCTCGTCCGGCTTGCGGCGCTGCGCCGCCGCCACGGACGGGGTGGGGTCGAGGACCGCCACGGACAGCGCCTGGTCACCGCGCTGGCCTGCCACCACTCCGAATTCCACGCGCTGGCCGGGCTTGAGTGCGTCGACTCCGGCAGGGAGTACCGACGAGTGGACGAAGACGTCGCCGCCGTCGTCGCGGGAGAGAAAGCCGAAGCCCTTCTCACTGTTGAACCACTTGACCTTGCCGGTGGGCACGTCTGTCCTCGTCCTCGTACTCGTCGGTGTGCGGGAGAGCCGGGATACGGCTCCGGATAGCAATACAGCGGGTCACCGTGACCCGCTCGGTCCCAGGCTAATGGCCCTACGGCCGGTGACAAGACGTCGCCGGACAGTTCCTCCGGGCTGGGAACTACCCTGGTGGCGTGAGTACTACTCCTTCAGGCCCGGGCGACCGGCTCGTTCAGGTCGGCGCGATCGTCTTTTTCGTCGGCGCACTGGCCACACTGGTCACGGTCGCCCCACTGTTTCTCGGTACGGACCCGTTCCCGTCGGTGGCGTACGCGGTCAGCATGCTGATGGGCGTCGGGTTCCTGATCGCCGGGGCGGGCGTCGTGCGTTCGGCCTGGAGCAACTCCCCCAGGCGGGCCGCGAACCGCCTCTAGCGGTCAGCTCGTCCGCGCGACCCGGTCCGCCTCGAAGGCGGTCAGCCAGGCCGGGAAGCCGGTCAGGTCCGCCAGCACCACGTCCGCGCCCGCGGTCCGCAGCTCCGCCGCGGCGCACGGGCCCGTCGTCACCGCGACCGACAGCGCCCCGGCCGCCCGCGCGCCGCGCACGTCCCCGGTGTGGTCGCCGACGTACACCTGCGCGCCGTGCTCGCGCAGGGCCGCGCCCTTGGCCTCCGCCCACAGCCATCCGATCACCGTGTCCGGCTCGATCCCGAGGTGGGACAGGTGCAGCTTCGCGCTCGGCTCGTGCTTGGCGGTGACGACGAGCGCCCGCCCGCCGAGCGCCCTCACCGCTGCCACCGCCTCCCGCGCCCCGGCCAGCTCCGCGGTCGGGGCTATCGCATGGCCGGGATACAGGGCGCGGTAGCGGTCCGCCGCGGCGGGCACCTCATCGGCCGGGAACCAGTACGCCAGCTCCGTCTCCAGCGGCGGGCCGATCCGGCTGACGACCAGGTCCACGTCGATGGCCACGCCCGTCTCGGCGGACAGCGCGCGGTAGGTGGCGGCGATGCCGGGGCGGGAGTCGATGAGCGTCATATCGAGGTCGAAGCCGACCGTCAAGGGGTGCGGAGCCAGAGAGGACATGGCGCCCATTGTGCCGACCGGCCGCCGTCGGCGGCGAAATCGCGCCGCCTAGACTGAGCTCGCACTTAGCCAAGCCTTACCGACCCGGCCCAGCCCGGCCCCGAGCGCACTGCCCGCAGCGTGTTCGGGGCCGAGCCCGGACCCGTACCCCTCACACCCGCACCTCCCGCATGCCCCGTACGTCCCGTACGTACCGTGTCCGTCTCGATTGGGTCAGATGTCAGCGTCAGCGCCGGTCACCGCGCCCCGCGCACCCCGCCTCTCCAGACGCGCGACCGCGACGGCCGCAGCCGTCGCGGCGCTGCTCCTGGCCGTCCTGCTGAGCCTCGCCGTCGGCGCGCGTTCCATCCCGCCGGGCGAGGTCCTCGACGCCCTGCTGCACGGCGGGCACTCCGACGCCGCCGAGGTCATCCGTACGATGCGGGTGCCGCGCACGCTCATCGGGCTGATGGTCGGCGCGGCGCTGGCGCTCGCGGGCACGGTGCTCCAGGGGATCACCCGCAACCCCATCGCCGACCCCGGCATCCTCGGCATCAGCCAGGGCGCGTCGGTCGCGGTGGTGATGGCGATCGCGTTCGCCGGGGTGCACACGCTCACCGGGTACGTCTGGTTCGCTTTCGCGGGCGCTGCCGTCGCCTCGGTCGCCGTGTACGCCATCGCCGCCGGCGGGCGCGGCGGCGCGACCCCGGTGAAGCTCGCGCTCGGCGGTGCGGCGATCAACGCGCTGCTGGTGTCCGTGACGATGGGAATCCTCACGACGAAGGCGTCCGCGCTGGACGAGTTCCGCTTCTGGCAGGTCGGCTCGATCGCGGGGCGGGAGGCGGACGTCGTCCAGCAGATCTGGCCGTTCCTGCTGCTGGGCGCGGTGCTCGTGCTCTCGGTCGCCCGCGGCCTGGACGCGCTCGCGCTCGGTGAGGACGTGGCGAAGGGGCTCGGGCAGAACGTCGCGGCGGTCCGGATCGTCGGCGGCATCGGGGCGACCGTGCTGACCGGGGTCGGGGTCGCCGCCGCCGGGCCGATCGCGTTCATCGGGCTCGCCGTCCCCCACATGGCCCGCGCGGTCGTCGGCAACGACCACCGCTGGGTGCTGCCGATGGCCGCGCTGATCGGGCCGGTGATGCTGCTGGTCTCGGACGTCGTCGGCCGGATCGTGTTCCCGCCGAGCGAGGTCCCGGCGGGCGTGATGACGGCCCTGATCGGGGTGCCGTTCCTGGTCGCCCTCGTACGCCGGAAGGCGGTGCCGGCGTGAGCGACGCGACCGTGACCGACACCCCCGTACGGGTCCGGCCCGCCGGGTACTCCGTCCTGAAGGCCGGACCGCGCGGCCGGTTCCTGCTGCACCGGCGGGCGGCCCTCGTCGCTGCGGCCCTGGTCGTCCTCCTGGCCGCCGTCTGCATCGCCTACCTCTGCGTCGGCGAGAGCTTCGTCGCGCCCGGCGAGGTCGTGAAGGTGATCCTCGGGCAGCCGTCCTCGGCCGAGCTGGTCGTGGGCACGCTTCGGCTGCCCCGGATGACCGTCGGGCTGCTGGTGGGCGTGGCCTTCGGAATCGCGGGGGCGCTGATCCAGACGGTGGCCCGCAACCCGCTGGCCAGCCCCGACATCATCGGCATCAGCCAGGGCGCGAGCGCCCTCACGGTCGGCGCGATGACCTTCGGCATCACCTCGTACACCGTCCTGCCCTACCTCTCCGTGATCGGCGGCACGGCGGCGGCCGCGCTCGTGTACGTGTTCGCGTGGCGCGGCGGCCTGCACGCCACCCGCTTCGTGCTCATCGGCATCGGCTTCGCCATCGCCCTGCGGTCGGTGACCACGCTGTTCCTGACCAAGGGCGACTACCTGGTCGCCCAGCAGGCGCAGATCTGGATGACCGGTTCGCTGAACGGGCGCGGCTGGACGGAGGCGGGCCCGATCGGCTGGACGCTGCTGATCCTGCTGCCCGCCGTGCTGTGGGCCGCCCGCGTGCAGCGCACCGTCACGATGGACGACGACACCGCGACCGCGCTGGGCGTACGCCTGGGGCGCGTACGGCTCGGACTCGTCGCGCTCGGCGTGGTCCTGGCCTCCGTGGCGACGGGTACGGCGGGCCCGGTGGACTTCGTGGCGCTGCTCGCCCCGCAGATCGCCCGCCGGATGACCCGGACCGCGCAGATCCCGCTGCTGTCCTCGGCGCTGCTGGGCGCGGTGATCGTCGTCCTGGGCGACCTGCTCGCCCGCAGGCTGTTCTCGCCCACCGAACTGCCGGTGGGCGTCCTCACGGCGGCGATCGGCGCCCCGTACCTGATCTGGCTGATCATCCGCGGTCACCGCGGCCGCAGTGGAGGCACCGCATGAGTCCGACGACCGACGCAGCGCAGCAGACGGGCAGCAGGCTGGCCGCCCGCGCCCTGACCCTCGCCTACGAGGACCGCACCGTCGTCCACGAGCTGGACCTGGCCGTGCCCGACGGGCAGGTCACCGTCATCGTCGGCCCGAACGCCTGCGGCAAGTCCACCACCCTGCGGGCGCTCGGCCGGCTGCTGAAGCCGCGCGGCGGGGCGGTCCTGCTGGACGGAACGGAGCTGGCGCGGATACCGACCAAGCGCATCGCGCAGTCGATCGGGCTGCTCCCGCAGACTCCGGTGGCGCCGGAGGCGATCACCGTCTCCGACCTGGTCGCCCGGGGCCGCCAGCCGCACCAGAGCTGGTGGCAGCAGTGGTCGGACGCGGACGAGCGGGCGGTGACCGACGCCATGGCCCGTACGGATGTGACGGCGCTGGCCGAGCGGTCGGTGGACGAGCTGTCCGGCGGCCAGCGCCAGCGGGTGTGGATCGCGATGGCACTCGCGCAGGAGACGGACCTGCTGCTGCTCGACGAGCCGACGACGTACCTCGACATCGCGCACCAGGTGGAGGTCCTGGACCTGGTACGCCAGTTGGCGTCCCCTGACGCGGACGGCACCCGGGGCCGTACCGTCGTCACCGTGCTGCACGACCTCAACCAGGCCGCCCGGTACGCGGATCATCTGGTCGCCATGAAGGCGGGGCGGATCGTCGCGGAGGGGCGGCCCGGGGACGTCGTCACCGCCGAGCTCGTCCGTGAGGTCTTCGGCCTGGAGGCGGTGATCGTGCCCGACCCGGTGACGGGTTCGCCGCTCGTCGTCCCGGGCGCCCCCTGGACCCCGGCCACAGCCTCTTTCCCCGCCCCCGCCCCGACTCCCGGAAAGGCCCTCTGAACCATGACCCTCCAGCACCGCTCCCGCCTGCTCGCCGCCGCGTCCCTCACCGTGACCGCCGCCCTGGCCCTGTCCGCCTGCGGCTTCTCGTCCGAGTCCTCCAGCGCGTCCGGCTCCGGCTCGGACGGGTCCTCCGAAGGCACCCGTACGGTGAAGACGGCGATGGGCGACGTGAAGGTCCCGGCCGCCCCGCAGCGGGTCGTCGTCCTGGACACCGCCGAGCTCGACTCGGTCCTCACTCTCGGTGTGAAGCCGGTCGGCGCGACCCACGCGGACGTGGAGTCGGGCTTCCTGAACTACCTCCCGAAGGACCAGGTCGCGGGCATCACGGACGTCGGCCAGATGATGACCCCGAACCTGGAGGCCATCGCCGGTCTGAAGCCCGACCTGATCCTCACCAGCAAGATCCGGCACGGCGACAAGTACGCGGAGCTGTCCAAGATCGCGCCGACCGTGATGACGGAGAACACCGGCTACCCCTGGAAGGAGAACTTCCAGGTCCACGCGGAGGCCCTCAACAAGACGGCCGAGGCCAAGGCGGTCACCGACGACTACGCCAAGCACGTGGCCGGTGTGACGAAGGCGCTCGGCGGCAAGGAGAAGGCGGCCGCGACCGAGGTCAACATGGTCCGGTTCGTCGAGGGCGCGGACATCCGCATCTACGGCAAGAAGAACTACATCGCCACGATCCTCGCCGACGTGGGCCTCGGCCGACCCGCCATCACGGACAAGGCGGCGGACGGCTTCTCCTACGACGTCAGCCCCGAGAGGATCGACCTCGCGGACGCGGACGCGGTCTTCCACTCGACGTACGGCGACGCGAAGAAGTCCAAGGAGACGCAGACCACCGGCAGCGGCCTGTGGAAGAACATGGACGCGGTGAAGAACGGCAAGGTCTTCGCGGTCGACGACCAGCTGTGGATCCAGGGCATCGGCTACACGGCGGCCGACAAGATCCTCGAAGAGCTGAAGGCGAACCTCACGAAGTGACCGGCCGGGCGAAGCGGCAGGCGGCGCGGTCCCTGGACGCGATGGAATGGGAGCTCGGTCTGTACGACTGGGCCACCCTCCCCTGCCGCGGCTGCTGGAACGCGGCGCACGTCCCCGACGAGCTGCGACGGCTGGCCCTGGCCCGGACGACCGACGCGGCGAAGCCGACCGGTATCGAGTACCACGTGTTCCAGGAGACCTGGGCGACGTGGACCGCGGTCCCGGTGGCACGCGTCCTGATGGCCGGTCTGACGAGGCGGACCCTGTCACTCGCGGCCCGGCACGCCTTCCTCGACCTGCTCTGGTCGTTCGTCGTCGCCGACGACGAAGAGATCGCGGAGGCCTGCAGGGACGTCGTGCGCACCGGCCTCGGGACCTTGTACGAAGAGGTGTTCTCGGGGCGGGCGATCGGCACCGCCATGTTCGCCTACTGGCTGCTGGACGACGTCGACGAGCCCGCCCGGGTCGAACGGCTCCTGAGGGACGCCCGCCATCTCCTGCCGGAGGACCTTCACCCCGACCCTCCTGACGCGGCCTGGCCGGGACCTCACCCCGTACGCCCCCGCGCCCGCCACACCAGGTAGAGCGCGGAGGCGACGGCGGCGACGCGGACGACGACCGGCCAGGCGTCGAGCAGGACGTCGCGCATCGCGCCTTCGCGGATGGGCTCGCCCCAGCGCCCGTCCAGCCGCCCCCACACCCACACGAGCGCCCCGGCCGCCACCACGCCCGGCAGACCGAGCGCCGCCCACTTCGCCTCCGTACGGGAGAGGGTGCGCGAGCTGTACGCGATGAGCCAGCCGCCCGCCAGCGGCAGCCAGGAGCCGGTGACCACTCCGGCGAGGAGCAGGAGGGCGGCCAGGAGCAGCAGGGGGTGGGCGAAGCCGCGACGGGGGGCCGGGGCGGCGGCCGCGGGCTCGACCACGGCGGGGGCGGGGGCCTTGCGGCGGCGGAGCTTGAGGAGGCGCGGGGCGCGGCGGCGCCGGTCGGTCCCAACGGCCTCTTCGCCGCCGCCGTCTTCGCCATCGCCGTCCTCGGCGGTGTCGTCCTCGGCGGCGCTGTCCGCGATGCCGGGCTCGTCGTCCTCCTCGTCCTCCCCCGAGGAGTCGGGCTTCGGCGGCCTCCCGAGCAGCTCCGGGGCCTCGATGCCGCCGAAGAACCCGGGGATGGCGGTCCCCTGGTCGAAGGGCCCCGGCTCCAGGCGCCACCAGTCGGGCTCTCCGGAGGCCTGCTGGCCGTCGCCGAGCATGTGCGGGGCGGAGGGGTCGGGCCAGTCGCGGGCCGTCGCGTCGTCGGTGTCCGTACGGGGGCGGGCGGAGTCCGGGCCGGGCCGCTCCGCGCCTCGCTTGCCGAACAGCAGTCCCGCCGCGCCCCGGCGGGACGCGTCGGCGTCGCTCGTACGGGCCCCGGGGATGTGACCGGCGCCCGTCGGTGCTCCGGACGCGCGACCGGTGTTCGTACGGGGCCGGGGCCGGGCCCCTGAACCGGCATCCGCACCACCGTCCGCCGCGCTCCCGCCACCCCGCCGCGACGCGCCCCGCCCGGAACCGGCTTTCGGGGCGGGATCAGGGGCTGAACCGGGGGCTGAGGCAGGGGCTGAGACGGGTGTCGCGTCCGGGGCGGGGCCCGGGTCCTTCGCGCCCTTGCGGAGCAGACCGCTCCGGGGCCGGGGGACCGCGCCGCGCCCCTTCTCCCGCCGAGCAGCGCCCGCACCGCCGCCCGGCCGCGCCGACGGCGGCGGGACCGAACCGTCGCCCGACTCCGCCGCGGCGGCGACCAGCGCGTCCGGGCTGCCGAGCCTGCTGATGATGCGCCGGACGGCCGCCGGGGAGTCCGCGCCCCCCGCGCCGCGCTGCCGGTCGATCTCTCCCCGGAGCGTCGAAACGAGTCGCATCCGGGCGCCCGACGACAGCTGTTGTCGCTGGGCCAGGTCCCCGACCCGGCTCAGGTAGTCGTAGACGAGCTGGTCGCTCTCGATCCCCACGCGGTGCATCCCCTCTACCGGCCCTGCCCCGACGGTAGCGTTCCAGCGGCTACCGTGGGACGGATGGGGACGACCACACCACCGCGCACGCTCGCCGAAGCCCTGCGCGCCCGGGGCGACGAATCGCTGGCGGGGCTGCTGCGTGCCCGCCCCGACCTACTCAATCCGGTGCCGAACGACATCACCCAGCTCGCCACGAGGGCCGGCACCCGGGCCTCGGTGGTGCGCGCACTGGAACACCTGGACCGGTTCGCGCTCCAGACCGCCGAGGCGCTGGCGGTGGCCCCGGACCCGGCTCCGTACGCCACGCTGCTCTCGCTCCTCACCGGCGACGGTCTCGACGACGGCGAGCAGCACGACGACGCGGGAGCGGCGATCACCGCCGCGCTGCCGGGCGCGCTGGCGACCCTGCGCGAACAGGCCCTGGTCTGGGGCGAGGACGACCGGCTGCGGCTGGTGCGTACGGCCCGGGAGCTGCTGGCCCCGTCCCCGCAGCACCCCTCCCCCACCGGCCTGGGCCCGACGGTCTCCGAGGCGACGGCCGGGATGTCACCGGGCCGCCTCCAGGAGATCCTGGCGGCGACCGGCCTCCCGGCCACGCACGACCCGGTCTCGGCGGTGGCGGCGCTGTCCTCCCTGTTCACGGACCGGACGAGGATGGCGGAGCTGCTGGACACGGCCCCGGTGGAGGCGCTTTCGGTGCTGGACCGGCTGGTGTGGGGCCCGCCGTACGGGGAGGTCACCCCGAACCCGACCCCGCCGGTGAAGTGGCTGCGCGACCGGGGCCTGCTGCTGCCGGTGTCGACGCGCACGGTGGTCCTGCCGCGCGAGGCGGCGCTGCACCTGCGCGCCGGACGTGCCCACCGCGTACCGGAACCGACCCCCCCGACCGTCGCGGCGTCCGCCGAGCGCGATCCACAGGCTGTGGACAGGGCGGCGGCCGGTCAGGCGTTCACGGCGCTGTCCACGGTCGAGGAGTTGCTGAGCCTCTGGAACGGCGGCGGCCCGCCGATCCTGCGCGCGGGCGGCCTGAGCGTACGGGAGCTGAAGCGGGCGGCCACGGCACTGGACGTACCCGAGCAGATCGCCGCCTTCTGGGTCGAACTGGCCTATGCTGCGGGCCTGTTGGCCTCCGACGGGGAGACGGACGAGCGGTACGCGCCGACGCCCGCGTACGACGAGTGGCTCGACCTGTCCGCCCAGGACCGCTGGACGCACCTCGCCACCGCCTGGCTCCCGGCCACCCGGGTCCCCGGCCTGGTGGGCGGCCAGGACGCGAAGGGCCGGGCCCTGTCCGCACTCGGCCCGGACCTCGACCGCTCCGCGGCCCCCGACGTACGCCGCCGGGTCCTGGCGCTGTTCGCCGAACTCCCCCCGGGCACCGCGCCGGACCCGGAGACCCTGCTGCAACGGCTGCGCTGGGAACGCCCGTTGCGCGGCGGACCGACCGCCGCCTCCGGCACGACGCCCCCCGGGGAGGGGGGCGACCTCCGCTCCCGCCTGGCGCTCTGGACGCTCAACGAGGCGGAGCTGCTGGGCATCACGGGCCGGGGCGCGCTGTCCGCACAGGCCCGCGCACTGCTGGCGGAGGGCCCGGACGCTTCCGCCGCGCTCCTGGCCCCTCTCCTCCCCGAGCCCCTGGACCACGTCCTGCTCCAGGCGGACCTGACGGCGGTGGCGCCGGGCCCGCTGGAGCGCCCGTTGGCGCAGACGCTGTCGGTCCTGGCGGACGTCGAGTCGAAGGGCGGTGCGACGGTCTACCGCTTCACGCCCGGCTCGGTGCGCCGCGCGTTGGACGCCGGGCAGGCGGCCGCCGACCTGCACGCGTTCCTGGCCGCGCACAGCCGTACGCCGGTGCCGCAGCCGCTGAGCTACCTGATCGACGACGTGGCCCGCCGCCACGGCCACCTGCGGATCGGGGCGGCGTCCGCGTACGTACGCTGCGACGACGAGGCGGTCCTCAACGAGATCCTGGCCGACCGCCGCTCCACGGGCCTGCGTCTCCGCCGCCTCGCCCCCACGGTCCTGGCCTCCCAGGCGGACCCCGGCTCCCTCCTCGAAGCACTGCGCGACATGGGCTACGCCCCCGCCGCCGAATCCGCCGAGGGCGATGTCCTGATCACCCGCGCGGGCGCCCGCCGCACTCCGCCCCGCACCCCTCCGGCCCCGGTTCCCGAAGGCCCCCCGCCCCCGGACGCCACGCTGCTGGGGGCCGCGGTACGGGCGATCCGCGCGGGCGACACGGCCGCCACGGTCGCCCGCAAGGAACCCTCCGAGGGCCCTGCGGGATCTCCCGCCTCCGGCGCCCTCCCCCGCACCACCCCCGCCGAGACCCTGGCCACGGTCCAGGCCGCCGCGATGACGGGATCAGCGGTCTGGATCGGCTACGTCAACGCGGACGGCGCGGCCAGCCAGCGCGTCATCGCCCCGGTCCGCGTGGAGGGCGGCTTCGTCACGGCCTACGACCACACGGCCGACGAGGTCCGCACCTACCCGCTGCACCGGATCACGGGGGTGGCGGAGCTGGCGGAGGACGGGCAGCCCTGAGGGCTGTCCCGCAGCCCCTGGCGGGCGCGTGCCGACTCCGCGTGCTGACGATGTGTTCGGGCACGCGGAAAGGGCGCCCGAGGCCGTTGTGCGACCAACGACCCGGACGCCCTGCCGACCGGCCCCTGAAGGCCGGGCCGCTCGCGATGCTCAGCCGGTCAGACCGGGGGGTTGGAGTAGGCCTTGCGCCGGAACGCGGCCTTGGTCCCCGGTCCGGCGATGCCGTCGATGGCACCCTTGTAGCCTTCGAACTTCTTCAGGTTGGCCTGGAGCGACGCGATCGTCTTGGGTCCCACGATCCCGTCGATGGCGCCCTTGTAGGGACGGGGCTGGCCGGGCCACTTGGCCAGCCAGCGCTGGATCGCCTTCCAGCTGTTGGTCCCGAGCACCCCGTCGATCGCGCCCTTGTAGCCGTACATGGTGAGGATCCACCGCTGGATCCGCTTGGCACCCTGCTTGTCGAGGCCGAGGTTGACCACGGCCGCGTTCGCCGGCCCCGCGAGACCGACCACCGCCACGCCGGATGCCGCCACCGCCAGCAGCCCGCCTCGGATCAGCCCGCGACGCGAGACGCCGTTCCGCCTGCTCTGCTCCACGTTCTTCCCTCCGTTGGCCGGGGATCTTCTCCCGACTTGGCGCACAGGTTACCCGGATCGGCGTCGGCCGATCCGGGTTCCGGCCCCGCACCCGTCTGCGATGCTGCGGGCATGCCTTTCGCCGTCCGCGTCCCCGAGCCCGTGTCGCCCGACCCGCCCGCCGCGCCGATGCGGCCGCTGCTCACACAGTCCTGGCTGGACCTGGCGTTTCTTCACTGGGCGGTCGAACCGGCTGACGTGGCACCACTGTTGCCGTCGGGGACCGTGCCGGACACGTTCGACGGGACGACGACGTACGTGGGTCTGGTGGCGTTCCGGATGCACCGGGTCAGCGGGCTCGGGCTGCCGGGGATTCCGTACCTGGGCACGTTCCCGGAGACCAACGTCCGGCTGTACTCCGTGGACGGGCGCGGGCGGCGCGCGGTGGTCTTCCGGTCCCTCGACGCCTCGCGGCTGATCCCGGTCCTCGTGGCGCGGGCCGCCTTCCGGTTGCCGTACGTGTGGTCCCGGATGGACGTCGAACGCTCCGGCGACACCCTCACGTACACGAGCAGCCGACGCTGGCCCGGCCCCCGCGGGGCACGGAGCAGGATCGTGGTGCGGACGGGGGAGCCGATCGGGGAACCCTCTCCCCTTGAGCACTTCCTGACCGCCCGTTGGGCCTTGCACAGTTCGTTCTTCGGGCGGACCGTCCATCTGCCCAACGTCCATCCCCGGTGGCCCCTGCACCGGGCGGAGCTCGTGGAGTGCGACGAGGACCTGGTGGCGGCCGGCGGGCTGCCCGCCCCGGCCGGGAATCCGGTGAGCGTGCTGTACTCCCCCGGCGTTCCCGTGCGCTTCGGCCGCCAGGCGCGCCCCGGGCCTGAACGGTCCTGAGGGGGGAACGGCCCTGAGGGTCCTGAGGGGGGGGCGGCACTGAAGGTTCTGAGGGAGGGGCGGCCCTGAAGGTCCGGGGGGCGCCGGCACCGGGACCGCCTCATGAGCGCTGTCTTCTTCCTACAGCGCCGCCTCGCTCTCAGCAGCCCTCAGCAGCCCTCAGCGGCTCTGCCACGAACGTTCCAGCAGCCGCTTCACCCGTCGGAGATCACCGCGCTCGCTACGCGTGATCACCGCGGCGATCACCGGACGCAGCAGGCGATCGCTCCCGTCCAGCGTCACCCGCTTGACGATGTCCACCCGGCAGGACGCCTCACCCGTCGCGGTCACCGAGCGGCTGCCGTCGGCCGTCGCGCCCTCGACGACACGCCAGGTGAAGGAGCGGCCCTCGCGGACGTCCGAGACCTCGACCACGCTCTCCACGACCCTGCCCAGCACGCGCAGGGTCTCCGCCACCCGGGCGCCGTCCCGCACCGGGCCCGGCGGGGTCTGGGCCATCCTCTCCAGGCCGGAGCGCCAGTGCAGGTCGTTGGCGTAGACGTGGAGGAACTCCCACACGAACCCCGCGGGAGCCTGCACAACGGCCGAGGAGCGCACAGCTATGGGCTTCATCAGAACGCCTTTCCGAGCACCTGAGCAATTTGATTAACCAGTTGACCATATACCGGTTAGCGGTTGCGATACCATCGCCGTATGGCCGAAAGCTCCGAGACGCCCCCCGACTTCGCCGACATCGCCGTCGCCCACTGGCAGCGCGAACGGCCGGATCTCGACTTCACCGCCATGGGCACGCTGGCGCGCTTCGCCCGTCTCCACATCGCGGGCAGCCGCCGCGTGGAGGCGGTCTTCGCCGCCCACGGTCTGGATCGCGGGGAGTTCGACGTCCTGGCCAGCCTCCGCCGCACGGGGGCCCCGCACGAGATGCCGCCCTCGCGGCTCGCGGAGATCCTCCTCATCACGCGCGCCGGGATGACCAAGCGCGTCGACCGCCTGGAGGCGCGCGGTCTCGTCGCCCGGCGGGCCGACCCGGAGGACCGCCGCAGCCTCCGGATCGGCCTCACGCCCGAGGGGTTCGCCCTCGTCGACGCCGCCGTCACCGAGCACGCCGCGAACGAGAACCGCCTGCTCGGGCTGCTCACCGAGGAAGAGGCACACACCTTTGACGCGGTCCTGCGCAAGCTGCTGGCCGCCTTCGACGCATCCGGGCCCGAATCCGATCCCGAGTCTTCGATCACCGGTCCGATCAGCGGTCCGATCACCGGCCCGAGCCGAAATCGGCGTGATCGGCCCGATCAGCCCGGGCCCAGGTAGAATCGTCTGTTCGCGTGAACGTCTGACGTAGTCGGCAGCGCGCATCCCGGCGCACCGGCCGAGGCGCCCTGAAGGCGTCGGGCACGGGGCAGAGCCCGAGCCATGGCGGGTGTGCTGTCCGTCACGGGACGATCCAACTTCCGGAGGTATGTGTTGTCCTGCCTGATCGTCCAGAGCGACAAGACTCTGCTCCTTGAGGTCGACCACGACCTGGCGGACGCCTGCCGTCGTGCCATCGCACCGTTCGCGGAGCTGGAGCGTGCGCCCGAGCACATCCATACGTACCGCGTCACCCCGCTCGGGCTGTGGAACGCCCGGGCCGCCGGGCACGACGCCGAGCAGGTCGTCGACGCGCTCGTCGAGTACTCCCGCTACCCCGTGCCGCACGCGCTCCTGGTCGACATCGCCGAGACGATGGCGCGGTACGGGCGGCTCACCCTGTCCAAGCACCCCGTGCACGGGCTCGTGCTCACCAGCACCGACCGGCCCGTGCTGGAGGAGATCCTCCGGTCGAAGAAGGTCCAGCCGCTGGTCGGGGCCCGGATCGACCCGGACACCGTGGCCGTGCACCCCTCCGAGCGCGGGCAGATCAAGCAGACCCTGCTCAAGCTGGGGTGGCCCGCCGAAGACCTCGCGGGGTACGTCGACGGCGAAGCCCATCCGATCGAGCTGGCCGAGGACGGCTGGGCGCTGCGGCCGTACCAGAAGCAGGCCGTCGAAGGGTTCTGGCACGGCGGGTCGGGGGTGGTGGTGCTCCCCTGCGGGGCGGGCAAGACGCTCGTCGGGGCCGGTGCCATGGCCGAGGCCAAGGCCACCACCCTCATCCTCGTCACCAACACCGTCTCCGCCCGGCAGTGGAAGCACGAGCTGGTGAAGCGGACCTCACTCACCGAGGACGAGATCGGCGAGTACAGCGGCACGAAGAAGGAGATCCGGCCGGTCACCATCGCCACCTACCAGGTGCTGACCACCCGGCGTAAGGGCGTCTACCCGCATCTGGAGCTCTTCGACTCCCGCGACTGGGGCCTGGTCGTCTACGACGAGGTCCACCTGCTGCCCGCCCCCGTCTTCAAGTTCACCGCCGACCTCCAGGCCCGGCGGCGGCTCGGGCTCACCGCGACGCTCGTGCGTGAGGACGGGCGGGAGTCGGATGTGTTCTCGCTCATCGGGCCCAAGAGGTTCGACGCCCCGTGGAAGGAGATCGAGGCGCAGGGCTACATCGCGCCCGCCGACTGCGTCGAGGTACGGGTCAACCTCACCGACTCCGAGCGGCTCGCCTACGCCACCGCCGAGACGGAGGAGAAGTACCGGTTCTGCGCCACCACCGCCACCAAGCGGAAGGTGACCGAGGCCCTCGTACGCAAGCACCAGGGTGAGCAGACCCTCGTCATCGGCCAGTACATCGACCAGCTCGACGAGCTCGGCGAGCACCTGGACGCCCCCGTCATCAAGGGCGAGACCAGCAACGCCCAGCGCGAGAAGCTCTTCGACGCGTTCCGCCAGGGCGAGATCAGCGTCCTCGTCGTCTCCAAGGTCGCCAACTTCTCCATCGACCTGCCCGAGGCCACCGTCGCCATCCAGGTCTCCGGGACCTTCGGGTCGCGCCAGGAGGAGGCGCAGCGGCTGGGGCGCGTCCTGCGGCCCAAGGCCGACGGGCACGAGGCCCGCTTCTACTCGGTCGTCGCCCGCGACACCATCGACCAGGACTTCGCGGCGCACCGCCAGCGGTTCCTGGCCGAGCAGGGGTACGCGTACCGCATCGTGGACGCGGACGAGCTGCTCGCCGGGAGCTGAGGGAGCCGTAGACCGGGGAAGCGGAAGCGGTGCGGCGGGCTCCTCAGCGGGCCCGCCTCACCCCCGCCTCCTCCGCGTACTCCCCCAGGACGACCACGCCGAACGCCGTCGTCACGAACACCTTCACGGCGCGCAGCGCGTCTCCGACGCGGTGGGGACGGTGGTGACCGGTGACCGCGGTCGCGCCGTGCGCGGGGCCGGTCCTTCGTGGGTTCAGGGTGGCTGTGCTCATGCATCCATGGTGCTCCCGTCACCCGTTCGGACGCGTCGGTCCGCAGACCGAACCCGTACGCCCGGCTCGTAGCCCTCCGGTACCGCTCGGTGCGCACGCATCCCCTACGGGGACCCCTACCTCTGGTCCGTGGTCCCGGTCCCGGGCGGAGCCCGTATTCCGTTTCGCCCGGGACCGGACCTGTGGCTACAATCGCCGGTCTGCCCGCCTCCCGTGCCGGTTCCACGGCCCCGGGAGCGCCGCCGACCGGACGGAAACCGGCCGACACCCACGCGATCGGACCTTCCGAGCGAACCGCCCTGTTCCGGCCCCGGCCGGTCCCCGCGCGGTCCGCCGTCCTGCGTCGAAGCGCCGTCGAAGAGCCCTTGAAGAGCCGGAGGCAACATCGTGCCCGCGCACGTAGCAGAAGCAGCAGACAGCGATTCCACGCCCGCCCCCCTGGCGCACGAGCGCGCCCACCTCGCCGCGTCCCGGGCCGCCCTGCGGGGGATGCGCGAGGACGTCCAGGCCCTCGACATCGCCGATGTCACCGCGAACTGGGTGAACGCCGAGGTGCTCCAGTCCCAGATCGACGACCGCATCAAGGCGCTCGCCGACCTCTCCCACACCCCGCTGTTCTTCGGCCGCCTCGACTATCTGCACGCCGTCGGCGGCGAGCTGGCCGAGGGTGCGGAGGGCGAGCGGTTCTACATCGGGCGCCGGCATGTCCACGATGCCGCCGGGGACCCGATGGTCATCGACTGGCGTGCACCGGTCTCCCAGCCGTACTACCAGGCGTCCCGGAAGAACCCCCAGAACGTGGGGCTGCGCCGCCGCTTCGGTTACACCGGCGGCGAGCTGACCGCGTACGAGGACGAGCACCTCACCGATCCGGCCGAGGCCGAGCACACCAGCAAGCTCCTCCAGGCGGAGATCGAACGGCCCCGCGTCGGGCCGATGCGCGACATCGTCGCCACCATCCAGCCAGAGCAGGACGAGATCGTACGGAGCGGGCTCGGCGGGACCGTCTGCGTGCAGGGCGGGCCCGGTACCGGGAAGACCGCCGTCGGCCTGCACCGCGTGGCGTACCTGCTGTACGCGCACCGCGAGCGGCTCGCCCGCACCGGCACTCTGGTCGTCGGGCCGAACCGTTCCTTCCTGCACTACATCGAGCAGGTCCTGCCCGCCCTCGGTGAGCTGGAGGTCAGGCAGGCCACCGTCGACGACCTGGTGACGGCGGGCGTGGAGGTGCGCGGCACGGACGAAGCGGCCGCCGCCGTCGTCAAGGGCGACGCCCGCATGGCCGAGGTGCTGCGGCGGGCCATCCGCTCGCACGTGAGCGCCCCCACCGAGCCCGTCGTCGTGGTGCGCGGGTCCCGGCGCTGGCGGGTGCCCGTGTACGAGGTCCAGGAGATGGTCGACGAGCTGCTGGCCCGGGACATGCGGTACGGGGCCGCGCACGAGGCGCTGCCGCAGCGGATCGCGCACGCCGTCCTCGTACGGATGGAGGAGGCCGGTGAGGCCCCCGACGACCGGGTGCAGAACGCGGTCGCCCGGAATCCGGCGGTCAAAGCGGCCGTCAAGGCGGTCTGGCCCGCCGTCGACCCGGCGAAGGTCGTGCTGCGGCTGCTCTCGGACGCCGAGTTCCTGGCCACGCACGCCGAGGGGCTGCTCAGCGAGGACGAGCAGAAGGTCATCCTGTGGGCGAAGCCCGCGAGGAGTGTGAGGTCCGCCAGGTGGTCGGCGGCCGACGCCGTGCTGATCGACGAGGCCGGGGACCTGATCTCCCGGACGCACTCGCTCGGCCATGTCGTGCTCGACGAGGCGCAGGACCTGTCCCCCATGCAGTACCGGGCGGTGGGGCGGCGGTGCTCGACCGGTTCGGCCACCGTGCTCGGCGACCTCGCGCAGGGGACGACCCCGTGGTCCACGGAGAGCTGGGGCGAGGCGCTGTTCCACCTGGGCAAGGCGGATGCGGTGGTCGAGGAGCTGACGGCCGGTTTCCGCGTGCCGCGCGAGGTCATCGCGTACGCCTCCCGGCTGCTGCCCGCGATCTCGCCGGGGCTGGCGGCGGTGGAGTCGGTGCGGGAGTCGCCGGGGTCGCTGGTCGTCCGGGAGGTGGCGGGCGGTGCGGATGAGGTGGCCGCCGCTGTCGTCGCCGCCTGCGAGGAGTCGTTGCGCCACGAGGGGTCCATCGGGCTCATCGCCGCCGACGCCCGGATTCCTCTCCTGGGCGCGGCCCTGACGGCGGCGGGCCACACGTACCTGTCCCCGGGCGAGGAGACCACCGCCGCCTCCCGGCTGACGCTGGTGCCCGCGTCGCTCGCCAAGGGCCTGGAGTACGACTACGTGGTGCTCGACGAACCGGCCGCCGTGGTCGACGGCGAGCCGGACGAGCGGACCGGGCTGCGGCGGCTGTACGTGGCCCTGACCCGTGCGGTCTCCGGGCTCACGGTGCTCCACGCGGCGCCGCTGCCGGGGGCCTTGGCGTAGAACCGCCGGTGGGGGGCAGGGCCTTCCCCGCCCCCGCCGGCCTCACGCGTCCAGCGCCTCGCGCCACTCCCGTACGGCCGCCGTGTCCACCGGGGCCGACCAGCCCGCGGGCCTCGCCGCCCCGCCGATGTGGAAGGCACTGATCCCCGCCGCACGCAGCCGGGGCACGTGGTGCAGGTGGAGGCCGCCGCCGACCAGCATCTGCGCCTCGTAACCCGGCTCCCGGGTACGGGCCGCCTCGGCCACGAGCGTCGGGATACCGGCCTCCACTCCGGCCGGCGAACCCGCCGTGAGGTAGGTGTCGAGGCCGGGCAGGTCCGCGAGCTGCTTGCGGAGGGTGTCGCGGTCGGCGGCCCGGTCGATCGCGCGGTGGAACGTCCACCGGCAGCCGTCCAGCTCGGCGACGATCCGCTCGACGGCCACGAGGTCGGGGTGGCCGTCCTCGTCGAGGAAGCCGAACACGAACTCGTCCGCACCCGCCGCGCGCATCTCGCGGGCCTTGCCGACCAGCACGTCGATGTCACCGGCGGCGAAGCCGTCCGCCACCCTGAGCATCACGCGCAGCGGGATGTCCACGGCGGACCGGATCGCCTCGAAGGTCTCCCGGGACGGCGTCAGACCGTCCGCGGCCATGTCGGTGACCAGTTCGAGGCGGTCTGCACCACCGGCCTGAGCGGCGACCGCGTCCTCCGCGTCGAGAGCGATCACCTCCAGGACTGCACGGTTGCTCATGGGTCCCCATTCCTCCGATACACAGCTACAGAGCTACTCAGCTATAGGTCTAGTCCAATGACCAGACTACGGGTCGGCCACAGCGCGGCGCAGCCCTCCATCTGAACGCATGATCGCGCTTTGGCGCGAACTCGCCCCCGCAGGCGAGTGACGTGCCGCGTGTACATGTCACCACAGACCGGACACCCCACCCCGCGGCCGCGATCGCGATCACACCTTGACCTTCATAGGGGAGGGGGGTATACATGAAGCGAGAAGGAGATACCCCCTAGGGGTATCAAGTCGGCAGCAGGGAGGACCCCGTGTCCGCGCACTCCGCCACCACCGCCACCACCGCTCCCGGGACCACCACCGGGACCGACGCGGTCGAGCTCGCGATCGGCGGGATGACCTGCGCCTCGTGCGCGGCCCGTATCGAGAGGAAGCTGAACCGGATGGACGGTGTCGAGGCCACCGTCAACTACGCCACCGAGAAGGCCAAGGTCACCTACCGGGGCGCCGATGTGTCCGTACAGGACCTGATCTCGACGGTCGAGGCCACCGGCTACACCGCCAGGGAACCCGCCCCGCCCGCCGCCACGCCACCGGCGGCCGGAGGGCCGGAGGGGGCGGCGGAGGACGACGGCCTCACCTCGCTGCGCCAGCGCCTGACCACCGCCGTCGTCCTCGCGGTCCCGGTGATCGCGATGGCGATGGTCCCGGCGCTCCAGTTCGACTACTGGCAGTGGCTGAGCCTCACCCTGACCGCCCCCGTCATCGTCTACGCCGCCTGGCCCTTCCACCGGGCCGCCTGGACCAACGCCAAGCACGGCGCGGCGACCATGGACACCCTGGTCTCGGTCGGTACGTCGGCGGCGTTCCTGTGGTCGTTGTGGGCGCTGTTCTTCGGCACAGCGGGCATGGTCGGAATGACCCACCCCTTCGAGCTGACGATCGCCCGCTCCGACGGCGCCGGGAACATCTATCTGGAGGCCGCCGCCGGGGTGACCGCGTTCATCCTCGCCGGGCGCTACTTCGAGGCCCGCTCGAAGCGGAAGGCCGGGGCGGCGCTGCGGGCGCTGCTGGAGCTGGGGGCGAAGGAGGTCACCGTCCTGCGCGACGGCGCCGAAGTAACCGTACCGACAGGTGAGTTGCAGGTAGGGGACCGCTTCCTGGTCCGCCCCGGGGAGAAGATCGCCACCGACGGGACCGTCGTCGAGGGCTCCTCGGCGGTGGACGCGTCGATGCTGACGGGCGAGTCGGTGCCCGTGGAGGCCGGCGTCGGTGACACCGTCACCGGTGCGACGCTGAACGCGGGCGGGCGGCTCGTCGTCGAGGCCACCCGCGTCGGAGCCGACACCCAGCTCGCCCGAATGGCGAAACTGGTGGAGGACGCCCAGAACGGCAAAGC
>NZ_NWVL01000075.1 GCF_002382885.1 Streptomyces sp. WZ.A104
GGCGGTGCAGGGCGACGGCCGCGGCCGTGCCGCCCGCGAGCGCGCCGACCCCGGCGGCGGCCGGGATGCCGACCTTGGCCGCCTTGCGGCCGGTGCGGTAGTCGCGCAGCCGCCAGTCGCGGGCGCGGGCGTACTTGCGGAGCTTGGTGTCCGGGTTGATCGCGTAGGGGTGGCCGACCAGCGAGAGCATCGGGATGTCGTTGTGCGAGTCGCTGTAGGCGGCGCAGCGCTCCAGGTCCAGGCCCTCGGCGGCGGCCAGGGCGCGGACTGCCTCGGCCTTGGCGGGGCCGTGGAGCGGTTCGCCGACCAGGCGGCCGGTGTAGACGCCGTCGACCGATTCGGCGACGGTGCCGAGCGCGCCGGTGAGGCCGAGGCGGCGGGCGATGATGGTGGCCGTCTCCACGGGGGCGGCGGTGACCAGCCAGACCTTCTGCCCGGCGTCCAGGTGGGCCTGGGCCAGGGCGCGGGTGCCGGGCCAGATGCGGTCGGCCATGTACTCGTCGTAGATCTCCTCGCCGATGGACATCAGCTCGGAGACGCGGTGGCCCTTGACGATGGACAGGGCGCTGTCGCGGGCGTCCTGCATGTGCTCCGGGTCCTCGACGCCGGCCAGCCGGAACCACGCCTGCTGCCAGGCGAACCGGGTGAGCTCGCGGCGCTCGAAGAACTTCCGCTTGTACAGGCCGCGGCCGAAGTGAAAGATCGCGGCGCCCTGCATGACGGTGTTGTCGAGGTCGAAGAATGCGGCGGCGCGGTCGTCCCCGGCGACCGGGAACGCGGGTTCCTCGGGCGCCTCTTCGGGGGTCCTGGTCAGGAGGGCGGCGTCCTCGTCGGCCGAGGTCTTGCGCGCGGCCTCCGCCGCGGCCTCGCCGGCCAGGACGCTCCGTGCAGTCGCGGAACGCCTACGGGGGGTGAGCCATCCAAGAGCGGCCATGCCGCGAGCATAGCCAGTCCGCCCGCACCTGCCGGACCTGCCGCGATGCAGGGGTGTGAACGCTGCGGGTCGGAACGGTGAATCGGGCGATTCCGGGCGGTCCGCCGCGGGGGCGGGCGGGCGCAGAATGTAGGCATGAGTCCTCTCCTGCGCCGTACGAAGAAGAAGCCCGCCGACCGGGTGGTCACGTTGATCGGGAAGCCCGGCTGTCATCTGTGCGAGGACGCGCGGGAGGTGGTCGGCGCGGTCTGCGAGGAGACCGGTGCGACGTGGGTGGAGAAGGACATCACCGAGGACGAGGAGCTGTACAAGGCGTACTGGGAGCAGATTCCGGTGGTGCTGGTCGATGACGAACAGCACACGTTCTGGCGCGTGGACCCGGCCAGACTGCGCAAGGCGCTGGGTGCGGACGCGAAACCCGGTTAACATCGTGGGCGTTTTGAGTGGTCTCGGGGGAGTGGATGTGAGGAGTGTGTACCGCTTTGCCCCCTTCGAGGCTGCAACGGGTTGATGCGGTCCTTGGTTCCGGGATCGCGCGGGGAATGTGCGTGACCCCGGTCACTTTGACCAGACAAAACGGACACCATCTTTGTGCACGCGTTCACAAAGACATAGCCTGCATTCGACGGGGCGGTCTTGGGACATACGGCCGCCTGCAGCCCCGCTCATCCCGCAGGAGCACCGTGGCAACTGGCCGAACTCACCGACCGGCGACCCGTAGCCGAGGAATTCCCGAGGCCACCGTCGCCCGACTTCCGCTGTATCTGCGCGCCCTGACCGCGCTTTCCGAGCGATCGGTCCCCACGGTCTCCTCCGAGGAGCTGGCCACGGCGGCCGGGGTCAACTCGGCGAAGCTGCGCAAGGACTTCAGCTACCTGGGGTCCTACGGCACCCGTGGTGTCGGGTACGACGTCGAGTATCTCGTCTACCAGATCTCGCGCGAGCTCGGGCTCACCCAGGACTGGCCGGTCGCCATCGTCGGCATCGGTAACCTCGGCGCGGCCCTCGCCAACTACGGCGGCTTCGCCTCCCGCGGTTTCCGGGTCGCGGCGCTGATCGACGCCGACCCCGCCATGGCCGGTACGCCGGTCGCGGGCATCCCCGTCCAGCACACGGACGACCTGGACCGGATCATCAGCGACAACGGTGTGTCCATCGGCGTGATCACCACCCCGCCCGGCGCCGCCCAGCAGGTCTGCGACCGGCTCGTGGCCGCCGGGGTCACCTCCATCCTGAACTTCGCGCCCACCGTGCTCTCGGTGCCCGAGGGCGTCGACGTGCGCAAGGTCGACCTCTCCATCGAGCTCCAGATCCTGGCGTTCCACGAGCAGCGCAAGGCCGGCGAGGACTCCGCCGCCGAGGACGAGGGCGCGCCCCCGATGCGCGCCACGCCCGCCAGCCGGAAGGGACCCGACGGGGACATGCCCGCCGTGATGCCGGCATGAGCCTCCTCGTCGTCGGACTGAGCCACCGCAGCGCCCCTGTCTCCGTGCTGGAGCGGGCGTCCCTCGCTGCCGACACCCAGGCCAAGCTGCTCCAGGACACCCTCGCCGCGGAACCCGCGACCGAGGCCGCCGTGCTGGCCACCTGCAACCGCATCGAGCTGTACGCGGACGTCGACAAGTTCCACGCGGGCGTCGCCGAGCTGTCCACCCTGCTCGCCCAGCACAGCGGCGTCGGCCTGGAGGAGCTCACTCCGTATCTCTATGTGCACTACGAGGACCGGGCCGTCCACCACCTCTTCTCGGTGGCCTGCGGCCTCGACTCCATGGTCGTCGGCGAGGGTCAGATCCTCGGCCAGATCAAGGACGCGCTCGCACGCGGCCAGGAGCTGCACACCGCCGGACGGCTGCTGAACGACCTCTTCCAGCAGGCCCTGCGGGTCGGCAAGCGCGCCCACAGCGAGACCGGGATCGACCGGGCCGGGCAGTCGCTCGTCACCTTCGGGCTCCAGCAGCTGGCCGCCGGGGCCGACCCCGCCCTCTGGGTCCGGGGCAAGCGCGCCCTGGTCATCGGCGCGGGCTCGATGTCCTCGCTGGCCGCCGCCACCCTCGCCCGGACCGGCGTCGCCGAGATCGTCGTCGCCAACCGGACCCGCGCCCGCGCCGACCGGCTGGTGGAGATCCTCCACCAGGGCGAGGGCACCGCGGTGCGCGCCCACGCGGTCGAGATGTCCGCGGTCGGCGACGAACTGACACGTGCAGACATCGTCGTCTCCTGCACCGGCGCCACCGGCCTCGTACTCACCGCCGACGCCCTCGCGGACGCCCTCGGCGTGACCCTGGACGCCCCGGCCGGTACGCCGGAGTCCGCCGCCGTCCCGGCTCCGGCCGACGTCGACCAGCACGCCGCTTGGGTGGAGAACGGTTCCGCCACCTCCGCACCGGACGGCGGGGCCGCCCCGCGCCGCGTCGCGCTGCCCGCGCAGTCCACCGGACCGGTGAAGCTCGCCCTGCTCGACCTCGCCATGCCGCGCGACATCGACGGCGCCGCCCACCGGATCGACGGGGTGCGCCTCGTCGACATCGAGTCGCTCGCCGAGGCGTCCGCCGACGCCCCGATGGCCGCCGACGTGGACCGGGTCCGCACGATCGTCGCCGACGAGGTGGCCGCCTTCGGCGCCGCCCAGCGCGCCGCCCATGTCGCCCCGACCGTGGTCGCCCTGCGCACCATGGCCGCCGATGTGGTCGCCGGCGAGATCGCCCGGCTGGACGGCCGCCTCCCCGACCTGGACGAGAAGCAGCGCGCCGAGATCACCCAGACCGTGCGCCGCGTCGTCGACAAACTCCTGCACGCGCCCACCGTGCGGGTCAAGCAGCTCGCCAGCGAACCCGGCGGCGCCGGGTACGCGGACGCGCTGCGCGAACTCTTCGACCTCGACCCGCAGACGGTGGCCGCCGTCTCCCGGGCAGACCTGAACGACCCGAATAGAGGGCGGTCATGACCGACAACTCATCCCCGGGCGCGCGGAACGCCGCGCCGCTCCGGCTGGGCACCCGGCGTTCCAAGCTGGCCATGGCCCAGTCCGGCCTCGTCGCCGAGGCCGTCCGCGAGGTGACCGGGCGCGCCGTCGAGCTCGTCGAGATCACCACGTACGGGGACACCTCCCGCGAGCACCTGGCGCAGATCGGCGGCACCGGCGTGTTCGTCGCGGCCCTGCGCGAGGCGCTGCTGCGGGGCGAGGTGGACTTCGCCGTCCACTCGCTCAAGGACCTGCCGACCGGCCAGCCCGACGACCTCGTGCTGGCGGCCGTGCCGCAGCGCGAGGACCCGCGCGACGCACTGATCGCACGGGACGGGCTGACCTTCGAGCAGCTGCCCGACGGCGCCCGCGTGGGCACCGGTTCGCCGCGCCGCATGGCGCAGCTCAACGCGTACGCGCGTTCCCACGGCCTGCGGATCGAGACCGTCCCCATCCGGGGCAACGTCGACACGCGGATCGGGTTCGTGCGTGACGGCAAGCTCGACGCGGTGGTTCTCGCCGCCGCCGGGCTCAGCCGTCTCGGCCGGACCGGTGAGGTGACCGACTTCCTGCCGGTCGACACCGTCCTGCCCGCTCCCGGCCAGGGAGCCCTGGCGATCGAGTGCGCCGCGTCCGACGCGGACCTCGCCGCCGCGCTCGCCGAGCTCGACGACCCGTACACCCGGGCCGCCGTGACCGCCGAGCGTGCCCTGCTCGCCGCCCTGGAGGCCGGCTGCTCCGCACCTGTGGGTGCGCTGGCCGACCTCCTGGTCGACGGACAGGTTGTCAACGAACTGCGCCTGCGCGGAGTCGTCGGTACCACCGACGGTTCCTCGCTGGTACAGCTGTCCACCACCGGTCCCGTCCCCACGTCGCACGACGACGCGGCGGCCCTCGGTCGCGAACTCGCGGCCGAGATGCTCGCCAAGGGTGCGGCCGGTCTTATGGGGGAGCGAGCACTTTGAGCCCCACCGGCCCCGCCGCATCCGACTTTCCGGTCCTGTCCGCCCAAGGCCAGGTCACCTTCCTCGGCGCCGGTCCCGGCGACCCGGGACTGCTGACCCTGCGCGCCGTCGAGGCGCTCGCGAGCGCGGACGTCCTTGTCGCCGAGCCCGATGTGCTCGACGTCGTTCGCGGCCATGCGCGGGCAGGCGTAAGCACGCCTGAGCTGACGGTTGTTGACGTCTCGTCAACAACCGCCGGAGTACCCGTTCTCAGGGATGCGGCCAATCTTGTCATGGAGGCCGCGAAGGGCGGCAGGCGGGTGGTCCGTGCTGTCGCGGGCGACCCGGGCCTGGACGGGGACGCGGGCGCGGAGATGCTCGCCTGCGCCGCCGCCGGGGTGCCCTTCGAGGTCGTCCCGGGCGTCGCGAACGCCGTCGGCGTACCCGCGTACGCCGGGGTGCCGCTGCGCGACGCGCAGGGCGCGGACGTCCGCTTCGTCGACGCGCGTACCGCCTCCGACCGGTGCTGGAGCGAGGTCGGCGCGAGCGACGCGACCGCCGTCGTCTCCACCACGCTGGACTCGGTCGCGGCAGCCGCCGGTGAGCTGGTCTCCGCGGGCCGCAAGCCCGACACCCCGCTCACCGTGACGATCGCGGGCACCACCACCCGCCAGCGCACCTGGACGGCGACCCTCGGGACGATCGCCCAGGTCCTCAAGCAGGCCAAGGTGCTGCCCTCGCCGGAGGGCCACCGGCCGGTCATAGCCGTGGTCGGAGAGCGAAGCTCCGTCGCCCAGCGCGACCAGCTCGCGTGGTTCGAGTCCAAGCAGCTGTTCGGCTGGAAGGTGCTCGTGCCGCGTACGAAGGAGCAGGCCGCGTCGCTCTCCGACCAGCTGCGTTCCTATGGTGCGGTGCCGCACGAGGTCCCGACGATCGCCGTCGAGCCGCCGCGTACGCCCCAGCAGATGGAGCGTGCGGTAAAGGGCCTGGTCACCGGGCGCTACGAGTGGATCGCCTTCACCAGCGTCAACGCCGTCAAGGCGGTCCGGGAGAAGTTCGAGGAGTACGGGCTCGACGCCCGTGCCTTCGCCGGGATCAAGGTCGCGGCCGTCGGCGAGCAGACCGCCGCGGCGCTGGTCGACTTCGGCGTGAAGCCCGACCTGGTGCCCTCCGGGGAGCAGTCCGCCGCCGGGCTGCTGGAGGACTGGCCGCCCTACGACCCGGTCTTCGACCCGATCGACCGGGTGTTCCTGCCGCGCGCCGACATCGCCACCGAGACCCTGGTGGCCGGGCTCATCGAGCTGGGCTGGGAGGTCGACGACGTCACCGCGTACCGCACGGTCCGCGCCTCGCCGCCGCCGGCCGACACCCGCGAGGCGATCAAGGGCGGCGGCTTCGACGCGGTCCTGTTCACCTCGTCCTCGACCGTCCGCAACCTGGTCGGTATCGCGGGCAAGCCGCACAACGTGACCGTCATCGCGTGCATCGGCCCCGCCACCGCGAAGACCGCCGAGGAGCACGGCCTGCGGGTCGACGTCCTCTCCCCGGAACCGTCGGTGCACAAGCTCGCCGAGGCGCTCGCCGCCTTCGGTGCGCAGCGCCGGGACGCGGCGAAGGAGGCCGGTGACCCGGTGACCCGGCCGAGCGAGCGGCGCCCGGGTGCGCGCAGGCGCCGGACGACGACGTAGTAGTTACGAGGGCGGGTGGGCCCGGTCGCTTCGGCGGCCGGGCCCACCGTCTTCTCCGGGGCCGGCCGCCGGGGCCTGTTCGCGGGCCTTTTCCGGCGTCGGTGTCGGTAAGACCGTGCTGCGTACGGGTCTATCGTCGAAGGATGACTGCGTACGGAAACTTCCCCGGCTCCCGCCCCCGGCGGCTGCGGACGACCCCGGCGATGCGGCGGATGGTCGCCGAGACACGGCTCGACCCCGCGAACCTGATCCTCCCCGCGTTCGTACGGGAGGGCATCGACGCCCCGGTCGCCATCTCGGCCATGCCCGGCGTGCACCAGCACACCCTGGACACCCTGCGGAAGGCAGCCGTCGAGGCGGTGTCGGCCGGGGTCTCGGGGATCATGCTCTTCGGGGTCCCGGAGGACGCCAAGAAGGACGCCCGGGGCACGGCGGGCACCGACCCCGACGGCATCCTCCAACTCGGGCTGCGGGCGGTGCGCGAGGAGGTCGGGGACGACCTCGTCGTCATGTCGGACCTGTGCCTGGACGAGTACACCGACCACGGCCACTGCGGGGTCCTGACGGCCGACGGGCGCGTGGACAACGACGCGACCCTGGAGCGGTACGCGGAGATGGCCCAGGTGCAGGCGGACGCCGGGGCCCATGTGGTGGGCCCCAGCGGGATGATGGACGGTCAGGTCGGTGTGGTCCGGGACGCCCTGGACCAGACCGGGTACGAGGACGTGTCGATCCTCGCCTACACCGCGAAGTACAGCTCCGCCTTCTACGGCCCCTTCCGCGAGGCCGTCGGCTCCTCGCTGACCGGCGACCGCAAGACCTACCAGCAGGACCCGGCCAACGCCCGGGAGTCCCTGCGGGAGCTGGCGCTCGACTTGGAGGAGGGCGCCGACATGGTCATGGTGAAGCCCGCCGGACCGTATCTGGACATCCTCGCCAAGGTCGCCGGGGCCGTGGACGTGCCGGTCGCGGCGTACCAGATCAGCGGTGAGTACGCGATGATCGAGGCCGCGGCCGAGAAGGGCTGGATCGACCGGGACAAGGCGATCCTGGAGAGCCTGACCGGTATCCGGCGGGCCGGGGCGCAGATGATCCTCACCTACTGGGCGACCGAGGTCGCCGGGTGGCTGGGGCGGGGCGCGGACCGGGGTTGAGGCCTCAGGGGCTGCTGCCGGCTCCGGTTTCCTGGAGCCGGTGGGCCTCCTTGATGGAGAAGCGGGCGCTGTCCCGCACGAGGGGGTCCTCGTCGGCCCGCGCGGTGGTGTCCAGGACCGTGGCGACGACCGGGTCGGCCGTGTAGGGGGCCAGCGACATCGCCGCGTACTGGCGGACCAGGTCCTCGGTCGGGTCGCGCAGCGCGGTGAGCAGGGCGCGGCCCGCTTCGCGGCGCAGGGCCGGGTCGGCCGGGGGCCAGACGCGCAGGACGGTGGCGCTCTCGACCCGGGCGAGGTCGTACTCGCCGGGGTCCGCGACGACCGAGACGAGGAAGGGCAACGCCTGGGCGTTGGCATCCAGTTCGGTGATGATCTCGCGCTTGCGGTCGCTGTCGGCGGGCAGGGCGCGGAACTCGGCTATCAGGCGCTCGGCGGCTTCGGCGGCTGCCGTCGCTGCCGTGGTCGGGGAGTGCGTGTCGTTCATGGGGGTGGACACTTTCTGTCAGGGCCAGTCGACCAGTGCCATGAATGCTACGAAAGTGACCACGGCGGTGGCGGGTGCGGCGAGCGCCAGGCCCACCCGCCGGGCCGCGTAGCGGACCTGGTGCGGGACGGCCCAGCTCGCGATCAGCACGATCAGGGCGACCAGCAGGCCGATCCAGAGGACGGTCCACGCGACGGTGAAGCTCGCGTCGAAGCGGTCGGCCTCGGCCCCGTTGCAGGAGTCGCACGCCATCGGCGTGAGCCCGCCGAAGAACAGGGCGACCAGCCCCAGCGGCAGGGTCACGACCGTGGAGATCAGCGGGGCGATCCAGGCGCGGGGGGCGGGGGCGTGATCGGGGGCGGTCTTTGGGGTGCTGCCGCCGTCGTGGCTGTTCTCGCTCATGTGGCCGAGTCAACCCCCGGGGGTCCGCCGCCCGCATGAGTACGCGGGCTCAGCTCCCGGTCGGCAGGTGAGCGCGCTCCTCCAGCCAGGCGTGGCTCAATCCCACCAGAACGACCACGCTTTCTGGTTGAGCACGGCCTTCTCGGCGTACACGTCGAGGTCGTGCGGCGGGGACTGGTCGATGTTGTCCGGACAGAACGCGTAGTGCTCGGCGGCCAGCGCGCGGGCCTCCTCGACGGTGGTGGGCGGGCGGCCCACGGAGACGATCATCGTGTCGAAGCCGAGCACCACGACCCGGGCGTCGTACCGGTCCTCCCAGGAGCGGAGCACCGCGCAGAGCCGGGCCACGTCGTTCTCGTGGTTCATTGGCCCAGACCAGCCGATCGCCGCCGGTATGTCGGCGCTGCGGCGGGCCGGGACGAGGGCCATCCGGGCCCCGCCGAGCCACTCGTCCGCGTCGGCGGCGATCACACCCGCGAGGCCCGCGGCCGCCGTGTCCGCGTCCTCGGCCGCCTCCCGGGCGGGGACGGGCGCGAGGCCGGGCCAGGAACCGGGTCCCTCGGACTGCTCCTCGCCCTCCCCGGCCGCCGTGCCTTCGCCCATCTCGTCGTCCGCGTACTCCGTCCAGTAGTCCGCCAGGACCTCGTCGGCGTCGTGGTCGCCGGGATACGACGTGCCGTCCGGGCAGAGGTCCCACTCCTCGGGCCACTGGTCTCGGCGGCCACCGGTGACGAGCACCGGCAGCAGCCCGAGCCGCCGCCCGGCCGCCCGCAGGTCCGGCCAGTCGCGCGGGGCCGCCGGGCCGTCCGCGTACCAGAGCAGCGGCTCGTGCCAGGGGCCGTCCAGCGTGGCGTCCACCAGGGAGCCGGGCGGGAGGGGCAGGCCGGAAGTGGCCAGGGAGGGCAGAGGGTTCGGGAGCGTCGCCATGGTGGTGAGCGTAGGCGGCGGCACTGACAACGCGCGGGGCGGCGACACCGAGGTACGGCGACGTGGCCTGCGGGTCGTGGACATCAGAGGTTGCACCCCGTGGGGCATCCCGACCGTCCCGACGGGCCCGGAGCGCTGAAGCCGGTGCGGGGAGGTGCTGGCTGGATAATGATGTCGGGCATGAGTTTGTACGTCGATGATCCCGCCCGCCTCGGAACCACGCGCCTCTCCGACGGGAGGCTTCTCGGCTGGGCCGAGTGGGGCCCGGAGGACGGGCTGCCCGTCCTGCTCTCTCCGGGAGCCGCGACCAGCCGGTGGCTCGGGATCGGGGCCGGGGCCGTCGAGACGGAGGGCGTCCGGCTGGTATCGATGGATCGCCCCGGGCTCGGGGTGTCCACGCCCGCGTCCGACCGGACCTTCGCCGACTTCGTGGACGACGTACGGGAGCTGGCCGAGCTGCGCGGGCTGGGCCCGCGTCCGGCCATGCTCGGGAACTCCCAGGGCGCGCCCTTCGCCCTCGCCTGTGCGGCGGCGCGCGCCGTCTCCGCGCTCACGCTCGTCTCGGCCGCCGACGAGGTCGCGGCACCGGAGTTCGCCGCAGCGCTGCCCGACGAGCTTCGGGACCTGGTCACGAGGGTGGCGGACGATCCGGTCGGCGCCGAGGAGGTGTTCGCCGGGCTCGACGCGGACGCGATGCGGCGGATGGTCCTGGCCGGGAGCCCGGCGTGCGATCTCACCGTGTACGAGGACCCCGGCTTCGCCGCCGCCTACGGCCGCGCCCTCGACGAGGCGTTCTCGCAGGGCGCGGCGGCCGGATACGCCCGGGACACCGTGCTCGCGATGGGTCGGTGGCCCATCGACCTCGGCGCGATCACCGTCCCGGTCGACGTCTGGTACGGCGAGGAGGACGCCTCCCACTCGCCCGACCTCGGCCGCAGCCTCGTCTCCCGTATCCCCGGCGCGCAGCGCACGGTCGTGCCGGGGATCGGCGGCGCGCTGCTCTGGGCCGCCGCGGAGCCGATCCTCGCGTCGCTGGCGGAGACCGTACGGCGGGACGGGCGGATGGACGGGCCGGCGGACGGGCGCAAGGACCGGTAGCGGGGTGGGCGCGGCTGACGGCGGTCGTCGCTCCCCGGGCGTATCGTCGTGGCGCCCGTTGCGCGCCGCCCGGCCCCCTCTGTCGGCCGGGCCGATCCGGCAGGAGCCCCCCCGGTGAACAGGATCGTCACGTCCATCTCGCTCTCCCTCGACGGCTTCTTCGAAGGGCCCGACCAGGACATCGACTGGCACACCGTGGACGAGGAGGTGCACCAGCACTTCAACGACTACCTCCGGACGATGGGCGGCTTCGTCGAGGGGCGCGTCACCTACCAGCTGATGGAGGAGTTCTGGCCGACCGCCGATCAGGACCCCGCCAACGAAGGGCCGATGGCCGAGTTCGCGGGCATCTGGCGGGACATGCCGAAGTTCGTCTTCTCGCGGACGCTGGAGAGCGTGGGCCCCGGGGCGACCCTGCTGCACGAGGTCGACCCCGAGCAGGTGCGCTCGCTGCGGGACGCCGCTTCGGGGGACCTGGTGGTCGGCGGGGCGGACCTGGTGGAGTCGTTCCGGCGGTTCGACCTGGTCGACGAGTACCGGATCTACATCCATCCGGTCATCCTCGGCCGGGGCCGCCCCTTCTTCCGGGACACGGAGGAGCGGCAGATGCTCCGGCTGCTGGAGACCCGGACCTTCGGGAACGGAGTCGTACTGCTCCGTTACGCGACGGTCCGGGAGGGATAACGGCGGTGTGAGGTCAGGCGGTGGCGGCGTAGGCGGCGAACGCCGACCAGGCCGTGGGCGCGACCGTGAACGTCGGGCCCTCGATGTCTTTCGAGTCACGGATGTGGACGGCGGCGGGGTGGGCGGCGATCTCGACGCACTGCCCGCCTTCGCTGCCGCTGTAGCTCGACTTGCGCCAGTCGTAGGCGACTTCGAGGCACTGGCCGCCTTCGTCGCTGCTGTAGCTCGACTTGAACCAGTTCAGTGCGGTGCTCATGTCTCTCCCAGTAAACGGGCCAGCAGGCGCAGGGTCTCAAGAGGGGTGAGCGCCTGGGCTCGCAGCATCGCATACTTCTGGGCGAGGATGCTGATCTCATTCCGGTCGGAGATCAGGTGGCTGCCGCGCTGGGTCTCGGTGTAGGCGACGTGCTGGTGGTCCGGGGTCTCCAAGAGGGTGAAGGGGCCCGCGAGGCTCGCGTGAACCCTGCTGTCGAGCGGGAGCACCTGGAGGCAGACTCCCGGGAGTTGGGCCATCTCGTAGAGGTGGCGCAGCTGCTCCAGGTGGTCCTCGTCCGACGTCAGTTTCATCATCAGGACCGGTTCCCAGATCACCATGCTGATCGTCGGCGGTTTCCTTCGGTTCAGGATCTGCTGCCGTTGCAGTCGCGTCGCCGTCTGCGTCTCGATCTCCTCCGGGCTGTAGACCGGGATCTTGTTGCGGAACACCGCCTCCGCGTACGCCTTCGTCTGGAGCAGGCCCGGGATGACCTGGTTGTCGTACCAGGACAGCGCCAGCGCGTCATGCTCCATGTCGATGTACTGCTCGGCCCACAGCGGGATCAGGTCGACTTCCGGCATGTTGTCGACCGCCGTCGACAGCGCGCCCTTGGTGTCCAGCAGATCGTCGATCGTCTCCGCCAGATCCGGGACGAGGGAGCGTCTGCCCTGCTCGACGGAGGCGATCGTGTCCTCCTGTACGCCTGCCGCTTGGGCTAGTTCGGTCTGCGTGAGGCCCGCCTCCTTGCGGAAGCGGGCCAGCAGCTTGCCCACGAGCTTCATCGTCGACGCGTTCTTACGCTGTCGCTTTCTGGGGTGCATACGGTCCCACTCCCACCCCGGAACCCACTTCACGCACGCGCGACCCGTACAACAAATGTGTACGGGTCGCGCAGAGTTACCGCACGTCAGGCGCTGGCCCTGGCTGCCTCGTCCGCTCAGTACATCAGGGCGGTCTCGATGTCCGACTGCCAGTAGGTGACGAAGCCCAGGCTGTCGGTGTAGGTCTCCGCCGGGAGCTTCACCGTGGCCTCGTTCTTCGGCTTGTTGTTCCTGTCGACCATGGTGACGCCGAGGTTGTCGCTCTTGACCGGCTCGTTCTGACCGGGCTCTCCGAGGAGCGCGATGCCCGCGTACGCCTTCTCGCCGGGGGAGAGCGTGACGACCGCCTGCGGCTTGCTGTCCTTGTAGACCGGGTACACGGCCTGCGCGTCGTCGAAGCGGAGGAACGGTGCGTAGTACGCGGCGCAGTCGGCGGAGCCGGTGTTGGTCACCGTGAGCAGCAGGTGGTTGATCGGGCGGCTGACCGAGGAGACCTTCACCTCGGAGTTCGTGGCCGTGCAGGCCGGGATCGACGCCGGGGCCTTCGCGTTCGGCGCGGCCTCCGGCTTCTTGCCGTTGCTGTCGCCGTTGCCGCTCGCGTGCTTCCCCCCGGCGGGGACCGTCTGCGTGTCGGGCGCGCCGGCCTTCGGGGCGTCGGGCTGTGCCTTGCCGTCGGCGCCGTCGGCGCTCGTCGCCGCAGGGGCCGCCGTCTCGGTCGAGCCGGCTGCCTTGGTTCCCATGGCCTTGTCCTCGCCGCCGCAGGCGGTGAGCGAGAGAGCGGCCGCGAGGGCGGTGGCGGCGAGGGCGGTGGTGCGGATGCGGTTGGTGCGCATGGCGGTGGTACTCCCCGTACTCGGTTGATCTGCGGTGCTGCTGTGGTCTGGTCCGAGCTTGTGGGGCAGCGGATTCCGGCCGCAACGCCTGCTGAACCATTGGGGATGCTGGAACGTCTACGCGTACGGTGACCTGCGGGAATTTCGCGTCCCTGGAACGCCGTTCCGGGACGGACCAGGGAGGGGAACGCCGTCGTGGCGACGCCGGAGGCCGAGCACTTCGCGGCCCTGCTGAAGGAACTGAAGGGCCGTTCGGGACGCAGCTACGGGGTTCTCGCGGGGAGACTGCACGTCAGTACGTCGACCCTCCACCGGTACTGCAACGGTGACGCCGTGCCCAACGAGTACGCTCCCGTCGAGCGGTTGGCGCGGCTGTGCGGGGCGACGGGCGACGAGCTGGTGGAGGTGCACCGGCGGTGGATCGTTGCGGACGCGGCCCGGCGGCGGCCGACGGGGGCGGGGGTTCCTGCTCCTGCTCCCGTTCCCGTTCCCGCTTCGGCTTCGGCTTCGGTGGAGCCGGAGCCGGAGCCGGAGCCCGAGTCCGCGCCTGCGGCCGAGCGTGTGCCCCCGTCCGCGCCTCCCGACCCCGCCAGCGACGCGCCCGCCGGAGCCCCCGGTGGCAGTCGCTCCCCGTGGGCCCGGCTCTCCCGGCGTACCCGGGTGCTGCTCGCCGCCGCCGGGGCCGCCGCGCTCCTCGTGCCCACCACCGTCGTCGCCGCCGATCTCGTCGGGTCAGGAGCTGGGCCGGGGGCGGAGGGCGGTGCGGGTGCTTCGGACCGGGCCGGGAGGGAGGGCGGCGATTCGGTGGTTCCCGGGGCCTCCTCCTCCGCCGGCTCCCCGGCCTCGCCGTCGGTGAGCGCCTCCCCGTCGTCCGGCGGTCCGTCGGCCGCGCCCCCGGTGGAGCCCGGCGCGCCCGCCCGTTCCGGTGCGGAGCGGCCCAGGAGCGGCGGTACGGGGGTCGGTGCGCCCCCGGCCGTCACCATCTCCTCGTACAACTGGGATGAGCCCTGCGGGCAGTTCTACCTGCTGAACCGGGGACCGGAAGGCCTGGCTCCGCCGCCCCCGCCGCAGGACCGGCGCGGCTGGGCCCGGTCGTACGGTGGCGTGGACGCGGGGAACATGCTGCTTCAGCTGACCGTGCAGGGCACCACGCGCGAGGCGGTCGTCCTGAAGGGGCTGTATGTGCGGGTGCTGTCCCGCAAGGCTCCGCTGCCCTGGTCGGCGTACCTGATGGGGAACGGCTGCGGCAGCGGCATCGCGCCCCGGACCTTCGCGTCCGACCTCGACACCCGGCACCCGATCATGACCCCCGTACCCGGAACGCAGGGCGACCGGACGATCCCCGCAGTGCCTTTCCCGTTCAAGGTGACGTCCGAGGACGTGGAGGTCTTCAACCTGGACATGAAGGCCGTGGGGTACGACGTCACCTGGTACCTGGAGCTGAAGTGGAGCAGCGGCGGGCGTGAGGGGATGCTGCGGATCGACGACCACGGCAAGCCGTTCCGTACGAGCGGGATGCGGGGGCGGCCGATGTACACGTACGGCAACGACGAAGTGAAGTGGGAGCCCTTCACCCCGGGGTGAGCCGTACCGGCGGGGTTCCACGACGCCGCCGTGGAACCAGCCGCCCCTGGGGCGTGCCCCACGCGCGTGGGCCCCGGCACATCACCCGTGCCGGGGCCCACGCGCGTACGCTCCGGGGTCAGAGCCGCTCGGGCGTCCGGATGCCGAGCAGTGCCATCCCCTGGTGGAGGGTCCGGGCGGTGAGGTCCACCAGGAAGAGCCGGTTCTCGACGACCTCGGGGGCGTTGTCCGGGCTGAGCACCTGGCACTGGTCGTAGAACGTCGTCAGGTGGGACGCGAGCTGGTAGAGATACGCGGCCAGCTTGTGCGGTTCGTAGCCCGCCGCGACCTCGCCCAGCACCTCGCCGAACTGGTCCAGGTGCAGGCCGAGCGCACGCTCCGCCGGGGCCAGCGCCAGCTCCGGGTGGGCGGCCGGTACCGCGTCGCCCGCCTTGCGCAGGATCGACTGGATACGCGCGTACGCGTACTGGAGGTACACCGAGGTGTCGCCGTTCAGCGACACCATCTGGTCCAGGTCGAACTTGTAGTCCCGTACGGCGGAGGTGGACAGGTCCGCGTACTTCACGGCCCCGATGCCGACGTACCGGCCGTTCTCCACGATCTCGTCCTCGGTCAGGCCAACCTTCTCGGCCTTCTCCCGGACGACCGCCGTGGCCCGGCCGACCGCCTCGTCGAGGAGGTCCTCCAGCCGGACCGTCTCGCCCTCACGGGTCTTGAACGGCTTGCCGTCCTTGCCGAGGACCGTGCCGAAGGCGAGCTGCACGGCCCGCACGTCCTCGTTCAGCCAGCCAGCCCGCCGGGCGGTCTCGAAGACCATCTTGAAGTGGAGCGACTGCCGGGCGTCCACCACGTACACCAGGGTGTCGGCCTTGAGGTCCTGCACCCGGTTCCGGATCGCGGAGAGGTCGGTGGCCGCGTAGCCGTAGCCGCCGTTCGTCTTCTTCACGATGAGCGGGACCTTGTTGCCGTCCGGGCCCTTGACGTCGTCGAAGAACACGCACAGCGCACCCTCGGAGCGGACGGCGACACCCGTCTCCTCCAGGATGCGGCAGGTCTCCTCCAGCATGTCGTTGTAGCCGGACTCGCCGACGATGTCGGGGTCACGGATCTCCATGTCGAGCTTGTCGAAGACCGAGTGGAAGTAGATCTTCGACTCGTCGACGAAGCCCTGCCACAGCTCCAGCGTCTGCGGGTCCCCGGCCTGGAGGGCCACCACCCGGTCCCGGGAGCGCGCCTTGAACTCCTCGTCCGAGTCGAACAGGGCCCGCGACTCCTTGTAGACCCGGTTGAGCGTCGACATCGCCGCCTCGCCGTCGCTCGCGCCTCCCTCGTGCTTCAGGGCGCCCGGGTGCTCGATCAGATACTGGATCAGCATGCCGAACTGGGTGCCCCAGTCGCCGATGTGGTGCCGCCGGACGACGTCCTCGCCGGTGAACTCCAGGATCCTGACCATCGCGTCACCGATGACCGCCGACCGCAGGTGGCCGACGTGCATCTCCTTGGCGACGTTCGGCTGGGCGTAGTCGATGACCGTCGTCCCGGCCTCCGCCCTCAGCGGCACGCCGAGCCGGCCGCCGTCGTCAGCCGACCTGGCGGCCAGCGTCTCGACGATGGCCTTGTCGGTGAGCGTGATGTTGAGGAAGCCGGGCCCGGAGACCTCGATGTCCTTGATCAGCTCACCCGCCGGGAGGGCGGCCGTGACCTGGCCCGCCAGGTCCCGCGGGTTGCCCTTGAGCTTCTTGGCGAGCGCCAGGATGCCGTTGGCCTGGAAGTCGGCCCGGTCGCTTCGGCGCAGCAGCGGGTCCGCGGTGCCGGCATCCGGCAGAGCTGCCGTCAGGGCGTCCGCCAGCTGCTGCTGGAGCGTGGAAGCGAGGGAAGGGACCGAGGCCATGGCTGGCTGCCGTTTCCGTAGGGGTACAAGGGATCGCTCCAGTATCCCACGGGGCGTAAAGCCGTTTTCGCGCTGCGGGAGGTAACTGGGAGAATGGTCCGTACCCCATCGGGAAACGACAGACGAGAGAAGGACGTGCCGACCGTGGCCGAGAGTCAGACCAGCACCGAGACCGACTGGGTCTCCCGCTTCGCGGACGATGTCATCGCCGAATCGGAGCGTCGTGCGCCTGGCAAACCGGTCGTCGTCGCCTCCGGTCTGTCCCCCTCGGGCCCGATCCACCTCGGCAACCTCCGCGAGGTCATGACCCCGCACCTGGTCGCCGACGAGGTCCGCCGCCGCGGATACACCGTGCGCCACCTGATCTCCTGGGACGACTACGACCGCTACCGCAAGGTCCCCAACGGGGTTCCGGGCGTGGACGCGTCCTGGGCCGAGCACATCGGCAAGCCGCTGACCTCGGTGCCCGCCCCGGCCGGCTCCGCGTACCCGAACTGGGCCGAGCACTTCAAGGCCGCCATGACGGCCGCCCTGGACGAGATGGGCGTCGAGTACGACGGAATCAGCCAGACGGAGCAGTACACCGCCGGGACCTATCGCGAGCAGATCCTGCACGCGATGAAGCACCGGGCCGACATCGACGCCGTCCTCGACCGCTACCGGACGAAGAAGGACCCGGCGGCGGCCGGTTCCGCGGCCAAGGGCGGTAAGAAGCCCCAGCAGCAGAAGAAGGTCGACGAGGCCGAGCTGGAGGCCGCCGAGGGCTCCGGCGCCGCCGACGAGGACGACGGCAGCGGCAACAGCGCGGGCTACTTCCCGTACAAGCCGTACTGCGGCAACTGCGAGAAGGACCTCACGGTCGTCACCTCCTACGACGACGACAGCACCGAGCTGAACTACACCTGCTCGGCGTGCGGCTTCGCCGAGACGGTCCGGCTCAACGAGTTCAACCGCGGCAAGCTCGTCTGGAAGGTCGACTGGCCGATGCGCTGGGCGTACGAGGGCGTGATCTTCGAGCCCAGCGGCGTCGACCACTCCTCGCCCGGCTCCTCCTTCGTCGTCGGCGGACAGATCGTCCGTGAGGTCTTCGACGGCGTCCAGCCCATCGGGCCCATGTACGCCTTCGTCGGCATCTCCGGCATGGCCAAGATGTCCTCCAGCAAGGGCGGGGTGCCCACCCCGGCCGACGCGCTGAAGATCATGGAGGCGCCGCTGCTGCGCTGGCTCTACGCCCGCCGCAAGCCCAACCAGTCGTTCAAGATCGCCTTCGACCAGGAGATCCAGCGGCTGTACGACGAGTGGGACTCGCTGGGCCGCAAGGTCGCCGACGGCACGGTGCTGCCCGCCGACGCCGCCGCGTACTCCCGCGCCGTCCGCACGGCGGCCGGGGAGCTTCCCAGCACCCCGCACCCGCTGCCGTACCGGACGCTCGCCTCGGTCGCCGACATCACGGCCGGCGCCGAGGACCAGACGCTGCGCATCCTCAGCGAGCTGGACCCGGAGAACCCGCTGACCTCGCTGGACGAGGCGCGCCCGCGCCTCGACCGTGCCGAGAACTGGATCACCACCCAGGTCCCGGCCGAGGCCCGCACCATCGTCCGCGACGAGCCCGACAAGGAGCTCCTGGGATCGCTCGACGACCAGGGCCGCGAGTCCCTGCGCCTCCTCCTGGAGGGCCTGGACACCCACTGGTCGCTGGACGGCCTCACCACGCTGGTCTACGGCGTGCCGAAGGTGCTGGCCGGTCTTGAGCCGGACGCCAAGCCGACACCCGAGCTGAAGGCCGCCCAGCGGTCCTTCTTCGCGCTGCTCTACCGGCTGCTCGTCAGCCGCGACACGGGGCCGCGGCTGCCCACGCTGCTGCTCGCGGTGGGTGCGGAGCGGGTGCGGAGGCTGCTGGGCGCATAGCCGTACGTACGGTGAAGGGTCGCCGCCCGGGGTTCCGGGTGGCGACCCTTTCGGCTGCGGTGGCCGGGTCAGGCGGTCTGGTCGGGCTGTTCGGTCAGGCTGTCTGGTCGGCGGTCGACCGCGCCGGGACGTAGGCCTGCTTGAACTCGGGCATCAGGCGCAGGAGCAGCTCCCGCGAGCGGGGGTGGTGGACGTTGCGCGTGTCGGAGAGGTGGATGTCCAGGATCTCCACGCTCGGGTACTGGCCCTCCTGGTCCGTGTACGCGGTGAACACCTCGAAGGCCATCTCGGCGTACTCGGAGTCCTCCTGGGACCACTCCTCCAGCTGCGGGGCCTCTTCGGGGCCGATGGCCTGGGGCGCCTCGGGCGCCCCGGCGGCCGGGGGCTGGGGGAGTTCCTCGCGGCGGGGGTGCGGGACCGCGCCGATGGTGCCCACGTCCCCGAGGGGCCGGGTGCGGCCGGGGCCCGCGGGGATCTGGACCGGGGAGGGCTCCAGGCCCTCGACGTACTGCGGGTTGTACGCGCTCTCGTTGACGTTGTCCGGCAGCTTCTGGGCGGCGAACCAGGGGCTGTCGTGGGTGGGCGGGGCCTGGAGGGCCGCCGGGTCCTGCTGGGGCGCCTGCTTCTGGAGTGATGTGGGCTGCGGCTGCTGGGGGTGCTGCTGGGCCTGCTCCTGGGGCTGTTCCTGCTGGGGCCCGTGCTCCTCGCGCTCCTGCCCGTGCTCCTCGCGCGGTTCGTACGGAAGCTCCGCCTGGCTCTGCTCCGGCTTGCCCAGCTCCGTCTTCGGGCGGTCGGCCCCGGCGGGCATCGGCGGCAGCAGGGCCGGTTCGATGCCCGCGGCGGCGAGCCCGGCCGGGGCGGTCTCGGCGAGGGGGACGCCGTACTTCGCCAGGCGCAGCGGCATCATCGACTCGATGGGGGCCTTGCGCCGCCAGTTGCGGCCGTAGCGGGCCTGGAGGCGGGCCTGGTAGATCAGCCGGTCCTGTTCGAGCTTGATGACCTGCTCATAGCTGCGCAGCTCCCACAGCTTCATCCGCCGCCACAGCTTGAACGTCGGTATGGGGGAGAGCAGCCAGCGGGTGAGGCGTACGCCCTCCATGTGCTTGTCGGCGGTGATGTCCGCGATCCGGCCCACCGCGTGCCGGGCGGCCTCGACGGAGACGACGAAGAGGACCGGGATCACCGCGTGCATCGCGGTGCCCAGCGGGTCGGGCCAGGAGGCGGCGCCGTTGAACGCGATCGTCGCGGCCGTCAGCAGCCACGCCGTCTGGCGCAGCATCGGGAACGGGATGCGCATCCAGGTCAGCAGGAGGTCCAGGGCGAGCAGGACGCAGATGCCCGCGTCGATGCCGATGGGGAAGACCAGCGAGAACGACCCGAAGCCCTTCTCCTCCGCGAGCACGCGCACGGCGGCGTAGGAGCCCGCGAAACCGATCGCGGCGATGACCACCGCACCGGCGACGACGACCCCGATGAGTATGCGGTGCGTGCGGGTCAGCTGCATGGCGGCCACCGGCGATCCCCTCCCCGACCTCTGTACCCGGCTTCTGCGTCCGGCGTTGTTTTTCCCGTCCGGGCATCCGATGCCCGGCGAGGGGACAGCCTGGCACATGTGTGCGAGCTTTGTTGCGCGGGGAGGGGCGCGACTGTCCCGCTGCCTCCCCTGCCTGCGCCGGAGGTAGCAGGAGACGGTGACCGCCGCCGGCAGCGGGTCCCAGAGCAGCAGCGGGACGTGACACCAGCCCATGAACGCCCGGTGGGCCCGTGAGGGTGCCCCGGTCGACCGAGTCCTGGATCATCAGCTGACCGAACGTCACCAGGGTCATGGGCGGGGCGCCGAGAGCGGCGGGCGCGACCGCGGCCACCGGGCGGACCGGCCTGCCGCCGATGAACGGGAGCCAACGCGGTGTGGCAAGGCCCCAGTTGCTGAGCGGCCCGAGGGCGAGGAGGGCCACGCCCTCGGGCAGGAGGGTGATCAGCGGAAGGATCGGATGGCCGTTGCCGGGTATGCCGTGGTCGGTGCTCAGCTCGCCTTGGGCGAGGCCTTGGAGTCGTCCTTCGCGTCGCTCTTGGCGTCGTCCCCGGCCTTGTCCTCCGCGGGAGGCGTCGCCGTGGACTCGGCGGTGGCCTCGACCGCGGCGACGGCCTCCTTCGCCGCCTTCAGCGCGCCCTTGGTGATGTCGGCCTTGGAGGGCGTCTTGGCGCCCGCGTACCCAGCGCCGTTGTACGTCAGGGTGACGACGACGTTGCCCGTGCGGGCGACGACGGTGGCGTACTCGAAGTCCTCGTCCGTCTGCTTGAGGCCGTACGTGATGACGCTGGCCTCCTCGCCGATGCCCTTGCCAGGCTCGGCGGCGACCTTCTCGGCGCCCTCGGAGGCCTTCGTCTTGGCGATCTGCTTGGCGTACTCGGCGGTGGCGCGCTTGGCGCCGCTGCCCAGCGACTGGTCCGAGTCGAAGCGGGTGAAGCCGACGTCCAGCCAGCGGTACTGCGAGCCCTTGACGCCCTTGTCGTCCAGGCCGTTCCAGGAGCAGTTGCCGCGGATCGAGAGATCGTTGGAGCGGCCCGCGGTGCCGTTCTTCTTCTTCGCCTCGGGCACCAGGTCCTCGATCGTCTTCTTCTTGATCGAGGCGCACGGGTCGGGCAGGTCGGAGAACTTCGCCGGTTCGACCGCGGGCGCGCTGGGCTTCTTGGTGTCGGCGGAGCCGGACGACGAGGAGCCCTCGTTCTTCTTGCCGTCGGACTCGGAGCCGGAGTCCGACGAGCAGCCGACGGCTACGAGCATCACCGGGACGGCGGCGCAGGCGAGGAGGCGGGACAGGCGCGGGGCTGATCGGTGCATGGTTCCTTCACTCGGATGGCACGGAGGTCTCGGCGGGCAGGTCGGGTCGTCTTCGGACCATCCTCGGACCGTCTTCGGGTCTGCGTCGGATCGTCTTCGGATCGTCGTCGGGTCGTCTTCCGGACAGCCACGGTACGACGGCCGGCGACCGTCCCGCGTCCCGGTTCCGGTCCCCCTCGGACCGGAATCCGGCCGTGGAGGACCCGTCGGAGGGGGCCTATTCGCTGAGCTTCTCGGCCAGCTTCCGGGCCAGTGCCTGGGCCTTCTCCTGGAGTTCCCTGCTGTCGGGCACCTTGGTGACGAGGGCGGGCTGCTCGGCGTACCGGACGGTCACGATCACGTTCGATGTGCGGAACACCACGCTCACGGTGCGGTGTTTCGCGGTGGAACCTGCCCGGGTGAGGCGATCGTTCAGAAATGCGGCATCTCCGAGGCCGTCGAGGACACGGGGGCGGAGGTCGTCGGCGGGGCTGCCGGGGGAGGCGGACGAGGAGGAGGCTGTCGAGGGGGACGGGGCCGACGAGCCCGTCGCGCCCTCCGGCTTCCCCTTGCCCTCGTCCTCGTTCTCGTCCTCGTCCTTGCCCTTGTCCGTTTCCTCGCCCTTCGCCGAGCTCTTCTCCGCGTCCGGGCCGGGCGTCGCGGAGGACAGGCCGGCGGCCTTCTCCTTCTTCGCGTAGACCGTGTCGGCGCGGTCGTCGTCGCTCACCGCGGGGTCGTACGAAACGACCCGCTCCAGGTCGATGGAGAGGCTCCGGGTGGCGTCCGGCGCGTCCGACTTCCAGCTGCATCCGACCCTGCGGTCGGTGTCGTACGTGACGGACGGGACGCCCCGGAACGCCTTGTCCTGCTGGGTCTCGGGCAGCTCCGCGGCGCCGGGCAGCAGGTCCTTGAGCGTCCCGCGCGGCACGGAACGGCAGGGGGCGGGCAGGGTCAGGTACTTGCCGGGGGGCGCGGAGGTGACCGCAGGGCTGCCCGGCTTGCTGTCGCCGCCGCTCGCTTCGCTGTCGGCGCCGGCGCTACAGCCGACGACGAGCGCTGCGAGGAGCGCGGCACCGGGTACGTACGCCTTGTGTCGCACCGTCCCAGGCTCCCTTCGGTACGGAAAAGCGGTTGCCGCTGCTAGGCGGCCGATGGAGACAATGTGTATCGCACGCACTGCTGTGGATGCCGGTCGGCCGACGTGTTCGCCGACCTTGGCACCGGTTTTGCGCTTTCAGTCTTTTCGGGGGAATCGAGGAGTTATGTCGTACGTAGAGGTGCCGGGAGCGAAGGTTCCCATCCGGATGTGGACGGACCCGGCGTCGGTCGAGGACGTCGCCATGCAGCAGCTGCGGAACGTGTCCACGCTGCCGTGGATCAAGGGTCTCGCGGTCATGCCGGACGTCCACTTCGGCAAGGGGGCCACGGTCGGTTCGGTGATCGCGATGCAGGGCGCGGTGTGCCCGGCCGCGGTCGGGGTGGACATCGGCTGTGGGATGTCGGCGGTGAAGACGTCCCTGACCGCAAACGATCTTCCCGGCGACCTGTCACGGCTGCGCTCGAAGATCGAGCAGGCCATTCCGGTGGGCCGGGGTATGCACGCCGACGCGGTGGACCCGGGGAAGCTGCACGGGTTCCCGACGTCGGGGTGGGACGACTTCTGGGGGCGGTTCGGGGGGATCGCGGAAGCGGTCAAGTTCCGTCAGGAACGTGCCACCAAGCAGATGGGAACGCTCGGCTCTGGCAATCACATAATCGAGTTCTGTCTCGACAGTGACGGGGCGGTGTGGCTGATGCTGCACTCGGGCTCCCGCAACATCGGCAAGGAACTCGCCGAGCACCACATCGGCATCGCCCAGAAGCTGCCGCACAACCAGAGCCTCGTCGACCGGGACCTGGCCGTCTTCATCTCGGACACCCCGCAGATGGCCGACTACCGGAACGATCTCTACTGGGCGCAGGAGTACGCCAAGTACAACCGCGCGATCATGATGGCGCTCTTCAAGGACGTGGTCCGCAAGGAGTTCAAGAAGGCCAAGCCGGTCTTCGAGCAGGAGATCTCCTGCCACCACAACTACGTCGCGGAGGAGCGGTACGACGGAGCGGACCTGCTCGTCACTCGCAAGGGGGCCATCCGTGCCGGTTCCGGCGAGTTCGGGATCATCCCCGGCTCGATGGGCACCAGCTCGTACATCGTGAAGGGCCTGGGCAACGCGAAGGCGTTCAACTCGGCCTCGCACGGCGCCGGTCGCCGGATGAGCAGGAACGCCGCCAAGCGCCGGTTCACGGTGCGGGACCTGGAGGAGCAGACGCGGGGCGTGGAGTGCCGCAAGGACTCCGGCGTTCTGGACGAGATCCCGTCCGCGTACAAGCCGATCGAGCAGGTCATGGAGCAGCAGCGGGACCTGGTGGAGGTCGTCGCCAAGCTCAAGCAGGTCATCTGCATCAAGGGCTGACGGGCCACCCGCGTCAAGGGCGGAGACGAGGGGCGTCGCCGCCGGTGGCGGCACCCCCTCACCCGCCCAGCGGGGAGCCATCACCCGCCCGGCGGGGAGCCCTCGCCGGCCCGGCGGGGGCCCTATGCCGCCCCCGCCAGGTCCGCCTCCGTCAGGGAGGTGACCAGGACCGTGCGCGGGCCGGGCTCGATGCCGGGGACCGAGGGGACGGCGAGCAGGCGGCAGCCCGCGGCGAGGGCGGCGGCGGCGCCCGTGGGGGTGTCCTCGACGGCCAGGCAGTCCTGCGGGGCCACCCCCAGCGCGGCCGCGGCGGCCAGGTACGGGTCGGGGTGCGGCTTGCCGCGGGGCGCCTCACCCGAGGCTATCGACGTGTCGAAGCGGTGCCGGCCCAGGGTGTCGAGCACCAGGTCGGCCACATGCCGTTCGGACGCGGTCACCAGGGCGGTGGGCACCCCCAGCGCCCGCGCCCGGTCCAGCAGCCGGAGGGCGCCCGGCTGGACGGCCACTCCGGCCGCCACCCGTGCGGTGAACGCCCGGTCGAGACGGGTGGCCGCCTCCGCGGCGGACAGGGCGGTGAGGCCGTCGCGTACGAGACGGTCCGCCGCGTCGGCCACCGCGGCGCCCGCGAACGGGGCGAGCGTGTCCGCGTCCGCCGGGGAGCCCTGTGCGCGCAGGAACCCGGCGACGGTGTCCAGCCAGGCGTGTTCGGTGTCGACGAGGGTGCCGTCCATGTCGCAGAGGAGGGCGGCGGGGCGGGGGAGCGGGGGCAGGGAGAGCGGGGACATGCGTGCTCGCTGTTCGTGGGAGGGGCGACCGGGGCGCTGGTCGGGGGGTGGCCTGTTGGCCGGGGCGGGGCGTGCCCGCCCCATCAGTCGGGCGTCGTGCGGACCAGGGGATTCGCCTGTACCGAATTGCGGACCGTGAAGACCACCGAACCCGGCTTGTAGCGGTCGTCCGAGGTCTCGACCGGGCGGCCGTCGGGCGTGGTCGTGGTGCGGCGCACCCGCAGCAGCGGGGAGCCGCGCCGTACGGCCAGTTCCCGGGCGTCCGTGGTGCCCGCGGCGACCGCGTCCAGGTGGTGTTCGCCGTGGCTCATGAGGACGCGGGCCTCGTCGTACAGGCTCTGGGTGACCGACTCGCAGTCGTCCGGCAGCCGTTCGACGGCGGCGGCCGCCCACCCGGCGTACACCGTGCGCTCCAGGAGCGCCGGCTCGCCGTCCAGGGTGCGTACCCGCAGGACGTGGAGGACCGTGTCACCGGGGGTGAGGTGGAGTTGGGCGGCCTGTGCCTCGGTGGCCTTCGCGCGGCGTGAGCGGAGCACCAGGCCGCCGGGGGTGCGGCCGCCGGCCCTGGCCCACTGGGCGAAGCTGCGCAGCTCGGTGAAGCTCTGGCTGGGGGTGGTGGACAGGACCGTGCGGCGGGCGCCCTGCCGGGAGCCGATCAGGCCCTCCGACTGGAGTGTGCCGAAGGCCTGCCGGAGCGTGCCCCGGGACACCCCGTGGGCCAGGGCGAGTTCGGACTCGGACGGCAGCTCGGAGCCCACCGGATAGGTGCCTTCGGCGATGGCGAGGCGCAGCTCCTCGGCGATCTGCTGGTGCCGTCGGATCACGTCTCTCCTAGGGGGCTTTCGGGGCTGTCGGCGGGCGTCCGGGCGGGCTCCCGGGCGGGCAAGGACGATCATGTCATCCGCACGTGGTGTCCCGCATCCCTGAACTGCGCGCAATCGGTGTTCCCCCAGAAGTGCGAACCCTGCGTCTTTCCGCTTTGGCGGTAGGTAAACCTACGTCTTTATAACGCTTCTGACCTGCACTTTTTCCTTCGTGAGGGCTTTACTGGCCGGTCATTTGGCTGCTAGCTTCGGCTGGCTTACTGACGCTGGCTTGTCCATACAGGTGGCTCGCCGAAGACCCAGGAGTACGCATCGTGAAGGCACACCGTCCCCGTCGCGTCCTGACCGCCGCGGCCCTCGCAGGCCTCACCGTCGTGGTGGCCGCCGGCTGTGGCTCCGCGCCCGACGACGCGGGCGCGAAGAACAGCAAGGCCGCGAAAGCGGAGTCGGCCGCGGACCTCGGCGGTATGGACAAGCTCGTCGAGGCGGCGGAGAAGGAGGGCAAGCTCAACGTCTACGCCCTCGCGCCGGACTGGGCCAACTACGGCGAGATGATCGCGGCCTTCGAGAAGAAGTACGCCATCGAGGTCAACAACGAGGACCCGGGCGGCAGCAGCCAGGGCGCGCTGAACGCCGCGGCCAAGCGCAAGGGCCAGAGCCGGGCCGTCGACGCGCTGGACCTCGGCACCTCGTACATGCAGGAGGCCAAGAAGCAGGACCTGCTCGCGCCGTACAAGGTCCAGGGCTGGGACGACATCCCGGACGCGCAGAAGCAGCCGGACGCCTCCTTCATGAACAACTACGGCGGCTTCATATCCATCGGCTGCGACGCCAAGGCCGTGAAGAACTGCCCCGAGACGTTCAAGGACCTGCTCAAGCCCGAGTACCGCAACAAGGTCGCGCTCAACGGCGACCCGACCGAGTCCGGCTCCGCGCTGGCCACGGTCATCGCGGCCTCGCTGGCCAACGGCGGTTCCCTGGACGACGTCCAGCCGGGCCTGGACTTCTTCCAGGAGCTGAAGAAGAAGGGCAACTTCGTTCCCGCGAAGTCCACGCTCGCCACCATCCAGCAGGGCGAGACGCCGATCTCGATCGACTGGGACTACCTCAACCTGGGCTACGGCGTGAAGCTCAAGCCCAAGGGCGTCGACTGGCAGGTCGCGGTGCCCTCCGACGGCCTGTACTCGCGCTACTACAACCAGGGCGTCAACAAGTACGCTCCGCACCCGGCCGCCGCCCGCCTGTGGCTGGAGTTCATCTACAGCCCCGAGGGCCAGAACATCTGGCTGAAGGGCTTCTCGCGCCCGGCGCTCCTCGACACGATGAAGAAGGACGGCACCGCCGACAAGGCCGCCGTCGCGCAGATTCCCGAGGTCGACGGCGTGCCCGAGGAGCCGACCGCGGAGCAGGAAGCGAAGGCCAAGGAGACGGTCGTGCAGGGCTGGGGCAAGGCGGTCAGCTGACCATGCCCGACAAGACCGCACTTCCCGTCCCCGCCGCGGGCTCCGTGCCCGCGGCGGGCACGGCCGCCCCCGCGCCACCCGCGCCACCCGTGCGGGACGGCGGCGGCCCTCGCCGCCGCACCCGTCGGCACCGGTGGCCCGTCGTCGTTCCGTTCTTCGTGTTCCTCGCGGTGTGCTTCGGGCTGCCCGCCGGGACCATGGTGTACGGGGCGTTCACCGTCCTCGACCCGGCGAGCGGCACCAGTGAGTTCTCGACCGAGAACGTCAGCGGGTCGCTGTCGGGGGCGTACGCGACCGGGCTGACCGGGAGCGTCGAACTCTCGGCCGTGACCGCCCTGCTGGCGACCGTGATCGGCGCCCTGATCGCCCAGGCAGTCGTCAGCTCCCCGCGGGCGGGGCTGCGGGGCATCGTCGTCTCGGCCAGCGGGGTGCTGGCCAACTTCTCCGGCGCGCCGCTCGCCTTCGCCTTCATCGCGACGCTCGGCACGACCGGCACCGTCACTCAGCTGTTCCACCTGGACCGGACGGGCTTCAGCCTCTACAGCTTCACCGGCCTGGTGCTGGCCTACCTCTACTTCATGATCCCGCTGATGGTGGTGATCGTCCTGCCCGCGCTCGACGGTCTGCGCGCCCAGTGGCAGGAGGCCGCCGCGTCCTGCGGTGCGACCCGGTCGCAGTACTGGCGGCACGTCGGCATCCCGGTGCTGACGCCCTCGCTGGTCGGCGGTGCGGTGCTCATGTTCGGCACCGCGTTCGCCTCGCACGCCACCGCCGCGGTGATGGTCGGCTCCTCGCAGCCGCTGATCACCATCCAGATCGCCAACGCCCTCAACGGCAACGTCCTTGTGGGCCAGGAGAACCTCGCCCTCGCCATGAGCCTCAACATGGTCGTGATCGCGCTGCTCGTGATGGCCGTACAGATACCGTTGCAGCGCAGGAGTACCCGATGGCTCGGATGAAGATCACCTCACGAGGCATCGTCCTGCCGGTCGCCGCGCTGTATTTCCTGGTCCCCATCGGCGCCTCGATCTGGTTCAGCGTCAACGAGGTGGACGGCGTCAGCTTCGACGCGTACACGCAGGGACTCGGCACCGAGGGACTGACCGCCAGCCTGATGCTCTCGGTGCGTCTGGGCCTGGCCACCATCGCCTGCGGTCTGCTCCTGATGGTGCCGACCCTGGTCGCGGTCTCGCTCTATCTGCCCAGGCTGCGCCGGATCGTCGAGATCCTGTGCATGATGCCGCTGGTCGTCCCGCCGATCGCGCTGGTCGCGGGCGTCACCACCGTGCTGTCCTGGGAACAGGATCTGGCCGACACGCCCCTCTACATGACCTTCCAGGTCCTGCGGGACGAGAACTTCCCCCTGGTCCTCGTGCTCGTCTACACGGTCATGTCCCTGCCGTTCCTGTACCGCTCGCTGGACGCCGGGCTGCGCGCCGTCGACCTGCGCACCCTCGTCGAAGCTGCCCGCAGCCTGGGCGCCTCGCGCCTCCAGACCCTGCGGCAGGTGATCGTGCCGAACCTGCGGACCGCGGTCACGGGCGGGGCAGTGCTCAGCCTGGCCATGGTGCTCGGCGAGTACACCGTCGCCTCCGTGCTCTCCTACCGCCCGTTCTCCGTGTGGATGGTGGAGATCAAGGACTCCGAGGCGCAGCTGTCGGTCGCGGCCGCGATGCTGAGCCTGCTGATCACCTGGGGGCTGCTGCTCCTGCTCACCACCCTGGCCGGCGGCCGCAGCCGCCGTCGTACGAACTCCGGCCGCGAGAACCGAAAGAAGACCGTGTCATGACCGTCCCTGTGCAACTCAAGAATCTGCGCCGGGAGTTCGGCTCCACGGTCGCGCTCGACGGGCTCGACCTGGACATCGCCCCGGGCGAGATGGTCGCCCTGCTCGGGCCGTCCGGCTGCGGCAAGACCACCGCGCTGCGCATCATCGCGGGGTTCGAGACCGCCGACGGCGGCGAGCTGCTGATGGACGGCGAGGACGTCACCCAGGTCCCGGCCAACCGCCGCGACATCGGCATGGTCTTCCAGTCGTACAGCCTCTTCCCGAACATGACGGCCGCCGAGAACATCGCGTACGGCCTGCGGGTACGGGGCCGGGGCGCCGCCGAACGCAAGGAGCGGGCGGGGGAGCTGCTGGAGCTGGTCGGCCTGCCCGGCCGCGAGGGCCATTACCCGCACCAGCTCTCCGGCGGCCAGCAGCAGCGCGTCGCGCTCGCCCGCGCCCTGGCCATCCGCCCCAAGGTGCTGCTCCTCGACGAGCCGCTGTCCGCCCTGGACGCCAAGGTGAGGCTCACTCTCCGCGAGGAGATCCGGCGCATCCAGCTGGAGCTGGGCATCACCACCGTCTTCGTCACCCACGACCAGGAGGAGGCGCTGTCCATGGCGGACCGCGTCGCCGTGATGAAGGACGGCCGGCTCGAACAGTGCGCCGCGCCCGGCGAGTTGTACGACCGTCCCGCGACGCCCTTCGTCGCCGAGTTCGTCGGCACCATGAACCGGCTGCCGGGGACCGTCCGGGACGGCGGGGTCGTCGAGCTGTTCGGGCGGCGGCTGCCCATCCACGGCGAGACGCCCGCCTCCGGCGCCGAGGTCGACGTACTGCTGCGCCCCGAGGGGCTGGCGGTCAGTGCCGCCGACGACACGTCGGGCACCCCGGCGACCGTGCGGGTGGCGACCTTCCTCGGCGCCACCACCCGGCTGCACCTCACCACGGACTCGGGGGCCGACTGCAAGGCCGACCTGCCCAGCTGGGAGGCGACCGCGCTGGCACCGGGAGCTCGCTGCACGATCACCCCGCACGACAACCCCGTGCTCGTCGCCGAGCGAGCCGTCGCCCCGTCCTGAGGGACCCTTGCGCTGACGCTCACGGACGTCTGACGCCGGGGACCGGAACACCGGTCCCCGGCGTCCGGCTCACAGCGTGCGGTGGACCTTCGTATTGGAGGCCTGTGCGCGGGGCCGGACCACCAGGAGGTCGATGTTGACGTGGCTGGGGCGGGTCACGGCCCAGCCGATCGTGTCGGCGACGTCCTCGGCGGTCAGGGGGGCGTCGACGCCCGCGTAGACCTTGGCCGCCTTCTCGGCGTCCCCGCGGAAGCGCGTGGTGGCGAACTCATCGGTCCTGACCATGCCGGGGGCCACCTCGATGACGCGGACCGGGGTGCCGACGATCTCCAGGCGCAGGGTCTCGGCCAGGACGTGTTCGCCGTGCTTGGCCGCGACGTATCCGCCGCCGCCCTCGTACGCGGACAGGGCGGCGGTCGAGGAGAGGATCACGATCGTGCCGTCGCCGCTCGCGGTGAGGGCGGGCAGCAGGGCCTGGGTGACGTTGAGGGTGCCGATGACGTTCGTCTCGTACATCTGTCGCCAGTCGGCGGGGTCGCCGGTCGCCACGGGGTCGGCCCCCAGCGCCCCGCCCGCGTTGTTGACGAGGACGGCGAGGGAGCGGAAAGCGGTGGCGAACTCGTCGACCGCCGCCCGGTCGGTGACGTCCAGGGGGTAGGCCGTCGCCTGGTGCCCCGCCTCGGTGATCTCGGCGGCCAGCGCCTGGATGCGGTCCTTGCGGCGTGCGGTGAGTACGACGCGGAATCCGGCGGCGGCCAGGGTGCGGGCGGTCGCGGCGCCGATGCCGCTGCTCGCGCCGGTGACGACGGCGATGGGGGTGGCGGCCATGGCGATCTCCTCGGACAGCTGATCGGTTACGGGGAAAGGATAGGCAGGCGACAGGGGGTCTTTCCGGGTGGGCGTGGGCTGTGTGGGTGGGGGCGAGCGCGTCATATCGGTACGTTCATCGGATTAGTAGGTGTGATCGGTATGTTCCGGGCATGCAGATGCGTAGGAGAGGACTGTTGATGCCGCTGTCCGTCGTGCTCGCGACGGCCGCGGCGATGACCGTGCCGGCGGCTGCCGTGGTGCCCGGTGCTGCCGCTTCGGCCACGGAGCGCGCCGGGGCTTCTTCCGCCGCCGCCCCCGTGCCGGAAGCGGACATCGCCCACCACGGGCACGTCACCCTCTGGGCCGACCGGATCCGCATCCGGCTGCGGACCGAGAACCGCGGGCCCACCGACGTACCGGCCTCGACGGTACGGCTCCGCTTCTCCGCGCCGCTGTCCGTACGGCAGCAACTGCCCCCGGGCTGTCTGTGGGGCGGCAGGGCCGCTGTGCTGTGCGAGACGGGTGCGCTGCCCTCCGGCGGGCAGGCCCGGCAGACCGCGCTGGAACTGCGGCTCGCGGGGCGACCGGCCGAGGTGGTCCTGCGGGTCGACACGGTGTGGAGCGGCGGGACACGCGACGCGGACTCCCGGAACGACGAGCACACGGTGCTGGCCCCTTCGACCGGGGACGCGTACGCCTTCTGAGCCGGGGACCGGTCATCATGGGCCGGTGATCGTCGAACGCGCCTACGCCCATGTGTACGCCCCCGAGCCGGACGCCTGGCCCTGGTCGGTGCCCTGTGTGCGGCAGTTCCTCGCCGAGGGGCTGCGCTTCCGGGCGCCGGTGACCTTCCTCGTCGGCGAGAACGGTTCGGGGAAGTCGACGCTGGTGGAGGCGCTGGCCGAAGGTTTCGGGCTCGACTCGTACGGCGGTTCGGCCGACTGGAAGTACGCCACCTCGCGGGGCAGGTCCGCGCTCGGGGAGCGGGTCCGCTTCGACACCGCGCCCCGCGGGCGGCGGATGATCGGCAGCCGGGCCGCGCGCAAGGGGTTCTTCCTGCGTGCGGAGACCGCCCTCGACGCCCTGGACCGGGAGAGCCTGGAGCCGGACTCCCGCAGTCACGGGGAGGGCTTCCTCGCCGCGTTCCGGGAGAAGTTCGTGGTGCCGGGGCTGTACGTCATGGACGAGCCCGAGGCCGCGCTCTCCTTCGCCTCCTGCCTCGAACTGCTCGGCCACATCGACCAGTTGGTGAAGGCGGGCGGCCAGGTGGTGTGCGCCACCCACTCTCCGCTGCTCACCGCGCTGCCGGGCGCCGACATCGTGCAGGTGGGCGACGGCGGGATGGAGCGGGTGCGGTGGGCGGACCTGGCCCTCGTCGACCACTGGCGGCGCTACCTCGCCGACCCGCAGGCCTATCTGCGCCACATCATCGGCTGAGACGGTCCTCCACTACGCCGCCGCGCCGCCGAACTCCCGTACCGCGTCCGCCACGATCGTCTCCAGGTGGCCGTGGTGGGCGCCCCGCCAGTACACCCGGGAGCAGTCGGTGCACTGCGCGAACACGTCGTACGCCTGCTGTGTGCCGTGCTCCAGCAGCTCGCTCACGGAGTCCTTGTCGGCCTCGGCCAGCACGCCGTTGCACGCGGTGCACCGGGTCCACGGGGCGAGGACCGGCGCGAAGCGGCCCAGGACGTCCCGCAGCTGCTCCTGCGGGCGGTCGCTGTAGACGTACGCCCCCGCCCAGATCTCGCGGCGGCGCAGCAGCCCGCGGTCCCGGGAGAGCAGGACGCGCCGCTCCCGCGCCGAGAGGGCGGCGAGGGCCGGGTCGCCGATGTCCTCGCTCTCGTAGGCCGCGTCGACGCCCAGCAGTCGCAACCGGCGGGCGAGCGTGCCGAGATGGACGTCGAGGAGGAAACGCAGGGGTGCGCCGGGGACCTGCTGGGGGCGCTCCACGGCCCGTACGTCGATGTGCTCGCCCGGCTCCGGCACATGGGAACGGTCCACCGGGTCACCGTTCACCAGCAAGGCCCCGGCCTCGGTGAGCGGGACGCCGAGGGACTCGATGACATGGCCGAGGGTGGAGGCGCCGTCGGTGGTGAGCGGCGTGGGGCCTCGGCGGCGCTCGTGCGGGATGAAGAGCCGCAGCTCAGGGGCTACTTCGACGGTGATCTCGGGTCCGTTCACGGGGCCAGGATGCCACCCGGGCGAGGCGGGCGGCCAGGGATTTGGCGAGGGTGGCAGCGGTCGGAGCCGGTCACCGGGGCGGAGGCTCGGGCCGGAGCGGAGGAGGGGGCTGCCGGGCAGACGGGGCTGCCTGTCCGGACCGTGGGCCTGATGGTGCTGGGCGATCGTGCGGCAGACGGGAACTGTCGGACAGGCCTTAGCGCTTCTGAGCGGGCGCCGGCGGTGACGGGGCGCGATCGGGGGTGGCGTCCGGCCGCTGCGCGCTGATGGCGGCGGGCCGGTCGGCGGTGGGGGCCGGGGCGTCGTAGAGGGGGCCGAGCGCGACGTACGCGTCGTCCACGATCTCCTCGGCCAGCAGCAGCATCTCCTGCTCCGCGAGCCGGGCCGCCCGGTGGGTGTACGGGGACGGCGGCGCCGGGTGTCTGCGGCGCCACCAGCAGTCGCAGGCGGCGTAGATCCCGCTGCCGAAGACCAGAAGGGGGATGGACAGGGCCAGCACAACGTCGCCCACGGCGGACCTCCTCGACGGTCGATGCCCTCTGCATCGGCGCGGGGGGAGGGTCGGCTGAAGACCGGCCGTCGGCCAATTCCCCGTGATGCGTGGCTCGATTCGACCGAATACGTGCGCGTGGGCGCGTCTGTCTGAAGCCTTCGAGTACCCGTACGGCCGATTTTCGCCCGAAAGGGCTTTTCGCTCCGGTCGGTTGATCCCGGCCCGTGGCCCGGGTCCTACGCCTCCCCGGGCAGGTGGGCGGCCTCAGCCCGCCGTCTCGCGCCGAGTCGGACGGCCTCGGGCGGAGCGCGCCGGGGAATTCCGGATCAGGGCCACACCAGGCAGTACGCCTGATGTCCCGCGTCGTGCAGCCGGTGGGAGAAGTCCTGCCACTCGTGGAGCAGCTGGTAGACGTTGAAGGCGTCGCGCGGGCCGCCGCGGTCGGGGACGGTGGACCAGATGAAGGCCGCCGCGCCGACGGACTCCTCGCCGACACCGCGCAGCGGGTCGACGACGGTCATCGGGAGTTTCACCACGGCGTAGTCGGGGTGGAGCACGACCAGTTCGAGCGGGGGGACCTTGTGCAGGGGTATGCCCTGGATGCCGGTCAGGACCATGGCGGCCACCGTCTCCGGCTTGATCTTGGTGAACATGCCGCCCATGCCCAGCTCGTCGCCGCCGAGCTCCTCCGGGCGCATCGAAATGGGCACCCGTGCGGCCGTGGCCCCGTCCGGGGCGCCGAAATACTTGTAGGTCACCCCCATTCCGCCACCGCTCCTGCTCCCGGGGGCCGGAGTGCTCTCCGCGCCCCTGCCCTGTACGCGCTCGGCCCTGCGCCGGTGCCGCCCTCGTCGGGCAGGCTCGGGCCCCAGGTCGTCGGTCCCTTCGCCCACTCCGCCACCGCGATGCATATCTCCACCCGACTACTACTTCTTAGGAGGCACAGCCCCCGCCGCGCAACCCGATCATCGTGTCAGTGACCTCCCCCGCGGGCGTCCGGTGAAACACCTGTCCGCAAGACCGTCCGTGCCTCTGACACCATGGCATGTGTGAGCTTTCCCTATGTCGGCCCAGTTTCGCAGACGCGAGGGGACTGACGCTCTTTCGTGATACGAGCGGAGCGCGCTTCCTGCTCACCGGTGACCGGGATTCCCCTGGACTTTCCGGCCCGGCCTCCCGATACCCCCATCGCAGATCAGGACCAAAGTGGCGTATTCATACGAAGCCCCAGTTTCGCAGTCGCTGTTCGACCGGGCGTCCGTCGTGACGCCCGGCGGCGTGAACTCACCCGTGCGTGCCTTCCGGGCCGTGGGCGGTACGCCCCGGTTCATGGTGTCCGGCACCGGCCCGTACCTCACCGACGCCGACGGCCGCGAGTACGTCGACCTCGTGTGCTCGTGGGGGCCGATGATTCTCGGCCACTCCCACCCCGAGGTCATCTCCGCCGTCCAGGAGGCGGTCGCCCGGGGTACCTCGTTCGGTACGCCGGGTGAGGGCGAGGTCGCGCTCGCCGAGGAGATCGTGGCGCGGATCGAGCCGGTCGAGCAGGTCCGCCTGGTCTCCTCCGGCACCGAGGCGACGATGTCGGCGATCCGGCTGGCCCGCGGCTTCACCGGCCGGGCCAAGGTCGTGAAGTTCGCCGGGTGCTACCACGGCCACGTGGACGCGCTGCTCGCCGCCGCCGGGTCGGGCCTGGCCACCTTCGGGCTGCCCGACACCCCGGGGGTGACCGGCGCCACGGCCGGGGACACCGTCGTGCTGCCGTACAACGACCTGGACGCGGTGCGTGCCGCCTTCGCCGCGCACCCCGGCGAGATCGCCTGTGTGATCACCGAGGCCTCGCCCGGCAACATGGGCGTCGTCCCGCCCGCCGACGGCTTCAACGCCGGGCTCAAGGAACTGTGCGCGGCCAACGGGGCGCTGTACATCTCCGACGAGGTCATGACGGGCTTCCGTACGTCGAAGGCGGGCTGGTACGGCGTCGACGGCGTCCGGCCCGACCTGATGACCTTCGGCAAGGTCATGGGCGGCGGCTTCCCCGCCGCGGCCTTCGGCGGCCGCGCCGACGTGATGGCCCACCTCGCCCCGGCCGGGCCGGTCTACCAGGCGGGCACCCTCTCCGGGAACCCGGTCGCCACCGCCGCGGGCCTCGCCCAGCTGCGGCTGCTGGACGATGCGGCGTACGCGAAGATCGACGCGGTCTCCGCCGAGCTGCGCACCCTGGTGGGCGCCGCGCTCAGCAAGGAGGGCGTCGCCCACACCGTCTCCGCCGCGAGCAACATGTTCTCGGTCTTCTTCACGGACCAGCCGGTGCGCGACTACGACGACGCCAAGAAGCAGGAGGCATTCCGCTTCACCGCGTTCTTCCACTCCATGCTGGAGCAGGGCGTCTACCTCCCGCCCTCCGCGTTCGAGTCCTGGTTCGTCTCCACCGCCCACGACGAGCGGGCGGTCGAGCGCATCGCCGCCGCTCTCCCCGCCGCCGCCCGCGCCGCATCGGAGGCCACCTCCTAATGATGTTGTCAAGCCGCCGTTGTGACCGGGAGTGCGTGTTGGAAGCACTTTCCGTCACGGATCAGGGCCCACAGGACGTTCACGCGCCGACGGGCCAGCGCGAGGACG
>NZ_NWVL01000076.1 GCF_002382885.1 Streptomyces sp. WZ.A104
GCCGGGGTGCGCAGTTCGGCGCGTTCGGCGTCGATCCCGTGGAGCCCGTCGGCGGAGCCGGGCGCGGGCGGCGGCTCGGGCAGCGGCCCGCGGGCGCGGGTCAGGGCCGCCCAGGTGCGCAGCCGGTCCACGTCAGCCGCGTCTCCCCCGGGCCGGGGCACGGCGCAGGCGGCTTCGGCGTGCGCCACCAGGCGTTCCAGCGAACGTCGTACGGGGGTGGGGCGCCCGGAGGCGAGCAGGCACTGCCAGGCGGCGTGCACGGCGGCGGCCGCGCCGTTTCGGGTCCGGGCGCCCGGGTCCTCCGCACAGTCGGCGGCGGCCGCCAGGGCGCGGGCCACGGCCCGGCGTTCGGGGCCCTCCCGGCGGAGCAGGGCGGGCGCCACCGCGACCAGCCAGGCGACCGCGCCCGCGGCGAGCGTCAGCGCGAGGTGGCCGGGGATCTGGCCGAGGCGCTGCGGGGCGAACAGGGCGGCGGAGCTGACGAAGGTGAAGATGACCGGGCCGGGCGGCCCGATCCGGGTGGCGTCGCACAGCACCTTCTGAGCGGCGGCGAGCAGGGCGCCGACCGCGATGAGGACGGCGGTCGATCCGGTGAGCGACGCGGCGAGAAGGGCGAGTGCGAGACCGGCGGCCATGCCGAGCACCACGCCCGCGACGGCCCTGGCCCGGCGGGCGTACGGCAGGCCGTGGCCGTACAGCGCGCACAGCGAACCGGCCATGGTGTACATCACGAGGTCCAGCCGTCCGGCGGCCAGGAGCGACAGATGGGGTACGGCGGAGGCGGCGACCACGCTGATCGCGGGTTTGAACCAGGTGTCCGAGGGCCGCGCGAGCCGGAGAGCCGGGACCACCGGGAGACTGCGGACGAGGGGACGCCGGGACCGTACACATGTATCACTCACGTATATAAGTTAACAGGTGTTACACCGGTAAATGATTTCTGCCACTGTTGCGCGGACAGGGCGACCCATATTCTTTTGAATCTTCATGCACCTACTACGATGACGGGCGATGAGCAGGGTGAGCGCGCGGACCGACCGGCAGCAGTGCCGCCCTCGCACGCCCGTCGCTCTCGGCTGGGTGCTCTGCCTCCTGGCCATGCTCTTCTGCTGTTCGGTGACCCCCTCGTCCGCCGCCGTGCCGGTGGCGGCGGGCCCGGTGGGCGCGCATTCCGTCCGCGCGTTCACTCCGGTCCCCGACACGTCCTTCGAGCCGGTCGTCCTGGCCGCGCCCGCCGACCGCGGGCTCGGCACCTCGTGCCACGGCCGGTCGGCGCACACGGCGGCCATCGTGCTTCCGGCCTCGTCCGCACCCGTGGCCGTTCCCTCGCCCGTGGCCTTCGTCCCGGCCGCCCCGCTCACCGGGGCGGCCGCCATCCGGGGGCCCGCACACGACGGTGTGCACTCCGTCGATCAGCTACGACTCCAGGTCCAACGGGTCTAGAGGCAGTTCCGCTCTCCCGTAACCCGTTATGCATCCGTTGACGACGAGGACTTCCCATGGCTTCCGCCAAGAACCAGAACAGCCCGGCCGCGGCACGTCGCGCCAAGCTCGAAGAGGCCCGACGCAAGGAACGGGCCCGCGAGCGCCGGGTCCGCATCATCACCATCGGCGCATCGGTGGCCGTGGTCGCCGCGCTGGTAGCCGGGGGCGGCTACCTGATGGCGCAGGCGAACGAGAAGGAGAAGAAGGAGGAGCAGGCCAGGACCTCACCCGTCACCGGCGAGCGCACCTGGGACAAGCTGAGCCAGGAGCACGTGGCGACGAAGGTCGACTACCCGATGACCCCGCCCGTCGGCGGTGACCACAACCAGGTCTGGATGAACTGCAACGCGGACGTCTACACCGACGAGATACCGAAGGAGAGCGCCGTGCACTCCCTGGAGCACGGCGCGGTCTGGGTCACGTACAACGACAAGGCCTCCGAGGAGGACGTCGAGGCCCTGACGAAGCGGGTCAAGTCGACCCCGTACTCCCTGATGAGCCCGGTCAAGGACCAGAAGGACCCGCTGATGCTCAGCGCCTGGGGCAAGCAGGTGACGGTCAAGAGCGCCGAGGACGACCGGGTCGCGCAGTTCTTCACCAAGTACGTGCAGGGCCCGCAGACCCCTGAGCCGGGGGCCGCCTGCACCGGCGGGCTGGACAAGTGACCTCGCTCGCGGGCCCGGGCTCCACCCGGCGGATGGTCCTCGCGGGAGCCTCCGTGCTGCTCGTGGCGCTGGGGCTGGTGGTGCTGATGGTCATCCGTCCCTCCGAGGCCTCTCCGTCCGGTGAGGGTTCGGCCTCGCAGTCGGCTCCGGCGGAGGGTTCCGTGGACGCGGGCTTCGCCCGGGACATGGCCATCCACCACCAGCAGGCGGTCGAGATGTCGTTCATCGTCCGGGACCGCACCGACGACGAGGACGTGCGGCGCCTCGCGTACGACATCATCAACACCCAGGCCAACCAGCGCGGCATGATGCTGGGCTGGCTGGAGATGTGGGGGCTGCCGAAGAGCTCTGCCGGGCCCCCCATGGAGTGGATGGGGCACACCGTCGAGCCGAGCGACGACGGTTCACTGATGCCGGGCATGGCCACCGACGCCGAACTGGAGGCGCTGGAGGCCGCGAAGGGCCAGCAGGCCGAGGTGCTGTTCCTGCGGCTGATGACCGTGCATCACCGTGCGGGCGCGGACATGGCCCAGGCCGCCGCCGGAGCCGCCGGGACGGACGCCATCCGGAATCTGGCGGCGGGCATGGTCCGCGGCCAGAAGTCCGAGATGGGCCTGATGGCGGACATGCTGAAGGCCCGGGGCGCCAAGCCCTGAGCCGGGGGAGGGCGGTCCCGGCCGGGTGGCCGGGACCGCCCTCCCCCGTATCTGCATCTGCCCGCGGTGCCCGGGATCACATAGGCTCGGCGACGACATGAAGAGCATCCTCACTCCGCTGGGACCCAAGGCCGACAAGGACACCGTGCGACGGCACAACCTGAGCCTGGTGCTGCGTGCCGTGCGGGACGAGGGCGAGCGCGGCGATGCGACCCGCGCCGGGGTGGCCGCCCGGGTCGGCCTGACCCGCGCCGCGGTCTCCTCGCTCGTCGAACAGCTCATGGCCGGCGGGTTCCTCACCGAGTCGGGCAAGACGTTCAGCGGGCAGGCGGGCCGCCCCGGGACCGCGCTCAAGGTGGCCCGCACCGGGCCCGCCGGACTCGGCGTGGAGATCAACATCGATTACGTGTCGGTCTGCGTGGTCGACCTGGCGGGCACCGGCCGGGTCCGGCAGACCGAACACCTCGACAACCGGGGCGCGCCCGCCGGTGAGGTCCTCGCCCGGGCGGCCCGGATCGCCGCCCGCACCCTGGACTCGGCGCGCGAGCAGGAGCTGCGGCCGGTGGGCGCGGCCCTGGCGCTGCCGGGCCTGGTCTCCGACGGCGCGGTGCGCCAGGCCCCCAACCTCGGCTGGAGTGAGGTCCCGGCGCAGGAGCTGTTCGCGGACGCGCTGGCCGCCCTGCGGCCCGGCCACCCCGTGCTGCCGGTCGCCTCGGAGAACGAGGCGAACCTCGCGGCGCTGGCGGAGCTGTGGTTCGGCGGTCTTGACGAGATGCGCAGCTTCCTCTATCTGACCGGCGAGATCGGGGTCGGCGGTGCGCTGGTCCTGAACGGCGAACTGCTGCGCGGTGCGAACGGTTTCGCCGGGGAGATCGGCCATGTGGTGGTGGACCCGGCGGGTCCGGAGTGCCGGTGCGGTTCGCGCGGCTGCCTGGAGCAGTACGCCGGACAGGCGGCACTGCTGCGGGCGGCGGGCATCGAGGGGCTCGGCGGCGCTTCCGGGGTGCTGGAGCTGGAGCGGCGCGCGGGGACCGGTGACCCGCGTGCGGTGGCCGCGATCGGTGAGGCGGGCCGGATGCTGGGCCGGGTGCTGTCGGGGGCGGTGAACCTGCTCGACCCGGACGCGGTGGTGCTCGGCGGGATCTACCGGGGCCTGATGCCGTGGCTGTCGCGGCCCGCCGGCGAGGAGCTGACGGACCGGGTGGTGTCGGGCCTGTGGCCCCCGGGCAGCGGCCGGCTCCGCGCGTCGTCGCTGGCGGGTGACGCGGCGCGGGGTGCGGCGGCGCTCGTGGTGCAGGACGTGCTGGACGATCCGGTGGCGTACGCGGAGCCGTCTACCGGGTGAGCCGGGGCCGGGCGGCTCCGGCTCACCCGGTACGCCACCGTCCACGATTCACCCGGTACGTAGAGCGGCTCCGGCCTCACCCGGTTCGGCAGCGGCTCCGGCCTCACCCGGTACGTCAGCGGACGCCGAGCAGGTGGTCCATCGCCAGCTGGTCCAGCGCCTCGAAGGCCATGCCGCGCGCGGCGGCGGAGTCCACGTCGAAGTCCTCGTAGGCGCAGCGGTCGGCGAGGAGGCCCGCGAGGCCCTCCCCCGCGGTGGGGCGCGCCAGTTCGTCCAGGCGGGACGCGCGCAGGGCCGCCTGCACCTCGGGGTCGGCACGGAACGCGGCGGCGCGCTCCTTGAGGATCAGGTAGTTGCGCATGCAGCCCGCGGCCGAGTCCCAGACGCCCTCGTGGTCCTCGGTGCGCGGCGGCTTGAAGTCGAAGTGGCGGGGGCCCTCGTAGCCGCTCTCCAGCAGGTCGACGAGCCAGAACGCCTGGCGCAGGTCGCCCGCGCCGAAGCGCAGGTCCTGGTCGTACTTGATGCCGGACTGGCCGTTGAGGTCGATGTGGAAGAGCTTGTCCGCCCACATGGCCTGGGCGATGCCGTGGGGGAAGTTGAGTCCGGCCATCTGCTCGTGCCCGGTCTCCGGGTTGACGCCGACCAGTTCGGGGCGCTCCAGGCTCTCGATGAAGGCGAGGGCGTGGCCGATGGTGGGCAGCAGGATGTCGCCGCGCGGCTCGTTGGGCTTGGGCTCGATGGCGAAGCGGAGGTCGTAGCCCTGCTCGGTGACGTACTCGCCCAGCAGGTCGAAGGCCTCCTTCATCCGGTGCAGGGCGAGGCGGACGTCCTTGGCCGCGCCCGACTCCGCCCCCTCGCGGCCGCCCCACGCCACGAAGGTGGTGGCGCCGAGCTCCACGGCCAGGTCGATATTGCGGAGGGTCTTGCGGAGCGCGTAGCGGCGTACGTCGCGGTCGTTGGCGGTGAACGCGCCGTCCTTGAAGACGGGGTGGGTGAAGAGGTTCGTCGTCACCATGGGCACCGTGAGCCCGCTGCCGTCGACGGCCTGCCGGAAGCGCTTGACGAGTGCCTCGCGCTCGCCCTCCGTGGAGCCGAAGGGGATCAGGTCGTCGTCGTGGAAGGTCACACCCCAGGCGCCGAGCCCGGCGAGCCGCTGTACGGACTCGACGGGGTCGATGGCCGCTCGGGTGGCGTCGCCGAAGGGATCGCGGCCCTGCCAGCCCACGGTCCACAGGCCGAAGCTGAACTTGTCGTCGGGGGTGGGGGTGAAGCGTTCCGTCATCGTCGTCCGACCGCCTTCGCCTACCGTCGGGACGCCCGGCCGGCAGCCCGGCACCCCTATTTGTTAAGTGTCATGACTAATCAAGCACACCACACCTCGGCCAGGGAACCCCCTGTCGGGTGGAGTCGACCCCAACCCCCTGTGCAGGGCGACAGGCATCCCGTAATTTGTTCGTGCCCCAGCCAAATGACCAGGCCGTCCCGCGCGAAAGAGGCTCCCCATGCCGTCACCCGCCGCCGTCATCGGCGTGGACAGCTCGACCCAGTCCACGAAAGCCGCGGTCATCGACGTCTCGACCGGTGAGCAGCTCGCCGTCGGGCGCGCCCCGCACGTCGTCACCGGCGAGTCCGGGGCCCGCGAGAGCGATCCGGAGATCTGGTGGCGGGCGCTGTGCGAGGCGGTGGCCGCCGGGCTGAAGGAGTCGGGCCTCCCCGCCCGCGCGGTCACCGGTATCGCGGTCGCCGGACAGCAGCACGGGCTCGTCGTGCTGGACCGGACGGGCCGTCCGCTGCGCCCCGCGCTGCTGTGGAACGACACCCGCTCCGCGCCGCAGGCCGCCGCCCTCACCGACGCGCTCGGCGGGCCCGGGGCCTGGACCGCCCGCACCGGTTCCGTACCCGTGGCCTCGATCACCGCATCCAAATGGCAGTGGCTGCGCGAGCACGACCCGGCGAACGCGGCACGGGCGGCCGCGGTCCGGCTCCCCCACGACTTCCTCACCGAGCGCCTCGCGGGCGTCGCCGCCACCGACCCGGGGGACGCGTCGGGCAGCGGCTGGTACTCCACGGCCACCGGCGCGTACGACCCCGTCCTACTGGAGCTCCTCGGCCTGGACGCGGCCCTGCTGCCCGAGGTCGCGCCCACCGGGGCGGCCCGGGTCGGCTCGCTCACCGGGGCGGCGGCACAGGCACTCGGGCTGCCCGCGGGCATCGCCGTGGCGGCCGGCACCGGGGACAACATGAGCGCCGCCGTGGGCCTCGGCCTGGGCGGCGGGGGGCTGCTGGACCACCCGGCCCTGAGTCTCGGCACCTCCGGAACGGTGTTCGCGGCCTCCCTTACCCGGCCCGGCTCTCCCGCGCTGAACGGGTTCGCCGCCGCCGACGGTACGTATCTGCCGCTGGCCTGCACCCTCAACTGCACCCTCGCCGTGGACAAGGTGGCCGCTCTGCTGGGCCTGGACCGCGAGGACGCGGCGCCCGGCGGGGAGGCCGTCCTCCTCCCGTATCTCGACGGCGAACGGACCCCCGATCTGCCGACTTCCTCGGGGCTCCTGACCGGGCTGCGCCACGACACCACCGGGCAGCAACTGCTGGGCGCCGCCTACGAGGGCGCGGCCGTCACCGTACTGCGGGCGCTCGACGAACTGCTGTCGGCGTGCGCCCTCGATCCGCACGCCCCCGAGGTGGCCGCACGCCCGCTGCGCCTGATCGGGGGCGGGGCGCGGGGGCGGATGTGGGTGGAGACGGTCCGCCGGCTCTCCGGCCGCCCGCTCGTCCTCCCCGGCAGCGGGGAGCTGGTCGCCCTCGGTGCGGCGGCGCTCGCCGCCTCGGCCGCGGGCGGAGGCGATCCGGTGGCGCTGGCGACGGCGTGGCGACGCGGCGGGACGGACCGTCAGCTCGACCCGGTGGCACGGGACACGGAGACCTGGCAGCGGGTCACCTCGGTGCTGGACCGGGCCGCACGGCCGCTGCTCGGCGGCTGATCGTCAGCCCCCCGGCGGGCCGGTCAGCCACCCCGCGACGGTTCTCACCGACCCCGGTTGGGAATACGAACTGATTTTCCATAAGATCCGGCGATGATCACTAGAAATCGGCTGACGACCGGGGTGGGCATAGCGCTCGCCACCCTGGCCGCCGGGCTCGGCACCGCGATCCCCGCGGCCGCCGACGAAGCCCCCGCCGCCCCCTCCCCCAAGGTCGAGCTGGTGCTCGACGTCAGTGGCTCCATGCGCACCCGCGACATCGACGGCCAGTCCCGGATGGCCGCCGCGAAGCAGGCGTTCAACGACGTCCTGGACGCGGTGCCCGAACAGGTGCAGCTCGGCATCCGGACGCTCGGCGCGGACTACCCCGGCGAGGACCGCAAGGTCGGCTGCAAGGACACCCGGCAGCTCTACCCGGTCGGCCCGCTGGACCGTACCGAGGCCAAGACCGCCGTCGCCACACTCGCCCCCACCGGCTTCACCCCGATCGGTCCCGCCCTGCTCGGCGCGGCCGACGACCTGGAGGGCGGCGAGGGTTCGCGCCGGATCGTGCTCATCACGGACGGCGAGGACACCTGCGGTCCGCTCGACCCGTGCGAGGTGGCCCGGGAGATCGCCGCGCGCGGCACCCACCTGGTCGTGGACACCCTCGGCCTGGTGCCCAACGCCAAGATCCGCCAGCAGCTCACCTGTATCGCGGAGGCCACCGGCGGCACGTACACCGCCGTCCAGCACAAGGAAGAACTCTCCGACCGGGTCAAGCAGTTGGTGGACCGGGCGGCCGAGCCCGTCGTCACCCCGGTGGCGACCGAAGGGGGCGCGAGCTGCTCCGCCGCGCCCGAGCTGAAGCCCGGCCTCTACACGGACCGCGCGAAGATCGGCGAACACCGCTGGTACCGGGTCGACGTGCTGCCCGGCCAGGAGCTGCGCGCCTCGGCGAGCGTGGCGGCGGACCGCGCGGTGGACAACGACTACGGTGTGCTGCTGCGCGCGGTGACGGCCCACGGCCGGGAGATCGTCCGGGGCTCCGAGGCGGGCACCGGCCGCACCGATGTGATCTCGTCCGGACTGCGCTACCCGAAGGCCGGGACCGAGGACGAGGACTCCGGCGACAGCGGTGACGGCAAGCCCGCCGCCGAGACCGTATGCCTCCAGCTCGCCCACTCCTTCTCCGCGCCCGCCTCCGTGAAGCGGTCTCCCGGTCTGCCGGTCGAGCTGACCGTGGACCTGGTCGAAGGACCGGCAAAGGCGTCCGACGCGGCGGCCTTCGGACTCGGCCGCGGCTGGTGGCTGCTCGGGGTGCTCGTCCTGACCGGCCTGATCGCGGGCCTGCTGACCGGCTGGCTCCCTCGCTGGCGCGTCGCCGTATGGAGGACCAACTGATGCGTACGACACCTCGCCGCACCCACGGCGCAGGGCGCGCGTTGAGCCGCGCGCACGGCATGCGGCGCGCGCTGACCGGAGCCCTGCTCGCCGGGGTGACCCTGTTCACCGCCACCGGCCAGGCGGTGGCCGACGACCCCTCGGCGAGCGCGAGCCCCGCCGGGGAGGAGGCAGGCCCCACCGAGGCCGGGACCACGTTCCGTACGGCCACCGCGCTCAAGCAGGGCCAGAGGGGCACCGCCCAGGCCTCGACCGGGGACTACCTCTACTGGGTGTTCCCGGCCGACGCCGGGCAACGGCCCACCGTCGAGGCCACGGTGAAGTTCCCCGAGAGCGCCGCCCGGAGCGGGGCGTCCACCTGGCAGATCGACGTGTACGACGGGCTGCGCCGCCGCCAGGCCTGCCAGTACGGGCACCAGACCAGGAAGGCGGCGGCCGACGCGGCCACCGTGGAACTGTCCTGCGTCCTGCGCACCGTGCGCTCCTGGTCCGAACCGTGGGCGAACGACCCGCTGCCCGGCAGCTACTACGTCCGCCTCACGGTGGCGGGTCTGCCCGCCGAGGACCTGGGCCTGCCGTTCGGGGCGGAGGTGCGGGCGGCCTCGAAGGAGCAGAACGGCGCGCACGACGTGGACGGGTCGCTCTCCGAGCCGCTGGTACCGGGCGTCTCGATCGCCGCGCCGGGCGACGCGAACGCCTCCGCTCCCCGGACGCCGACCACCGCCGGGCCGGAGGACGGCTGGGCCTCCGGCTGGTGGACCGACCGCTGGCTGTGGACGGTGGGCGGCGGAGTGCTCGCCGCGTTCGCGGCCGTGTTCGGCTACTCGCTGACACGGGGCCGGGGCCGCCCGGCACACGTCCCGCCCGTCGTCTGAGAGCCCCACCGCACCGGTCCGCCAACGGCGGCCTCCCCGCACCTCGAAGATCCTGGCCCGCGACGGGGCGGGGCCGCTTCGGGACGGGGAGGCACGGCCGGGGCGGCAGCACGCCGTAGCCTGTAGCCGTGTTGATCTACGGCGAACTGACGGCGGCTGAGCGTGCCTTGCGGGCTTCCTTCCCCGAAGGGCGGTGGGTGGATCTGCGCACCGGGGAGCCTGAGGACGACGATCCCGCCACCGGGGCGCGTTGGGGGGCCGAACGCACGGTCCGCGCCGAGGTCGTGGCCGCCCTTCTGCTGGGCGGCAACACGGAACGGCCGAGCAGTGTCGCCTCCCTGCGTCTCGCCGGCGCTCGGATCACGGGCCGCCTCGATCTGGCCGGTGCGGAGATCGGCCACCTGCTCTGGCTGAAGGAATGCCGGTTGGATCAGCCGGTCAGCTTCAACGCGGCCTCGACACGGACGATCCGGATCACGCGCAGCCGGGTCCCCGGCGTGGACGCCGGACTGGCCCGCATCGAGGGCCGTCTCGACCTGACCGGGTCCGTGATGGACACGGGCCGTCTCTCCCTGATCAACGCCTATGTGGCGGGGGAGCTGACTCTCGACGAGGCACGGATATCGGCTCCCGAACCGTGGGCGGTGTTCGCGGGGGGCCTGGTCATGGGCGGCGGCGTCTTCTGCCGGAACGGCTTCACCGCGCGGGGCGGAATACGGCTGCCGGGTGCGCAGTTGCCCGGCGGCCTGTTCATGGAGGGTGCACGGCTGGAGAGCCCCGACGGGGAGGCGCTGATCGCGGACAACGTGACAACCACAGTGGTACACCTCTCCGAAGGGTTCAGCGCGACGGGAACTGTGCGGCTGCGGGGTGCTCAGATATCGGACCTGCTGACCCTTGAGGGAGCCACCCTCGGCGGCGGCGACACGGCGCTCTCAGGCGTCGGGATGCGGGTGGGAACCTTCGACTTCACCCTTGCCGCACAGCCTGCGGGAGCGGTGAACCTTCAGGGTGCCACGGCAGCCGTTCTGCACGACGGCGAGCGGAGCTGGCCGGAGGAAGTGCGGCTGGACGGCTTCGTCTACGGATCCCTCCGCTCCGACAGGACACCCCCGCACAGAGATGTGGCCCACCGCCTGGCATGGCTCCGCCGGAACCCCGGCTATGCCCCGCAGCCGTACGAGCAACTGGCCTCCTGTTACCGCCAGGCGGGTCACGACGACGACGCCCGGAGGGTGTTGCTGGAGAAGCAACGCCACCGTCGCAGCACCCTGAACGCACCGGGACGAGTATGGGGTTATCTCCTCGATGCCGCCGTCGGATACGGCTACCGGCCCTGGCTGGCCGCCTTGTGGATGACAGCGCTCTGCCTGCTCGGCAGCCTGGTGTTCAGCGCCCGCTCACCGGTCCAGACGAAGGACGGAGAGGGCGCCCCGTTCAATCCCTTGTTCTACACCCTCGACCTGCTCTTCCCCATCGGTGACTTCGGACAGCGCGGCGCATGGCACTGGACGGGGGCGACACAGTGGCTGTCGTACGTACTGATCGCCATCGGCTGGCTCCTCACCACGGCTGTGGTCGCGGGCGTTTCCCGCACTCTGAGCAGGAACTGACTTCTCAATGCCGTTGTCAAGCCGAAGCAGGTGCGGTCCAGACTCGGTTACGCCGCTGGTTCAACGCTCACCGCGATGGCTCGTCTGCGTAGGTGAACCGCCAAGATCTCCATCTCGACGAGCGTGCCGACGAGACCGGTCTCGGCGAGTTCCGCGGCCTGCGCTCGTGCTTCGCCCAGGGACAGTTCCCGTGCACTGCGGAGGGACTGCAGCACGGAAACAAGGTTCGGCACGTCTCCAGAGAGGCGAAGCCGCGCGGGCCCGTGCGCTTGCAGCAGAGCCTGTCGAATGTTCTCGGGCGTGACGGGGCCGCTGTCTTCCTCGCACCACCCATTCGGGCAGTCCACGCATCGCCCTTCGGTGCCCCAACAGAGCATGCCGCGGTCGAAGAACTGACCGACATCGCAGGTCGTCGTACCTCCGCAGGCACTGCACCGGCCTGTGACCTGTACTCCTTGTGTGATCACAGGGGATCTCCTCAGCGTCATGGGTCAATGCTGATGGGATCCTCCCTGAGAAGTCGGCTTTGGTCGATCAGGTTTGCGATCGGCGAGAAGCCCTATTGGGCGGTTGCTACCGGTGGCGTGAGTTCGTAGTGCCGCTGGTCTCGCAGAAGCGCCCACAGGACGTTGACTCGTCGCCTGGCCAGCGCCAGGACTGCTTGGGAGTGCCTCTTGCCCTCGGCTCGTTTGCGGTCGTAGTACCGGCGTGATTCCGAGCAGCAGGTGATGCTGCTCATGGCAGCAAGGAACAGGGCCCGTTGCAGACGTCGGTGGTAGCGCTTGGGGCGGTGACGGTTGCCGCTGACCTTGCCTGAGTCCCGGGGAGCCGGTGCCAGGCCGGCGTATGTCGCCAGGCGATCAGGGCTGCCGAAGAGATCAATGTCGCCACCGATCGCAGCCAGGATCTCAGCTCCGAGCAGGTTGCCGATCCCGGGCATGCTGGCAACGATGGCGGCCTGACTGTGGGCGCGGAAGGAAACCTCGATCTGCCGGTCGATCTCGCTGATCTTCTCGTTGAGCACGATCACTTCACGAGCGAGCGTGGCGACCATCACTGCGACCGTCGTCTCTCCGGCAACACTGGTGTGCTGTCGCTCGGCGGCCTCCATGGCGGTGCGGGCCAGGGCTCCGCACCAGCGGAGCTTCCGGTTCCGGAGCCACTGCTCGAGCCGGCTGGCGCCGAGCCGACGGATGGCCGCTGGTGTCTGGTAGCCGGTGAGGAGGACCAAGGGGCCGTGGTTGCCCAGGTCGAGGGCGCGCTCGAAAGCGGGAAAGATGCCAGTCAGGAGGCCACGAAGGCGGTTGACGGCTCGGGTGCGGTCGCAGACCAGATCGGCACGGCGGCCAGTGAACAGACGGAGCTCGATGATGGCTTCGTCGCCGGGCCTGATCGGCTGCAGATCGCGACGCATGCGGGCTTGGTCGGCGATGACGTGTGCGTCACGGGCATCGGTCTTGCCTTCGCCGCGGTAGCCGGCCGTGGCCCGGTTCACGGTCCGGCCGGGGATGTAGAGCACCTCCTGGTCGTGGTTGAGCAGGAGAGCGATGACGAGAGCCGCCCCGCCGTCGGCAAGGTCGATGGCCCAGATCACCTCGTCACCCAGGGCGAGAACATCGGTGATCAGCTGTAAGAGGTCCGGCTCGTCATTGGCCACCCGCCTCGATAACAGCTTGGTGCCCTCCCCGTCGATGACGAAGCAGTGGTGGTGGCCCTTACCGGCATCGATGCCGGCCCAGATGCGATTCAATCGTGATCCCAGGTGAGTCGTACTGATTCTCTCGTGCGGACGACCTCACCGGCGTTGTCCTACTCAGCGATCTACTCGCAACTCTCAATGAGCGGCCCGGTCGTCGGTGGGGTTCCGGGCGGCCAAGTCTGTTCAGCCATGAGCGGCGACACCTCAGTAGCCCCTCCCAGAACCCCCAGGCGACAGGACCCTACGAATGGCCCGATCAACCCGCCTAGAAGGTAGGACACACCTCAGGCGGATTGTCACGCGTGGCGGCAACTCCGGCGCCCGCCCCTGTGCCGATCCGGAGGCCGCTCCGATCACCCTCGGCAACTCACTTACTCCGTAAGGCCGGTGGCGCATTCCGGGCAGTCCGGACCGACGCCCTGGCGGAGCACCTCCCCCATCCTGTTCGATGGGGTTCGAACGATGGCGCGCCGCCCGTGGCGCGCCCCAGGGAGCGGAGTCCTTCGATGTCCACGCAGACCGGCCCGGCGCTCGACACCCCCTCTCGCGGCCATGCGCTCGTACCGGGCCCCAGAGGGCTGCCGCTGCTGGGGAACCTGCCGCAGTTCGCGAAGAACCCGCTCGCCTTCTTCGAACTCCTGCGGGGCCACGGGGACATGGTGCGCTGGCGGTTCGGCCGCAACCGGTGCGTGTTTCTCGCCGATCCGGACTGCATAGGCGAGTTGCTCACCGAGACGGAGCGCTCCTTCGACCAGCCACGGCTCGGCGTCGCGTTCCGGGCGGTGATGGGCAACGGCATCATCGTGGCGCGGGGCGGGGACTGGCGGCGCAAGCGCTCCCTCGTACAGCCCTCGGTGCGGCCCAAGCAGGTCAAGTCGTACGCGGCCACCATGGCGGCCTCCGCGGTGGAGCTGGCCGACAGCTGGTCGGACGGTGAACGCGTCGACGTCAAGCGGGAGATGGCGGCCCTCACCCAGAAGATCGCGGTACGCACCATCTTCGGCGTCGACACCCCGGCCGACTCGGAGGCGATGGGCCGGGCGATGGACGTCGCCCAGATGGAGATCGGCAAGGAATTCGCCGGGATCGGCGCCCTGCTTCCCGACTGGGTGCCTACGCCCGGCCGGGCGCGCATCAGGAAGGCCGCCGCCGTCATCGACGCCGAGGTGGGCCGGGTCGTCGCCCGGCACCGGGACGGCGAGGAGGAACGCCCCGATCTGCTCAGCCGGTTGCTCACCGCCGTCGACGAGAGCGGAACGCGGCTCAGCGACGAGGAGATCCGTGACGAGGCGGTCACGCTGTACATCGGCGGTCACGAGACCACGAGTTCGACGCTGGTGTGGGCGTGGTACCTGCTCGCCCGCAGCCCCCGGGTCCGGGAGGCGCTCGCCGAGGAGCTGGAGCGGGTGCTCGGCGACCGGGAGCCCGGCTTCGAGGACTACGCCCGGCTGACGTACACCCAGGCCGTGGTGAAGGAGACCCTGCGGCTGTATCCCACGATCTGGCTGATCACCGGGGTGGCGAAGGAGGGTGCGCGCGTCGGCGGGCTGCCGATCCCGGAGGGGACCCGGGTGTGGACCAGCCAGTGGTCCACACACCGCGACGCGCGGTGGTTCCCGGAGCCGGAGGAGTTCCGGCCCGAGCGCTGGGACGCGGAGCGGGGCGACGCGATCGCGGAGTACGCGTGGTTCCCGTTCGGCGGCGGGCCCCGGGTCTGCATCGGTACGCGCTTCGCGATGGTGGAAGCGGTCCTCGTTCTGGCCGTGCTGGCCCGCCGCTTCGACCTGGACGTCGACCCGGGCGAGGTCGGGCCCGTACCGAGCCTGACCCTCCAGCCGGACCGGGACGTCCTGGCCACCGTCCGGGCGAGGTAGGGGGACGGTGGGAGGCGGAGGTGCCCGGCTGCCTCGCGGAGCCGGGCACCCAGGGCCTCAGTCCTGCGGCAGCCACTTCTCCCAGACGTCCGGGTGCCGGTCGATCCAGCGCTTCGCCGCCTCCTGGGGCGTCAGCTTCTGCGAGGCGATCATCTCCGAGACCTCGTTCTGGTCTTCCTCCGACCAGTGGAACTTCTTGAGGAACGCGGACGCCTCCCCGCCGCGCTCGGCGAAGTCCGCGTTCAGGAACTTCTGCAGCGGCGTCGTCGGGTAGGCGCAGTCGATGTCCGCGGGGTCCTTCGCCGCGCACTCGTCCGTGTAGGCGGGGAGCTTCACCTCGACCATCGGCACCTCGTTGAACAGCCACTGCGGCTGGTACCAGTAGCTGAGGAAGGGCTTCTCCGCCTTGGCGAACTGCTGGATCTGGGTGATCTGGGCGGCCTCGGAGCCGGCGAAGACCACCTTGTAGTCCAGGTCCAGGTTCTTCACCAGGGCGACGTCGTTGGTGATGTAGGAGGGCGAGCCGTCCATCAGCTGGCCCTTGCCGCCGCTCTCGGCGGTCCTCAGCTCCTTCGCGTACTTGTTGAGGTTCTTCCAGTCGGTGACGTCGGGGTGCTCGTCCGCCCAGTACTTGGGCACGTACCAGCCGATGTGGCCGGTGACCCCGAGGTCGCCGCCCCTCACGATGGTCTTCTTCTCGTCGATGTACAGCTTCTCCTGGTCCGGGTGGCCCCAGTCCTCCAGGATCGCGTCGACGCGGCCCTGGCTGAGGGCGTCCCAGGCGGGGACCTCGTCCGTCTGGACCAGGTCGACGCGGTAGCCGAGCTCCTCCTTGAGGAGCTGTTCGGCCACGGCGACGTTCGCCTGGGCGCCGACCCAGGACTGCACGGAGAGCGTCACCGTCTTGACCCCGGCGGGGGCCGCGAACGGGGATGCCTGCTTGGTCATGTCCGCGGCGCCGCAGCCCGCCGTGGTGAGCAGGGCGGTGGCCGAGGCGAACGCCACGAGCAGGCGTGTGCGGGAGCGGTTCATTTCAGCCCTCCTGTCGCTGGCGGCGGGCGGTGGGCTGGGTGACGCGGTCGAGCATCAGGCCGAGACAGACGATCGCCGCTCCGGCGACGAGCCCGGTGGCCAGGTCGCCCTGGGCGAGGCCGAGGACGACCTCGTAGCCGAGCGCGCCCGAGCCGACGAGTCCGCCGATGATGACGACCGCGAGGACCAGGACCACGGCCTGGTTGACGGCGAGCAGCAGCGAGGGCCTGGCCAGCGGGATCTGGACCTGACGCAGCTGCTGGCCGGGGGTCGCGCCGAGCGAGCGGGCGCACTCCATCGCCGCCGGGTCGACGCCCCGCAGCCCCTGGGTGGTGATGCGGACGACGGCGGGCAGCGCGTAGACGACCGCGGCTGCGGCCGCGGGGGCGCGGCCGACGCCGAAGAGGGCGACGACGGGGATCAGGTAGACGAACTGCGGCATCGTCTGGAACACGTCCAGGACCGGTCGCAGCAGCCGCTCCAGGCGCTCGCTACGGGCTGTGCCGATCGCGATGCCGAAGCCGAGGACCAGGGTTACGGCGACGGCGGCGAGCACCTGGCTGAGGGTGTCCATGGACGGCTCCCACACGCCGAGGACGCCGATCGCGGCCATCGCGAGGACGGCGGTCACGGCGGTGCGCCAGGTGCCGATGGTCCAGGCGAGGGCGGCGACGATGAGGAGAACCGACCACCAGGGCAGGCCGGTGAGTCCGCTGCGCAGCGGGTTCAGGATGCCGCTGGTGAAGTGGGAGGCGAGGTCGGCGGTGCCGCCGACGACGGGCACACCGGTGTAGAGGTGGTCGACCATCCAGTCCTTGGCGGTGTTGACCGGTCCGGCGATCGCCACGGTGACGTCCTCGGGCCAGACCCGGCCGTCGGTGAGCCGTCCGACGACGGCGACGGCGGCGGTGACCACGGCGGCCAGGGTCCAGCCCCGCGGGCCCCGGAGGAGGGCCGGGCCGGTGGGCTCGGTGCCGATGCGGCGGCCCGCCGCCTCCGTCGTACGGTCCAGGACGACGGCCAGCAGCACGATCGGGATGCCCGCGGCGAGCGCCGCGCCGACGTCCACGGAGGACAGCGCCTGGTAGACGCGGTCGCCGAGGCCGCCCGCGCCGATCACGGAGGCGATGACGGCCATGGAGAGCGCCATCATGATGGTCTGGTTGAGGCCGAGGAGCAGCTCCTTGCGGGCCAGCGGGAGGCGGGCCGTCAGCAGCCGCTGCCGCCCGGTCGCGCCGAGCGAGGTCACGGCCTCCATGACCCCGCGGTCCGCGCCGCGCAGGCCGAGCGCGGTGAGGCGGGCCATCGGCGGAGCCGCGTACACGACGGTGGCCAGGACCGCGCCCGGGACGCCGATGCCGAAGACCAGGACGACAGGCAGCAGATACGCGAACGCGGGCAGCACCTGCATGGTGTCGAGCACCGGGCGCAGGATGCGGAAGACGCGGTCGGACAGCCCGGCGGCCAGGCCGAGGACGAGCCCCAGCACGACGGAGGCGAGGACCGCGACGACCATCAGCGCGAGCGTCTGCATGGTCGGCACCCACATGCCGAGCAGTCCGCAGACCAGGAACGACACGGCTGCGGTCAGGGCGAGCCTGACGCCCGCGACGCGCCAGGCGAGGGCGGCGGCGAACACGGTGACGCCCGCCCAGCCGAGGGCCAGGAGGACCAGGTAGACGCCGCGTACGGAGATTACGACGGCGTTGCTGATGTGGCCGAAGAAGTACAGGAACAGCGGGTGGCTGTCGCGGTTGGAGACGATCCAGTCGGTGACGTTGCCGAGCGGTTCGGACAGGTCGGCGGTCAGGGCGTCCGGCCAGATGCCTCCGCCCCAGCGTCCGTGGACGAGGGGGACGAGGACGGCGGCGGCGAGTGCGAGGAGCAGCAGCTTCCCGGCCGCCGGGCGTTCGCGGAGGGCGGCCAGCGGCCCCCGGCTCGCGCCCGGCTGTGCGGCGCGGACCGGGGTGGCCTGGGCGGTGGCCATCAGACGGTCACCTCGCGGGAGCCGTCCGGGGCATCGGGGGAGGCGGTGGCGGAGCCTGCGGCCCGTCCGGCGACGACATCCAGCAGGCAGGCGTGGTCGACGACGCCGACGAGGCGGCCGTCGTCCATCACCCGGGCGGCCGGGTCGCCGGAGCGGGAGACCGCCTCGATGGCCTCGGAGACGGTGGCGTCGGGGCGCACGGCCGGGCCGCGCTCGCCCTCCCCGGCGTGCGCGGGGCGCATGGCGGTGGCGACGGTGAGGACCTGCTCGCGCGGTACGTCGCGGACGAACTCGGTGACGTAGTCGTCGGCGGGCGAGCCCACGATCTCCTCGGGCGTGCCGAGCTGGACGATGCCGCCGTCGCGCATGAGGGCGATCCGGGTGCCCAGGCGCAGCGCCTCGCTGAGGTCGTGGGTGATGAAGACCATGGTGCGGCCCTCCTCGCGGTGCAGCCGCACCACCTCGTCCTGCATCTCCCGGCGGATCAGCGGGTCCAGTGCGCTGAACGGCTCGTCGAAGAGCAGGACGGACGGGTCGACGGCGAGCGCGCGGGCGAGGCCGACGCGCTGCTGCTGGCCGCCGGAGAGCTGCGAGGGACGACGGTCCTCCAGGCCCGCGAGGCCGACCTTCTCCACCAGCTCGGCCGCCTTGGCGCGACGCTCGGCCTTGCCGAGGCCCTGGACCTCCAGGCCGTAGGCGACGTTGTCCAGCACCGTGCGGTGCGGCAGCAGGCCGAAGTGCTGGAAGACCATCGCGGCACGGTGGCGGCGCAGTTCGCGCAGCCGGGCGCGGTCCATCGCGAGGACGTCCTCGCCGTCGATGGCGAGGGTGCCGCTGGTGGGCTCGATCAGCCGGGTCAGACAGCGTACGAGGGTGGACTTGCCGGAGCCCGACAGGCCCATGACGACGAAGACCTCACCCTTGCGGACGTCGAAGGAGACATCGCGTACGGCGGCGGTGCAGCCGGTGGCCTCGCGCAGTTCGGCGGGCGGGAGTGCGGCGTGCTCGCTGCCGGGGATGCGGTCGGCCTTGGGGCCGAACACCTTCCAGAGGTGGCGCACGGAGAAGACGGCGTCATCGGTTGCCTCAACTGCGGCCTCGGGGGCCTTGGTCGCGGTCATCGGGCGTCACCTCCGGTGCTGGTGCCAGTGGCCGGCACGGCGTCGGCGCCGCCCGGCCGGTTCGCGAGGAGTTCGGCGCACTTCTCGCCCACCATGAGCACGCCGATCATCGGGTTGACGGCGGGCATGGTCGGGAAGACCGACGCGTCGGCGATCCGGATGCCTTCCAGCCCCCGGATGCGCAACTGCGGGTCCACGACCGCCTCTTGGTCGTCCGTCGCGCCCATCTTGCAGGTGCCCGCCGGGTGGTAGACGGTGTGGGCGACCTTGCGGGCGTACTCGCTGATCGCCTCGTCCGACGTGACCTCGGGGCCGGGGCAGACCTCGCGCTTGAGCCAGTGGGCCAGTGGTTCGGTGGCCGCGATCTCGCGGGCGAGCTTGATGCCGTCGACCAGGGTGCGGCCGTCGTAGTCGTCCTCGTCTGTGAAGTACCGGAAGTCCAGGGCCGGCTTGACCTCGGGGTCGGCGCTCGTGAGGTAGAGACGGCCCCGGCTGCGCGGCTTGGGGATGTTCGGCGTCATCGACACCCCGTGCTCGGGCTTCTCGTAGCCGAGGCGTTCGGGGTTGTCGGTGAACGGGATCTGGTAGAAGTGGAACATCAGGTCCGGGCCCCGGGATCCGGGGTCGCGGCGGACGAAGAGTCCCGCGTCGGAGTCCATCGCGGAGTTCTCCGGGATGGGACCGTCGGTCTCCCAGACGATGACGGACTCGGGGTGGTCGAGCAGGTTCTCGCCGACGCCCGGAAGGTCGTGGCGGACGTCGATGCCGAGCGCTTCGAGGTCCTCGCGGGGGCCGATCCCGGAGTGCATCAGCAGGCGGGGCGTGTCCACCGCGCCCGCGCAGACGATGACCTCACGGGCGGCACGCAGCAGGACCTCCTCGCCGTCCTTGGTCCGGACGTGCACTCCGGTGGCGCGGGTGCCGTCGAACTCCAGGCGGTACGCCCAGGTCTCCAGCATGATCCGCAGGTTGGGGCGGTCACCGGCCTCGATGTGGGGGTGGAGGTAGGCGACCGAGGCGGAGGAGCGCTTGTTGTTCTCGGGGTGGTAGGCGAGGTCGAAGAAACCGACGCCCTCGTGGAACGGCTTGCTGTTGAAGCTGTCCACGCGCGGGACTCCGGCCGCCTCCTGGGCGGCGTCGACGAAGTCGCGGGCGATGGCGTTGCGGTCCTTCTCGTCGACCGGGACGATGTTGTTGCGCAGCTTGGCGAAGTACGGGTCCATCGCGGCCGCGCCCCAGCCCTCGGCGCCCGCCTCGGCCCACTCGTCCCAGTCGCCGGGCAGCGGCTTGAAGCTGATCAGCGTGTTGTGCGAGGAGCAGCCGCCGAGTACCCGGGCGCGGCTGTGGCGGATGTGGGAGTTGCCGCGCGGCTGCTCGGTGGTGGGGTAGTCGTAGTCGAGGTCGCCGCCGAGGAGGCCGAGCCAGCGGCGCAGGGTGAGGACGTCGTCGCGGTCGATGTCGGTGGGGCCGCCCTCGATGACCGTGACGGTCACGTCGGGGTCCTCGGTGAGCCGGGAGGCGATGACCGATCCGGCGGTGCCACCGCCGACGATCACGTAGTCGGCCATGTGGGCGTCGAGGTCGGGGACTGCGGTGCTGCTGGGGGTGGGGGGCATCGGTCACTGCTCCTTCTGCAAGGTTCGTGCGTGTGCGTGGTGCTGCGAACAGCCGGTCGGGACCGGACGGCGGGTCTTCCGCCCGGTCCCCGCAGGCGTCAGCCGGCGAACCAGCGCTGGGGGCGCGGGTTGAGGTTCTGGTAGATGTGCTTGGACTCGCGGTACTCGGCGAGCCCCGTCGGGCCGAGCTCGCGCCCCGTACCGGACTTGCCGAAGCCGCCCCACTCGGCCTGCGGGAGGTAGGGGTGGTAGTCGTTGATCCAGACGGTGCCGTGGCGCAGCCGTCCGGCGACCCGGCGGGCCCGGCCCGCGTCGGTCGTCCAGACGGCGCCCGCGAGGCCGTAGTCGGTGTCGTTGGCCAGCGTGACGGCCTCTTCCTCGGTGCGGAAGGTCTCGACGGTGAGGATCGGGCCGAAGGTCTCCTCACGCACGACGCGCATCTCGCGGTGGCAGCCGTCCAGGACGGTCGGCCGGTAGAAGTAGCCGCCTTCGGGGCGTACGTCGCTGGGCTTCGGGCGTTCGCCGCCGGCCCGGACGATCGCGCCCTCCTCGCGGGCGGAGGCCACGTACGCCTCGACCTTGGCGAGCTGCTGGGCGGAGACGAGGGGGCCGCACTCCACACCGTCGAGGGTGCCCCGGCCCAGGCGGATGGCGTCCGCGCGGCGGGCCAGCTCGGTGACGAACCGCTCCCGGACGCTCTCCTCGATGATCAGGCGGGCCCCGGCGGAGCAGACCTGACCGCTGTGGAAGAACGCGGCGTTCAGGGCCTGGTCGACGGCGGTGTCGAAGTCCTCGTCGGTGGCGCAGGCATCGGCGAAGACCACGTTGGGGTTCTTGCCGCCGAGCTCCAGGGCGACCTTCTTCACGGTCGGCGCGGCGGCCTGGGCCACCTTCGTACCGCTGGCGAGGCCTCCGGTGAAGGAGACCAGGTCGACGTCGGGGTGCTCGGAGAGCCGGGCGCCCACCGGGTCGCCCGCGCCGGTGACGAGGTTGGCGGCGCCGTCGGGGAGTCCGGCCTCGGCGAGGAGCTTGATCAGGTGGACGGTGGAGAGCGGGGTGACCTCGCTGGGCTTGAGCACGAAGGTGTTCCCGGCGGCGAGGGCCGGGGCGATCTTCCAGCTGGCCTGGAGGAGGGGGTAGTTCCAGGGAGCGATCAGCGCGCAGACGCCGACGGGCTCGTGCACGACGATGCTGTGGACGTCGGGGTCGCCCGCGTCGACGACCCGGCCGCCGCTCTCGTTCATCACGAGGTCGGCGAAGTAGCGGAAGGCGGCTGTGACGTCGTCGACGTCGACCCGGCCCTCTTCGAGGGTCTTGCCGGTGTCGCGGCTCTCGGTGATCGCGATCTCCTCGCGGTCCCGCTGGAGCAGCTCGGCGACCCGGCGCAGCAGCCCGGCCCGCTCGGCGACGGGCTTGTGCGGCCAGGGTCCGTCGTCGAAGGCGCGCCGCGCCGCCGCGATCGCCGCATCGGTGTCCTCGACGCCGCCCTCCGCGACGACGGCCAGGACGGTGGCGTCGGCGGGGTCGAGGACCTCGCGTGTCGCGCCGGATCCGGCGGCCCGCCAGACGCCGTCGATGTGGATGGTACTGAGCGCCGACATGTCGTTTTTCGCCTTCCGTGCCTGAAATGCCCCCTCCGGTTCGGCCGGGGCGTGCTGCGTGGCGGGCCGGGTACGGCGCACCAGCAGCCTGGACCCCTCCCCGGTCCGGCGGAATGTATGCCGAGAATTTCACTCAGAGTGATGCGCCTCACGTGTGAACCCCCCGACGGGGGCCTGGAGCGGGCCTGACGTGGGCCTGACATGGGGCTGACGAGGGCCCGCGCGCACTCCGGTTCGGCCCGGCGGCTCCGCCCGGAGCCTCAGCCCCGCCGTTCCGCCCCCGCGAGCCACCGGGCGGCCCGCTCCCACTCCCCCGGGTCCGCCTCCGCCACGGCCGCCGCGAACCGTTCCGGGCGGGCGAGGAGGCGCCGGTGGCCGGGGTGGAGGGCGGTGTGGGCCAGCAGCCAGCCCGCCATCAGGTGCGGGTCCCCGGGCGCGTCGGCCCAGCCCCGCGCGTACGCCTCCCGGGCCGCCGCCGCCTCGCCCCGCACGAGCAGGACATCGGCGCGGCACGCCCCGTCCGGTACGGCGTCCGGGCGGAGGTGGAGGGCGCCCCGGACGTCCCTCCAGTGGCCGCGCTCCGCGACCGGGACGAGCACCGGCCGCCGCACGGTGACCGGGGCGCCCCCGGAGCGCGGCGCCACCGACAGGGCCGCGCGCTCCTCGCCCGCGCACCGCAGATTGCGCAGCCGCCACTCGACCCGGTGACCGGCCGCCGCGGCCCGGGCCCGTGCCACGACGGGCCCGTCCAGCGGTTCGCGCAGCCAGCCGTCGACGGTCCGGGTGAGCCCGGCGACCAGGCGGCGGCCGGGCGGGGTGAGGCAGGCGCGGGTGGCCAGGGTGCGCAGGACCATACGGGTCTGGACGCGGCGGAGCGCGAACCGGAAGGGCGCCAGGCCGTGCGGGTCGGCCGCCCGGTCCCCGATCCGCGCCCGCCAGAATCCGGCGACGCCCACGAAGGCGTACGCGCCGTGCAGCAGCCCCGGCAAGTGGCGCGGGTCGGGGCGCCAGGGGGCGTAGTGCTCCTCCGTCCGGTCGTCGTCGAGCATCGGGAAGAGGTGGAGCAGCGCGCCGAGCTTGCTGTGCTGGAACTCGTGGACCATCGTCTCGGCGAGTGCCGCACCGTCCGGGGGCCCGGCCACGACCATCGAGCCGAACGCGTCGCCGGTGGAGGCGCTGAGCCCCTCGACGGGGGTGCCGGTCAGCGGTCCGGGCCAGGGCACGATGCGCCGGACCTCCTCGGGGCGCAGGGTGCCGGGACCGGAGCCCGCAGCCGGTCCGGAGCCCAGTAACCCCACCGCTTCGTCGAAGCGCCTGCGCCAGGTGGCCAGTTCATCAGGGGCGAGCCGGCGGGGCGGGACCGGGCGGTCGAGGTCGCGGTAGGGGTCGGTGTCGTCGAGAGCGACCTCGGGCCCGCCGGGCCGGACCGGAAGCCGGTGCGTCGGCCACCACAGGCCGTTCTGCGGCGCGGTGAGCGGCCGTAGGGTCAAGTCCATCACCCCGGTGGCCCGCCCGCTCGCGCTGAGGGTCAGCTCCTGGTCCCGTACGAGCGCCCGGACCGGCTGGAACCCCGGTGGCGGGGCGCCCGGCAGCCGGGCGAGGCCGAGCGTGGGCAGGGCCACATCGCCGTCCCTCGCCGGTACGACGAGGTCGGCGGCGGTTCCGGCGCGCAGGGCTGCCACCAGGGCGACGGCGGCCAGGTGCCCGGTCTCCACCCACAGCGGAGGGCCCACGGCGCTGCCGTGCAGCCTGCGCAGGGTGTGCGCGAGCCAGCCGCCGGCCGGGGGGCTGAGCAGCACGTCCTCGACACAGCCGGGGCTCCGGCCCTCGGCCTCCTCGACAGCGCCCCAGATCGCGCCGAGGTCGGCGGGGCCGAGCAGCGCGGGCCGCCCCTCCAGGCGGCCCAGCAAGTCGCCCAGGAGAGCGAGGCGCCGGGCCCGCTCGCTGCTGACGAGGAACGCGACCGCCTCTGCCGAGCCCCCGCCCGCGGCGAGTTCGTCGAACCAGTGGCCGGGCATCCGGATCGGTCTGTGCACCCCGCGCTCCTCTCCCCCGGCCCGGCCCCGAAGATCCTCAGTCCGCGCGGGCTTGGGGCGGTTCGCCCGCGACCGTGCTGATGCGCGCCCTTCGGATCTCCTCCAGCAGACGCCGTCCGGGCACGGGAGCCAGGTCACGTACGGCGGCCACGCTCATCTCCGTGAGATCCGCGACGTCCGACTCCAGGTAGTCGGCCGGATTCCCGCCCGGTTCCGTCTGCTGCAAGACGTGTTCCCCCTCAATGGTCCGGCCTGGCGGTCCGACGGCACACCATGCGACTCGTCCCTCCCATCATGACGAATGGGTTGCCTTCCGGAAACCCGTGCGATCACGCCGTACGATCACGGACCGGGTGGCACCTCGGCCAAGAACTCCCCGATCGCTCCGTCGAGTTCGGCTGCCCGGTCAGGATCGTCGTCGAGCAGGGTGACGGTCCGGAAGAGGTCCCGGAGGCCCTCGGGGCTTCGCCGTACCGTACGCAGGATGCCCATCACGTCCGTACGGGGCACCGCGTGCCGCGGCATCCGGGCCACCATGACGGGATCCAGCTCCGCGACCATCGCCTGCCGTTTGTCCCGGTCGAGCATCAGCGGATACGCCAGGAGCGCCTCGACCACACGGAGCAGCCCCCCGCCCGTCCGCGCACCTACGGGACGAAATCCGTTGGTCGGCGGGGGTGTCGGCGCAGCCGGGGCGCCGCATCCGGTCCACGTCCACGACGACGGCACTGGGCAGGGTGGCCCCACACTCCTCGGTGAGCCGCCGGGCGAAGGCACGTACGGCGGGCTCAGCCCAGCAGCACGGGGAAGGCGGCCATGTCGTTCTGCGTCATCACGGGGAGTTTGGTGATCTCCTCGTCCGGTACGGCGAGCCGCAGCCGGGGGAAGCGGGCGAAGAGAGCGGGCAGGGCGACACCCGCCTCGACGCGTGACAACGCGGCGCCGGGGCAGATGTGCGGGCCGTGCCCGAAGGCCATGTGGCGGTTGCGCGTGGGCCGGTTGATGTCGAAGGCGTCGGCGTCGGGGCCGTGCTGCCCGGTGTCGCGCCCGATGGCCCGGTAGGAGATGACGATCCCTTCCCCCTTGCGTATGACGTCGTCGCCCACCGGGATGTCCTCGGTGGCGAACCGCATCAGCAGGTGGGTGGTGGGGGTGTCCCAGCGCAGCGTCTCCTCGATCACCGCGTCCCAGCCGGACTCCCCGGTGAGGACCTGGCGCAGCTGGCCGGGGTGGGAGAGCAGGGCGCGTACGGCGTTGAGGATCAGCCCGATGGTGGTCTCGTGCCCGGCGGCCACCATGGCCTTGAGGTTGCCGACCACCTCTTCCTCGGTGAGCGGCTCGCCGCCCTCCTCGGCGAGGATCAGCGCGCTGGTGAGGTCGTCGGTCGGCCGGGCGGTCCTCTCCCGGACCAGTTCGGTGTAGAAGACGTCCAACTCGGCCAGGAGGGCGAGGCGTTCCTCCTGGGGGGTGAGCATCGAGAAGAACGCCTTGTACTTCCGGGTGAGCATGGCGTGCTGGGACTCGTCGACGCCCATGAGCATGCCGACCACCCGCATCGGCAGCGGCTGGGCGAACACGGTCTTGAGGTCGACGACCCCGTCCTCGCCGCGTGCGGCCTCCAGGTCGTCCAGCAGCTCTTCGGTGAACTTCTCGATGGCCGGGCGGATCGCTTCGAGCCGCCGCGGGGTGAGCGCCTGCGAGGTCTTGGTGCGCAGCCGCCGGTGCTCGGCCCCGTCCACGGTGAACATGGAGCGTCCGGCGTCGATCATGCCGATGAGCGGCCAGGCGTGGGTCACGGCACCGCTCTGCCAGAGGTCCCAGGCGTTGATGTCCTTCACCAGCCGCGGATCGAGCAGCAGTTGACGTGCCTCGGTGTGCCGGGTGACCGTCCGGGCCGGTACGCCGAGCAGGTCGATCCGGGCGAGCGCCCCGGCGTCGCGCAGCCGTGCCGTCTCGCCGTCCAGGTCCTGGACCATGGGGTCGATGACGACGGTCCCGCCGCTCCGGTCGGCCTGCGCGGCTGCAGTGTGCGGGCAGTTCACAACGCGTCTCCTGTCGAGCGTACGGGCGTGAAACGTACGGGCAGCGCGGTCGTGCCGCGCAGAAAGGCGGACGGCCGGCGCACCAGCTCCGTCACGGGGACGGACAGTTCGAGGTCGGGCAGCCGGTCGAGCAGCACCTCGATGCCGGTACGGGCGATGATCTCGGCGATCTCCTGGGCGGGGAAGGGGCAGCGGTACTCGCCGTGGCTGAACGCCATGTGCGCGCTGTTGCCGCCCTGCCCGGACCGGACCACCACGTCCGTGACCTGCTGGCGGATGTGCGGGTCGGTGTTGGCCGCGCCGAGGCCGAGGAGGAGCATGTCGCCGCGGGCGATCTCGCGGCCACCGAGCCGGGCGTCGCGCGAGGCCCACCGCCCGGCCAGGATCTGGGTCGGACCGTCCTCCCAGAGCACCTCGTTCATGGCCTCGGCGACGCTGTGCCGCCCACCGGACAGGGCATCGGCGAACTGGTCCTCGGTGAGCATCAGCCGGGTGGAGTTGCTGATCCAGTCGGCGGTGGTCAGATGGCCCGCGGCCGTGATGGCCATCAGGTCGAGCGCGTACTCCTCGTCGGTGAACGGCCCCGGGTGGGCGAGCATCCGGGAGGTCACGTCGTCGCCCGGCCGCGCCCGCTTCGCCGCGACGAGCCGCTGCATGTGCTCGCCGAAGCGCAGATGGGCCTTCTGGGCGTCGGGCCCGCCGTCGGCGAGGTCCTTGAGCACCCGCGCGATGTCGGCGCCCTCGTCGTCGGGGAACCCGACGAGCCGGGCGAGGACGAGGACGGGGAGCGGTTCGGCGAACTCGGCGACGAGGTCGGCGGTGCCGCGGCTGCACACGGCGTCGATGAGCCGGTCGGCCAACTGCTCGCAGTGCTGACGGATCTCGAAGGGGTCGGCGCCTTCGAGTGCCGGTACGACCATGTCGACGTGGCGGCGGTGCTCGGCCCCGGCGGTGAAGTAGATGGAGGGCATGGGCGTGCCGACCATGGGCAGCAGCGGCCAGTCGGCGGGGATGTTCTCCCACTGGTTCCACAGGGAGACGTCCCGGGGGAACAAGTCCCCGTCGCTGGTGACCTGGTGGAGTTCCCGGTAGCCGATCACGAGCCAGGCGGGGAAGCCGCCGGGCAGCTCCACCGGGACGACGGGTCCGTGCTCGCGCCGCATGGACCGGTAGAGCTCCTGGGGTTCGACGTGGAAGCCGGGCCCGCCGATCGGGACGGCTCCCGTGCCGGATCCCATGGGACAGCCACCGCCTCCACCGGCCGGGGGCTCGGGCGTGGCGGACGAGGGGTTCGTCATCGTACGGACTCCAGTGGCGACGGCTTCGCGCGTTGCGACCATACGATCAACGCGGGACCACTATAAGGAGCTTCTGTGAACCACCGGGGTCGATTGCACTCATTCCCGATCGATTCCTGATCGATTTCTGACCGGTTCCTGGTTGCCTTACCTCGGCGAGGTGAAGGCCACCCGGATCTCCCACTCCCCCGTGCGCAGGGTCAGCCCGTCCGTCAGGTCCTTCGTCCGCTCCCCGTCGGTGAGCCAGAGATTGACGGCCGACCCCAGCAGGACCGGGTCGAGCGGGGGCCTGCGGGCACCCCAGTCACGTTCGGTACGGGCCTCCAACTGGCGCCCGCCGCGCAGCCGGACGAGGCAGCGGGTCTCGTCCAGCCGCGCGACCAGGACATTGAGGTTCTGGTGGCGCAGGGCCGCTTCGGCGATCCAGTCGAGCGCGGACACCTCTGCGTCGGCGACCGTCCGGGCCAGCACCTCCGCGGCCTGCGGCCAGTGGGGGTGGTTCTCCTCCGTGGTGACGGCGTAGAAGCCGAGTGCCTGCGTGTGGTGCCCCGCGACGAGGGGCCGCCGCCGCACGTCGACGATGCCCCACGCCGCGTGCGCCCCCGTCACGTCGTACGCCGTGGGCGCCGTACGGCTCACCGGCTCGGGAGCGGGTACGGGGACCGGCTGCGGGGCTTCCTGGGGCACCCGGACCCCGCGCCCGGCGAGAAAGCCGTACATCCGGGCCCGTGTCACCTCGCCGGAGGTGTCGATCGAAGCGAGCTGCCTGTCCACCACGGGCCGCAGCACCGCCGGGTCGTGGCGGCGGGCCGCCTCCAGCAGTTGTGCGTGGAGGTCCCCCTCGGGGTCCAGCCGCGGCGCGCCCCTCCCGAACGCGGCCGCGGGCGACAAGGGGTCGAGCTCGTCGAGGCCGGTGGCGGCGAGCAGCGTGACGCGGTCGGCCGCGGCCGAGTAGAACGACGTACTGCCGTGGTCGCCGACCACCCAGTCGCTGGCCACCACCGCGGCGCGCCAGCCCTCCTGCGGAGGAATGATCATGAGCCCCGCGTCCATCGCCGCCGCGAACCGCTCCAGCACGCCCGCCTGGGTGTGCCGGGCCCACACATTGGGGTGGAAGACGGCCGCGACGGCGAACTCGTCGGCCGGGAGCGAGGTGACCAGACGCAGTGGCAGGTCCGGATGGCGGCCGAGCAGGGAGTGCTCGCTCCAGGTGGAGTGGACGACCACCAGCCGCCGCCCGTCGACCGCGCCGAGCCGTGAGCGATAGCGGTCCCGGTGCGTCATGCTCGCGGTGATGCGCTGGAAGCACCAGTCGCCGACGGCCAGGGCGTACGGCGCGGCCTCGGGGCAGGTCTCGGCGAGCCGGTCGATCTGCGCCTGATGGGAGACGCCGATCGCCTTCGGGACGACCTTCCCCCGCCACATCAGCTCCCGCCGCGACAGCCCGGCGGGGGCGCGGGAGTCACCGGTCGACTCGGTGACGAGCCGGTTGTACCCGGCGCCGTGCGGCAGCACCATCAGCGGGGCGTCGAGCCTGCGCATCGTCGGGTGCACCGAACAGCTGACGGCCAGGTCGAAGGAGCGCCGGGTCGCCTCCTCCCAGCTCAGCACGTGGACACCGAGGCCGGACAGATAGGCGTCGAGGCCGTCGGCGAACGCCGATCCCGGATTGACCGTGTAGAACTTCTCGATGCCGTCCTCGGTGCGCAGCAGATGCATCACGTCCGCCACCCGGGTGGCGGACGTGAGCGTCCGCGCCACCCCGAGCACCTCGGCCCGCGGCGGGTCCCAGGTGTTCCAGCGGGAAGGGGCCGGCCGGCTGGACCGGCGGAACCAGCTGGACGGGCGGCTCAGCAGTGACGGCACCGAGGACAACGCAGCTCCGAGGGGACGGGAGGAAGGGGTAGAAGGGGGCGGGCGGGTTCGCCGGTGCGGGGCCCGGCCCGGGGCGCACGGTGCGCCCCGGCCGCTGCCGGGCGTCAGCCCGTGCCGTCCGGTGGCTTCAGTCCCATCGTCCGGCGCAACGCCCGCAGTCTCTCCTCGCACGCGGCCCGCAAGGGCTCGTCCTCGGCCTGTTCGGCCAGCGAAGCGAGCAGGGCGAGGGCCTGGTCGAGCTTGGCCAGCTGCCCCAGCGCCGCGGCCCCGTCGGCCGCCGCACCGGCCGCGGCCACCGCCCGGGCCATCTCCCCGAGTCCGGCGAGGGCACGGGCGCGAACCAGATCGATCCTCGGCAGCATGGGGTCGTCACCGGTGTCCCGGGCGGTGTCGGCCGCCTCGTCCAGTACGCCGAGGGCGTCGGCCCACCTCGCACCGGCCACCAGCGCCTGCCCGACGTTGTAGCTCTGGACGACGACGCCGTGCGGGTCAGGCACCGCGCGGTTCGCCGCCAGCGCCCGGCCGAAGAGCTCCCGGGCCTCCCCGGGCAGGTCGCGGGCCAGGGCGATCAGGCCTCGGGTCTCCCACACGACACCGCTCAGGCGGGGGTCACCGACGAGGCCGAGCAGCTCCGTGGCGGCGGCCAGTTCGGCGTCCGCGCCGTCCAGATCGCCCAGTTCGTACGCGGCGCGGGCCACCTGGTTGCGCATCCGGACCTCCGCGTCCGGGCGCGCCTCGTGCTGGGCCGCCTCGATGCCCTGGCGGCCGGTCGCGATGCAGTCGGCGAGGTGCTTGCGGCTGTGGTAGAGCGCCCACAACGACTCGCAGAGCCGCCACACCTGCCCGTGCCACCCCTCCTCGGCGGCGGCGCGGATGACGGCCTGGAGATTGACGCGTTCCGCGTCCAGCCACTCCAGTGCTTCCGCCCGGCCCGTGAACAGCGCCCCTTGCGCGGCGAGTTCGGACAGCGGCCGGACCGGCGGCGGCTGAATCCTGAACCGGTCGCCCAGCACCAGTGCGTCGGCATGGGCGGCCGCGTCGGCGTAGAAGTCCACGGCGAGCCGCAGGACGTCCCGCCGCCGCTCCTGCGGCAGGGCCCGCGCACGCAGCCGGGCGTGGGCCCGCACCACATCGTGCAGGCGGTAGCGCCCGGGCCGGTCGGACGACTCCACCAGGACCGCGAGCCGGGACGAGACCAGCTCGCCGAGCGCCTCGTCGACCCGGGCCGCGCCCACGGCCCGCAGCAGATGCGCCGTGGCCGTCGTGCCGGGCAGCACCCCGAAGAGGTCGTAGACGTGCCGGGTGTGTCCGGACACCTCGGCGACCACGGAATCCAGCACTGCGTCGACCGCCTCGCCCACGCCGCCCTCCCCGGTTCCCTCGCTCACACGGTCTTCCCGAGACCCCTCGCCCACGCCCATGGCCGCCCCCGCTGCCCCACGTACCCCGTCTCCGCCTTCGCCCGTTCCGTACCGTCCGGCCGTCAGATCACGCACCACGTCGTCCAGCGTCAGATGGGGCCGCGCCGCCAGCCACTCCACCGCGGCCCGCAGCGCCAGGGGGTGCCCCGCGCACAGCCGTACGACGTCGGCGGCCGTCTCCTCGTCCGCACCGGCATGCCAGCGGCGTACCAGTTCCGTGCCCGCCGCCTCGTCGAGCGGGGCGACGTCGATCAGTACGGCCCCGTCCATCAGCAGCGACGGCAGGGCCCGGCGTCCGGTGACCACGAGCAGACCCTGCGGCGGTACGAGGGCGCGGGCCTCCGGCGCGTGCTGCACGTTGTCCACCACCACGAGCAGACGGCTGCGGGCGGCGACACTGCGGAAGAGAGCGGTACGTTCGGCGAGTCCGCCGGGCACGTAGTCGTTGTTCACCCCGAGGGCGCGCAGGAACCCGCCGAGGACCGCGGCGAGATCGACCACCCCGTCCCGGCGCAGATCCTCCAGGTCGACATAGAGCTGCCCGCCCGGGAAGAGTTCCTTCAGTTCGCGTCCGACGCACTGGGCGACGAGCTGGGTCTTGCCGACCCCTCCGACGCCGATCACCAGCACCACACCCGGCTCCGGGTCGGCGGCCAGAGCCACCGCCGCGTCCAGCAGACCGGCGCGTTCCTTGATCCGGTTCACGAACACCCGGCTGGGCGGTGGGCCCTGACGCGGCGGGGCGTCGGGCGCCGCGGGCGGCAGCCGGATGCCCTCGATGCGCTGCGCCATCAGAAGGGGTCCGACGACGACGGCGTCTCCCGACACCGTGTTGTACGTCGATCCGCCGCCGTCCCCGCCGAGGCTGTTCAACCCGTCTCCTTCCGCCGGTGCGCCCACCTCGCGGAGGTGAACGCGCCGGTTCCCTTCCCGGCTTCCGCGCTCCCGGAACCCGCCCCTGCCTCGCACTCTAGCCGCGCTCTACGATCGGAGGCGTGTGCGCAGACGTCATAGTCGCCGAGGACGACGAGAAGCAGGCCGAACTCGTACGCCGCTATCTGGAACGGGAAGGACACGCCGTACGGATCGTGGGCGACGGCCTCGCCGCGCTCGACGCCGTCCGGCAGCAGGAGCCGGACCTGCTGGTTCTCGATGTGATGATGCCCCGGGCCGACGGCCTGGACGTGGTGCGGGTGCTGCGGGCGGAGGGCCGGGAGCTGCCCGTGCTGATGCTGACCGCCCGTTCGACCGAGGACGATCTGCTGCTCGGTCTGGATCTCGGCGCCGACGACTACATCACCAAGCCGTACAGCCCGCGCGAACTGATGGCCCGGGTCCGCACGCTGTTGCGCCGGGCACGGCGGACAGCGCCACCCGGGCCGGCCACCGAGGACCCCGTCCTGCGGGTGGGTTCCCTGGTGGTCGACCCGGAGCGGCACGAGGTGTCGGTGGACGGGGACCCGGTGGAGTGCACCCGCGGCGAGTTCCGGATCCTGACGGCGCTGGCGGCGGGCCCGGACCGGGTGTTCAGCCGTCAGCGGCTGCTGGAGGAACTGCACGGGTTCGACCGCTACATCAGCGACCGGACGGTCGATGTGCACGTCATGAACCTGCGGAAGAAGATCGAGCGGGCCCCGCGCCGGCCGGAACGGCTGCTCACCGTCTTCGGCGTCGGCTACAAACTGACCGACCCGGCGAGGGCCGCCCGGCGTGCGTAGGGCGCGGGGAGTTCGTCGGGCGCGGGAAGGCCGCCGGGGCGGCCCGGACGGCGGACCGAGCGGGGGCGGAGACCGGGTGCGGGAGGGCCGTGGCCGGGCCCGGCTGCCGTTGCGGCGGAGTCTGCTGGGGCGGCTGCTCGCGGTGTCCGTGCTGGTGGCGGTGTGTTCGGTGGCGGCGACCGCCTGGATCGCCGTGCAGACGACCTCGGGCGCGATCAAGCAGGAGCAGGGGCAGAACCTCACCGCGGACGCCCGGATCTACGACACCCTGCTCGGGTACGCGGCCCGCAATCCGACCTGGGACGGGGTGGAGGCGACGGTGCGGGAGCTGGCCCGGGAGTCGGGCCGCCGGGTCGCCCTGACCACCCGGTCCCGGCAGCCGCTCGCCGACTCCGCCGCCGACCCGGGCGCTCCGGCGCTGCCGCCGGAGGCCTCGGCCGTGGTCGACCCGTTGTCCGTGGACACCGTCCTGGCCGCCCGGAGCACCGACCGGCAGGGCGCGGCCGCCGACCGGATCGACCCGCGGGCGGTCGGCCCGTTCCGGTTGTCGGGGGCCGAGCGCACGGCGTTGCGGCGGACCGCCGACGGGAAGGTGGAGTGCCTGAACCGGGCGGGGATCGCCTCGGACGTGGTCGTCGGCCCGAGCGGCCGCCCCCGGGTGCAGGTCGTGGGCAACGACCCCGAACGGGCCCTGGGCACCCGCTGCGACCTCGCGGCCCTGGAGGAGCCCACGCGTTCGGAACGCAAGGCGCTCGACGCCCTCACCGAGCTGGCCGACGCCTGTCTGGAGCGACAGGGCCGCGGCGGTGTGCGGCTGAACAACGACCTGTCCTGGGGCGATCCGGCCGAGGAGGCGGGGCCGGTCGAGCCCCGGCCGGTGGCGTCCGGAGCACCTGGCCTGTCCGGCCCCAGCGACCCGGGCGACGCTCGCCCGAAGGAGGCCGTGCCGTCCGTCGTGCCGGACGGGCGCACCGGGGAGGACGACCGGGCCATCGCGTCCTGCGTGGGGACGGCCCGCAGCGAACAGCTCAGCTCGTACGTGGCCTCCCCCGCCCTGCTGTTCATCGGTGACGAGGGCGGCGCGACGCTGCCCGGTTTCGACCTCTCCCCCGCCAACACCGCCAGGATCGCGGGCGCCGCGGCGCTGGTGCTGGCCCTGACCGTGGGTGCGTCCGTGCTCGCGGGCGCCCGTCTGGTGCGCCCGCTGCACGCGCTGACCGGCGCCGCGCAGCGTATGCGCGACGGCGAACAGCCCGCTTCCGTACCGGTCTCGACGGACGACGAGGTAGGCCGGCTGGCCACCGTGTTCAACGACATGTCCGCGCACCGGGCGCGGCTGGAGGAGCAGCGCAAGGCCATGGTGAGCGATGTCGCCCATGAGCTGCGCACTCCGCTGAGCAACATCCGGGGCTGGCTGGAGGCGGCCCAGGACGGACTCGCCGATCCTGATCCGGCGTTCGTCGACTCGTTGCTGGAGGAGGCGGTGCAGCTCCAGCACATCATCGACGACCTCCAGGACCTGGCCGAGGCCGACGCCGGGGCCCTGCGCCTGCGCCGCGAACCGGTCAGGGCCGGGGAGTTGCTGAGTCAGGTCGCCGCCGCCCACCAGGCCCGGGCCGAGCACGCGAACGTCACGCTCGCGGTCACCACCGCCACCCCGGGGCCCGCCCTTCTCGCGGACCCGGTCAGGCTCCGGCAGGCGGTGGGCAACCTGGTCTCCAACGCCGTACGGCACACCGGGGAGGGCGGCCGGGTGACGCTGCGCGCGTACGCCCCGGAGCCCGCGGAGGGCGGCGGGGCGGCGGTGGTCGTCGAGGTGGCGGACACCGGTTCCGGGATTCCCGCCGAGGACCTGCCGCACGTCTTCGACCGCTTCTGGCGCGCCGAGAAGTCCCGTAACCGCCGTACGGGGGGCAGCGGCCTCGGCCTCGCGATCGTCCGGAAACTGGCCGAGGCCCACGGCGGTACGGCGGAGGCGACGAGCACCGAGGGCGGCGGGTCGACGTTCACCCTGCGGCTGCCCGTGTCGGCGCGGCCCGGGCAGGAGGAACCGGGCCCTGTCAGGTCGAGCGGGGCCGGTCCCGGCCCTTGATGGGATGACCACAGCGCTCTGACAGCTTCTTCATAACTCCGCGACAGCCTGGCGGCATGCCCCGTACCCGGTGCGAACCGGCACCGGGTCCGTCATGGGCCGAGTCCGGAATGGAGCCATCCGTATGACCGCTTCGACCTCACGCTTCACCCTGCGTACCGCCGTCCTCGCCGCCGCCGCGGCCGGTGCGGTGCTGATCCCGTCCACCGCCGCCTTCGCCGACGCCTCCCCGAAGCCGTCGGCACCCGCCGAGGCAGCTCCGGTGGCCGAAGCCCCCAAGGAGGCGCGGCCGTCGGACGCCCCGAAGGAGGCCCGCCCGTCGGTGACCCCGCGCGGCGGTGTCGCGGCGGGCGACCGCCCGGCTCCGGCGCCGAAGGAGGAGGCCCCGGCCGTCACGCCGCGCGGCGGTGTCGCCGCTGGTGAACGCCCTGCCGCCGGGAACGCCGCGGGCACCACGGCGCTGGCCGGTTCAGCGGCCGGAGCCGCGCT
>NZ_NWVL01000077.1 GCF_002382885.1 Streptomyces sp. WZ.A104
TCCGGAGCGACCGGCCGCGCAGGCTCCGGCACCGGTGCGGCCGCCGTACGCGCGGGCACGGCCGCGTCCGCCAGCCGGGCCCGCAGCGCACCCGCCCCGCGCCGCGCGTCCCGTACCGACAGGGGCAGCGGGTCCCAGCCCGCCAGCAGCCCCAGTTCGGCCACCGGCGGCCGGACCGGCGACACCCTCATGATCTCGGCGGGCGGCCCCGTGACGGGGGCGACGCCCGGCGCGGGCAGCAGGATGACCTGGTCCGCGTACTGCACCACCCGCTCCAGCCGGTGCTCGGCCATCAGCACGGTCGTGCCCAGGTCGTGGACCAGCCGCTGGAGCACCGCGAGGACCTCCTCGGCCGCCCCCGGGTCCAGCGCCGAGGTCGGCTCGTCGAGCACCAGCACCTTCGGGTGCGGAGTGAGCACCGAGCCGATCGCCACGCGCTGCTGCTGGCCACCCGACAGGGTCGCGATCGGCCGGTCGCGCAGCTCGGCCAGGCCCAGCAGGTCGAGCGTCTCCTCGACCCGGCGGCGCATCACGTCGGGGGCCAGACCCAGCGACTCCATGCCGTACGCGAGCTCGTCCTCGACGGTGTCCGTGACGAAGTGCGCGAGCGGGTCCTGCCCCACCGTGCCGACCAGATCGGCCAGTTCACGCGGCTTGTGCGTACGGGTGTCGCGCCCGCCCACCATGACCCGGCCCGACAGCAGCCCGCCCGTGAAGTGCGGGACGAGCCCCGAGACCGTCCCCAGCAAAGTCGACTTGCCGACCCCCGAAGGGCCGACGAGCAGCACGAGTTCGCCCTCGGGGACCGTGAGGTCGACGCCGGACAGCGTGGGCCGCTCCGTGCCCTCGTACCGCACGGAGACCCGCTCGAACCTGATCACGCCAGCTCCTTGCTGCGATGTGCCTGTTTCCCTGCCCCGGGGGATGACGACGACGGCGGTACGGGCGCGACCAGCGCGGGCAGCAGCCCGATCAGCGCGGCCGCCGCGGGCCACAGCGGCAGCACCGGCGCGGTCAGTGGTACGACACCGGGGCGCAGCGCGTCCGGATCGGCCGCGCCCGCCCAGATCATCACCGCCGCGACCGCCGCACCCGAGCACGCCACCAGCCAGGCCCGTACCCCCCACCGGTCCGGCCGGTAGCGGGTCCGCACCGAGCGACGGCCGCCGAGCCGCAGCCCCGCAAGCGCCGTGACCAGACCGGCCAGCAGCAGCGGCAGCCCGTACACCGCCCCCTGAGCGGCCAGCAGCCCGTACGTTCCCGCGCACACCCCGAGCAGCCCGCCCAGCGTGAGGACGTTCGTGGTGTGCCGGACGGCCGCCGGGACCTGGGCGGTGCGCCCGTAGCCGCGCGCGTCCATCGACGCGGCCAGCGCCACGGACCGCTCCAGCGCCCCCTCCAGCACCGGCAGCCCGATCTGCGCCACCGCCCGCACCCCACCGGTCGGACGGCCCCGCAGCCGCCGCGCGGTGCGCAGCCGGACCACGTCGGCCACCATGTTCGGCGCGAACGTCATCGCCACCACGACGGCGACCCCCACCTCGTACAGCGCACCGGGCAGCGACTTCAGCAGCCGGGCCGGGTTGGCCAGCGCGTTCGCCGCGCCGACACAGATCAGCAGCGTGGCCAGCTTCATCCCGTCGTACAGGGCGAACACCAGCTGTTCCGCCGTGACCCGGCCGCCGATCCGCACCCCCTGCGCCCAGTCGGGCAACGGAAGTTCGGGGAGAACGAACACCGTGTGCGAACCGGGGATCGGCGACCCGAGGAAGACGGAGAACACCACGCGCAGCGCTACGACGAACAGCCCGAGCTTGACGAACGCCCCGTAGGAACGGGCCCACGGGGCGTCCGTCCGCCGGGCCGCGACCACGTACCCCGCCACGCCCACCAGAAGCCCGAGCAACAGCGGGTTCGTCGTCCGGGACGCGGCGGTGGCGAGCCCCAGGGCCCAGAGCCACCACGCCCCGGCGGGCAGCGCGTTGCCGCGGTCGGCCTGCGGCGCGCGCAGAGCGCGGCGGAGCAGCCGGGCGGGGGCCGGGGCGGCGGTCACCGGCGGCGGCGGGCCTGGATGACGGCGGCGATGCCGAGCAGCAGGACGGCGCCGATGCCGACGAGGAGCCCGACGGAGGGACCTCCGCCACCCCCGTCACCTCCCTCGTCAGCGCCTTCCGCCTCTTCGGCCGTCCTGGAGGGTCCGGACGACTTCCCGCTCCCGTCCCCCGACACCTGCTCGCCGCAGCCCGACTTGGGGTAGCCGGAGATCGCGCAGAGCATGGCGCTGCTGTCGTACCGCAGCGGCTTCGCCACCGCGGCGAGCGCGTCCGCGCTGCTGGCGTCCGGCGCGACCTGCGCGCACGCCGTGCGCAACGCGGGCGGCTTCTCGCCGTCCGGGGCGTCGGCAGCGGTGCCCGGGTCGATCACCAGGGCGATCCGCTTGGAGCCGTCCTCCGCCGGGGTGTCCGCGCAGATCGCCCCGAAGTCGGGGGCGCGGCGCGGCTGGTCCGCGTCGCCGGAGTCCTCGCTCACGGCGAACCGGAAGCCCTGGACCGTACCGTCGTCCGGGCGCAGGACGGCCGGGCCCTGGGTGGCGTACTCCCAGTTCTTGCCGTTGCCCTCCCAGAAGGACCAGTAGCGGTACCCGGCGGCCTCGGCGCTGCCCGCCCCCAGCAGGACGGCGGAGGCGGCGACCAGCGCGGTCAGCAGAGCGACGACGGGGGCCCGCAGTGCGACGACGGGGGCCCGCAGATGTGCCAGGGCCGGTGTGCGCCTCGTCACGGCTGCTGCTTCTTCCGGCGCATGCTGAGCAGGAAGCCGATGCCCGTGCCGACGAGCAGTCCGATGCCGATCAGCCACCACAGCCCGAGCCCGCTGTCGTCGCTGCTGGTGCCGCTGGTGGGCTGGGTACCGGTCCGCGTCGGTGCGGGCGTGGCGGTGGCGGCCGGGGCGGGGCCGGTCGCGTTGAGCTGCTTGACGAGGTCGACGCCGCCGAAGCTGCGGGCGTCCGCGCCGGTCGCGTGCGCGGCGAAGATCAACTGGGCTGTGGCGGCCGGACCGCCCTGCTGCGCCCAGGTCTTGGAGTTCTTGGCCAGCCAGCTGACGGAGGCCTCGGCCTTGTCCTTGTGCCCGGAGGCGGAGAGCGCGACGACGGCGTCGGCGGTGTTGCCGAAGTCGGGCTGCGGCGCGCTGTCCTCGGCGCCCGGCATCGGGGGCTGCTCCAGATACGGCGACTTCTCCAGGGTGTCCGCGAGGAAGGAAGCGCCGTTCTGCGCGCTCTGCTCCGGGCTGAGGTCGTCGCCCTTCGTGCAGACGGGGTCCTTCACCGCGTTGGCGTTCCCGATGGCCATGCCCCGGCCCAGCAGACCGAGCACGGCGGCCGCCGAGGAGTCCAGGTTGGCGACGAGCTCGCCCTTCTTGCCCGGCTGGTAGGCGAACGCGCCGCCGTCCTTCTCCCCGCACGGGATGGCGAGGGCCTGGAGCGCGGTGTACGGGGTGCTGCCGTCGGCGGTGGTGAGCTCGTTGATCGGCACGCCGGCCCGGGCGAGGGCGCCGATCACGACACCGGTGGAGTTCGCGTCGCTCGGGCTGCCGGGGTTGTAGCCCCAGCCGCCGTCCTCGTTCTGGACGGACTTCAGCCAGTCGGCGCCGTTGTTCGCGGCGTCGCGGTGCTGGTTGAGCTCGACGAGGGCCTGGACGGCGGCGGCGGTGGCGTTGGTGTCCATCACCGTCGAGGCGTCGCAGGGCTCGGAGGCGTCCCGGTACGAGGTGAACGCCCCGCTGTCGCACTGCTGCCCCACCAGCCAGTCCACCGCCCGCGTCGACGGCGTGACGTACTCGATCTTCTGCGCGAGGAAGGCCAGCGACTGCCGCCAGACCCCGTCGTACGTCGGGTCGGTGGTGCCGTAGAGCCCCGGCGGCAGCTCGGCCGACGGGGAGGGGCTCGGTGCGGCGACCGCTACGGGCGCGGCCGCGCCCAGGAGCACGGCGGTGGTCGCGAGCGCGGCTGCGCTGCGGCGTACGGTCATGGCGGGCTGGGCCTCTCCTGCGAGGGCCGGAGTCCCCGGGCGCACGAGGGCACCGGGCTCCGGCCCCGTATGCCTCGACGGTGCCGGCCACCGGGGTTCCGGTGGCCCGAGGGCCGGTCGTCGAAGTGCCGACCTGCCCGAGCCGCTCACGCTCCGCGGACAGGGCGGTCCGGCTGCCGTCGGGCGGACGGTTCACGGCTGGGGTCCAGCGCCGGATTCGCACCGGCCCACCCCTGTACGGGCATGATGACGACCCGCTCACTCTACCGGTCCGTACCACGTGGACCTGGGGGTGGCGGACCGTGTACGGCATCGGGAACCCACGGACGTACGAGACCGGGGCACCGGCCCCGGCGGGCTCACGGCGGGTTCACGGCGGGCTCGCCCGGCGATGTACGGCGCGCTCACCCGGCGATCCGCGGCGGGCTCACGCGGCGATGTACGTCGTCGGGGGCCCGCCCGGTACGGCCTCCGCGCGCCCGAGCTTCACCAGCCGCCGCAGATGGGACTCGGCCTCCGACACGGCGATCGACCGCGAACCGTGCGGGATCTGCTCCCACGGCCGGTTCCACTCCATCCGCTCGGCGAGCTGCCACGGGGTGAGCGGCGTGGCGAGGAGCGCGAGGAGCCCGGTCAGCCGCTCCTCGTGATGGTCGAGCAGCTCCCGCACCCGCCCGCCCGCGTCGGTGAACGCGTGCTGGTGGGCGGGCAGCACCTCGGCCACCCCGAGCCGCCCGATCCGTTCCAGCGAGGCCAGGTAGTCCCCGAGCGGATCGGTGACGGCGGTGTCGTCGGGGTCCTCGTACAACCCGATGTGCGGGCTGATCCCCGGCAGCAGGTGATCTCCGGAGAACAACCGCCCGTGCCCCGGCAGATTCGCCGGATGCCGCTCCTCCAGATGGAGGCAGACATGGCCCGGGGTGTGGCCGGGGGTCCAGACGGCCCGCAGCCGGCGGCCGGCGAGGCCGATCAGTTCGCCGGGCGCGATGTCTCGGTCGGGCAGGGCGGCGCGCAGCCCGGGCAGGGTCCGCAGCCGCCCCGCGCCGCGGGCGGCGCGCAGCGGGGCGAGGTGTTCCTCGGGCGCACCGACGGCGGCGAGCTTGCGGGTGAGGTAGTCGAGCCAGGTGCCGGGCTCGGAGTCCCGGGTGCGCCGGACGATCGCGGTATCGGCCTCGTGCATCGCGATCCAGGCCCCGGACGCCTCGCGGACCCGCCCGGAGAGGCCGTGGTGGTCGGGGTGGTGGTGGGTGATGACGACGCCGTGGACGTCGGTGACGGCGGTGCCGAGGGCGGCGAGCCCGGCCACGAGCGTGTCCCAGGAGGCCGGGTCGTCCCAGCCGGTGTCGATGAGGACGGGCCCCCGGTCGGTGTCGACGAGGTGGACCAGGGTGTGGCCGAGGGGATTGTCCGGGATGGGTACCTGGATGCTGTGGACGCCTCCGCCGTGGTCGGTCACCTGAGTCATGGGCTCCCCATCTCCGCTTCGGCCTCCACTGTAACGAGAACTCGTTCCAGTGGTAGCCCTGGTCTACCAAATCCTTCGCGTGCGGGGCGGCCCTGTGCGGGCCGGTGCGGTCCGATCCGTGGACTCCTGGAACAGGAACTGGTATCAGTTCTGACGACTGGTCAGTCAGTGGCGCCGGGCGGCGGGAGGCAGCAGCCATGACCGAGCTTGTGGAGCACGGACAACTGTTCATCGGCGGGAAGTTCACCGATCCGCTCGGCAGCGAGGTCATCGAGGTGATCTCCCCGCACACCGAACAGGTCATCGGCCGCGTGCCGCACGCCTCCGAGGCCGACGTCGACCGGGCCGTCGCCGCCGCGCGCCGAGCCTTCGACGAGGGCCCCTGGCCGCGGATGCCGCTGGACGAGCGGATCGCGGTGATCACGCGGATCAAGGACGCCTTCGCCGTACGCCACGAGGAGTTCGCGCGGCTGATCAGCGCGCAGAACGGCACCCCGTACAGTGCGAGCGTCATGGTGCAGGCGCTGGCGGCGATGATGGTCTGGGACTCGGCGATCACGGTGGCGCGCGCCTTCCCCTACGAGGAACGGCGCGACGGCGTCCTCGGCCCGCTCCTGGTCCGCCGCGAACCGGTCGGTGTGGTCGCCGCGGTCGTACCGTGGAACGTCCCCCAGTTCACGGCCGCCGCGAAACTGGCCCCAGCGCTCCTGGCAGGCTGCACGGCGGTCCTGAAGGTCTCACCGGAAACCCCCCTGGACGCCTACCTCCTGGCGGAGACAGCGGCGGAGGCGGGCCTGCCGGAGGGCGTCCTCTCCATCCTCCCGGCGGACCGGGAGGTCAGCGAGTACCTGGTGGGCCACCGGGACGTGGACAAGGTCTCCTTCACCGGCTCGGTCGCCGCGGGCCGCCGCGTGATGGAGGTCGCCTCCCGCAACCTCAGCCGGGTCACCCTCGAACTGGGCGGCAAGTCGGCCGCGGTGATCCTTCCCGACGCGGATCTGGACGCGGCGGTCGCGGGCATCGTCCCCTTCGCCTGGATGATCAACGGCCAGGCGTGCGTGGCCCAGACGCGCATCCTTGCCCCGCGCTCCCGTTACGACGAGGTGGCGGAGGCGTTCGCGGCAGCGGCGGGCGCGCTCCGCGTGGGCGACCCCCTGGACCCCACCACGGAACTCGGCCCCCTGGTGGCCCGCCGCCAGCAACAACGCTCCCTGGACTACATCCGCCTGGGCCAGGAGGAGGGCGCCAAGATCCTCACGGGCGGCAGCCGCCCCGCCTCCCAGGAACGCGGCTGGTACGTGGAACCCACACTCTTCGGCTCGGTCGACAATTCCATGCGCATCGCCCGCGAGGAGATCTTCGGCCCGGTCGTCTGCCTGATCCCGTACGGCGACGAGGCCGAGGCCGTCCGCATCGCCGACGACTCCCCGTACGGCCTCAGCGGCAGCGTCTGGACGGCCGACACGGAACGCGGCATCGACATCGCCCGCCAGGTCCGCACCGGCACGTACAGCGTGAACACCTTCAGCCTCGACATGCTGGGCCCGTTCGGCGGCTACAAGAACTCGGGCCTGGGCCGCGAATTCGGCCCCGAGGGCTACGGCGAGTTCTTCGAGCACAAGATGATCCACCTCCCCGCCGACTACCGGGAGGCGTGAATGGGCGACCGCTGGCACGTGGAGGTGGACCGGTCCGTCTGCATCGGCTCCGGCATGTGCGTCAACCACGCCCCAAACGCCTTCCACCTGGACACCGCCCGCCAGTCCCACCCGACGGACGAGGACCGCGACGCGGCCGAACAGGTCCTGGCGGCGGCGGAGGGCTGCCCGGTGGAGGCGATCACGCTGACGCTTGCGGGGTCGGGGGAGGTGGTTTTTCCGCCGGAGGAGTGATCTCCGCCTCCGAATTCAACGTCGCTCCTGCCGGGTGTTCTGCGGATGCTCGTGATGTGCATGAGCGGACGTAGTTCCCTATTCGGCGGGCGGGCCCGGGAAGTCTCATGAGGGCGTTGTCACTGCGGCCCGTACGTGATCCAACCTCCGCCGGTTGTCCTCCAGCCATGCCGGTGTGACGTCGACCGGTACGCGCACGGAGACCTGCGTCGACGGCGAGTCGTGCACTGATACTTCCACCGGGTCATCGGGAACCACGTCCACCCACGCGCTGCGGCCACCGGCCGGCCATTCGGCCCCCTGCTCGGACTGGAGAGCATCGAGACAGCGCTCCCATTCGTCCAGGTCCTCAAGCGACACCTGGAGGCCGACCCGCCCGCTGACGAAGTCGCTCGTCACGACGATCTCGGCCGGGTAGTAACGCTTCTCGTCCACCGTCAGAGGCGCACCACAGCTCACTTCAACAGCGACGCTCTGGGTCGTGTCCGCGAACCGGAAGAGCTCGAACGTCTGCGCTGCGTCAACCACACTTGCCCCTTGAACACTTGATCGACCAAGTCGCTGTCGATCCTCTCTCACGTGTCCGGCGAACGCCGGCACCCCGGCCCTGATCCTGCTCCCGTGAAGTGGTGGTTCCGCTGAGGAGAGGAGGGGGCGGGGTGCCGGGGTGGTCAGTCAGGGGGGAGTGGTCAGCCGACCTTCAGGGTCTTGGGCCAGCCGTTCGCCGTGGCCCTGTTGAACAGGGTCTTGATGTGCGCGGGCTTCAGCTTGATGCAGCCCGCGGACTTGTAGTCGTGGTTGCCCTCCCAGCGCCACGGGGAGTCCTTGCCCTTCTTGGGGCCCTGCTTGCCGTTGCTCTTCATCTCGCTGTGGATGAACAGCTCGGTGCGCTTTGTCCCCTTGCTGCACTTCTTGTCGGTGAGCTTGATGACGTAGCCCTTGATCGCGCTCCCGTTGAAGTTCTTCTTGCGGAACTCGATCTTGTAGGAGCCGTTGGGCAGCCAGCCGGCGTTCGACTTGCAGGCGTCCTTGGAGCCGTTGCCTGAGCCGGCGCGCCAGCTGACGAGGGACTTGTCCTTGCCCTTGCGGATCTGCATCAGGTGGAGCTTGGAGTTGGTCGGGCTCTTCTTGTTCTTGACGAACTTGAGGTAGGTCTTCGGTGACTTGTTCTTGCCCTTGGCCTTGGCGGCGACCGACGGTGCCGCGTCGGCGGGCTGGACGGAGGCCACGGACACGCCTCCGCCGAGCACCACGACCGCCAGGGCTGCCGGCGCGAGCCGGGTGGCGAAGTGTGTGCGGAAGGTCTGACCGGTCATGAGGAAGTCCCCGTTCTTCTCGGGCTGTTGGGCGACTTGTCGTGACGCTGTCGCCCCGCTGCCCCATGACCTTGCCCGCCCCGTCGGTCGCCGTCCACGAGAATCGGCCGGGTGGGAATACGCGGGACGCCGACGCCTCTGACCTGCTGCTTCGTCGTGTCCCGTGAGGCTGCGACGGGACGCCCCGGGGGGTGAGGGAAGGGGAGAGCGGATAGCGGCACCCGACCATGAGTAATCGGGTAAAAGGCCAATTGTCAGGTTTCTTCTGCCCGTTGAGGCGTGACGGTGGAATATCCTGAGGCCGTCGTCCGAGTGGTTGCCAGTGAGCTGACCGCATCTGGCAAGGGGGGAAAGTCATGCCGCGTCGGCGGGAGTTGCCCGAGTCCTTGAACGAGCAGGCTGCCGAGCTGGTGGCGGAACTGCGCAGGGCCAGAAGCCGCAGTGGTCTGACCCTGGAAGCACTGGCGCGGAAGACCGCCTACAGCAAGTCCTCCTGGGAGCGGTATCTGAACGGCCGCACCATCCCCTCGGCCGATGCGGTCGAAGCCCTCTGCTCGGTGGCTGGGTGCGACCCGGTCCGCCTGCTCGCCCTGCGTGACGTCGCCGACGCCGCCGCACGGCAGAGCCGGGGGCAGCGCGCAGTCGCCCCGACGGAGAAGACGGAGGAGGCGGGGAACGCGGAGGGTGCTGCCTCCGGGGTGGTCCTGGGAGAGCCGGCGGAGCCCGCGAGCGCCGTGGACGCCCCGAAGGCAGGTCGGCGCGGGGCGCCTCCCGAGGCCGAGGGGGACCCGCCTGCCCCCGGGCAGCCGGGCCGGCCGAAGTGGCTGTGGCCCGCTGCCGTGTTCCTGGGCGCCGGTATGGCCGTGACGGGTGGGCTGTTGTTCGCCGCGCCCTGGCAAGGAGAAGGGGCGTCCCCGCGCAGTCCGCTCACCAGCGCCCACGACGGCCCGTACGTCTGGGGGCGGGAAACCGCCTATCCCTGCCGGATCCAGCAGCACGACGGGCTGACCTACGCGGGGCACAGTGCCACCCACGAGACCGTCCTGGCGCAGAACACGACGAGCTGGGACGTCGTCGAGGCCCAGTGCCTGCTGCGCGCGGCGGGTCTGGACCCGGGTGCCGTCGACGGGGTCTACGGACCGAACACCGAGCGGGCCGTCAAGCGGCTCCAGGCCGCCGCCGGGATCGAGGACGACGGCCTGGTCGGGCCCGACACCTGGAAGGTCCTCAGGGGATGAGTCCGTTGTCCGGAGAGGGGCGCCCGCTGCCCGGTGAACGGGCCGTCACCGTCGAGGAGAGCCGCTGCGCCGAAGCCCTGCGCGGCCTCCGGGCGCGGAGCGGCCTCTCGCTCAAGGCGCTGGCCGCCGAGACCTCGTACAGCAAGTCCTCCTGGGAGCGTTACCTCAACGGGAAGTCCCGTCCGCCCCGGGAAGCCGTCGTCGCCTTGTGCCGGGTGGCGGGCGAGGCCCCCGCCCACTGCCTTGCCCTGTGGGATCTCGCGGAAGAGTCGAAGAGCCGGGCATCGGGGGGTGCGGTCCCCGTCTCCGACCGTGCCTCCGGTCCTGGCCCCGGCCTCGCCTCCGCCCATGCCCCTGGTCCTGCCTCCGACCCCGTCGCCACCCCTGCCCCCGCTCCTGAATCCGTTCGTGTCCCCCACGTTCCAGTGCCGGGACCGGATTCCGGTGCTGCTTCGGCCTCCACCCCTCCCCGCAGCCCCTGGGGCCCCAGGAGCCCCTACGCCCGGGCCGCCGCCGTCCTCGTCGCGCTGCTCGGTACGACGGTGCTGATCACCGCCCATGTCAAAGAGCCCGAGAACATCCCGCCCCAGGAGCCCGAGTTCGCCTGCCACGGCCCCGGCTGCGCGGGGCGCGACGTCATCGCCACCCGCTGCGGGATGCACCCCGACACCGTCAGTACCCATCGGCCCCGACCGGGCATCCGGATCGATCTGCGGCACGAGGAGGGGTGCGGCGCGGGATGGGCCCGGGTCTGGGGGCAGCGCATCGGGGACTCCGTGACCGTTTCCGCGGGGGGCGGGGAGCCGCAGAGGCTCACGGTGCCGGACAAGTACGCGACGGGGCTGCGGCTCCATACGCCGATGGTCGCCACCGACGACCCGGCGGCCCTCCGTGTCTGTGTCACGCTCGCGTCGGACGGGACCGAGCGGTGCTTCCCCGACGAGGCCGCGACGACACCCCGCGAAACCCCGTGAGGCGTCGCGAGGTCAGCCCGGTTCCGCCGTCAGGTCGATCAGGCGGCAGACCGTCTCGATGTCGATCTTCACCTGAGCGATCGAGGCCCGGCCCGACAGCCAGGTGATCAGCGCCGAGTGCCAGGTGTGCTCGATCACGCGGACCGCGGAGAGCTGTTCCGGCGTCGGGCGCTCCAGGCCCATCGCGTCCAGGATGATCGCCGTGGTGAGGCGGGAGACCGTGTCCACCTCGGGGCTCACGCTGCGGTCCGCGAAGGTGAGCGCGCGGACCATCGCGTCCGCGAGGTGCGGTTCGCGCTGGAGGGCGCGGAAGGCCCGCATCAGGGTCTCCGCGACCCGCTGGGCCGCGTCGTCGCCGGCCGGGGGGCGCTTGCGGAGTGTGGTGTGCATGTGCTGGAGCTGGTCCTGCATGGTGGCGACCAGCAGATGGATCTTGGAGGGGAAGTAGCGGTAGAGCGTGCCGAGCGCCACCCCGGCCGCCTCCGCCACCTCGCGCATCTGCACCGCCTCGAACCCGCCCCGGCTGGCGAGCTGGGCGCTGGCGTGCAGGATGCGGCGGCGACGGGCCTCCTGCCGCTCGGTCAACGGAGGCGCCGTGCGGTCGGTCGACGCCGACAGGGATGCCCCGCGCTCGGCCGATGCGGGCGTCGCGCTTTCGGTCGGCGTGGGCGCTGCCGGTCTGGCGTCCGCGGTCATGCTGTCACCATCCATGATCCATGATCCATGATCCATGGCCTTGTTCCTCGGCATCCGGGCGGACGAGCGGGCGCCCCGGGCGCGCACAGCATGCCAGGACGTCCGTCGTGGCGCGAATCACCTGATCCGGCCGTCACACCGACGCTACCTGCCGGTAGATTCGATGCACGTTGAACGATCAAGTCTGAAACTTGTTCTAGATTAGCGCGACCGGTTACGCTCCGGCGAACACGCAGTCAGAAGGGGGCCGAGTGTGACCGCTGAGGCCATAGAAACGGGCCCCCGCACGGGCGAAGGCGGCTCCGCCGGGGCCGGTGACCGGCCGTTGCGCATCGCACTCCTCACGTACAAGGGCAATCCGTTCTGCGGCGGCCAGGGCGTGTACGTCCGCCACCTCGGGCGGGAGCTCGCGCGGCTCGGCCACAGCGTCGAAGTGATCGGCGCGCAGCCCTACCCGGTGCTCGACGAGGGCGTCCCGCTCACCGAGCTGCCCAGCCTCGACCTCTACCGGCAGCCCGACCCCTTCCGTACGCCGAAGCGCGGCGAGTACCGGGACTGGATCGACTTCGCCGAGGTCGCCACCATGTGGACCGGCGGCTTCCCCGAGCCGCTCACCTTCAGCCTGCGCGCCCGCCGCCATCTCCTCTCCCGGCGCGGCGAGTTCGACGTCGTCCACGACAACCAGACCCTCGGCTACGGGCTGCTCGGCGACCTCGGGGCCCCGCTCGTGACGACCATCCACCACCCCATCACCGTGGACCGCAGGCTCGACCTGGCCGCCGCCACCAGCCGCCGCCGACGCGCCTCCGTACGCCGCTGGTACGCCTTCACCCGGATGCAGAAGCGGGTCGCCCGCAAGCTGGACTCCGTCCTCACCGTCTCCGGCTCCTCCCGTGACGAGATAGTCGAGGACCTCGGCGTACGGGCGGACCGGATCAGCGTCGTCCACATCGGCGCCGACACCGACCTGTGGTCGCCCGACCCCTCCGTCGCCGAGGTGCCGGGACGCATCGTCACCACCTCCAGCGCCGACGTCCCCCTCAAAGGCCTGGTCCACCTCGTCGACGCGCTCGCCAAGCTCCGTACGGAGAATCCCGACGCCCACCTCGTCGTCGTCGGCAAGCGCGCCGAGAACGGGCCGGTCGCACGGGCCATCGAGCGGCACGGGCTGGCGGACGCGGTCGAGTTCGTCAAGGGCATCAGCGATCCCGAGCTGGTCGACCTCGTGCGCAGCGCCCAGGTCTCCTGCGTGCCCTCGCTGTACGAGGGGTTCTCGCTGCCCGCCGCCGAGGCGATGGCCACCGGCACCCCGCTCGTCGCCACCACCGGCGGTGCGATCCCCGAGGTCTCCGGCCGCGACGGGGAGACCTGTCTCGCCGTGCCGCCCGGTGACGCGGACGCGCTGGCCGGGGCGCTGGCCCGGCTGCTGGCCGATCCGGAGCTGCGTGCCCGGCTCGGTGCGGCGGGCCGGGCACGGGTGCTGGAGAAGTTCACCTGGGCCAGGGCCGCCGCCGGAACGGCCGAGCTGTACCGTCAGGCGATCGCCGCCCGCGGAGCCCACAGGTGACGCACGCCCCGCAGGCGGACGCAGGTCCGCAGACCGCGGACCCGTCGACCGGAACCCGTACCTCGCTCATCTGAACCGTACCTCCGACCTCGAAGGCAGGCCCTCGTGCTGACCGTCGACTTCACCCGCTTCCCGCTCGCCGCAGGCGACCGAGTGCTCGACCTGGGCTGCGGTGCCGGCCGGCATGCCTTCGAGTGTTACCGGCGCGGTGCGCAGGTCGTCGCCCTCGACCAGAACGGCGAGGAGATCCGCGAGGTCGCCAAGTGGTTCGCCGCGATGAAGGAGGCGGGGGAGGCCCCCGAGGGTGCCACCGCCACCGCCATGGAGGGCGACGCCCTCAACCTGCCGTTCCCCGACGACTCCTTCGACGTCGTGATCATCTCCGAGGTCATGGAGCACATCCCGGACGACAAGGGCGTCCTCGCCGAGATGGTCCGGGTCCTCAAGCCCGGCGGCCGGATCGCCGTCACCGTCCCGCGCTACGGCCCCGAGAAGGTCTGCTGGGCCCTCTCCGACGCGTACCACGAGGTCGAGGGCGGCCACATCCGTATCTACAAGGCCGACCAGCTCCTCGCCCGCATCCGCGAGGCCGGACTCAAGCCGTACGGCACCCACCACGCCCATGCGCTGCACTCACCGTACTGGTGGCTGAAGTGCGCCTTCGGGGTCGACAACGACAAGGCCCTGCCGGTGCGCGCGTACCACAAGCTGTTGGTCTGGGACATCATGAAGAAGCCGCTCGCCACCCGGGTCGCCGAACAGCTCCTCAACCCGGTCGTCGGCAAGAGCTTCGTCGCGTACGCCACCAAGCCGCACCTTCCGAAGGCCGAGGCGTGAGCACTCCCGAACAGACCGAACACCTTGTCCTCCCCGGCGTCCTGACGGCAGGGCAGGCGGCCGAGACGGTCGCCGCGCTCCTCGCCGTGCAGCGTGCGGACGGGGCGCTGCCCTGGTTCCGGGGCCACCACCTCGACCCGTGGGACCACACCGAGGCCGCGATGGCCCTGGACGCGGCCGGTGAGCACGGGGCGGCGGCACGCGCCTACGACTGGCTCGCCCGCAACCAGAACGCCGACGGCTCCTGGTACGCCGCCTACCACGACGGCGACCCGCAGCAGCCGACCGACCGGAGCCTCGAAAGCAACTTCTGCGCGTACGTGGCCGTCGGCGTCTGGCACCACTATCTGGCCACCGGCGACGACGCGTTCGTCGACCGGATGTGGCCCACGGTCTTCTCGGCGGTCGAGTTCGTGCTCGGGCTCCAGCAGCCCGGCGGGCAGATCGGCTGGAAGCGGGAGGCCGACGGCACGCCGGTGAACGACGCGCTGCTGACCGGCTCCTCCTCGATCCACCAGGCGCTGCGCTGCGCGCTGGCCATCGCCGAGCGCCGCGAGGAGCCGCAGCCCGACTGGGAGTTGGCGACCGGCGCGCTGGCCCATGCCATCCGCAGCCACCCCGAGCGCTTCCTCGACAAGAACCGCTACTCGATGGACTGGTACTACCCGGTCCTCGGCGGCGCGGTCACCGGGGCCGAGGCCACCGCCCGTATCCAGGAGGGCTGGGACCGCTTCGTCGTGCCCGGGCTCGGGGTGCGCTGTGTGCTCCCCAATCCGTGGGTCACCGGCGGCGAGAGCTGCGAACTCGCCCTTGCCCTCTGGGTGACGGGGGAGTCGGACCGGGCGCTGGAGATCCTCCAGTCCGTCCAGCACCTGCGCGCCGAGGGCGGCCTGTACTGGACGGGTTACGTCTTCGAGGGCAACACGGCGTTCTGGCCCGAGGAGCTCACCACCTGGACGGCGGGCTCCCTGCTGCTGGCGGTGGCCGCGCTCGGGGGGGACGAGGCGACCACCGCGGTCTTCGGGGGCGAGCGGCTGCCGGTCGGCCTGGAGCCGGACTGCTGCCGCTGAACACCGCCCGATGGACGGTTCGCGCAGGGTGAGGACCGGACGGCCCGCACCGGGTGGCGACCGGTGCGGGGAGGGGTGAACCCGGTTCGTCCCACCGGGTAGGGCCGGTGGGCAGGGGATATCCAGGTGATCCACTCGGGTGTCGCCGACTAGGGTGCCAGCCATGACGCTGCTCCCGTACGACCGTTACTGCGACGAGATCCTGGCCCAGACCGACGCCCTGCGCGCGACGCTGGCCGGTGCCGATCTCGCCGTGACCGTGCCCACCTGCCCCGACTGGACGCTGCGCGAACTCGCCGTGCATGTCGGCGGCGCGCACCGCTGGGTCGGTGAGATCGTGCGCACCCGGGCCGCCGAGGACGTTCCCGAGGACAAGGTGCCGGGTATCGAGGGGCCCGGCGGTGACGACCCCGGGGCGCTCGACGCCTGGCTCGCCGAGGGGGCGGCGGACGTGGTGGCCGCGTTGCGGGAGGCGGGGCCGGACGCCGAGGTGTGGACGTGGGCGTGGGAGCGGCGGACCGACTTCTGGGCGCGGCGCATGACGCACGAGACGGCGGTGCACCGCGCGGACGCGGCGCTCGCCGCGCGGGTCCCGTACACCGTCGGCCCCGAGGTGGCCGCCGACACCATCGAGGAGTGGCTGCGCATCGTCTCCTTCGCCCAGGAGGACGGTGACCCGGAGGCGTCCGAACTTCGAGGCGGCGGGCGCTCGTTGCACCTGCACGCCACCGACGTGCCGGGTGCCGAGTGGCTGATCGGGTTCGGCGAGGACCGGTTCACCTGGCGGCGGGCCCACGAGAAGGCGACGGTCGTGCTGCGGGGCCCGCTCACCGAGCTGATGCTCGTCTTCAACCGCCGCCTCGATCCGACCGACGACCGGGTGGAGGTGCTCGGCGACGCGGAGCTGCTGGACTTCTGGCTGGACCGGTCGTCCTTCGGATGAACCGGCGCCTCTAGCTGTTGAGTTCCGCCAGGACCCGCAGTGTGTGCGGGTCCGGGGCGGTGACCAGCAGGTCCGTCACCGGGCCCTTGCGCCACAGCTCCAGCCGCTCCTTGATGCGGGCGCGCGGGCCCACCAGCGAGATCTCGTCGGCGAACGCGTCGGGCACCGCCCGCACCGCCTCCTCCTTGCGGCCCTGGAGGAACAGCTCCTGGATCCGGCGGGCCTCCTCCTCGAACCCCATCCGGGCCATCAGGTCCGCGTGGAAGTTGCGGGCCGCGTGGCCCATCCCGCCGATGTAGAAGCCGAGCATCGCCTTCACCGGCCACAGCCCCTCGGTCACGTCGTCGCAGACCTGCGCGCGGGCCATCGGCGCGATCATGAACCCGTCCCGGAGTCCGGTGAGCGAGGCCTCGTGGACGTCCGTGCGCAGCGGCGACCAGTACAGCGGCAGCCAGCCGTCCGCGATCGCCACCGTCTGCGCGATGTTCTTCGGGCCCTCCGCGCCCAGCAGGACGGGGAGGGATGCCCGCAGGGGGTGGGTGATCGGCTTCAGCGGCTTGCCGAGGCCGGTGGCGTCGGGGCCGGTGTACGGGTGGGAGTGGAAGTGACCCGCCAGCTCGACCGGGGCCTGCCGTGCCAGCACCTGCCGGATCACCTCGACGTACTCGCGGGTCGCGGTCAGCGGGCTCCGCGGGAACGGCCGCCCGTACCACCCCTCCACCACCTGCGGCCCGGACAGGCCGAGGCCCAGCAGCATCCGGCCACCGGAGAGATGGTCCAGGGTCAGCGCGTGCATGGCCGTCGCGGTCGGGGTGCGGGCCGCCATCTGCGCGATCCCGGTGCCCAGCCGGAGCCGTGAGGTGCGGGCGGCGATCCAGGTCAGCGCGGTGAAGGCGTCCGACCCCCAGGCCTCCGCCGTCCAGACCGAGTCATAGCCGAGCCGCTCGGCCTCCTGGGCCAGGGGGAGGTGGCCGGGGTCCGGGCCGCGGCCCCAGTATCCGAGCGCGAGTCCTAGCCGCATTCCGTTCCCTCCGGCCGTTGCTGACGGTGTGTCAGCTGCTGTCAGGAGTGGACTGTACGACAGTGGCCCCCCGCCCGGAAGGGCGAGGGGCCACTGTGTGAGCTGCGTGCGGATCAGCCGCGCTGGATGCCCGTGGTGTCCTGGAGGACGCCGCGACGGCCGTCCTGCGTCTGGGCGATGAGGCCCTGGCCGCGCTGCTCCACCGCGAGGTACCAGGTGCCCGGCGCCAGCTCGGCGATCGGGTTCGGCGAACCGTCCTCGCCGTACAGCGGGCGCGCCACCGGAACGGCGAACCAGAACGGGGTGAAGTCGCCCGCCGGGGCCGCGCCGCCCTGCGAGGGCTGCTGGTCCGGGGCCTGCGCCTGCTGCGCCTGCTGCGCCGGGTCGGCCGGGGCGGGCTGGCCCTGCGGGCCGCCGGGCTGCGCACCCGGGTAGCCGTAACCCTGGCTCGGCTGAGCGCCGTACGGCTGCTGCTGGGCGCCCGGGTAGCCGTAGCCCTGGCCGGGCTGCGCGCCGTACGGCGGCTGGATGCCCTGAGCCGGCTTCGGGGCGCCGACGAGCGGGGCCTTGAGCGCGGGGATCAGCGGAGCGGCGACCGCCGCCGCCGCGAGCACGATGGCGGCCAGCAGGCCGAGAATCAGACCGGCCCCGGCGTCGTTGATGTCGAGGATCGTCCAGAACGCGGTCCACAGCGCGAAGACCGTGAGCGCCACACCGAACTGGCCGATGTCGAGCCCGGCGACCTTGCGGCCCGGCATGGTCCGGCCGACGACCACCAGCGCCGCGCCGATGACACCGGCGAGGAAGACGCTCATCAGGAGCCCGAGCGAGTCCCAGGCGTTCGGGCTGTCGAAGCGGGAGCAGTCGATGCCGGAGGGGCAGTCATAGCTGGAGTAGTCGAGGAAAGAGGCGATGAACAGCACGACCGCTGCTCCGATCACCACGCCATCGCCTCGAGTGAGGGAGCGGATATTCACGTGAAGGTCCTTAGTCGGTCGTCTCGTCGGGGCGGTCGTCGCTGCCGCCGGTGCGGCGGTACGGCACGAAGCTCGGGAGCGGCTCCCCATCGTACGGATGAATCTATCGTCTGCTCGGGCGGGTTGCGTCCCAGCCCGGATTCTGAACGGGTATCCCCCCAATATCACCGCAGAACTACCCCTCCAGGTAGCTCGCAATCCCGTCGGCCAGGCCCTGGGCCGCCTTCTGCCGCCAACTGGCGCTGGTAAGCAGGGCGGCGTCCTTCGGGTCACGCATATTGCCGCATTCGATGAACACTTTGGGCACAGTCGACAGATTCAGTCCGCCGAGATCGCTGCGCGTGTCCAGACCGGAATTCCCGCCGATGTAATTGGAGGGCGCGCTTCCGGTCGTGCGGGCGAAGTGCCCGGCGATCCTGGCCCCGAGGGCGGCCGAACTCTCCACGATCTTCGTGGTGTCGGCCCCGCCGCCCTTCACCCGGGCGGGCAGGATCACATGGAAGCCCCGGTTGCCCACGCCCGACCCGTCGGCGTGCACCGAGACCACCGCGTCGGCCTTGGCCTCGTTGCCGATCCGCGCCCGCTCGTCGATGCACGGCCCGAACGGCCGGTCGTCGTCGTGCGTCAGCCGGACCCGTGCCCCCTGCGCCTCCAGCAGGGCGCGCAGCCGGTGTGACACGTCGAGGGTGAACCGGGCCTCCGCGTAACCGTCGTTGGTGGCTGTACCGGTCGTATCGCACTCCTTGCGCCCGGTGCCGATGTCGACTTTCGCGTTGATCTCCCGGGTGTGCTCGCGGTTACGCGGGTTGTGTCCCGGGTCGATCACCACCGTCCGGCCGGTCAGCGGGCCGCGCGGCAGCGGCTCGGTGGGGGACGCGGAGGGTTCCGGTCGGTCCCCGGTCGGTGCGGGCGGCGGAGTCGGGGCCGTCGCGGAGGCTCCGCTCCCGCCCGGCCCGGGCGAGGCCGCACCGGCCTGGTCTGCTCCGGGGCCGCCACCGCATCCGGCGGCGGTCAGGCAGAGCGCGGTGAGCGCGGCGGCCGCGAACAGGGGCCGGGTACGGCGGGTGGGGGGAGGGCTGTCGTCGTACGGCACGCGGCGATGCTACCCACCCGGGCGCCGACCCGGATGCCCGTGTCCGGCTGCCGGGGCGGCGGCCTGGATGTCAGGTGCCCGTGTCCGGCCACCAGGGTGGCGGCCCGGGTGTCAGATGCCCGTACCCGTACGCCGCAGCACGCGCAGCGAGTCCGTCGCCGACACCTCGGTGAACGCACCGGAGGCCAGCGCCCGCAGATAGACCCGGTACGGGGCCTGCCCGCCGTCGGCCGGGTCGGGGAACACGTCGTGGATGACCAGCAGCCCGCCCTCGGCGACATGCGGGGCCCAGCCCTCGTAGTCCCCGTTCGCGTGCTCGTCGGTGTGTCCGCCGTCGATGAAGACGAGCCCGAGCGGACCTGCCCAGACGGCGGCGACCTGCGGGGAGCGCCCGACGAGCGCCACCACGTGGTCCTCCAGACCGGCCCGGTGCAGAGTGCGGCGGAACGTCGGCAGGGTGTCCATCAGCCCGACCTCGGGGTCCACCACGCTCGGGTCGTGGTACTCCCAGCCCGGCTGCTGCTCCTCGCTGCCCCGGTGGTGGTCGACGGTGAGCGCGCTCACCCCGGCCGCCCGCGCCGCGTCCGCCAGCAGGATCGTGGAGCGGCCGCAGTAAGTGCCCACCTCCAGCAGGGGCAGCCCGAGCGCGCCGGCCCCGGTGGCGGCGGTGTACAGGGCGAGGCCCTCGTGGACGGGCATGAAGCCCTTGGCGGCCTCGAACGCGGCGAGGATCTCCGGGCCGGGTCCGGCGGCGGGCGCGGACACAGGAGTGGCTGCGGACTCGGCGGTCACGGGGTTCCTCCAGGTGGGGCGGGGCGGCCCGGGGCTGTTCCAGGGCGGCGACCATCGTGCCGTACCGGTCGGCCGCTCCGGTCGGCGGGGCTAGCCGTCGCCCAGGAAGCGGTCGACGAGCAGGATCGCGATGCCCACCGGCACCGACAGCACGGCGATGTGCAGCAGTTCCCGGCGGACGGCCGCCATGGTCGGCTTCTTCTTCATCGGTGGTCCCCCTTGGTTTCCGTCCGTATCCGCGAAATCTCCGTACGGGCCGCCGCGCAGGGCCCCCGGGCAGCGTTCTCCACCCGGGCCCCCTCAGGCGCGTTCATGCTAAACGCTTCCTCCGGGCCTCCGTACTCCGCATGCCGCCCCGGACGCTCCCTCCCCCCGTGGACCGATCGCCCTCCTGACCTTCCGTCATATTGAAACGTGTTCTACTCTTGCGCCGTTCCAGTGGCTGCGACCGGCGAGGACTCGCATGGGCATCGGCACGGGTATCGGCATCACCGAAGAACACCGCGCGCTGGCGCACTCCGTACGCGGATGGCTGGCGCACGCCGCGCCGCCCGGCGAGGTGCGCGAACTCCTCGACGCGGAGGGCCTGGCCGCCCCCGGCGCGCGCCCCGCGCACTGGGAGGCGCTCGCCGCGCAGGGGCTGGCCGGGATACATCTGCCCGAGGTGTACGGCGGTGGCGGCGGGGATCTCCTCGACCTCGCCGTCGTCCTGGAGGAGGCCGCCTACGCCTCGTTGCCGGGTCCGTACCTCGCGACCACGCTGACCTCCGCCGTGCTCCACCGGGCCGCCGGTCCGGCGGCCGGCGCGCTGGGCGGGGTGCTCCGCGACCTGGCGGGCGGGGGCCTCGCCGCCGCGCTCGCCCTCGCCCCCGGCACCCTCGCCGCCACCCCCGTCGAGGGAGGTCACCGGCTCGACGGCACCGCGCCGCCCGTGCTCTCCGCCGCCGCGGCCGACCTGCTGCTCCTGCCCGCCGCCACGGCCGACGGTGAGCGCTGGTTCCTCGTGGACGCCGGGGCCGACGGGCTCACCGTGCGCCCGCACCGCAGCGTCGACCCGACCCGCCCCACCGCCGAGGTGGGCGCCGACGCCGTCCACGTACCGGCGCACCGGGCCCTGCCCCCGGATCTCGCGCTCGTCCGCGACCTGGCCGCCGTCCTCATGGCCGCCGACGCCTGCGGGACCGCCGCTCGGAGCCTGGACACGGCCGTCGAACACGCCACCGTACGCGAGCAGTTCGGGCGGCCCGTCGGCGCGTTCCAGGGCGTCAAACACCTCTGCGCCGACATGCTCGTCCGCCTCGAACAGGCTCGCGCGCTGACCTGGGACGCGGCCCGGGCGGCGGACGGAGAACCTGAAGTGCGCGCGCTCACCGCCGCCCTCGCCGCCGCCACCGCACCCGAAGCCGCGTACAGCTGTGCCAAGGACGCCATCCAGATCCTCGGCGGGATCGGCTTCACCTGGGAGCACGATGCCCACCTCCACCTGCGCCGAGCCGTCCTCGCCCGGCAGCTCCTCGGTACCGCCGACGTCCACCGGCTGCGCGCCGCCCGCCTCGCCGAGGCCGGGGCCCGCCGCGAACTGGCCCTGGAACTCCCCGCCGAGGCCGCCCGCCACCGCACCGAGGCCCGCCATCACCTCACAGCCGCCCAGGGCCTCCCGCCCCGCGAGGCCCGCCGGGCGCTGGCCGCCACCGGCTACGCCGCCCCGCACCTGCCCGCCCCGTACGGACTGGACGCGGGCCCCGTACAACAGCTGGCGATCCAGCAGGAATCGAGGGAGCAGGGCATCCGCCTCAGCGACCTCTCCATCGCCACCTGGGTCGTGCCATCCCTCATCGCGTACGGGACCGAGGCTCAGCGGGAGCGCTACCTGCCGGCCACCCTGCGCGGCGACCTCCAGTGGTGCCAGCTCTTCTCCGAGCCCGACGCCGGGTCCGACCTCGCCGCCCTGCGCACCCGTGCCGTACGGACCGACGAGGGCTGGCGGATCACCGGGCAGAAGGTCTGGACGAGCGCCGCCCGCACCGCCGACCACGGCATTCTGCTGGCCCGCACCGACCCGGACGCGCCCAGACACCGGGGCCTCACCTACTTCCTGGTCGACATGAAGCAGGCCCGAGGCATCGACATCCGCCCGCTGAAGGAGATCACCGGGGAATCCCTCTTCAACGAGGTCTACTTCGACGACGTACTCCTCCCCGCCGACGCCGTCGTCGGGGAGGTCGGCGGCGGCTGGCGCGTCGCCCGCAACACCCTGGGCAACGAACGCGTCCACATGGCCGACCGGATGACCTTCGGCAGCGGCCTCGAAGCGCTGATCGCCCGCTCCGCCGCACTCGACGACACGACCCGGACACGTATCGGCACGCTCGCCGCCGAGGCCCACGCCCTCGCCTGCATCGGGCTGCGCACCACACTCCGGCAGGTCTCCGGCCTCGAACCGGGTGCCGGGGCCTCCGTGCGCAAACTCGTCCAGACCGTCCACCAGCAGAAGGCCGCCGAACTCACCCTCGAACTCCTCGGCCCGGACGGCACGGTGGACGAGCCGGGAGCGGGGGAACAGGCCCTCCGCGGCTTCCTGATGTCCCGCTGCCTGACCATCGCGGGCGGCACGACCCAGATCCAGCTGAACGTCATCGCCGAACGCATCCTCGGCCTCCCCCGGGACTGACCGCAAAGACAAGAGGAGTCGGAAGATGAAGGCCTACATCGTCGGCGTCGGTATGACGAGGTTCGAGAAGCCGGAGACCCGCGACTGGCAGTACTGGGACATGGTCCGCGAAGCGGGCACCGCCGCCCTGGCCGACGCGGGCGTCCGCTACGACCAGGTCGAACAGGTTCCCGTCGGCTACTGCTTCCAGGCCTCCACCGCCGGACAGCGTGCCGTCTACGAGCTGGGGCTGACCGGAGTCCCCGTCTACAACGTCAACAACAACTGCGCCACCGGCTCCACCGCCCTGATGCTCGCCCGGCAGTTCGTGGCGGGCGGCGGCAGCGACTGCGTGCTCGCGGTCGGCTTCGAGAAGATGGCGCGCGGGTCATTGGGCGGCGGATCGGGTGGTGGATCAGGCTCCGGCGGCGACTTCGCGACCTCGCCCGTCGCCCGGCACTACGGGATCATGGCCGCCGCCCACGGCTTCGAGACGTCCCCGCCCACCGCGCAGATCTTCGGCAACGCGGCCCGTGAGCACATGGAGCGGTACGGGACCACGCCCGCGCAGCTCGCGGCGGTCGGCGCCAAGAACCACCGGCACTCGGTGAACAACCCGTACGCCCAGTTCCAGGACCCGTACACGGTCGACGAGATCCTCGCCGCCCGTACCGTCCACCGCCCCCTCACCAAGCTCCAGTGCTCGCCCACCTCCGACGGGGCCGCGGCGGCCGTCGTCGTCTCCGAGCGGTTCGTCGAGCGGCACGGACTGGGGGAGCGGGCCGTGGAGATCGCCGCCCAGGCCATGACCACCGACACCGACGCCTCCTTCGCCTCCGGCAGCTGCGTCGACGCGGTCGGCGCCCCGATGTCCAAGGCCGCGGCCCAGCAGGTCTACGCGGCCTCCGGCCACGGCCCGGACGACCTCGACGTCATCGAGCTGCACGACTGCTTCTCCGTCAACGAACTCCTCACCTACGAGGCGCTCGGCCTGTGCGGCGAGGGGGAGTCCGGCAAGCTCGTCGAGTCCGGGGCGACCACCTACGGCGGGCGCTGGGTGGTGAACCCGTCGGGCGGGCTGATCTCCAAGGGCCACCCCCTGGGCGCCACGGGCATCGCCCAGGCCGCCGAGCTGACCTGGCACCTGCGCGGCGAGGCCGGAGCCCGCCAGGTCCCCGGCGCACGGACGGCCCTCGCCCACAACATCGGGCTGGGCGGCGCGGCGGTGGTCACGCTACTGCGGCGCGCCTGAGCCTTGCGGCCGCGCGGTGCGTTCGGCCCCGCGAATCGGCCCCTGGGTCCGGGGCGCGTGCGGTGCGTTCGGCCCCTTGAATCCGCCCCGGGTCCGGGGGCGCGCGGTGCCTGCGACCCGGGACCCGGGGCCTGCGTCCGATGCCCGATGTACGGGCCGCTCGCCGCCTGCGACCATGACCTGCATGCCTGACGTCTCCGCGCCCGTCTCCGCCCCATCGGCCACCCCGCGAATACCGCCCAGCACCTGGGCCGTCGTCCTCGCCGCCTGCACCGGCCAGTTCCTCGTCGTCCTCGATGTCGCCGTCGTCAATGTGGCGCTTCCCTCGATGCGGGCCGACCTGGGGCTGAGCGCCGCCGCGCTCCAGTGGGTCGTCAACGCCTACTCGATCGCGTTCGCCGGGTTCATGCTGCTGGGCGGGCGGGCCGCCGACATCTACGGGCGCAAGCTGATGTTCCTCGTCGGGCTCGGCCTCTTCACCGCCGCCTCCCTCGCGGGCGGCCTCGCCCAGGAGGGCTGGCAGCTCCTCGCCGCGCGTGGCGTGCAGGGCCTCGGGGCGGCCGTGCTCGCCCCGGCCACGCTCACCATCCTCACGGCCGCCGTCCCCGAGGGCCCCGCCCGGACCAGGGCCATCGGGACCTGGATGGCGGTCGGCGCGGGCGGCGGTGCGGCGGGCGGGCTCGTCGGCGGGGTGCTCACCGACGCCCTGTCCTGGCGCTGGGTCCTCCTGATCAACGTGCCGATCGGTGCCCTCGTCCTGGTCGCCGCCGCCCTGCGGATCACCGAGGGCCGGGCGGGCGACCGGCGCCGGATCGACCTGCTGGGCGCGGTCCTCGTCACCGCGGGCCTCGCCGCCGTCGCGTACGGGATCGTCCAGACCGAGGCCGAGGGCTGGGCCGCCGCCACGCTCGTACCGCTGCTGGCCGGGGTGGCGCTGCTCGCCGCGTTCGTGGCGGTCGAGGCGCGGACGGCGGTGCCGCTGATCCCGCTGCGCGTGTTCTCCGTACGGGCGGTGTCGTCGGCCAACGTATCGATGCTGCTCATGGGGTCGGCGACCTTCTCCATGTGGTACTTCATGACCGTGTACGCCCAGAACGTCCTGGGCTACACGCCGTTGCAGGCCGGGCTCGCCCTGATGCCGACCTCGGCCGCCGTCGTCATCGGCGCCAAGATCGGGCCCCGGCTGATGGTGCGTACGGGGGCCAAGAGTCTCGCCGTCGCCGGGGTCCTGATCACCGCCGCGGGCTTCGGCTGGCAGTCCACCATGGGTGTGGACGGTTCCTACCTCACCGCGATCATGCTCCCCGGCATCCTGATGATGGCCGGGGCGGGCCTCGCCTCCACCCCGCTCGCCGCCCTCGCCACCTCCGGCGCGGCCCCCGGGGACGCCGGACTCGTCTCCGGGCTGATCAACACCTCCCGCACGATGGGCGGGGCGCTCGGCCTCGCGGTGCTCTCGACCGTCGCCGCCGCCCGCACCGGGGGGTCCGGCGACGCGGCCGAGATCACCGCCGGGTACGCCGCGGCCTTCCGTACGGCGAGCGGGGTGCTGCTCGCCGGGGCGGTCGTGATGCTGCTCTGGCTGCCGAACCACCGCAGCCCGCGCCCTCCGGCCGAGGTCCCGGCCAAGGTGTGACGGGCAGGGGTCAGGTGGCCGTCGGGGCTTCGGGGGGCGCCCCCGCGAACGCCGGGTCGATCACCGTCTCCCCGGTCAGGGCCGCCCGGATCGCCCGGACCAGATCCTCCACCGGGCCGTCCTTGACCAGGAACCCGACCGCCCCGGCCGCCAGCGCCTGCCGCAGCCGGTCAGGACCGCCGAACGTCGCCAGGATCAGCACCCGGCACTCCGGCACCTCCGCCAGCAGCCCGGCGGCGGCCGCCGGGCCGCCCCCGTCCGGCAGTTCGAAGTCCAGCAGAGCCACATCGGGGCGTGACGTCAGGGCCGCCGCCACGGCCTCGTCCCCGGTGCCGGCCCGGGCGGCCACCGCGAAGTCCGGCACCATGCCGAGCCGTATCGCCAGGGCGCCACGGGCCGCCGCCCCGTCCTCCGCGAGCAGGACACGGACGGACCTCGTGGGCCGGTGCTCCCGGGGCATCTCGTTCACCCGCCCAGGGTAGGCGGCCGTCGGCCGGGCACCCTGATCTGACGCGACGTCAGCAGTCTTCCCAACTTCGGGGGGCTGCGTTATACATGGGCCATCGGCTAGAACGCGTTCTACAAGAGGCGCGCCCTGCCGGTCACCGCACGACCTCGGTGCGGGCGACGGTGCGGACGGTCGCGCCGAGGTCTTCCCATCATCAAGGAGCGGCTTCGCCATGCCCATTGATGCCCGAGCGGCCATCGCCGCCGAACCCCGCCGAGCCGAGATCGGCTGGGACCACAAGGACGTGCAGCTCTATCACCTGGGCCTCGGCGCGGGCAGCCCCGCCACCGACCCCGACGAGCTGCGATACACCCTGGAATCCCGGCTCCAGGTGCTGCCGAGCTTCGCCACCGTCGCGGGCGCGGGGACGGCCGCGTTCGGCGGCATGGGGGCGCCCGGGATCGACGTGGACCTGGCGCGCGTCCTGCACGGCGGGCAGTCCGTACGGGTCCACCGGCCGCTCCCGGTCACCGGACGCGCCGTACAGACCTCGAAGGTCGCGGCGGTGTACGACAAGGGCAAGGCCGCCGTCATCGTGCTGCGTACCGAGGCTAGCGACAGCGACGGGGCGCTGTGGACGAACGACGCCGAGATCTTCGTACGGGGAGAGGGCGGGTTCGGCGGTGAGCGCGGTCCCTCCGACCGGCTCGCCCCGCCGGAGCGGGCCCCCGACCGCACGGTCGAGCGCCCCGTCCGTGACGACCAGGCGCTGCTCTACCGGCTGTCGGGGGACTGGAACCCGCTCCACGCCGACCCCGCCTTCGCCAAGCTCGCCGGGTTCGACCGGCCGATCCTGCACGGGCTGTGCACCTACGGCATGACCCTGAAGGCCGTCACCGACACCCTGCTGGACGGCGATGTGTCCCGCATCTGTGCCTACCGCACCCGCTTCGCCGGGGTGGTGTTCCCCGGCGAGACCCTCCGCATCCGGATGTGGGCCGACGAGGGCCGCGTCCAGGTCACCGTCACCGCCGTCGAGCGGGACGACGCGGCGGTCCTCGCCGACACGCTCGTCGAGCACTCCTGAACACACCGGCGCCAGTGCCAGCGTCAGAGCCAGAACCAGTGCCAGCAGCCTTGCCGAAGATGACGATGTGAGGGGAGCCGTACCCATGCGCGCAGCCGTACTGCACGAGACAGGCCAGGAGAAGCTGGAAGTCCTCGACGACGTCGAGGCGGTGGGATTCGGCCCCGGCAAGGTCAAGCTCCGCATCCGGGCCACCGGGCTCTGCCACTCCGACGTCTCCGCCATGAGCGGCGTCCTCCCGCAGCCCGCCCCCTTCGTCCCCGGGCACGAGGGTGCGGGCGAGGTCGTCGACGTCGGCGACGGGGTGACCGGGCTGAGCGCCGGGGACCGGGTCCTCGTCTGCTGGCTGCCCGCCTGCGGCGCCTGCCCGTCCTGCAAACGCGGCCAGACCCAGCTGTGCCTGGCGGGCTTCATGAACGCGGGCACCCCGAACTTCAAGCGCCCCGGCGGCGATGTCTTCGGCTTCGCGGGCACCGGCACCTTCACCGAGGAGGTCGTCGTCGGCGCGGGCTGCGCGGTGCCGATCCCCGACGACGTACCGTTCGAGATCGCCGCCCTGATCGGCTGCGGGGTCACCACCGGCCTCGGAGCGGCCATCAACACCGCCAAGGTGGAGGCCGGTTCATCGGTCGCCGTCATCGGCTGCGGCGGGGTCGGCATCTCCACGATCCAGGGCGCCCGGGTCCAGGGCGCCGCCCAGATCGTCGCCGTCGACCCGGTCGCCTCCCGCCGCGAGGCCGCCCTCCGCTTCGGCGCCACCGAGGCCCTCGACCCGGACGGGCTGGCCGACGCCAAGCAGCGCATCACCGGCGGTGAGGGCTTCGACTACGTCTTCGAGGTCGTCGGCAAGTCCGCCACCACCCGCACCGCCTACGAGCACACCCGCCGCGGCGGCACCCTGTGCGTCGTCGGGGCCGGGGCCATGGACGACAACTTCCAGCTCAACATGTTCGAGCTGTTCTTCGACGAGAAGCGCATCCTGCCCTCCATGTACGGCGGCGGGGACGTCCTGCGCTCCTACGAACGGGCCGTCGCGCTCTGGCGGGCGGGCCGGATCGACCTGGAATCGATGATCACCCACCGGGTCCGGCTGGACGGCGTCAACGACGCCCTGGACCAGATGCGCACGGGTGAGTCGCTGCGTACCTGCATCGAGCTCTGAGCCCGGCACCCGACCGACCACGTTGAGGAATCCGATGTCACTTCCCCTCCCGCTGGACGGGCTGTCCGCGATCGTCACCGGCGCGGGCCGCGGCCTCGGCCGCGCCGAAGCCCTCGAACTGGCCCGGCTCGGCGCGGCCGTCGTCGTCAACGACTACGGACAGCCGGGCCGTGACGGCTCCGGCGAGGCGTCCGCCGCGCCCGCCGAGGAGGTCGCCGCCGAGATCCGGGCAGCCGGCGGCCGGGCCGTCGCCCACCTCGGCGACGTCTCCGACCACGAACAGGCCCGGGCGCTCGTGGAATCGGCGGTCTCCACCTACGGCCGGCTCGACATCCTCGTCAACAACGCGGGCATCCTGCGCGACCGGATGATCTTCTCGATGACCGAGGACGAGTGGGACGCGGTGGTCCGCGTCCACCTCAAGGGCCACTTCAACACCACGCACTTCGCCGCCGCCCACTGGCGCGCCCGCTCCAAGGGGTCGGGCGGCCCGGTCTACGGGCGCATCGTCAACACCTCGTCGGAGGCGTTCCTCGCGGGCTCGGCGGGCCAGCCCAACTACGCGGCGGCCAAGGGCGGCATCGTCGGTCTCACCACCTCCACCGCACTGGCTCTCGCCAGGTACGGCGTCACCGTCAACGCCATCTGCCCGCGCGCCCGGACCCGGATGACCGAGGACGTGTTCGCGGGCTTCCAGGAACCGGCCGACGGGACCCTGGACCCGCTGGCTCCCGAGCATGTCTCCCCGCTCGTCGGCTACCTCGCCTCACCGGCGGCGGCCGGGGTCAACGGGCAGCTGCTGGTCGTCCACGGGGGCATGGTCGCCGTCGTCGAACGGCCGCGGGTGGCCGCCCGGTTCGACGCGGCGAAGGAGGCGTTCACCTTCGCCGAACTGGACGAGCTGCTCACCCCGTACTACGCGGAGCGCCCGCCGAACGAGACCTTCGCGGCAGCCGAAGTGCTGGGGCTGAAGCGGCAGTAGGGAAACGGAAACGGGGGAGGGCCCGGACCGGCTGTTCGCCGGTCCGGGCCCTCCCGCGGTGCATCCGCCCGGTGGTTCAGGCCGCCCTGGATTCGTCCTCGGCGGGCCGCCGGTGGCGCCCGTGCGGCTGCACCGACGTGTTCTCCATCGACGCACCCCCTCGGTGCTTGCCGGAACCGCCGGTTCCTGCTCCCTCGTCCGCCCCCTGCGGGCGCGTCTGGGTCGTGTCGGTTCGCGCTTCGGACATGTGGGAAGTCACCCCGTTGTGATCGCTTGCTTGTGTCGCACGTGCGGCTGTCAGCCCAGGGGCCCGAGTCTAGGACCTGTCACAGGTCGGTCGCACGGCTCGGCGCAGAGGTGCCTGCCCCAACGGAACGGGCTTACACACAGCAGGAGCGGCAACGGCGGCGGACGGTTCCGCTCCGCTGCCCGAGCCCTGCGCCCGGTCCGTGCCGGAGGATGACTCCGTGTCCTCCGGGGCCTCCAGCCGCGCCACACCGCAGGGCGTCGCGCCGTTCGCGTACGGGAGATGCAGCACCCCCTCCCGGCTCCAGTAACCGGCCCCCGCCGACCAGCCCTCCGGTGCCGCGAAGTGGTGCAGCCTGCGCCCCGCCGGACGCCAGACCCCCACCCAGCTGCCCGCCGCGCCGTCGATCCGCAGCGCCACCGCACAGCTCTCCGGCATCAGCATCTGCCCGGGCTGCACCGCGAACGGCGTCACCGCCACATCCGCCGGGCGCAGGCACTCCGGAAACCTGACCGGCAGGCAACTGCCCACCACACCCCAGCCGAGCCGGTCGTGGCCCGGGGCGTCGGAGCGGAGCAGCAGCAGCCCGCTGTCGGCGTCGGCGAGCAGCAGCCGGTCGTTGCTCTCCGGTGCGATCTGGAGCAGCGGTGTCACCTCGCCCTGCCGCCCGAGATCGACGGCGACCGTCTTGACCGGACCGCCGCCGGGCGCCTGCCGGTCCAGCGCCAGCATCCGGCCCGCCCGGTCCAGCCACACCCCGCCCGAGCAGCCCCCGGGGATCTGCGCGATCCGTTCGGGACCGAAGGCGCCGCCCGCCACCCGCCACAGATACGAGGCGTGGCCGCCGACCGCCAGGGCGTACACGCTGCGGCCGTCCGGCGACGGCGGCAGCAGGGTCATCTCCGGGGACTCGACGGCGCCCAGCGGGAGTTCGCCGGTGCCGGGTCCGGTCGGGTAGAGCAGCGAGAACATCTGCCGGTCCGCCACCCGTCGCTGGATCAGCACCCGCCCGTCGGTGAGCGGGACCACCCGGGAGTCCGGCTCCTCGGGCTGGCCGAGGGGGAGGGGCACCGCGTACGGCTCGGGCCCGTCCAGGGTCCAGCGCTCCGGATACCAGGCACGCTCGCCCGGCGCCCCGGGGGCCGCGGTGAGCCGTGCCGCGTACGCCCCGTCCGCGGTGAGCGTGAGGCCACCGGGGGGTGTGCGTGGGGTCGAGCCTCCGGGTGCGCCCCGGTCCGGGATCGCGGACGGGGGGAACGCGGGCGGGGCGGGGATGTGCGCCCCGGCAGGCGCTTCGGGCGCGGCGGACCCTTTCTCCTCCGGTCCGGGTTCCCCTTCCGGTCCGGGTTCCGCCGTCGCGGCGGCCCCGGCGGTTCCGCCCTCGATGGCACAGGCAGTCATGGACTCGTCACCTCCGGCTACGAAAGCTAGTTTTCGCACTTCCAGCCGAACAACGCGAGCCACCTCACTTCACACATAAGGGTGGCGATGTCCGGATTCTCCTGAGGTGGAGGGGGTGAGTGTGCTGGCGGAGGTGTCCGCGCCTATGGTTAGGCAGCCCTAACCAAACAGGCGTGCCCCGGCACGTACGCGCATCAGCAGGAGCAAGCGATGTCCCTTCGGCCCCGCGGTACCGCCGCAGTCGCCCTGGCGGTTGCCGCCGCCCTCTCCCTCTCGGCCTGCGGGGGCGGGGACGGCGGCGCGGCCGGCTCCGACGCGGGCGGCGACAAGAAGGCCGCTGTCGCCACCGGCGGCAAGGACTTCGCGGACGCGGCGAAGAAGACGGCGGCGTACGGCACCGACGCCGAGGCCGGCGAGTTCCCCCGTACCCTCACCCACGCCATGGGCAGGACCGAGATCAAGGCGGCGCCGAAGCGCGTGGTCGTGCTGGACGTCGGCGAGTTCGACAACGTTGTTTCGCTGGGCCTGAAGCCGGTCGGCTACGCGCCCAGCGAGGGCGACGCGGCCATCCCCTCGTATCTGGAGAAGGACGCGGGCGAGCCCAAGAGCGTCGGCACGATCAACAGCCTCAACCTCGAAGCCATCGCGGGCCTCCAGCCGGACCTGATCCTCGGCAGCCAGCTGCGCGCCGCGGACAAGTACGACGAGCTGTCCAAGATCGCCCCGACCGTGTTCTCCATCCGCCCGGGCTTCACCTGGAAGGAGAACTACCTCCTCAACGCGGCCGCCCTGGACCGCACGGAGCAGGCCGAATCGGCGCTGGCCGCGTACCGGGCGAAGGCGAAGAAGCTCGGCGACGACATCGGCGCCGACAAGCCGACCGTCTCCATGGTCCGCTACCTGCCCGACCGCCTCCGGCTGTACGCCAAGGCCTCGTTCATCGGGACCATCCTGGAAGACGTCGGCCTGCCCCGCCCGAAGAACCAGCAGATCGAGGACCTCGCCACCGAGATCAGCCCGGAGAAGATCGACGAGGCGGACGCCGACTGGATCTTCACCGGCGTCTACGGCGACCCGAAGGCCACCCAGCGCGACACCGCCCGGTCCAACCCGCTGTGGAAGAACCTGAAGGCCGTCAAGGAGGGCCGGGCCAAGGACGTCTCCGACGAGACCTGGTACCTGGGCCTCGGCGTCACCTCGGCGGGCCTCGTCCTGGACGACCTGCGCGCGGACCTGGTGAAGTAGTCCTTTCGGCCGCGCGGTCCCGACCTGGTGAAGTAACGATTCGTGCCCGGCCGCCGGTCCCGGCGTACCGGTCCGGCGGTCAGGGGCGGCGGACCACGCCGGACAGGTAGCCTTTCCCCCGTGCCCCGTCTGTCTGAAGTCATCGCCGCCCTCGACGCCCTCTGGCCCCCCGAGCGGGCCGAGGGATGGGACGCGGTCGGTACGGTCTGCGGCGACCCGGACGCGGAGATCGGCCGGGTGCTGTTCGCCGTCGACCCCGTCCACGAGATCGCCGACGAGGCCCTGGAGCTCGGCGCCCAGCTGATCGTCACCCACCACCCGCTCTATCTGCGCGGGACGACGACGGTCGCCGCCGACACCTTCAAGGGCAAGGTCGTCCACACCCTCATCAAGCACGGCGTCGCGCTGCACGTCGCGCACACCAACGCGGACTCCGCCGACCCCGGCGTCTCCGACGCCCTCGCCGGCGCCCTGGACCTGCGGATCACCGGACCCCTCGTACCGGACCCCACCGACCCCGCCGGGCGGCGCGGACTCGGCCGGATCTGCGAGCTGGACCACCCCGAGACCCTGGCCGCCTTCGCCGCCAGGGCCGCCGCCCGGCTCCCCGCCACCGCGCAGGGCATCCGGCTGGCGGGCGACCCGGAGGCGCTCGTGCGTACCGTCGCCGTCAGCGGCGGCTCCGGCGACAGCCTCTTCGACGCCGTGCGCGCCGCGGGCGTCGACGCCTTCCTCACCGCCGACCTGCGCCACCACCCGGCGTCCGAGGCCGTGCAGCACTCGCCGCTCGGCCTGGTCGACGCCGCGCACTGGGCCACCGAGTGGCCCTGGTGCGAGCAGGCGGCCGCGCAGCTCGACGCGCTTTCCGACCGCCACGGATGGGACCTGCGGGTCCATGTCTCGAAGCAGGTCACCGACCCCTGGACCACCCACCATTCCTCTGGAGCCCCCAACTGAACGCCGCGCCCGCCGACCAGATCCGACTCCTCGAAGTCCAGGCCCTCGACGTACGTCTCGCCCAGCTCTCCCACAAGCGCACCTCGCTGCCGGAGCACGCCGAGATCGAGCAGCTCGGCAACGACCTCACCCAGCTGCGTGACCTGCTGGTCGCCTCCACCACCGAGGAGAGCGACACCAGTCGCGAGCAGACCAAGGCCGAGCAGGACGTCGACCAGGTGCGCCAGCGCGCCGTCCGCGACCAGCAGCGCCTGGACTCCGGCGCGGTCTCCTCGCCCAAGGACCTGGAGAGCCTCCAGCGCGAGATCGCCTCGCTGGCCAAGCGCCAGGGAGACCTGGAGGACGTCGTCCTGGAGATCATGGAGCGCCGCGAGGCCGCCCAGGAGCGGGTCGCCGAGCTGACCGAGCGGGTCTCCGCCGTCCAGGCCAAGGTCGACGCCGCCACCGCCCGCCGCGACGCCGCGACCGCCGAGCTGGACGCCGAGGTCGCCACGGTGACCAAGGACCGCCAGGTCGTCGCCGAGGTCATCCCCGCCGACCTCATGAAGCTGTACGACAAGCTCCGCGCCCAGCAGGGCGGGGTCGGCGCCGCCCGGCTCTACCAGCGCCGCTGCGAGGGCTGCCGCCTGGAGCTGAACATGGCCGAGGTGGGCGAGGTGAGGGCCGCGTCTCCCGACACGGTCCTGCGCTGCGAGAACTGCCACCGCATCCTGGTCCGCACCTCGGAGTCGGGCCTGTAATGAGCGCTGCCCCCGCTGTCCGCCGTCTGGTGGTCGAGGCCGACGGCGGCTCCCGGGGCAACCCGGGGCCCGCCGGTTACGGCGCCGTCGTCATCGACGCGGCCACCGGCGAGACCCTCGCCGAGGTCGCCGAGTACATCGGCGTCGCGACCAACAACGTCGCCGAGTACCGGGGCCTGATCGCCGGTCTGACGGCCGCGAAGGCGCTGTTCCCGGACGCGGGGAGCGAGGGCGGCGGGCCGCGGGTGCACGTCCGGATGGACTCCAAACTGGTCGTCGAGCAGATGTCGGGGCGCTGGAAGATCAAGCACCCCGACATGAAGCCGCTGGCGGCCCGCGCCGCCGTGATCCTGCCGCCGTCCTCCGTGACGTACGAATGGATCCCGCGCGCGCAGAACAAGCACGCCGACCGGCTCGCCAACGAGGCGATGGACGCGGGCCGCGACGGCAGGCAGTGGGAGGCGTCCGCCTCGACGGCCGAGCTGGACACCCCGTCGCGCCACCGCACCGCGAGTACGGCTCCGCCCGTCCAGGGCCCGCCCGGCGACGCGGCCGCAGGCGCGGCGAAGGCCCGCGCGGCCCTGGCGGCCGCGCGTGGTGGCTCGGCGGCCCCGGAGGCGGACGGGCTTTTCCCGGTGCCGGGGGCCGAAGCGGCAGAGGGGGCGCCGGGGACTTCGGAGGG
>NZ_NWVL01000078.1 GCF_002382885.1 Streptomyces sp. WZ.A104
CCGAAGCCGAAGCCAAAGCCGAGGAGAAGCGCAAGGCCGAGGAAGCCGCCCGCGCCGAAGCCGAAGCCAAAGCCGAGGAGAAGCGCAAGGCCGAGGAAGCCGCCCGCGCCGAAGCCGAAGCCGAAGCCGAGGAGAAGCGCAAGGCCGAGGAAGCCGCCCGCGCCGAAGCCGAAAGTACGGGCTACGACGAGTCCGAGTACCAGTTGGGTTCGGCGACCGGCAAGATGACCCTCCAGACCTACGTTCCGAGCTCCATCGCGGCAAAGGTCAAGGAGATGCAGCAGACCGGAAAGTCGGCGGAGGTGATCATCCTCACCGCGGTGGCTCAGTGCGCGGACCGGCTCCCCGAGCTCATCGTCGAAGCCCGCGGGCCCGTCCACGAGGGTGGTCTCTTCCCGGGACTCGAGATGATCGAGCGTGGGCCTGGCCGTCCGAGGAAGGTCGAGCCGGCCAACTCCCGGCTGCAGTACTCCGTGTCGATGAAGTGGATGCCGACGCTTCAGGCCACGGCGAAGGCTCACAACCTCAAGCAGTCTGTCCTGGCGCGGCTCGCGCTGGGCGACTACTTCAAAATCCCTGTCCGACTTGAGCGCGTCAACTGACGTCGTGTGGGGTCTCAAATTCCGTGTCATTTTCTCAACCGCAGTCTCACGCCGATGTCATGTCGCAGGTCAGCGGCTTGCATCGAACGGGAGTCCTGAGGAAATGACACGGCCCCTGAGACAGATCACGGATGACACGACGTGAGATACCGGGCAGAACCGCAGGTCACAGCATCGCTACATGACACGGAACCGGAGAACCTACACGTCGCCGTTCGAAACGGGCAGAGACGAGTCCGGGGCGGCACCTGCATGGGTGCCGCCCCGGACTCGTGCTCGCGCGGACTACCGGAGGATGGCGAAGGTGCCAGCCGCGACGACGGCTCCGACAAGGGTTCCGGCGAGGACCTGAGCGACTGTGTGGTCCTTGAGCGCAACCCGCGACCAGCCGACCAGCGCGACCAAGGCGTACCCGGCGAGCGCGAAGGGCCCGTAGGCGAGCGCGAGCATGGCGACGCTGCCGGAGGAGACCGCGGCGTGGACGCTGATCTTCCAGGCGGGCGTGACGGCAAGCAGGGCAGCGAGGGTGGTGAGCATGGCGGCGATGAGGGCGATCATCGGCTGCGGGGCGCCGAAGGCCCACATCAGGGTGATGCCGGTGGCGACCGAGGCGATGATGAAGATCATCACAATGATGCGCTGCTGACGCTGGCCTACATGGCGGTCGGCCCAGCGGCCTCGGCGTATGCCGTACTTGATGAAGGCCACGGGTATGACGGCCGCGAACAGGCATCCAAGCAGGCCCCAGCCGATGCCCGCGAGGCGGTCCGTGTGCCAGCCGATGAGGATCGTGTCCGCGATGATCCACGTCTTGGGGTCCAGGCCGTCTGTGACGAACCGAGCGGCGCGAGACTCCGTCGCGCGGGACTCCGTGGGCCGGGTGGTTGCGGTGGTGGTCACGACATGACCTCCTGTCGGAGCGAGGCGAGAAAGGCAGCGGCCTCGGGGGAGTGGTAGGCGCGGGCGAGTTGGAGGAGCCGGGCGACTTCGGCCTCGAAGTCCAGATCGACGATGCCTTCGGCACCGGGCACCGCCACCTCGTGGACAAGGGGGGCGCCCTGAGCCTTGGCCTCTCGTGCGGCACGGAGCCAGAAGCCCTCGGCTGTCGGCTCCACGGCCTCCGGGCCGAGCCCGGCCGCGTTCGCCGCCGCCGCGGCGGCTTCCCGCACCTCGCTGGTTGCGTACGGGGCGAGGGCGAGGCCAGCGTCCCGGATCTCGATCACACGGCGGTGCAGTTGCAGGCGTGGGCCCCGGAGAAGACGCGCCTTGAGCACGATGTCGGGGGTGGCGGCGGTGAGGTCCTGCCAGAGGGGCTGGAGCGCACGAAGGTGCCGCCAGTCCTGGATGCTTCTCCAGGCGACGCCGAAGGCCGGGATGCTGCTGCCCACGAGGATGAAGCCGATGGCCAGGTACTTCAGCAGGTCGGTGGCGGTGTCGACCGTGTCGTCGGCGCCGGCGGACGTGACTTCGGCCAGTCGGCAGATGAGGTACACGGCGCGGACGAGGGTGTAGACGACGCCGACTCCGGTTCCGATGCCCATGAGGCGTACCCCGATCCGGAGCCACCGAGCGCTCGCCAGACGGGCGCTTCCCCAGAACAGCCAGCTCGCGGTGGCCATGGCGATGCCCAGGTAGACGATGAAGACCAGGTAGTACGCGGTGGCCCAGGTCTGGCCCACGTTCGCCTCGAAGAAGTCCTCGACCTCGTGCCGTCGGGGGACGAACTGGAAGAGGACCGCCATGAGGGCCATGGCGGTGAGGGCCACGTAGTGGCGCGGCCTGACTCGCCGGCCGGTCTCCGGGCGGGCGATGGCGACGACGAAGTCGAGGACGGCACCGGCAGCGATCATGCCGAGCCAGTGCTTGATGAGGGTGGAGAGGTTGTTGATCCCGACTCTGTCGTCCAGGCCGTGCATGACGCCGGGAAGGCGGAGCGTCATCGACAGGGTGAGGGCCGCGAAGGCGACCCATAGGGCTCGCTGCTTGACGGTGCGCAGGGCAGAGGGGACGCGCCAGATCGTCACCGCCCAGAGCATGATCAGGACGGCGATTTCTAGGTGTTTCACTTCAGGACCAGGTGTTTCGCACGGGATGCCCGAGGGCGTCATGGAGGCGGACTAGACGCTCTTCGGCCTCGGTGGAGGTCGACTGCGTCATGTACCGGCTGGCGCGCTCGTGGATGAGCGTGGCCAGGGTCTCTGCCTTGCGCTCCTGGGGCGTCGCGAACTTCGAGCGGCCCATCAGGTGCGCAATGCGGTCGAAGTCGAGGCCGAGTTCCTCGTCGATCGCTTCGGTCATGGTGGCCATGGCCCGGATCCGGGCTGCCTCGGCGCGGATGATCGCGGCGACCGGAAGGTCAGGGCGATCGATGCCGGAGATGCCTCCGTGCGTGCGGGCGAGCAGGCGCTGGAAGTGCTCGGAGGCGAGGGCCAGCTCTCCCTCGCTCGGCTGGTCGGCCAGGTCGAGTTCGGGGGCGACGTGCCCGAGCAGCATGTGTGAGATCTCGTGCAGCACGATCTGCACTTTGAGGATCTCCGCAGCGACAGCGTCGTAGAAGACGAGGTCGGCAACATCGAGACCGAGCCATATGCCGCAAGGGAGGGCCGGGTCAGGCGGCCCGTCGAGCGGGAGCAGGATGAGCGGGCGGCCCCTCTGCTCCGCGATCCCGTCGCAGAAGGCCTCGAGGTTGAACGGCTGGGGGATGACCAGCTGGTCAGCGATGGCCGCGCACTCGGCGTCGGTCCGCTTCCACCACCGCATGGTCTCCCTCCTCGCCGTCGCAACCCGCCGGCGGGAAGATCAACTACTTCGAGCCGTTCGCGTACTACTTACCGGTTTGCAGCTTAAACGGATAGGCCACAGAGACCGAAATGGGGCGTTCCGGTTGCCCGGAACACCCCAGATTGCACCGTTTACACGAGTGAGCGGCGTCTCACTGCTTCCGCTTGCGCGGCGGCTTCGCGTCAGGCAGACCCTCCGCTCGGCGGAGCTGCTTGATGAGCCCAGTGACGGACTTCAAGGAGCCGGCCGACAGGCCACTGAGCCGGAAGGCCGCGGCCTGGACGTTCTCGTCCTCCAGGACCTGGGCAAGCTCATCGGCTTCGGCTGCCTTGCGGTTCTCCTCACGGAGGCGCGCGATGCGCTCCTCGATGCGGTTCTCGATCGCCTCCGCATCCTCACCATCTGCGAGGTAACCGACTGTGACCCCGAAGAAGTTGGCGATGGCGCGGAGGGAGTCCACGCCGGGGTTGGTGTTGGTGTTCTTGTGGATGGTCTGCACCGTGCCGTGCGAGACCGACGGGCCCGGCAACTTCTTCGTGCCCTCGGCGATCTCCATGTACGTGTACGGACCACGGCTGTCTGGATGGATCGTCGTGATCAAGAAGTCGAGTCGCTCGGCCAAGGTCTGCCGGCCGGTGGGGGTGTCCTCACCCATCGCCGCTCACTGCTCCCGTCCACTACGGATCATCCTGTAGTTCACGCCTGAACCACCACCCTCATTATCTATCGCCCTAGACGGCAAGCGCTACACGATCAAGCGATTTGCGTCTAATCCACTTAACGATCAAGCGCGCAACATGACGCCCGTCACATGATCGCCCGATACGGCACATACCCGCTTGACAGGCGCCACCTGGATCAACGTATGTTCATCGAGCCTCATCTAGCGCGCTAGATGAACAGGGGAACACAAGCTCAGGCTTCTACGTCTAGCACGCTAAACCTGTTGATCGTATGTGCGCCGGATGCGGTCGGGGGAAGGGGCCGTGGCTTGCGTCGCGGCATCAAGCCTCGTCAGCAAGGCCGGTGTTCGGAGGGAGTGGGATCCCTCCGAACACCGGGACGCGCCGCCTCGGAAGGGGGCGCGGTTCACCGGGTGCTGGACCGTCTCGCCCTAGGAAGCTGCGGTCCAGTCCCCTGGATGAGGGCAGTTTTTCATGCGATCACTCGTGCGCAAAGGTACGGCCGTCGCCGGTGCTGCAGTTGTGGCAGCCGCAGTGGCTGGACCAGCATTCTTCTCGGCTCCCGCAGTCGCGGCCGACCGTGAGGGAAACAAGGGGCGCGCGGTCGGCTGGCAGCTGAAGACCGGCAAGCAGAGCACCTTCTGGGGAGGTACGCACCTCCTGGACAACGGGTCGGCGGCCTTTTGCCTCGACTTCAACCTCTTCGGTCCGAAGGAGGGGTCGGACAACGGCTACAAGCCGGAGCAGGCCCCCACCGAACTCGGCGCGGACACCAAGGCCCAGCTCGCCTACATCGCCGCGCAGTACGGCAAGCTCCCCGACACGACCGCCGGCCGGAACACCACCGCGGCGGCATCCCTGCTCTCCTGGGCTCTGGCCGACCGGGACGGGGTGAAGGAGGACGGCTTCAACGGCGAGAAGCTGCCGTGGAAGTCCTGGCTGGAGAAGGGGATGCCGCACGGCGCGGTCGCCGGTTTCGGCGCTGACGCCAAGGTCGACACGGCCCCCATCGTCGACGAGTTCAACCGGCTCCGGGCCGAGGTCGCCGACATCGACGCCGCCCCGTACACGCTCACCGTTCCCGGCTCGGGCAAGAAGTACCCCTACGAGCGCACCCCGGTAGAGAAGAGCCTCACCGTCAAGGTGGCGCAGGGCAACAAGCCGGTTCCCGGCGTCTCCGTCAACACCACCGACCTCGACAACGTCGCCGTGCCGAAGGTGCCCGGCGCCATCGGCATCACGAACGACAAGGGCGAGACGACCTTCACCTTCACCCCGGACAAGCCAGGGAAGAAGGCCGGCGCCTCCTTCGCCGCCGATGTCACGGTGAACACGCCGTCCTTCTGGGCCACCGACAAGCAGGTCTCGGGCAAGCCCATGCAGCGGCTGATCTTCTTCGCAGCGGAGAAGAAGACGCTGAAGGTGGACGGCGGCATCGAGTTCCAGCCCGCCTCGATCGTGATCGCGCTCAAGAAGGATCGCGCGACCGGCACGGAGATCGACTCTCCGGCCACGTACGAGATCCGGGCGAACGATACGTCCGGCGCCGACGGCAAGCCGGGTGACCTCGTCACCACGGTGACCACCGGCAAGGGAGGCAAGTCCGCACCCGTCGACCTGGCCGCCGGGACGTACTGGATGGTCGAGACGAAGGCCCCCGAGGGCTACGAGCTCGACAAGAAGCCGACCCGGTTCGAGGTGAAGGAGGGGGAGGAGACTGTGATCACGGTCTTCGACAGTCCGCTGCCGAAGCCGACGGCGCCGCCGACGACTCCGCCCACCACGCCGCCGAGCACTCCGCCGGCCACCACACCGCCGAGCACTCCGCCGGCCACCACACCGCCGAGCACTCCGCCCGCGGTGCCGCCGACGACGCCGCCGGCCACGCCGCCGTCCGGCGACGAACTGGCGCACACGGGCGCGGATCTCACCGCGCCCCTGGCAGCCGCTGCCGCCGGCCTGCTGCTTGTCGGCGGCGGCGTCCTCACCGTGGCCCGACGCCGCAAGACGGCCGGGTCCGACCAGTCCTGATCCTGATGCGCTACGCGGCCCGGCGGCTGTCCCTCTTCCTCCGCTCGCGATGACCCACCGGTTCGGCCGGCACTGACCCCGCCAGGCCTCCGCGAGTGGCTCCCACGACACGGGTGCTGCCCCCGCCCACCCCTGCTTCCTACCGGGACGCCGCACGGGCCGCGTCAGCCCTTCTTCCAGACGTACGAGGAACACCCATGCGTTCTCTGATCCACAAGGCTGCCACCGCGACGGCTGTCGCAGCCCTCTCCATCGGTGGCGTCACCGCCATGTCGAGTCCGGCGGCTGCCGCCGTGGGCGCCGGCTCGTGCACCAGGAACATGGCCGACTACACCGCGTGGACGGACACCACCGTCCACCTCCGCAGCGGCCCGAGCACCGGCTATACCAGCCTGGGCCTGCTGAGCACCGACACCAAGGTGACGGTCATGTGCTGGCGCTCCACCACCTGGGCCTACGTGAAGGTCCGCAGCGGCGCCAACGTCGGCAAGACGGGCTGGGTCTCCACCAGCTACCTGGCCGTCCAGATGAACCTCTCGTAGGGGTCGAGCCCCTCGATGACGGGGCGGCTGTGGTCCAGGCCCAGCCGCCCCATCACACCAGTCCGCGGACGAAGTACGGCGCGCCGTCAGGGCTTCCGGACCGGATACGCGCCCCCTCCCTGCCTTCCTCGACCCCGCAGGCGGATCCCCCATGCCTTCTGAAGTTCGTTCTATACGCATTTGCTCACGATTGGCCTCCGGCGTGCTGGTCGTCGCTCTCGGGGCGGCGCTCACCGCCTGCGGGTCCGGCACGACAGTCCAGTCGGCGCCCGAAGCCCCTCCCTCGACCTCAGCCTGGCCGGGCGGCCCGGTCCCCGGGAACGGCACCATCCCGGTCCCGACAGGGCCCGCGGCTACCGAAGGGGCCGAACTGCCCAAGGACGTCGCCAAGGTCGCGGCCGACTTCGCCACGGCCTGGGCGAGCCATGACGCACGCCCGGGCAAGGACAAGTCGTACTCCGACGCCGGAAAGCGGGCCGCTGCCTTCACGTCCGAGGACCTCGGCGCCGCGATCAGCGCCGACCGCCCGAGCACGGCCTCCTTGTGGAGGCAGTGGACCGCCGAGAAAGCGACGGTCACCGCCACCGTCTTGAAGGTCTCCATCCCGGACGGCGCGCCGGCCCCCACGAACACCACCGCACTCGCACGGGTTCTGTACCGGCTCACCGAAGCCCCCGAGAAGGGCAAGGCGAGCAGCGACACCAAGCAGGTCGCCTTGCAGCTCGAGCGAGGCGCCGACGGCAAGTGGCGCGTCATCGCGCTGCCGTACGCGTAGGCGGCCGGCGTGCAGAAGATCCTCAAGTGGGGCGGCGGGATCGCCGCCCTCTGCTTCGTCATGATCTTCGCTCTACTGCTGATGCTCGGTGGAGCGGGCGGTGCGAGCGCTAACAACACCGGCCCCGGCGGGTCCATCACCGCCGACGCTCCAGTGCCGGACTGGGTCCGGAAGCTGATCGAGAAGGCGATGGGCAAGAGCTGCCCGCAGGTCACTGCGAGCCTTCTCGCAGCCCAGCTGTACCAGGAGTCGGGCTTCCGCAAGAACCCGCCCGACGGCGGGGCCGGTGCCCTGGGCATCGCGCAGTTCATTCCGGGCACCTGGGCGACGTACGGAGTAGACGGGGACGGTGACGGCAAGAAGGACCCGCTGAACCCCGCGGATGCGATTCCCGCCGCCGTGGCGTACGACTGCCGCTTGGCCGACATCGTCAAGAACGTCCCCGGCGACTCGGTGAAGAACATGCTGGCGGCGTACAACGCGGGCGAGGGCAACGTCCTCAAGTACAACGGCGTGCCGCCGTTCGACGAGACCCGAAACTACGTCGAGACGATCACCACGCTCGCAGCGAAGTGGGCGGCCATGGCCGATGGCCAGGTACCGCTTCCGCCCGGGTCCGGCGGTGCGGCGCGCGCCATCGCCGCGGCGAAGACCGCGCTCAACACCCCGTACCAGTGGGGCGGCACCTGCAAGTCCCCGTACCGGGGGATGCAGGGCTGCGACTGCTCCTCGCTCGTACAGATGGCCTGGGGTGCGGCCGGCGTGAACCTACCGAGAACGACCTATGACCAGGTCCACTCCGGCACCCCGGTGAACTCGGTCAGCCAGCTCCGCCCCGGTGACCTGCTGTTCAGCGTCGGCAGTGCCGCAGTGCCTGAGCACGTCGGCATGTACATCGGAAACTCGCAGGTCATCGAGGCACCACGGACCGGCCTCAACGTCCGGATCAAGCCTCTGTCCTGGTGGCAGGGCCAGATCGTCGCCATGCGACACATCGGCTGACCTGCGTCTCCCTCGAATCTTCCCTCCTGCGCCCGGGCCACTCCGGCACCGGCATTCCTGCAACTCAAGGACAAACCATGGCATCTGACAGCAAGTGGACGATCCTCGCCGACGGGGTCAACGACGTGATCGGCGGCGTGAAGCCGACCTGGGGACCGTTCGGCGCGCTCGGCAACACCTCCAAGGTGATCATCGGCGTCATCGCGGCGATCGTCCTCGCCGTGTCCGCCGGAACGTTCCTCCTCGGCGTCGCCAAGTCGAAGGGCTGGTTCGGCTCCGGCAACTCCACCATGCACACCGACCAGGGCAAGGGCCAGATCGTCGGCGGCCTGGCCGGGATCTTCCTCGTCGCGAGCGCCGCCACCATCTTCGGCCTCGTCTACGGCATGGGTATCTGAGGCGGCCTCCATGAACAACGACACCAAGACCGAAGGCCGGCCGTGGTCGGCCGAGCGCGCCCCCCGCCGCGGGCCCCGTCCCCTCACCCTGGTCGTGATCGCGATCGTCGTCGTCACCGTGGCCGGGCTGCTCATCGCCAACCTCGCCACTTCGGGGAGAAGCGACAGCCCGGCCGTGCAGACACCCTCCGCGTCGGGCGAGAACAAGGGCTCGGGCTCCACCTCACAGGAGGCCGGAGGCGAGCTCCACAAGAAGGACGGGGTGCCCGTCGGGTACGCCCGCACCGAGGCAGGGGCGAAGGCGGCCGCCTCGAACTTCCAGGCCGCCCAGTCCACGGCGAAGTTCCTGGCCGACAAGGACGCCCGGCACAAGGTGACCTCCGTGATCATGGCGCCCGAGGCCGTCGCTCAGCGACTGAAGACGCTCGACGAGCAGACCGAGACGGCCATGCGCAAGCTCGGCATCCTGCAGAACGGGCGTACCGCCGACGGGGCGCCCCTCATCAACCGGCAGGCCACGCTGGCCGCGCAGGTGACGAGCTTCAGCAAGGACCTGGCCACCGTGGAGCTCTGGACCGCCGCGGTGACCGGAGTGGCCGACGCCAACTCCACGCTGCCGCCCACCAGCGAGTTCAACCAGTGGAACTACACGCTGCGGTGGGTGGACGGCGACTGGCGCGCCGTGACCATCACCCGGTCGGCAGGGCTGGTGCCGCAGGCCACGGCCGGCCAGCCGTCGTCCCCCAACTCCTTCCGTGAACTGGGAGGTGACGCGGATGCCGCGCCGTACGCCGGCTGAGTCCCGGCCGCGCCGCGCGCCGAGGCGCTGGTCCTTCCGCGGGATCCCCGCGGCGATCACCGCCGCCCTGCTGACGCCCCTCTGGCTGATCTTCACCGCGCCCCCGGCACAGGCCATCCCCGGCCCGTGCGACATCCCCGGTGTCTCCACGGTGTGCGACGTGGTCGACGGCGCGGGCGCGGTCGCGGACTTCGTCTCCGACCCGCTCGGCTTCATCGCGAAGAAGATGGGTGAGGCCGCGGCCTGGTTCCTGGAGAAGATCATCGGCCTGATGGACAAGACCACCAAGGTCGACTTCACCAACCCGGGCTTCCTCAAGCAGTACGCGCTGATCTTCGCCGTCGCCACGCTGTTCACGCTGGTCCTCTGGCTGATCGCGGTGGCCAAGCGCGCCATGGCCGGCGTCTCCCTGACGACCGCTGTCTCGGAGGCCGTCGGCCTCCTCCTGGTCCAGGTCCTGGTCAACGCCTTCACTCCCGCCGTCCTTGTTCTGGCGAACCAGCTCGTCGACGAGATCACCAAGGTCTTCGCGGGAAGCGCGATCGAGGAGGGCAAGGCCTTCATCGAGAAGCTCACGAAGGTGATCCTGGCGACCCAGGGCACAAACGCCCCGGTCGTCCTGATCATCGTCTTCCTGATCATCATCATCGCCGCGCTGCTGGTGTGGATCGAGCTGCTGATCCGTGCTGGCGCCCTCTACATCGGCGCGGCACTCGGGCCGATCGTGAACGCGGGCCTGGTCGACCGTGACCTGTGGGGACGAACCAAGAAGTGGGCCGGGATGCTCCTGGCCCTCCTGCTGGCCAAGCCGGTCCTGTTCATGCTCTTCGGCCTCGCCGCGGCGATCATGAACTCGGACTCGCAGTCCAACTCGGAAGCGGTCAACACGCTCCTGGTCGGTGCGCTCCTGCTGTTCCTCGCGGTGTTCTCCAGCGCCTCGCTCTACAAGTGGCTGCCCGGCTTCGGGGACCAGATGGGCGACCTGATGAACACCCGGAAGGCCGCCGCCCAGTCCGGCCCGGCAGCCGCCGTTCCGGGCCCCGCGCAGGCCGCGAACTCAGCGATGAACGCCCGCATGACGAACTCGGTGGTCGGCGGCGGTGGCGGCGGTGCCGCCGCGCTCTCGAACCCTGCGACCGCCGCCGCGGCGGTCGCGAAGGCCGGCGTCGACATGGCCAAGAACAAGGCCGAGGCCGCGGACACCATCGCAGACCAGGGAGCGGGAGGCGACACTCCCGGACCCGACTCGGGCGGGCAGTCCGGCGGCGGCAGCGGCGGCACGCCGAGCACCGCTCCGTCCACCAACCCCACCGGCACCTCGACGGTGCCCGTCGGCGGCGAGGGCGGCGAGGGCAGCTCGACTCCGTCGTCGTTGGGCAACGGCACGGCCAACCCGGCGGGATCGCCCGTCGTCCCGGCCGACGCTGGTGGCTCCGGAGAGGGATCTTCCTCCTCGTCCCCGTCGTCTGCGCCGACCACGCCCACGGGCCCGTCCACGATCCCGACGCCTGCGAGCACCCCGGCCGCCGGACCGTCTGGGTCCGGACCGACCGGCCCGTCCCGGATCCCGTCACCCACACCCGCGAGCGCGCCTTCGGCGTCAGCACCCCCTTCGCACAACGGCGGAGGAGCAACGCCTCCCTCACCCGCATCCAGCACCCAGAGCGGCACCGCGGCACGCGCCGTCCCCTCGACCGTGCCCACCCCGTCAGCCCCGGCCAATCCCACCCGGCCAATATCAGGAGGAAGTGGTAACTAATGGCCGCTGACCGTACATACGTCTTCGGCAAGCCGCGGCCGACCGGCCTGGTCGGCAAGCGGGACCTCGGCGAGCAGGTGCTCCTGGTCAGCGCCGCGGCCATCGCGGTCCTGGCCGGCTGGATCTTCTCCGCCGTGCCGGTCCTCGCGGTGATGGCCATCATCCTGCCCGTCGGTGCGGCAGCAGGCGCCGTGTTCGTGCCGTACAAGCCGAAGGGCGCCTCCTCCCGACGCACCCTCTACAAGTGGTGGAAGATCCAGCGCGACCACAAGCGCACCCTGAAGGTGACGAGCGGTGTCTGGACGTCCCCGGCCATCGAGGCCGGCGTCCGCCGCGACGGGACCGCGCCGGAAGCCGCGCTGGAACCCGCTCCGGGCATCCAGCGGATGCGGCCGATCACCACTTCCGTCCGCGGACAGGACATCGCAGTCGTCCTCCAGCCGGAGCTCGGCTGCGTCACGTTCGCGTTGGAGATCGCCTCGCGCGGGCACGCCGGCAAGGACCGATCCGAGCAGGAGCTCGCCCTGGAACGGTGGGGAGCACTGCTCGATTCCTTCGGCAACAGCACGGACAACCCGATCGACCGCATCTCGGTCCTCGCCCGCCAGCTGAAGAGCGACCCGGAGGCACACCAGCAGCACATCGCCACCCGTGCGCAGTCGCCGGCCACGGCGAAGGTTCCCGGCTGGCTCGCCCAGTCGTACGACGCACTGTCCGACGCGGTAAGCACGAGCGCCGAGGAACACCGGTACTACGTCGTCGCGTACGCGACCTGGAACAAGGACTTCGCCGCGGAGTCCCACGAGCGCGGGGAGGGTGACGAGGGGATCGCCGCCGTGATGGCCGCCGCGGCCGAGGAACTGTGGGCCCGCTGCGAGGATGCCGAACTCCGCGTCGTCGCTCCCATGGACCTCGGAGCACTCACCGCCCTGATCAGGAACTCGTACGACCCCGATCACCTGATCTGGGACGAGAGCCTGCCGATGCAGCACGCCTTCCCTCGCCAGGTCGAGGTCGTCGACAAGCGCTGGTTCCGTGCCCGCGCGGCCGACTCGCCCGACGGCTGGTACCACTCGACCGCGGCCGTCGTGTCCTGGCCGAACACCCCCGTCGGCCCCGACTTCATGGCGCCGCTGCTCATCGGCCTGCCGGACATCATCCGCACGGTCGCGGTCACGACGCACCTGGAGCCGAACGACGCCGCCGTGAAGCGGATGCTCAGCGAGGACACCAACAACCAGGCGGAGATCCAGCGCGACATGCGTCTCGGCCGGAACGTCGACCCGCGCGACCTGATCGCCACGCAGGCCACGGCCAAGCGCGGCATGGAACTGGCCGCCTCCGGCGCCGCCGGTGCGGCGATCGTCGGCTACATCACCGTCTCGGCGCGAACCGAGAAGGATCTGTCCAAGGCCAAGCGGGACACCGGCGCCAAGGCCCGCTCCTCCCACCTCGGCATCGAATGGCTCGACCTCGAGCACCACCGTGCCTTCGCAACCACCCTGCCCTTCGCTGGAGGGATCAAGAAGTGAGCGTTTTCGCCCCCTCGAAGGAAACCGCGACCCGCCCCCTCTACACGACCACCCGGGCCTCGCAGTCCCTGTACCTGCCGATCGCCCCGCCCACGCTCGGCACGGCCGGCGTGGTCGTCGGCCGGGAACTGTTCAGCGGCAAGGCCTTCATCTACTGCCCGTTCTCGATCTTCGGTGACGGCCTGCCCGGCGGAAACATGCTGGTCATGGGCGACACGGGCCGCGGCAAGTCCGCCCTGAACAAGACATACGCCCTGCGCCAGGCCCGCATGGGCCGCCGCCTGGCCATCCTGGACACCAAGGAACAGAAGGAGAGCGGCGAAGGCGAGTGGGCGGCCGTATGCCGCGCGCTGACCGGCTCCGAGCCGATCAAGTTCGTTCCGGGCGGCGGCCCGGGTTCGGCATGCATCAACCCGCTGGACCCGGCGATCAGCGGCCGACGTCAGGTCGAGCTCGTCCGGACCGTCGTCGAGCTGGGGCTCGGCCGCAACCTGGACGAGTTCGCCGGCAGCGCCCTCCGCATCGCCGTGCGCCGGGCGAACGAGCGCGCGGCGAGCGAGGACCGCGTCGCGATCCTGCCCGACGTGGCGTACGCGCTCCGCCACCCGACCGAGCAGGATGCAGCGGCCAAGAAGCGCAGTCTCGACGAGCTCCTGGCGGATGGCCTGGAGGCGTCGTACGTCCTGGACCGGCTGTGCGGCGGCACCGAGGACGACGTGGCCGGCGGCGGCGACCTGGTCGGGATGCTCGACGGTCCCACCTCTCTGAGCGTCGATCTCGACGCACTGATGATCGTCTTCGACCTCGCGCGCGTTCCCTCGGGTGGCGCGGCGATGACGATCCTCATGGCCGTGATCAGCGTGTTCTTGGAGGAGGTGTGGCTGCGGGGCGAGTGCGAGTGCGGGACTCCGCCCGATGCCCACGGCCGCGTCATCACCGATGCTGCGTCCGGCGCGTGGAAGCGCGGCGGGAACCCGGCTACGGGCTGCCGGAGCTACAACCAGATCAAGCGGATCTTGATCTTCGAGGAAGCCTGGCACATCCTCGGCACCCCGCAGCTCGCGAAGCTGCTGGAGAAGTTCCTCAAATTCGCCCGCGGATACGGCCTGAGCTGCATCTTCATCGTCCACCACCTCTCGGACGTGGACGACAGCACCGAGACCGCCGCCGCACTGAAGATGGCGGACACCCTCGTCATCTACTCGATGAAGGCGGACGAGGCACGCGAGGTGGTGGCCCGGCTCAACCTGCCGGCCTGGACGGCCGACCACATCCCGCGTCTTCGGCGCGGCGTAGCGCTGTGGAAGGTAGGAGAAACGGTTTACCCCGGCGTCCAGCACTTGCTGACGACCACCGAGGAGCAGCTCTGCTTCTCCTCGAACGCCATGTCCGAGATCGCGGCTGACGAAGACGAGTCGGCCGAGCTCGCGGCCGCATGACGCCGGGGGACTGCTCCATGAACGCTCCTGCCCCTGCTGGTGTGCGGGCCCACGCGCCCGGACCTCCGCTGCTCGGCCAGACGGTCTTCGAGCAGTCCTACCCGGCCTCCGGGCCCGGCTGGGCCCCGGGCCGGGTCGGCGGCTGGTGGGCCTTCTTCACCTGCGGCTGCTGCCACGAGCAGCGCTACGAGCCGCTGGTCTGCCTTCCGGCCGACGCCACCGCGGAGGCGCTGGCCCGCCACGCCACCGCGTTCTGGGCCCAGCCCTGCGTGCTGCTGCCTTTCCACGACGGCTTCGCCGTCTACCCCGCTGGAGGTGAATCGTGAGGATCTTCCGAGGCCGCGACGAACGGGTCGTCCAGCGAGCTGGCCGGCGCCCCGGACTCGATGCGGTCGCCGATGGCCTCCTGTCCACCTTCCTGGAAGCTCCGGACGGGCACCCGGTCACTCTGGCCGCGATCGCGGAGGAGCGCGGCCTGCCCGCGCGGCGACTGCACGCCGCCACCCGCGCCCTGATCGCCTCCGGCCACCTGGTCCGAGTCAAGCACGAGGACCGCGGCGGGCGGTGGGCCACCGACCTGTTCGCCTTCGACACCCCGCTCACCGCCGAGGAACTTGAAGCGGTGCGGGCCCGGCACTCTGACGCGGTCACCGTCACCGTCGAATCGGCGCAGACCTCGGAGGCACAGCCGACGGCCCCAGCCGAGCGGGGCACCGCGCCGCGGCGCCCCGCCGAACCGCGAGTCCTCCCGGAGGACATCGAGCTGGTCACCGCCGCATCGGTGCGAGCCGTACTCGATTCCCTGCCGGGACAGCTCACCGCCCTGCTGCCGTCCCCCCTCCCCACCGCCATCCAGTCCGCCGCAGAGGCTGCTCTCGCCGCCGGTCGTACACCCGAGGACCTGTGCGCCCGGGTGCTGCGCCGCTGGTGGGCGCACGGCTACGCGGTCAAGGCTGCCTCGATCCAGAGCCCCGTCGGGGTCGCGATAGCCCTGCTGCGGCCCGGAGCCTGCCCGGACCCGCGGTGCGAGGACGGCGTGGGGCTCGACACGGGGACTCCGTGCCCCCGCTGCGCAGAGCGAAGCGAGGACCACCACCGGATCAAGGCCGCAGAGCGACGCGCGGCGACGGGGCCGACGTCGCCCGAGCGCCACGCGGCCCCCACGCCGACGCCTCCGCCCTACAGCTCTCTCGACCTGGTGACTGCGGTCGATCCCGACACCAACGCAACAGGGGTCGCCCGCGTCCGTGCGGCCCTGTCCGCCGCGAAGGACGCCCGCTCCCGCTCCCTCAACCTGCCGATCAACTCCATGTCCAGGAGGCCCTCATGACCGACGTTCCCTCGCTCTTCGGGGGCGATGGTCTGATGCAGTACGGCCCCTGGGCGCTGCTCGGTGTCGCCGCCCCGGTCGCCGCGATGGTGCTCAAGCCGTGGGAGCGCCAGGGCGACGGCGCGACCTGGGGCGGCCGCCGGGTGGAGAAGCACCTGCGTGCCGAGCAGGAGCTCGCCACCCGTACGGACCGGCTGATCGCCGGACGGGGCACCGTGACGAAGAAGCTCGTCGCCGGTGAGCCCTGCCTGTCCGGTCTGGCCTTCGGTGTCCCGGGCTCCGGAAAGTCCATGGGCCTCCTGCTGCCGAACGCCCTGGAGTGGGCCGGCCCCTTGGTGATCACGACCGTCAAGGCGTCCGACCTGGACATGATCTACGCCCGCCGGGCGGCGCTCGGGCCGGTCTACGTCGTCGCCCCCAAGGGCATACCCGGCCGCGCGACGGCCCGGTGGTCCCCGGTGGAGTACTGCAAGACCGAAGAAGACGCCGACCAGATGGCCAAGTGGCTCGCCGAGGCCTCCTCGAACAGCTCGGACCCCAAGGCCCAGACCTGGCTGGAGCAGGCGCAGCCCATCATCAAGGGCCTCCTCCTGGCGGCCCGCGTGTCCGGGGAGGGCATCACCGCCTTCCGCCGCTGGCTGTCGCTGGGGAAGGACGCCGCCGACACCGTCGAAGGCATCCTGCTCGACGCCGGCTTCACCGAGGCCGCGGAGGACTACGCCTCACCGTGGCGGCGACTGCACGCCGACGGCCAGGGATCGGTCCAGCTCACGCTCAACGTCATCGCCCGCGTCTACCAGGACAAGGCCGTACGGGAGACCAGCTCGGGCAGCGACTTCACCGCCGAAGAGGTCCTCGCCAAGGGCGGCACCATCGCGATCGTCGCCTCCGCGTCGGACAGCAAGCGCTTCGCGCCGCTCATCACCGCGCTGATCGCCTCGGTGATCCACGCCGCCGAGACCCAGTACGGCCGCACCGGCAAGCCGCTGTCTCCCGCTCTCGGCCTGCTGATCGACGAGGCCGGCAACGTCCTGCGGTACCCGGACCTCGCGACGGTGCTCACGACCGGCCGCGGCCAGGGGATCGTAATGCTCACGATCTGGCACGACCTGTCCCAGCTGCGCACCTCGCTCGGCGACGACAAGGCGAACACCGTCTTCTCCGCCTCACCCCTGCGGATGCTGCTCCCCGGCGTCGCCGACCCCGAGACGCTGAAGTACTTCAACACCATGCTCGGCCGCGCCGAGGTGAAACGGGCAACCGTGACGCGGGGCAGCGACGGCGGCCACTCCAGCACCACCTCCACGAGCGAACGCGACCTCGCCCCCATCCACGAACTCCAGCAGCTGGAGGACGGGACCGCCGTCGTGCAGTACGGCAACCAGAAGCCGGTGCGGGTCCGCCTGCGGATGACGTTCAAGGACGAGGACCTCCAGCGCCTGATCAACGAGCCCACCGCCCAGAAGGAGCTGGCACGTGCCTGACGAACTGTCCCTCGACGATCCCGCCGACCTCAACGTCGACGAGAGCACCGGCGAGATCCTCGACGATGCCGAGGACGAGGAGGTCGACCTGGCCGGGTGGGTCTGGGAGGCGATGGAGCCGCCCGTCCGGCGCGAGCGCCTGGCCGAGCTCCGGACCTGGGTCCACTGGCTGGTCCGTACGTACCCGTGGACACACGCCCACGTCACGCCGTGCTGGTACGAGCACAAGGACGTCCGGGAGCACCTGACGGCGCTGTTCGTCTCCTGGGTCAGGACGTACACGCCGGGGAGCAAGCGGGACACGGCCGAGGTCGAGTGGATCGATGCCCTGTACCGGACGATGCCGCGCCTGTCGCTTCAGGAGTGTGGTCCGCAGAAGCACACCGAGCAGCGGGCGCGGGAGTTCAAGGACACCGACCGCGTCTTCGAGGTCCATTCCAAGGTCTCGGACGACATGACGGCCGCGGCCCAGCACCCCGGCCTGCACGAGATGATCCGACAGGGAGTAGAGCAGTGACCGTACCCGTGCCACCGACGACAGCGACCACGCCCGTAGGCCGTATCTGGCCCCGCTGGGCTGCCGGCGCCGACCTCGCGGGCGACACCGGTGACGTCCTGCGCCAACAGCTCCAGATGCGTCTGACGATCCCGCCCTACGTGCAGTCCGTAGCCCTGCTTCTGGGCCGGGACGCCGTCGGGAACCAGTTCACCAAGGTCATGGGCTGGCCGTACGCCCGCCACGCCCTGGACCAGCCGATCGAGTGGTGGCGCACCGCGGATGCGGAGCCTGCGCAGCCGGGCTGGCCCCGGCGCGACGGCCTCGTGTCCATCCTCGATGTGGCCGACGCGTTCCCTCTGTTCGCCATCCTCCCCGACCGGTCACTTGCCGTCGCCTACGAGGGGGATGACGAAGCCTGGCACCAGGCGCGTCGTTCCGCTCTTTCCACCGCCATCGCGCAGCAGGAAGGTTCGACGGATGTCTGGACCATCCGGGTTCCGGAAGTGGTCGCGCCCTGGCTGACCGTTCACTGGGCCGTCCCGTATCCGGCGCGCAACGCCCCGGTTTCGCGGGCGCTGGCCTCGGTGACGTTCGAGCAGCCCGCGGGCGGCGTGCTCCGCGGCCGGCGTACCGTCACGATCGAGCTCTCCGAGGTCCAGACCGACGTCGCCGCGCTGGTCCATGTTCTCGTCGGTGCCGCCCGCGACTCGGGCCGCGCCGCGGCCGCCGGAGCTACGGATCTGCGCAGGCTGCTGTGGCGCTTCGCCCAGGGCGACGGAGGTCTGGTGGAGGGCGACATCACCCTCGCCCACCGGCAGGCCTTCCAGTGGCTCGCCCCCATCACGCCCGTTGCGCAGGCTTCCTAGGCTGGCTCGGCCGCTCATCACGACAAAGGAGACCTCGTTGAACAGCACTCCCATCCCCCGCGAGCGGGGAGAGCGCGCCCGGGCCGCCCAGCAGGACCGGCTTCAGCAGGCGGTGGCCGCTGGACGGCTCGCCCCGGACATCGCGGGCGCCATGACCGATCCCGCCCTCAGCCGGTGGCGCGCGTCCAACGGCTTCGCCGTCGTCACCGACATCGAAGCCCTGACCGGCCCTTCGACAGGCAAGATCCAGGTCCCCGGCGACCTCGTCCGGGAAGCGGTTCCCTCTGAGGTCGACACGGCCGACACGGCCGCCCTGTGGGAGCTGTATCGCGTGGTGCTGGCCGACGGGACCGCCGAACAGCAGGCGATCCTGCTCAACCGCACGTTGCTGAAGTCCCTGTGGCGACCCGGGCTGGCCGAGGAACCGATCATGCGCGTGTGGGAGAGCCGGTTCCCCGAACTCGCCGGGCGGCGGTGACTGACGCGTGCACGAAGACGAGAAGTGGCGGATAGCCCGGATCGCCCTGGATGCCGTGGGGGAGAGGTACGACTACGCGCTCGCTGGCAGCATGGCGCTGCGGGCCCACGGCCTGGCCGAGAGACCGGTCGATGACATCGACCTGTTCAACATGCCCGACACCGGCACGGACGCCGTGCAGGCACGGGCCGAGGTGATCGCCGCGCTCACGGCGGCCGGCTACCAGGTCGAGGTCGAGAAGGTCTGGGCCATGGACCAGGCCGCGAACCTGGGCGTACGCGACCCCGAGCGCCTGGACGTCGCCCCGGTGACCATCCAGATGGTCCCGATGGAGATGCGGTACTTCCCCGCCGACATCGACGGCATCCGGGTCATGTCGGTCCAGGACTGCGTGCAGATGAAGGCGGAAGCCGTGGCCTGGCGTACCGAGGCCAAGGACTACGTCGACCTGTCCGAGATGAACGCGATGCTGGGGGCCGAGGTCGTCGACGAGTACCTGGCGGCGAACCCTCACCCCGTCAACGAGGTCGTCTTCCGCTCCCAACTCGGCAAGGTCGCGGAGATCCCCGACGAGAAGTTCGCCGTGTACGCGGTGGACGCGTTCAAGGCCGCCGAGGTGCGCCAGAACATCCTCTCGTGGGCCGGGGAACTGGCACCGGCGAAGCCGAACCCCCTGGCGGTCGATGCCGCCGGCCCGGCGGCCGGGATCAGCGCGCTGCTGCCCGATCAGGCCGAGGAGGCTGCGGACCGGATCGCGGAGAACTCCCCGCAGTCACTCATGACCGACCACGAGCTGATGGTGACCGGGGCGAAGTCCCGGCAGCTCGCCGATGCGGCTGAGGCCGTCGCAGAGGAGTCGGAGCGCGAGGCGAAGTGGATGCGCGACAACTTCGAGGCGTCGGGCGGCGGCTCTCTCGCCTCATCGCTTCGGGACATGGGTGCGGACGACGAGATCGTCCAGCGCGCCGCCAACAGCGAGCGTGAAGACGTCGAGCGGAAGGAGGCCCGGGCTCAGGAACTCCGCGGGCAGGCGAACGAACTCCGCGGCCAAGCCGACCTCGCGAAGACGGAGGTCGCACGCCGGTCGGAACTGACCCCCGAGGAGCGCGCGGCTGAGACCGTCATCCGACGGGAGATTAACGGTCAGGTCGCCGCCCAGGCCGAGCCCACCCGGGCATCGGTGATGGCGCGCGCCACGGCAGCGACACCTCATCAGCAGCGGGCGGTCCGCGCCTGACGCGCGAACTCCACCAGCCGCCGGCGACGTACGACGAACAGATCGAGAGCACCATGAGCACCATCCCCCCGTCTTGGCCCGAGATGCACAGCTTCATGCCCAACGGGAAGCCTGACCCACCGTGCCCGTGCCCGCGCCACCGTTGCGGCGGGATCTCCGAATGGTCCCCGGACTGCGAGGTCCACACCGGAGCCGGGAACCCTCTCCGGATGATCAAGCTGGCCTCCCAGTGCTGCCCCGACGACGGGGCCTGACCTCCGGCGTTGTCCGGGCTCGTGGTTATAGTCGCCCCCTACACACCCAGGGGGTCTCCATGAACAACCGCACCACCGGACTCGCCCTGGCCGCGCTCGTCGCCTTGGTCGCCGTCGGCTGCAGCAGCGCGAGCGGCACCAGCCACCCCGGTGCCGCCAACAGCGCCGCGGCCGGCGAGGACACGACCACGCCTCCGGTGAGCCAGTCCGAGCTGCACCGGCGCCTCCTCACCTCCGCAGATCTGGGCCAGGGGTACACGGAGGTACCGGACAGCGGGAAGCAGCGAAGCGACGTCGGCATCACGGGCTGCCCGGCCCTGGAGAAGCTCGGCGACAGCGCCCAGGACGGCGAGCTCGCGTTCGCCGTGAAGGCGAAGGCAGGGTTCGCATACACCGCTGGATCAACGGGGAACTCGACGCTGGGCGAGGAGCTTCACAGCGATACTCCGGCCAAGCTGTCCGAGGGCACCCGGGCCCTGTTCAAGGCGTACGAGTCCTGCCCGAGCTTCACGATGACGTCAGGTACCACTCCCGTGAAGATCGAGATCGGCAGCGCGAGTGCGCCCTCGGACCTCGGTGACGAGCGGTACGCGCACATCATGACCGTCGCCAGCGGAACCTCCACAACGGTGCTCAAGCAGGTGGCCGTCCGCACGGGCAACGTCGTGGTGATGCTCACCGGGGCACCCGGTCTCGTCGACGCTCAGCTGCCGGCCGCAGTGGAGAAGGCCCGCTCCACGGGCTGAAGCAGCACGCTGACGATGGGCGGCTCCTCCGGGGCCGCCCATCGTCGTTCCAGATCGAGGAAACCTCGTCGTTCAAGGTCCCCGGCGCGGCGATACTGACCCGATGGCGATAGACCTCGACGGCGCACGGGCCGCCCTGCGGGCGGGCGACCCCGCTGCTCTCCTCGGCTTGCGCGAGTCCCAGTGGCTCGACGCGAAGGCCCAGCTGTACGACCTCCGGAGTCCCCAGGGAGCGGAGTCCTTGGCGAAGCACGTGGCGGCCTTCGCGAACACCGAGCACGGCGGACTCATCGTCTTCGGCATCCGAACCCTTGAGCAGCACGGCCGCGAGGTCCTGGAGGAACTCGTGCCTCTCGGGCCGGTCACCCTCGACGTCAAGCAGCTCCGCGACCTCATGAAGGAGCGGATCACACCTGCCCCGCGGGACGTCGCCATCGAGCGCATCGACTGCGACGGCGAGCTGCTGTGCGTCTACATCGACATCCCACCGCAGCCTGCCGGGAACCTTCCCTACCTCGTTGAGGCGCCTGTCGGAAAGCCGGGTCGCCTGAGCAACACGAAGGTGGCGGTGCCGATCCGCGAAGCGGATGGCACGACCTGGCTGCCCCGGTCGGAGATTCACCGGCTCCTCTCCGCGGGGCTGGCAGCCCAGAAACGCCCTGGTGCTGCGGCCCTCGCAGAACTCGTCGAAGAGGCAGTCGGCAGAGCGGATGCCCGGCGATCTGAGCGACCTCGGTACCGGGTTGGACAGGGACTACCGTCGCGGGAAGAGGAGTTCCGCCAGGCGTACGCCGCTCTCACCCACGATGCCCCCGTGGGGGAGCCAAGTTCCGAGGTCCACTGGGACGACGGCGGGGTCGGCGTTCTACAGCGCTTCGCGCCCCGGCCGCCGGCGCACACCGGATGGGTCCTGTGCGCACTCCCGCATCAGCGGCCGGTCGCCGTAGCCGAGCCGGTGTGGCAGGCACTCGTCGAAGCTGGAAGTGGTGCTCCTGGCTGCCCGCTCGCAGCGATCGGCTACCCGTACACGCCCCCGAGATCCATGGCGCACGAGGTGATCGGCGAGGACGCGGAACGCGTGGATCTTGACGGCGGTCGTTGGGGCCGTGGACAGCTCGTACGGACGGCCGACGGCTCCGGATGGCGGTGGGAGCCGCGCCAGCCGCCGAGCTTCGAGGTAACGCGGGGATCCCGGAACTGGACGAGCGGGTCGGAGCCATCGCTGCGTGTCCGGGCGACGGTCACCTTGCCGTGGGCGGATCTGTCGGGCGCCGTCATCAGCCCTGCACGCCGCCGGGAGCTCGCCGACATGCTTCCGTTCTCGCCGCTCGCCGGCGTGGCGTCGATCCTCACGGAGCGTCGGGGGTTGTCCTGGCGGGCCTCCTCCTGGGAACCGGGCCCGCACCGGAATGCCTCGGACGCCGTCAGTTACTCAAGCAGTTTCGCCGGTGCCGCAGGTAGGCATGCACTCGCGGCCAACGTGATGGCGGTGCTTACCACCCAGCTCGATCCAGCCGCCGTGGCCTGCGCCGAGCTCTGCGTCGATCTGCCGTCATGGCGGGAGGCGGTGTCCTCCGGCGGCGGGACGGGCCGGGAAGAACGTCTGTCCTGGGAGGAGGTGGAGGCCGTGTTCCAGGCTGCCTGGGAGACCGCCTCCGATCACGCCGCACGGGTGCTTGTCGACGACCCAGCGGCGATGAGGTGGGCTGATGTCCCGGCAGTCGAGCTGGGGATTTCCGCCGGCCAGGGCCACGATGGAGCACCGCAGATGCCGTTGGACGACGTCGTGGACCTGGCACCGCTGGGGGCGACCGATCGGCGCCCGTTGACGCGCATGTCCGTCACCCTGCGAACGGGGGTCCTCCTGTCGCCCGCTGCCCGGAAGCGTCTGCTGCGGGAGGCTCTGGACCGGATGCTTCACGGCTTCGGCTTCGTCGACGCCCCGGAGGCGGCGCACAGGTAGCCGCTGCACGGAGGGTCCGAGGTCGGCCTCCGGCGCGCACCGCCGGTGGCCGGCCTCGTCAGTACCGGTGCCCGTCGCGCCGGTTCTGTTCGTCGTCGAGTTGCTGTCGTACGGCCGCCTGGGCAGCGTCGTGGGCACGGCGCTGCTCCTCGGCCTCGGCCGCCTGGGCACGCTCAGTCTCTTCCGCCCGTCGCAGTTCGGGATCCATCGTGGCCCGCACGGCGACCTCCTTGCGGAGTTCGAGGGCACGCTGCCGCTGCGCCTCAGCCCGGCGGCGCATCCGGTCGCCGGTGGTCCGGGCGCGCGTGGAGTCCGCTGCGGCGATCTCCTTCTCCTTGGCGACCACGGCCTCCTCAGTGCCGCCGAGCTGTTCCCACTGCTCCAGGAACTGGTCGTGCTCACTGGGCTCGCCAGCAACGGGCGCGGCCGTCTCGATCTCCTCGCGCCAGGCGGTCCTACGCCGCTCGGCATCGGCGAGATCTTCAACAGCTTGAGCCCTCTGCTCCTCGACGGCGCGTCGGCTGTCGCCGCGCAGGAGGAGACGCCCGAAGCGTCCGGTCTCCTCCAACTGAGCCGTCACGGTGCCGAGGCGGTCTCTTGCGGCAGCATGGTCCGACTCGGCCACAGCCAGTTGCTCCTGTGCCTGACGCAGGTCGAGGATGGCCGCCACGCGACGCGCCTGCGCAGCCGTCTCGACGTCGATCCGGCCACCGGGCGCCGCGTCCGCGGCCAGCTGATCCGCGCGAGCGAACGCTGCTTCGGCTTCCGTGTCGGCAAGACGTGCTCGGGACAACGCGGAGGACTCCGCTGTCCGCAGGGCGCTCCCCGTGAGGGCACCGAACGGTCGCTGTCGCCAGCCTGCGGGGGCCGGCTCCGGTTCCCGGCCAAGCGCGTCCAGTGCGCGCTCGGCGTCCCGTCCTGCCTGCGCAGCGGCACGCGCCTCCAGGCCCTCCGCACCTCGGCGGCGGGCGGCATCTTCAGCCTCCTGCGCCCGGGCTCGGGATGCGCTGGCGACCTCGGCGGCACGCTCCGCGAGTTCGGCGAGTCGTTCGTGCCGCGCGTGCAGGGCGTCACGCTCGTCGCGCCGCTGCGGGTCCTCCATGGCCTTTCGCGTGGCCGCAGCACGGTTGCGGATGTCCTCTGCGGCCTGCTCGGACGCCTCGGCGGAGCGCCTCGCCTCGTGCGCTTCGTCAGCAGCGCGCGCGGCCTCCCGCGCCCGGATCGCGCCGAGTTCCCCGCGCCGGACAACTTCCTGGAGGCGCGCCCGGTCGTCCTCCTCCGGAGTGCCGGAGGGAGGCGTCGCCTGGCGGAAGCGGTCGACGGCGGCATGGGCCAGGTCGTAGTCGAGGGCCTGTACGGGGTCGGCGGGCCGGTTCCCCAGGGACAGGTCCTCGCGGCCGTAGTCCCACCGTTCGCGGTACAGGTCGATCGCGGTGGCTGCCTGGATCCAGAGTTCTCGACGCGGGTCGCTGTCGAGGGGGACGGGACCGAGGGCGTCCAGCCAGCGGGCACCCGCGTCGGCGGCGGCGAGCACCCGGGCGCTGGACACGGCCTCCTCCAGGGTGGGCTGGGCGTCTCTCCAGATACGGCGGAGGTGATCGGGGCCAGGCGCGGGGGCAGGACCGAGCGGCTCGTCGCCAACGAGCTGGGTGAGGTCGCGATACGCGGCGGCGGATGCCAATCGGGAGCGCCAGAGGCGAGCCTCCTCGGGGTTCTCGGGCTGTCGTCCGTAGGCGGCTGCCCAGCTCTGGCCGAGGGTCGCCTCCTCGGCAGCGGTGGTGGCCAACTCCTCCGCGCGGGCCGCGATGGCCTCGGCGAGGGCGTGGGCGTACTCGGCCTTCTCGCCTTCGCGGCTCGCCGGCACGACGAGGTGGAGGCGGGCGAGGAGATCGGCCCCCGTCCCCAGGGCACCGGTCTGGTGCTCCGCCTGGTCGAGGGCGTGCAGGACCCGGTCATCGGTGTGCAGACGCCAGTGGAGGACCGCGGCGACGTCGTCCGCGTCGCTGAAGCCGCGCGTGGGGATGGCGCGCTGAAGCGCGGCGACCGGATCCTCACCGCCGGCCTCGATCCGGGTGAGGACGTCCCGAAGCGCGGGCCAGGCCTCGGCCGTGACGATGGCCTGGGCCATCGGGATTCGGTCCCCGATTTCACGGAGGAGCTGTTCGCCCACGATGTCGTCGAGGGTGAACCGCAGCCGGGGGACCAGGGTGTGAAGGGCTTCGGCGGCGTCGAGGGATTCGCGCTGTGCCACCGTGGCCGAGCGGGTCGTACCGTCCCTGCCCACGATCTGAGCCCAGGCCTGGCGGGCGGTCCGCACCGGGTCCGGGGCACCGACGATCGGCTCGATCTCCGGCGTGACCACAAGGTAGATGTGGTTCTCGTACTTGCCGCGCGTCGCTGAGGGGTACGCGGCGTTGCGCGTCATCCCGGCCGAGAAGAGGGCGTGCGCGGTGTCCGTGGTGATGCCCTGTGCACGGTCCTTGGTGATGGCGTAGCCGAGCTCGACGGACTGCTCAACGTACGCGGCCGGCAGCACGGCGCTGGCCTTGGACTGGTCGGAGCGTACGACGAGGCTGCCGTCGCGACGGACCTTGGTGACGGTCCAGAGGTCGCCGTTGCGGACGTATCCGCGGCCCCCGCGGACGCGGATTCGGCGGTCGATGGCTCGGGTGACGATTCGGTCGCCGGCGCCGAGCTCGTTCCCGTCGCGCAGGCGGATGGTCCTGGCCGAGTCGACGAGGCCGGCGCTGACGCGATCGTCACGGGCGCGGGCGGACAGGGCCGAGGCGGTCGCGTTGTCGGGTGCGATGAGGATGGAGACGAGGCCGTCCTTGGTGTCCCTGAGCCATGCCTCGTACGCTTCGGCAGCCATGGCGTCGGCGCTGCCGAAGTGGATGCGGCCGCGGGAGTGGTACGCCTCGAAGGAGCTGGTGGAGTCGCCCTCGGCGAGAGCCTTCGATGCCTCGATCTCCCAGGTCCGAAGCTTGCCGTCGTGGTCGCGGAAGCGCCGGACCTCGGTCAGGTAGAGCGCACCCGCGTCTTCCTCGATCTGGGCGAGAAGGCCACCGGGCCCAGGTGCACCCAGCTGGAGCGGGTCACCGACGGGGAGGAGTCGGCCCCCTGCGGCCGTCACCTGGTGAAGGAGGCTGGCCATGTCGGTCGAGGCCGCCTGGCCCGCCTCGTCCACGATGACGATGGCCCCGGCAGGCAGGCTCCAATTCCGCGCGCCGGGGGAGACCAGCTCGCTCATCGTGAGCCATCGTCGGATGTTCTCCGTACGGATGGCGGCTTCCTCCGCGAGGACATCCGCCTGGATCTGTCCGTTGGACATACCGATGACCGGGATGCCGTAGGCGTCGCCCACTTCGCGGATCAGGGCCATGATCGTGGTCTTGCCCGCGCCGGCTCGGCCGATGATCGCCTGGACCCGGCGGTTGCCGGTGAACACGCCATGGACGATCGCGAGCTGTTCCTCGCTCGGGGTGAACCCGCGCTGCGCGTGGCCGGCGTACAGCGCGGCGGATATCTGCGCGTGGGTCAGGCGGCGCACGACGGCCGGGGCCTTCGCGGCCTGCACGACGGCTCGCTCCGCTGCCTTGATGCGGTGGGAGGTGAAGCGCGTGCAGCCGGCGTCGTGGAAGAGGGAGGTGCCGTCCGCGCGCCGGTAGGCGGCGGGGACGGGCAGCAGTTCGGGCATGTCCACGAGTTCGCAGTGCTCGGGGGAGAGCGTGGCGGTCGTGAGCTGCTGAACGGCTTCCTCGAAGCGGCCGTCGAGGGTGATATGCAGTCCGCTGGAGACGAGCTGGCGCACGACCTCGGCCTCGGCGTTGGGTCGGGTCCAGGTCTCGCGTTGCTGTTCGAGGACTCTCACTGCGGCGGCGGGGATGTCCTCGAGGCGGGTCACCCGACGCGCCTCCAGGGCGTGGGCCTCCGGGGTATCGGTAGCTCGCCGGCTGGCACGGACGGACTCCTCGCGGCCGAGAGCGAGGACCTGCTCGGGACGGCGGAGCCCCCGGCGGCGGGCCCGATCGCGCCAGTGGGCGCGTTCGTCCTCAGGGCTCCGCAGCTCCTTGTCAGGACGCTGGGTGAGGGCCGCTGCCTGAGCGAGCTGGTACGCCTCGGCACGGTTCGGCTCCCGGCCTTCGCGCTGCCGGAACGTGGACATCAGTGTCCGCAGGTGGCGCTCCGTCTGCTTCCGTCGGGTGGAGAACTCGCTGATCAGTTCCTTGCCGATGCCACGAAACTCGCGGACCGGGCGCTTGTCGAAGCTGAGGCTGTCCTCACGTTCGACAGCGGTGATCCCGAGGTCCTGCGCCATGCCGCGTTCGAGCTCGGCGGCGTAGATCTCGCCGAAGGTGACGCGCTGACGGTGAAGGGGACGGGCGTCGAGGGCGAGCCACTTGCCGTCGGCGAAGACCTTCGAGCTGATGGCGATGTGCCGGTGGAAGGCGGGATCACCAGCACGGCTGGAGCGGTGGACGAAGATGGCCGCGGTCAGTCCGTCGGTGGGTATCTGGGCCACGCCGTTGGCTCCGATGCGCGCGTAGGCGGCGTCGGCTTCGATGCGGTTCCACATCTTCAGGAAGGCCCGCTCCTCGATCTGGAGCAGCTTCTCCCGTCCCTCGTCGTCCGCCAGGGCGTACGCCACGGCGAAGGACTTAACGGGGGCGACGACCATCTCCCAGCCGGCGCGAGCCGAGCGCTCGCCCTCGCGCTCGACCTGGTCCCGGAGCTCCTTCTTGCGGGCGGCGGATGCCTGGGGCTCCAGGCGAAGCCGCTCGGCGTATCGCTGTTCGACGGTCCTGTACTGGCGCCACCGGCGCCCCAGGGCTTCACCGGTGATCGGGTCTTCGCCGAACTTGAACAGGGCGTCCGCGTGCTCCTGGGAGACCTCACCGGAGAGGCCGAGGGCATCGGCACCAAGGCCGATCCAGGTTCCAGGGGTGTCGGCCCCGGCGGCCCAGTGGTCCGCGTTCTCCTTGACGCCGAGGGTCCGGTCGTCGCTCGCGACGGTGCTGAGGAGGTAGTCGATACCGGTGCCGGCGCTGACGGGATGGATCGTCAGCAAGGGCGTCCGCGCCGTCCTCTCGACACGCTCAGGCGCGGGGCCGGGGAGAGCGTGATCGAGTCGTTCATGACGGTGATCGTATTTGATCGGACCGCATATGCCAAAAGTAATGCACATGGTGTGGCTGGATGATCTGGCACAGATCACGATGACGAGCGTCGGTGCAGGTTGTCCTTCGTGGGTGAACGCTTCGTTTTGCAGCTCTACCTTTCATCTGGTCCTGCGCTGTGCAGTTGAACTCTGCATACGGCCAGGTCGAGCGGGTCAGCGTTCGCGAGCACCGCGACCGGCGGCACGGAAAATGCAGGGTAGATCTGCACAGTCTCGACGGGCCGTGTGCAGACTGACTCTTCATCTCGGAGGTCACCGCCTTGGGCAGACGCACGGTCCGGCGGCACACGACACAGGTCAGAGCATCTGCGGAACGCAGAGTTGCCTCAGCGGGAGGCACAGTGCGTGTCAGTGGCTGGTGGCGGTCAGGGAGCATTCGGAGCTTGTAGGCGACGTTGTCGGAGAGCAGGCCGACGATGTCGCATGACCAGGTCCGCAGTGGCGGGAGGAGGGCCTCGGCCTCCACCGACTGCTGGCGGCCGCGTAGGGTGACCGACGTGATTCCGCTGCCGCCGCACCGAACCAAGGGCCCCGGCGTCCTCGGCGCCACGCCTGAGCAGCCCGACGGCCCTTTCGGCCGCTGGCCCGGCGACGACGAGGAGCACCACGCTGCCGCGCCCGACACCGCAGTGCCCTCGCCTCGCAGCGGGCGCGAACGGTGACGCTGTGGCGGCAGGTCCTGGCCGCGCTCAATGACGACACCCTGGACGACGCGGCCCGTGAGCAGATGGCGGCCCGCGGCGCCGCGCAACTGGCCGTACGCCGGACGCCCGAGGGCCAGCAGCCCACCCCGGACGAGGTGATGGCGGTGGCGTTCGAAGAGTTCGCGCTACTCCTCAACGCCGAGCAAGCCCGCGCCGCCCTCGCCGCCCTCGCCGAAATCGACCATGCCCATGGGTGACCCCGACCTCGTCCGCGCAGTACCCGAGACGTCGCGCTGACGGCAATCCTCGCCCAGTCCATCCTGGAGATATGGCGAACCGGAACGACGCTCTTGCTGACCTGACCCGCCAAGCTGTCGATACTGCGGGCACGATCCGCACGCTGGTCGAGCGGATGAACGATCTGGGCCTGCGCATGAGCGACTACAGCGACAGGGACCTGCTCACCGTCGCCTCCGACTACAGCGATGAGGACCTCCGTGCCGTCGCCTCCGCACTACGCGGTACCGCGGTGATCACGCTGATGGACGCGGCAGACGCCGAGCTACTGAGCGACCTCCTGCGGATGCTCCGCGGCGGTGCAGAGCGCCCCTGACCTGACGCCGCCATACGCGCCACTGCGGCTCAGCTGGCCGGCACTAGGTAGGCGGAGGCAGCCTTCCGTGCCTTCTCCCGCTGCTCAAGGGCTGCTCGAACCTCCGGCGTCTCGGCGGCGCGCCGCAGGGCCTCGTCAAGGCCCAGGGCCGGGACCGGCACGGGGATGGCTGTGGCCGCCGCTCCGGGACCTGCTTCGACGCCCATGAGGTTGCACACCTGTGCGGCGAGGGTGATGTTGCCGGCCAGCGTGGCAAGGTAGTAGGTCTTCACCGGTTCAGGTGCTCGATCGCGACATGGTTCGCACAGGACACCGCTCGGGCCGTGGGCAGGGTAGGCGAAGATCAACGGTTCGCTGCTGTGCTCGACCAGCACACCGCACTTCAGGCAGGGCAGCGGTACGCGTCTGGGGTCGTACTCGACGGCGTAGAGCACAGGGTCCGTCATTCCGGTCGCTCCTTCACGTGGCAGTCAGCTTCTGCGGCTCGCTGCTCAACGACTCTTCGGGGCGGCGGAAACGGAGGCAGGCAGGACGGCCCGTCTCCCTGCTCTCGGTCGAGTGTGAGCATCGCCGCAGGTCGGGGGCGGGGTCCGGCCTTACCTGTGGTCTGGGCGTCTGCCTAAGATCCCGGCATGACTTCACGTAACAACGAATCGGTGCTGTCCCGGAAGCAGAGGCTCCGGGACAAGCAGAGGCGGCAGCTGAAGGTCCTGGACGCGGTCGAGAAGCACGAGAAGAAGCTGGCCACCATCCAGGACGAGAAGGAACGGAAGATCGCTGCGATCGAGAAGGACGCGGCGGACGAGGCGGCCACCATCGAGAAGGAGATGGCGAAGACCATCGTCGAAGCCGTCGACGTGTTCGGCAGCCAGCAGAGCGCCGCTGATGAGCTCGGCCTGTCGCTTCGGGAGATACGTCGCTTCCTGAACCAGGAGGACGAGGACGAGGCGGCAGAAGCGTCTGACGGCACGGATGAGGCGAAGGGTGCTGCTGATGCCCAGGCTGGCGCAGCCGAAGGCACGGTTACGGAGGACGGCCCGGCGGCGGGTGGGGCTGCCGCGGTCACCAGCTCCGCAGCCGCGAGCGACGTGGTGCCGACGGCCGAGGTGCCGGCCGCGTAGTTCAACACGGGACGGCCCTCCTCGCCGCGCACCTGCGCGGCGAGGAGGGCCGTCTGCTGTTCACCGGGTCGTACGGGCTAGGACCGGCGGCCGGCCTTGGCGGCCCTCTCGCGCCGCTCGATCCACTCCTTCACCTCGGTGACGCTTCGGGCGCTGTTGGCGTCCTTCGCCGGGAACGGGTCGTCCGGGTCGTTGCCGTACGTCTTGGCGTAGTACTTCAGCATGTCGGTGGTGGTGCCGACGGCTTCGGCTAGGGCGGTCGGTCGGAGCCTGTCGGCGGCCTGGCCGCGGTGGGGTTCGATTGCCCGCAGGAGCCGGTTGGCGGAGTCGGTCGTCTTCAGGCCGAGCTGTTCGGCGAGCCAGGCCGGCGTGACGGTGGTGCCGGCCTTCTCGGCGCCCTGCACCAGCTCGAGCACCTCCTGCTCCCTCGTGGTGAGACCGCGGGCATCGCGGGTGGAGGTCTTGGACGGCTTCCGCTCCCGTTCGGCGTTCTGCAGGATCCACTCGCGAACGGCCGGCCAGTCCCGTTCGCCGTTCTCGTCCGGCTCGGGGAAGGGGGTGTCGGTCTTCTCCGCGCTGTAGGCGCTGGCGTAGTAGTTCACGCCGCGGACGCTGATCCCGAGGGTGCGCGCGAGGTCCTTGCTGTCCATCTTCGCGCGGCGGGGACGAGCGCGACGCGCTGCCTCCGCGACGTCGCGGGGGCCGGAGGCGGTGTCCTCTCCGCCGAACCTGTCGACGATCCAGGTCAGGACGAGGTCGCGGTCGCGGAACTTGACGCCGCGGGGTCCGGTTTCGGGGAGCTCGGGAGGGAAGTCGGCGAACAGCTCCTTGTCGTACACCCAGTTCCGGACGCCGTGGAGTGTGAGGCCGGTCGCGTCAGCGATCTGCTTGTTGGTGATCTTCGGAGGGAGTTCGGCGAAGGCTGTGCGCACTTCGTTGATCGGTTTCATGGGCTGGTGCTCCTGGTGGTGGCCGGCGCTCGGCGGCTTGGGGGACGCCAAGAGGCCGACGACGGGGCGGCGCTCTCGCTTGTGGGGACGAGAGGGTCGTGTCCGTCGTCGGCCGAGGCGCCGTGGTGGTGTGTGGCACGGCGGTCGGTGCGGTTGCTCGTACGGGTGGCTATGGCTGTTTCACCACGCTCCTCGGGCGGTGTGTGCGGCGGTGCCGCTGGTGATCCAGTCGGCGAGGGCTCGGATGTCGCGTAGGGCTCGATCGAACTCGCGACGGCTGTGGTCGCGGACCTCCGGTGAGGATCGGTGCGCGGACTGGCCGTACCAGACTCCGGCGTCGAGCACGTCGGCCCAGCGGCGGGCCAGGTCAGCGAGGAGCTGTTCGGGGAGGCCGTGGAGGCAGGTGCATGCGGTCTCGGTGAGTTCGGTGCGGAAGCGTCGAGCGTGCTCCTGGTGCTCACGGAGATCGGCGGGAAGCGTGATCGGTGCGCTGTGCCACGCGGGCAGGTGGGTGCAGGGGCTGACGTGTCCGATGGCCTCGGCGATGGCGGGTGCGGTGGTGCGGGTCTGGTGCAGCACGTGTGTGGTGGCGCTGTCGTGCTGGAGGTCCAGTGTGGTGGTCATGATCTGTTCCTGTTCGGGTGGTCGTGGTGGCCGGGGCCGGGCTTGCCCTCCCGTCTCCGACGTTTACTAAATTACCTATTCTGGGTGGTCGGGTCAAGCGACGCCACCGGGAGGTCATGCTCGTCGGGCCACCAGCCGGCGGCGGCGGCGTTGGCCTCGTGTCGGATCGCGGCGGCCTCCAGCGAGTCGGGGCTTCCGAGGTAGGCGGCGAACGGCGAGAGGGGGAGGGCTTCCGCGAGGGATCGGATGCGGAGGGCCTGTTCGGAAAGGATGCGCGCGGCAGCGGCGAAGAGGTCGCCGGGGGAGTCGGCCGAAGCGAGGTCGGCCCAGGCGCCCTCGCGCTGGCCCCGTACGGTGACGCGGAACGGGTGCGTACGAAGGGTGTACCGGTAGTCGGGGTGGCCGGGGCGCTCCGGTACGGACGGCGGGACGACGGCGGTGATGAGGTGGGGCGCCCGGGCGTGGGCCCATGCCCGGTATCCGGCCAGGGTGATCTGCTCGGGCCGCGCGAGAGTGGCCACGTAGTCGGCGAGGGCGGGGATCTGGTGCGTCGGGGGTGCCCAACGCGAATAGATCCGTGCTTCGGTTCGGTCGTCCGGTCCGAGCCAGTCGAGGATGGCGCGCTCGGGCATGAGGTGTCCGTTCTCGGCCGCCGCGCGGGCGACCGTCTTGATTGACCGTTGCGTTGGGCGTAGGGCAGCCCCTCGTACGTCGCAGGGGTGCCAGAAGTGAAAGGCGGCCCCAGGAGAGGCGCCGCCTCGTCTGCGGGCGCTGGGAGCGCCGGCAGGCCGCCGACTCACAGGCCTCGCTTCGCCTGGATCCTGCCGCGCAGCGGCTCACGCTCGACCACGCACGCCGGCCCGCGCACGGTCCAGCGCTCGGCCGGGTCGGCGTCCTCGGGCGGCGGGGTGTTGTCCGGGCCGGGCTCCCACACGAGCATCGACGCCGTGCCGTCGCAGTCGTCCAGGGCCTCGCGCTTCAGCGACCACAAGCTCCGGAGCGCCTGGTAGATCGTCGCGTTCCGCTCCTTCGCGACCGTGAGAACGGTGGTGGCGGTGTTGATGGTGCCCTGCCCATCACGGGCCCTGCGGGACAGCTCGCCCTGGGCGACCCCGAGCGAGGAGATGACTTCCAGCGGCCCGTACTCGGCGCGGTCGTTGGGTCGGAAGCGGACGTAGACGATCACCATGTCTCCTGAGTGGTGGCGGCGTGCGCGAGCCGTGGGGCCTCGACCGTATGGGTGTAGCCGCGGTAGCGGGGGCTGTGGTGGCGCAGGCCGGGGTGGAGTACGGCCGCCGGAGCCGGGCGGCCGTGACGTCGTTCCACGCGCGCGGCGAGGAGGAGGTCCATCGCTCGCTGCGCCTTGACCTCGGCTTGCTCTCGGATGTGGACGGGGCACTGCGCTGGGACGGTGACGCGGGAGGCGCGGAGGTCGATCTCGGCGGTGACCCGGCGGATCATGGCGCCGGCACCGCGCGGTTCGACGAACAGCGTCAGGTGTGCGTGGACCCGGTGGTCGTAGGGGCGGAGGAGTGCGTACTCGTTGCGCCAGGAACGGAATTCGGTGTCCGGTGAGATGCGCACGCTCGTGGGCACGGTTCGCCCGGTGCTGGCCGATCGGGTCAGGAGGGGCGCGGCGGGGTGCGGCTCGGTCCGCTGCACGTGCCGGTGGAAGGGGTACCAGCCGGACCCGTAGACCACGGGTGTGTCGTCGAGGGCATACGTCCAGCCTCCGAGGGGGAGATGGACGCCGTACATGTCGAACTCGTCTTCCTGGGCGGCCGTCGGGGACGGCGGTGTTCGGTGCGGCATGGGACCTTCTTGTACGAACGGCGGGAGTGGCGAGGGTGTTCGCGTACGAGGCGGCTCGATGCCGCCGCGGACGCGGTCGTCCGGCGGGCGCACGGACGCCGGGCTCATGGGGCCGCGCGCTGGCGGTGGTCAGCGGCCTGGTGGTGCGTACGGCGGGGTGCGGCCGGGGCGGTTCGGCGCGGACGCGGCCGGGCCGGCTCGATGCCGGTCTGGGCGCGGTCCCGCGCGGACGGGC
>NZ_NWVL01000079.1 GCF_002382885.1 Streptomyces sp. WZ.A104
CCCGGCTCCGGTCCAGGCCCCGTCGGCTCCCGCCGCCCCAGCCCCGGCTCCGGCGCAGCCCGCCCCCGCCGCCCCGGCACCGGCCGCCCCGGCCGCGCCCTCCGGTGACGACGGCGCCTACGTCACGCCGCTGGTCCGCAAGCTCGCGTCCGAGAACAACGTGGACCTGAGCGCGGTCAAGGGCACCGGCGTCGGCGGCCGTATCCGCAAGCAGGACGTCGTCGCCGCCGCGGAGGCCGCCAAGGCCGCCGCGGCCGCTCCGGCCCCGGCCCCGGCAGCTGCGACCGCCGCCGCCAAGGCGCCGAAGCTGGAGGCTTCCCCGCTGCGCGGCCAGACGGTCAAGATGACCCGGATGCGCAAGGTCATCGGCGACAACATGATGAAGGCGCTGCACTCGCAGGCCCAGCTGACCTCGGTCGTCGAGGTCGACATCACCAAGCTGATGAAGCTGCGCAACCAGGCGAAGGCGTCCTTCGCCGCCCGTGAGGGCGTCAAGCTGTCCCCGATGCCGTTCTTCGTGAAGGCGGCGGCCCAGGCGCTGAAGGCCCACCCGGTCATCAACGCCCGGATCAACGAGGACGAGGGCACCATCACGTACTTCGACGCGGAGAACATCGGCATCGCCGTGGACGCGGAGAAGGGCCTGATGACCCCGGTCATCAAGGGTGCGGGCGACCTGAACATCGCCGGTATCTCCAAGAAGACCGCCGAGCTGGCGGGCAAGGCGCGCGGTGGCGGCCTGACCCCGGACGACATGTCCGGCGCCACCTTCACCATCAGCAACACCGGTTCGCGCGGCGCCCTGTTCGACACCGTCATCGTGCCGCCGAACCAGGCAGCCATCCTGGGCATCGGCGCCACGGTCCGCCGCCCGGTGGTCATCGACCACCCGGACCTCGGCGAGACCATCGCGGTGCGCGACATGACCTACCTCGCGCTCTCCTACGACCACCGTCTGGTGGACGGCGCGGACGCCGCCCGCTACCTGACGTCGGTCAAGGCGATCCTTGAGGCGGGTGAGTTCGAGGTCGAGCTCGGCCTCTGAACGCTCCGGCTGTAACCAGCCTCACCAGCGGCGCCCCCGTCCGGAACTGATCCGGACGGGGGCGCCGCCGTATTGTCTAAGCACCACCGGTCGCCCGCGCCGCCGTGATGGTGTAGGCACCACCGGTTTGCCCGAAGGAGCACTTCATGACCCCGCCCGTCGTCCACTCGCTGCGCGAACAGATCCGCGAGCACATCGTGGAGGGGATCGTCAGCGGGCGCTGGAAGCCGGGTGAGCGGATCGTGGAGCGCCGCATCGCCACCGAGCTGGAGGTCAGCCAGACGCCCGTACGCGAGGCGCTGCGCGAGCTGGAGACGCTCCGGCTGATCGAGTCGGCCCCCAACAAGGGCGTCCGGGTCCGCAATCTGACCGCCGCCGACCTGGAGGAGAGCTACCCGGTCCGGGCGGGCCTGGAGCAGATCGCGGCGGAGCTGGCGGCCGAGCGGCTGGGCCAGGACTGCTCGGCGCTGGAGCCGCATGTGACGGCCCTCTACGAGGCGGACCGGCTGGCCGACGGCGAGGCCCAGGTCCGCCACACGGTGGGCTTCCACCGGGAGATGGTGCGGGCGGCCGGGAACGCGGTGCTGCTGCACACCTGGGAGGGGCTGGGCATCGAGGTGTTCACGGCCCTTTCGATCCGCTGGCTGGGCACGGTGCAGAAGTCGTACGCGGAGGAGCACCAGGCGCTCATCGACGCGTTCCTGCGCCAGGACCCCCGGATCGGGACGCTGGTGAAGGCCCATGTGCTGGGCTGCGCGCCGCGGGCCTGAGTCTTGACGGCCGTCCGATCATCTGGTGCGTGACCTGCTCTTCCGTGCAGGTCAGCGCCCCTTTTACGAACTTTTTCGCGTCACTCCGTGCCCTGTTTCGAGGCACCCCATGCCACTTTTCTTCGTATCGAGAAGTTTTGCCTTCAATCCTTTGATCGATCATCGATCAGCGATTTACAGTTCACTCCGCGGGCCCACCGGCCCCATCGCCCTGTCCTGCCAGTCAGGGCCTTCTCCACCCCCCTCCTCTCCGGAAGGCGGCGATCATGACCGACCCCGTAGGAAAGCTTCCGAGCGAGCTCGACCAGCTCCCGGACCGTGACCCCGAGGAGACCGCCGAATGGGCGGCCTCCCTGGACGCCGTCACCCAGGCCGCCGGCCCGCACCGCGCCGCGTACCTGATGCGCCGCTCGTTGCAGCACGCCGAGGGCGCCGGTCTCGCGCTGCCCAAGCTGCTGGAGACCGATTACGTCAACTCCATCCCGACGTCCGCCGAGCCGGCGTTCGACGGTGACCTGGAGATGGAGTCGAGGATCACCGCGTGGAACCGCTGGAACGCGGCCGCGATGGTCACCCGTGGCTCGCGTTTCGGGGTCGGCGGCCACATCGCCACCTTCGCCTCGGCGGCCTGGCTCTACGAGACCGGCTTCAACCACTTCTTCCGCGGCAAGGAGGGGGACGGCAGCGGCGACCAGCTCTACATCCAGGGCCACGCCTCCCCCGGCATCTACGCCCGCGCCTTCCTCGACGGCCGGATCAGCGAGCGGCAGCTCGACAACTTCCGCCAGGAGTCGGGCGGCGACGGCCTGCCCTCCTACCCGCACCCGCGGCGGCTGCCCTGGCTGTGGGAGTTCCCCACCGTGTCGATGGGCCTCGGCCCGCTCTCGGCCATCTACCAGGCGCGCTTCAACCGCTACCTGACCAACCGCAGCATCAAGGACACCTCCAACTCACACGTCTGGGCCTTCCTGGGCGACGGCGAGATGGACGAGCCCGAGTCGACAGCGGCCCTCGCCCTCGCGGCCCGTGAGCAGCTCGACAACCTGACCTTCGTCATCAACTGCAACCTCCAGCGCCTCGACGGCCCGGTCCGCGCCAACTTCCGCGTGGTCCAGGAGCTGGAGGCGCAGTTCCGCGGAGCCGGCTGGAACGTCGTCAAGACGCTCTGGGGCAACGCCTGGGACGAGCTGTTCCAGCTGGACACCCAGGGTGCGCTGCTGCGCCGCCTGCGGGAGGTCCCGGACGCGCAGTTCCAGACGTACGCCACCCGCGACGTCGCCTACATCCGCGAGCACTTCTTCGGCGCCGAGCCCGCACTCGCCGAGCTGGCGAAGCTGCTCACCGACGCCAAGATCGCCGAGTGCTTCTACACCTCGCGCGGCGGCCACGAGGCCCGCAAGGTCTACGCGGCGTACCGGGCGGCCGTGGAGCACAAGGGCGCGCCGACCGTGATCCTGGCCCAGACGGTCAAGGGCTACACGCTCGGCAAGGGCTTCGAGTCCAAGAACGCCAACCACCAGATGAAGAAGCTGTCGATCGACGAGTTCAAGGGCATGCGCGAGCTGCTCGGCCTCCCGATCCCCGACAGCGCCTTCGAGGACGGTCTCGTCCCCTACGGCCACCCGGGCGCCGACTCCCCCGAGGTCCGCTACCTCCAGGAGCGCCGCGCCGCCCTCGGCGGCCCCGCCCCGGCCCGCCGGATGCACGCTTCCGCGCCGCTGCCGCAGCCCGAGGAGCGCGCGTTCAAGGCCCTCTACAAGGGGTCCGGCAAGCAGGAGATGGCCACCACCATGGCGTTCGTACGCCTGGTGAAGGACCTGATGCGGGACAAGGAGACCGGCAAGCGCTGGGTGCCGATCGTCCCGGACGAGGCCCGTACCTTCGGTATGGAGTCCCTGTTCCCGTCGGCGGGCATCTACTCGCCGCTGGGCCAGACGTACGAGCCGGTCGACCGCGACCAGCTGATGTACTACAAGGAGGCCAAGGACGGCCAGATCCTCAACGAGGGGATCACCGAGGCCGGGGCCATGGCCGACTTCATCGCCGCCGCCACGTCGTACGCGACGCACGGCGAGACGATGATCCCGTTCTACATCTTCTACTCGATGTTCGGCTGGCAGCGGACCGGCGACCAGATGTGGCAGCTCGCCGACCAGCTCGGCAAGGGCTTCATCGTCGGCGCCACGGCGGGCCGTACGACCCTGACCGGTGAGGGCCTCCAGCACGCGGACGGCCACTCGCACCTGATCGCGGCCACCAACCCGGCCTCGCTGAACTACGACCCGGCGTTCGCGTACGAGGTCGCGGTGATCGTCAAGGACGGTCTGCGCCGGATGTACGGTCCCGATGCCGAGGACGTCTTCTACTACCTGACGGTCTACAACGAGCCCAAGCCCCAGCCCGCGATGCCCGAGGGCGTCGAGGAGGGCATCGTCAAGGGCCTGTACCGCTTCAAGGAGGGCACGCCGGCCAAGGCGGACGCGCCGCGGCTCCAGCTGCTGGCCTCCGGTACGGCGATCCACTGGGCCCTTCAGGCCCAGGAGCTGCTGGCCGCCGACTGGGGTGTCACGGCCGACGTCTGGTCCGCCACCTCGTGGGGCGAGCTGCGCCGCGACGCGCTGGAGGCGGACGAGGCGCTGCTCCGCGGTGAGGTGCAGGTGCCGTACGTGACGCAGGCGCTCTCCGGTGCGCCGGGCCCGGTGCTCGCGGTCAGCGACTGGATGCGCCAGGTCCCGGACCAGATCAGCCAGTGGGTGGAGCAGGACTGGTCCTCGCTCGGCACGGACGGCTTCGGCCTCTCCGACACCCGCGAGGCGGCCCGCCGCCACTTCGGGGTCGACGCCCAGTCGATCGTGGTGGCCTCGCTGGCCCAGCTCGCCAAGCGCGGCGAGGTGCCCGCGTCGGCGGTCAAGGAGGCCCGGGAGCGCTACGGGCTCTGAGCCCCGTCCTCCCGTCGCCGTACAGAGCTGAGCCCCCGGTCACCGGGGCGGGCACGTCCGACAGCGTGCCCGCCCCGGCGGCCGGGGGTTTCCGTTCCCGGGGCACGACAATGGGCGCATGCGTGCTGCCCGGCTGATCAAGATGGTGCTGCTCCTCCAGTCCCGCCCCGCCATGACCGCCGCCGAGCTGGCGGCGGAGCTGGAGGTGTCGGAGCGTACGGTCACCCGGGACGCCCAGGCGCTCTCCGAGGCGGGCGTCCCGGTGTACGCCGAGCGCGGCCGGGCGGGCGGCTACCGGCTCGTCGGCGGCTACCGCACCCGGCTGACGGGCCTGGCCCGGGACGAGGCGGAGGCGCTGTTCCTGTCCGGGCTGCCCTCGGCGCTGCGCGAGATGGGCCTGGAGGACGCGGCCTCGGCCGCCCGGCTCAAGGTGTCGGCGGCGCTGCTGCCCTCGCTGCGCGACGCGTCCACCTCCGCCGCCCGGCGCTTCCACCTGGACGCCCCGTCCTGGTACTCCGAGCCGGAGACCCCCGAGCTGCTGCCCGTCATCGCCGACGCGGTCTGGGACGACCGCGTGCTGCGGGCCCGCTATCGCAAGGGCCGGGGCGGACAGGCCACGGAGGCAGCGCGGGAGCTCGCGCCGTACGGCCTCGTCCTCAAGGCCGGGATCTGGTACCTCTGCGCCCGGGCGGGCGAGGACTTCCGGGTCTACCGCATCGACCGCTTCACCGCCGTCGAGGCGGCCGAGGAGCGCTTCGAGCGGGACGAGACCTTCGATCTGCCCGGGTTCTGGGAGGAGCGGGCCGCCTCGTTCGCCCGGTCCCTGCTGCGTACGGAGGTGACCGTACGCGTGTCCGAGCGCGGGGCGCGGCAGCTCGCGTACACCGGCGACCGGGCGGCGGCGGCCGCCGCGCTCGCCGAGGCGCCGGAGCCCGGTCCGGACGGCCGGCGCACCCTCACACTGCCGGTGGAATCCCTTGACGTGGCGTACGGCCAGCTGCTGGCACTGGGCCCGGAGTTGGAGGTCGTGGCACCCGAGGAGCTGCGGGTCCGGTTCACCGAGGCGGCCGAACGCCTGCACGAGATGTATCGCTGAAAGGCTTCAATTCGGCGTCTGCGCGTGCGGGAGCCCCCGGCAGGCTGGATGCTGTACCCGTGATGGACGAAACGGAATTCTGGGAGATCATCGACAGCACCCGCGAGGCCGCCGAGGGCGACCCCGAGGACCACGCCGATCTGCTCGTGGAACGGCTGGTGCAGCTCGATCCCGATTCCGTGCTGGACTTCGCCCGGCACTTCGAGGCCCGTTACAACCGCGCCTACCGCTGGGACCTGTGGGGCGCGGCGGCCGTGCTGCTGGGCGGGGCGAGCGACGACGCGTTCGACTACTTCCGCTGCTGGCTGATCGGCCAGGGCCGGGAGGTCTTCGAGGGGGCCGTGCACGACCCGGACAGCCTGGCGGAGCTGCTGGAGGACTTCGACGAGGAGGTCGACGGGGACGGCGAGGAGCTGGGGTACGCGGCGGACGAGGCCTACGAGCAGCTGACCGGTGTGGTCGCGCCCGACCTGGGACTGCCGCCGCAGCCGACCGAGCCGCTGGGCACCCCGGTCGACTTCGAGGACGACGACGTCCTCGCGGCCCGCTTCCCCGAGCTGTGGGACCGCTTCGGGCCGCGATAGCTCCCGTCAGGCGGGGCCGAGCGAGCGGCCCATGCAGAGGTCGTCGACGTACCGCCCGTTCAGGAAGAACTCCCCGGGCAGCACCCCTTCGACGGAGAAGCCCTCGGAGGCGTACAGCGCGCGGGCGGGGGTGTTGTGCCCGAGCACCCGCAGCGTGATCCGGTTGGCGCCCTGCCCGCGGGCCTCGGCGAAAGCGGCCCGCAGCAGCGTCCGCCCGACCCCGGCCCCGCGCGCCCACCCGGCCACGGCGAGACCCCGGATCTGCCGCACATGGGCGTTGGCGGCGAGCGGGGTGGGCGGGACGAGCTGTATGTACCCGGCGATCCGCGCCTCCCCGTCGGGCTCCGTCTCCGCCTCCACCACGAGGAAGCCCTCCGGCGGGTGCCGCTCGTCGAAGAAGGGGTCGTACGGGGGCTGCGGCCTCGGCACCACCGCGTGCAGCGTCGACCAGGTGGACCGGTCCAGCTCGGCGAGCTCGTCGTCGTCGGCGGACACGGCGGGGCGGACGGGGCGGAGGGTGAGTGCGGCCATGGGGCCACTGTGCCACGCGGCGTTCCCGGTGTTCGAGGCATTTCATGGGGCAGGATGGGCCCATGCCGAGCTCCCGTATCGCCGTCAGCGGATCATCCGGACTCATCGGAGCGGCGCTGGTGCGCTCGCTGCGCGCCGACGGGCACGAGGTGGCCCGCCTGGTGCGGCGGCCCGCCAGAACCGGCGACGAGGTGGAGTGGGACCCCGAGCGGGGTTACGTGGACGTGGCCGGCCTGGTCGGCTGCGACGCCGTCGTCCACCTCGCCGGGGCCGGGGTCGGCGACCACCGCTGGACGGACGCCTACAAGCGGGAGATCCGGGACAGCCGGGTCCTCGGCACCGCCGCGATCGCCGATGCCGTCGCCTCGCTCGACGCCCCGCCCCGGGTGCTGCTCTCCGGGTCCGCCATCGGTTTCTACGGCGACACCGGGGACCGTGCGGTGGACGAGAACGCGCCGCCCGGGGAGGGGTTCCTGCCCTCGGTCTGCGAGGAGTGGGAGGCGGCCACCGCGGCAGCCGAGGAGGCGGGCATCCGTACGGTGCACGCCCGCACCGGCCTGGTCGTCGGCCGTGAGGGCGGGGCCTGGGGGCGGCTCTTCCCCCTCTTCAAAGCGGGGCTCGGGGGGAAGCTGGGCAACGGCCGCCAGTTCTGGAGCTTCATCGCGCTGCACGACCACATCGCGGCCCTGCGCCACATCCTGGACACCGAGTCGCTGACCGGCCCGGTGAACCTGACCGGCCCCAACCCCGTCACCAACGCCGAGGTGACGGCCGCGATGGGCCGGGTGCTGCACCGCCCGACGCTGTTCACCGCGCCCGCGCCCGCACTGCGGCTGGCGCTCGGGGAGTTCGCGGGGGACGTGCTGGGCAGCCAGCGGGTGATTCCCCGGAAGCTGCTGGACTCCGGCTTCTCGTTCGCCTTCCCCGGCATCGACGGGGCGATCCGGGCGGCACTGCGCTGAACCGTGCCCCCTCGCGGCGGCGGCCCGCCGCGGTGTGTGCGACCCCGTGCCCCGGTGCTCCCCGGCACGCGCGTCTGACCCAGTACCAGCCATCCTCCTAGCCTCGATGCGAACTCCGGCATTCCGGGGGCCTGTTGGGGGCAAGAGCCCCCCACCAGTCGCACCGACTCGGGGAGGGGCATGTGCGCAGCACGGCACACCACGCAGACGTGGTCATCATCGGGGCCGGAATCGCCGGCCTGTCAGCGGCCCACCTGCTGACCGGGGCAGGGCTCGGCGTCAGCGTCCTGGAGGCAGCACCCCGGGTGGGCGGCCGGCTCGCCACCGACGAGGTGGACGGCTTCCGGCTCGACCGGCTCGGCCCCCTGCTCTGCTCCTCCTGGCCCGAGCTGACCGGCACCCCGGGGCTCGGCTCCCCGGAGCTGCGGGAGTTCGCGCCGGGGGTGCTGCTCCACAGCGAGGGCCGTCACCACCTCACCGGTGACATACGGAGCGCGAGGGGCGCACTCAGGGCAGCGCGCACCCGGTCGAGCGCTCCCCGAACGGCCCGGGCCGCCCGGGGCCCCTGGGCAGCGCACAGCGCGTACGGGAGCGAGCCCGGGGCTCCGTCACGCGGAGGCGGCCGGAGCGGCGCGGTGACCGGGGCGATCGACCGGGCCCGGCTGGGCGCGGCGCTGTCGCGGCTGGCGGCCACCCCGGAGGCCCGGCTGCTGGCCCGCCCGGAGCGGACGGCGCACGAGGCCCTGGCCGGCGTCGGACTGCCCGCCCGTACGGTGGACGGCGTCCTGCGCCCCCTGCTCACCGCGCTGCTCAGCGACCCCGCGCTCACCACGTCCAGCCGGTGCGCCGATCTCGCCCTGCGGGACTACGCGCGCGGCGGCCTGTGCGTACCGGCGGGCGGCTCCTCGGCTCTGCCGGAGCTGCTGGCCGCCTCGCTGCCACCGGGCACGGTCCGGACCGGGGTGCATGTGACGGCCGCCGACATCACCTCCGTACGTACGAAGGAACACGGTGAACTGGGGTGCCGCTCCCTGCTGCTGGCGACCGGGGCGGGGGCCGCGGCCGAGCTGCTGCCCGGGCTGCGGGTGCCGTCCTTCCACCCGGTGACGGTCCTTCACCACACCGCGCCCGCCGCGCCGCCGACGGGCCGGTCGCTGGTGCTGGACGGTGACCGGTCGGGTCCGGTGGTGTGCACCGCGGTGATGAGCGAGGTCGACCCCTCGCGCGCACCGGAGGGCCGGACGCTGATCACCTCGACGGTGCTGGGGACTCCGCCGCCGGACCTGGACCGCTCGGTGCGCGGACACCTGGCGGCGCTGTACAGGACCCCGACGGACGACTGGGAGCTGCTGGCGGTGCATCACGACCCGGAGGCGGTGCCCGCGATGGAGGCCCCGCACGACCCGCGCCGCCCGGTGCGGGTGCTGGCCGGGCTGTACGTGTGCGGCGACCACCGCGACACGAGCACGGTCCAGGGCGCCCTGCACTCGGGCCGCCGGGCGGCCGAGGCGATCCTCACCGACCTGGCCGTCACGGGCCCGCACGAAGGGAGCCCCCGGCTGCCGGAGGCGGCGTGAGGTGCCCCGGCCGGGTCAGCCGAGGGCGGCGACCCGGTCGCGGTAGCCACGTACGGCGACCGCGTCCCGGTACGGCTCCAGGCTGCGCTCGAACGCACGCACGTACTCCGTGGCGCGGACCGAGCGCATCTCGGCGGCCTGCTGGGCCGCCTCCGCGCCCAGCTGGCAGGCCTGGTCCAGCTCGCCGAGGCCGAGGCGGGCGGAGGCGAGGACCACCCGGCAGAACAGTCTGCTGCGGGCGTACGCGGGGGCGCTCAGCTGGAGCGAGCGCTCCGCGTGCTGGGCGGCGGTCCGGTACTGCTGGAGGTCGCGGTGGCAGTGGCCCAGCTCGTCGGCGAGCTGGGCCTCGTCGAACGCGCGGGCCCAGTGCGGCACCTCGTCGCCGGGGCGGGCGGTCTCCAGGGCGTGTTCGGCCCGGGTCAGCGCGGCGGTGCAGGAACGTGCCTCGCCGAGCACCCCGTGGCCGCGCGCCTCGACCGAGTGCAGCAGCGCCTGGACGAGGGGCGGGGCGGCGGAGCCGATGCCCTGCTGGGCGACGCGGGCGAGCTGCACCGCCTCCCTGCCGTGTCCGAGGTAGACCGCCTGGCGGCTCATCGTGATCAGCACGTAGGCGCCGTAACCGCGGTCCCCGGCGGCCTGGGCGAGCCGCAGCGCCTGGACGAAGTACCGCTGGGCGAGGCCGTGGGCGGCGATGTCGTACGAGGTCCAGCCCGCCAGCCGGGTCAGATCGGCGACCGCGGCGAACAGCCGCCGCCCGGTGGCCTCGCCGTACGTGCCCCGGAGCATCGGCTCGGCCTCGTGCTCCAGATACCGCACGAGGGCCTGCCGGGCGTGGCCGCCGCCGTAGGCGTGGTCGAGGGTGCGGAACAGCTCGCCGACCGAGCGCAGTGCGGCCACGTCGCCGCTGCCGACCCGCTGGCCCGGCCCCCGCTCGGTCTGCCGCTGACGCGGGACGACGTGCGGCGCCCCGGAGTGCCCTCCGGCTCCGGACCGGGCCCCTGCTCCCGGCTGTGCCGCGGCCGAGGGCCCCGGGCCGGGCGGGTGGGTGGCGGCCGGTCCCGAGGGCATGGGACGCAGCGGTCCGCCCGGGCGCGGCACGCTCCGGCTCTCGGTGCGCAGTGCCCCGCCCGTACGGCCGGGTGCGGAGGAGACGGTCTGGCGGGTGGCCCCGCCGTCCCGGGCCACCCACTCGTCGGCCCGGCCGATCAGCCAGTCGCGGCTGGGGACGACGAGTCCGGCCGGGGTGAAGGCGATCTTGCGCAGCTCGGTGTGGGTGCCGGAGTCCTTGCGCCAGAGCCCGCTGACGATGTCGACGGCCTCGGCGGGGGTGGCGGCGAACTCCAGGCCCGCGTAGACGGGTGCGCAGGCGTCGAGCCCGAGGTCCTGGGCGGAGAGCCGACGCCCCAGCCGCCGGGTGAAGACCTCGGCGATCAGGGCGGGGGTGGTGCCGCGCGGCTGCTGACCCCGCAGCCAGCGGGTCACCGAGGTCTTGTCGTACCGCAGGTCGAGGCCGTGTTCGAGGCCGAGCTGATCGACCCGGCGGGCCAGGCCCGCGTGGGAGAACCCGGCTTCCGCGATGAGTGAGGCGAGGCGGCGGTTGGGCGTGCGCTGCGGGGGTCGTTCCGACATCAGCTGTACGGTCTCCTGCCTTCGGGGCCGGACGGTCAGCCCTCATGGGAACGGCGCGAATTTAGCGGCCACTGGGGCGGCCACAGCCACCCTTTGCTCCACGTTCATCCGATCGTGTGAGGATTACGGACAGAGCTGACGGAAGGGACGGGGCCTCCCTCAGGTCACGCAAGCGCGCTCCACCTGCCGGTGGGCCGGCCGGGTGACGGTCGTACAGTGGATGCGGGCGCGATCAGTGCAAGGTGCCGTCATCCCGGGGACACCCCTCCGGGCACGCGGTGCCCCACGTAGGGAGGCATCTGTGAGCGAGCTGCGGTTCGCCCGTCTGGGCTTCGGCGAACAGGCCGTCGAGTACACGGAGGCATGGCAGAAGCAGCGCGAGGTGCACGCGGCCCGGTTCGAGGACCGGGTGCCGGACACCTGCCTGCTTCTGGAGCACCCGCCCGTCTACACGGCGGGCCGCCGCACCGCCGACAGCGAACGCCCGCTGGACGGCACCCCGGTCATCGACGTGGACCGCGGCGGGAAGATCACCTGGCACGGTCCGGGGCAGCTCGTCGGCTACCCGATCCAGAAGCTGCCGCGTCCGGTCGATGTCGTGGCGCACGTCCGCCGCCTGGAGGACGCGCTGATCCGCACGGCCGCCGACTTCGGCGTGGAGACCTCCCGGGTGGAGGGCCGCAGCGGCGTCTGGGTGCTCGGCGACCCGGTCGAGCAGCGGCCGATGCTGGGCGGGCTCTCCCTGGACTTCGACCCGAGGCTCCAGGACGAGGAGTTCGACGCGCGGCTGAACGGCCCGGAGTACGCCCCGTCCAACGCCGGCCAGCGCCGCGAGGACCGCAAGCTGGCCGCGATCGGCATCCGGGTCGCCAAGGGCGTGACGATGCACGGCTTCTCGCTCAACGTGAACCCGGACAACACCTGGTTCGACCGGATCGTGCCGTGCGGCATCCGCGACGCGGGCGTCACCTCCCTCGCCAACGAGCTGGGCCGGGACGTCACCATCGAGGAGGTGCTGCCGGTCGTCGAGAAGCACCTGCGGGACATCCTGGAGAACGCGGAGCTCGCACCGAGGACGGTCGAGCCGCGGAAGGCCGCGGCCCCGGCGTAGTACCGGCCGGTGTTACCGGCCGGTAGAACGGGCCGCCGCGGGCGACCGGGGAATAGCCTCCGTCGGCCACAGGTTGGCCGGGCGTAAGACCGTTTGATTTACGGGCGTACCCTGGTGTTCGCCGAAGAATCCCATGCGAATCCCACGCAGCAGAAAGCAAAGGGGAGCCGGAGTGTCCGCTGTCGCACCCGACGGGCGCAAGATGCTGCGCCTGGAGGTCCGGAACAGCCAGACCCCCATCGAGCGCAAGCCCGAGTGGATCAAAACGCGGGCGAAGATGGGCCCCGAGTACAAGCAGCTGCAGAATCTCGTGAAGGGCGAGGGGCTGCACACGGTCTGCCAGGAGGCGGGCTGCCCCAACATCTTCGAGTGCTGGGAGGACCGCGAGGCCACCTTCCTCATCGGCGGTGACCAGTGCACGCGGCGCTGTGACTTCTGCCAGATCGACACGGGCAAGCCGCAGGCGCTGGACCGTGACGAGCCGCGCCGCGTCGGCGAGTCGGTCGTCACGATGGACCTGAACTACGCCACCATCACCGGCGTCGCCCGCGACGACCTGGAGGACGGCGGCGCCTGGCTGTACGCCGAGACGGTCCGCCAGATCCACACGCTCACCGCGGAGCGGGAGGCAGGCGCGACCAAGGTCGAGCTGCTGATCCCCGACTTCAACGCGGAGCCCGAGCAGCTCGCCGAGGTCTTCTCCTCGCGCCCCGAGGTGCTCGCGCACAACGTGGAGACGGTGCCGCGCATCTTCAAGCGGATCCGCCCCGGTTTCCGCTACGAGCGTTCCCTGGAGGTCATCACGCGGGCCCGCGAGGCCGGCCTGGTGACCAAGTCGAACCTGATCCTCGGCATGGGCGAGACCCGCGAGGAAGTCAGCGAGGCGCTCCAGGACCTGTACGACGCGGGTTGCGAGCTCATCACGATTACGCAGTACCTGCGGCCCACCGTGCGGCACCACCCGGTCGAGCGCTGGGTGAAGCCGCACGAGTTCGTCGAGCTGAAGGACGAGGCCGACGCGATCGGCTACTCCGGTGTGATGTCGGGTCCGCTGGTGCGCTCCTCGTACCGCGCGGGCCGTCTCTTCCAGCAGGCGATGGACGCGCGCGGCGCGGCCGCCGCCGGGAGCGCCCCGGCGGCCCGGGCCGTGTGAGTCCGCTCACCGGGCCCACCGCCCCGTCATGACACCACCCGAGCGGTCCGTGCGCTACCCGCAGGTAGGGGACGCGTACGGACCGCTCCGGCGTGCGCGGCACCGGAATGAAGGTTTCATTGGTGTTTGACCGACCGGTCATGCGCTGGTAACACCGAGCAGTGACCCTAGGTACACATACGGCGGCGCTCCCCGCAGCCGCCGTCACTGATTCCCGTACTCAGTCCGCGCCCGGGGTCGGCGCATCCTTCCGAGGGGGAACACCACGATGCAGGCCGCACCGGTCCGTGCTCACGCTCTTCCGTCCGTCACCACCGCCCTGCGCGCCGTCGAGTCGCTGCTGCTGAGCGGCGGCCAGCGCACCGCCCGCCGCAACGCCTGGACGGCCGTCCTGGAGGACCGCCGCCGCGCCAAGGACCGGGTGGAGGCCCAGCACGTCCTGGAGGCCGTGGCCGACCACCGTTCCTAGGTCGCTCCCCCGCCACGTAAACTTCTGTTTATGGCGAGGAAGGCAAAAACCGAAGGCGCGGACAGCGCCGAGAACGCAGGGCGACTCAAGCAGATCGCCCTGACCTACAAGATGACCAGGCGGACCGACAGCAAGATCGGTCTTGTTATCGCAGGTGTCGGAATCGTCACGTTCGGTGTCCTCCTCGGCATCGGCTTCGCGATCGGGCACCCGGTCTATCTGGGCATCCTGGGCTTCGTCCTGGCCGTCCTCGCGATGGCGATCGTCTTCGGCCGACGCGCCGAGCGGGCGGCCTTCGGGCAGATGGAGGGCCAGCCGGGAGCGGCGGCCGCCGTCCTGGACCGGATCGGGCGCGGCTGGACCACCACCCCCGCGGTGGCGATGAACCGCAGCCAGGACGTCGTCCACCGGGCGGTCGGCAAGGCCGGCATCGTCCTGGTGGCCGAGGGCAACCCGAACCGGGTGAAGGGCCTGCTGGCGGCCGAGAAGAAGAAGATGGCCCGCATCGTGGTGGACGTGCCGGTGCACGACATCATCGTCGGCAACGGCGAGGGCCAGGTGCCGCTGAAGAAGGTCCGCACCAAGATGCTGAAGCTCCCCCGCGTGCTCACCGGCCCCCAGGTGACCTCCACCAACGACCGGCTGCGCGCGATGGGCGACCTGATGAGCAACATGCCGCTGCCGAAGGGCCCGATGCCGAAGGGCATGCGGATGCCGCGCGGCGGAAAGATGCGCTGACGGCGGACGTACGCGACGTAGACGTGGGCGACATGCGAGGCGGCCCCGGACCATGACGGTCCGGGGCCGCCTCGCATGTACGGGTCGGGCTCGTCGCGTACGCGTCGGCTCGCCGCCGCATCCGGGCTGTGTCCGGGCTACATCCGGACCTGCACGGCGCGCCCGAGGCGGTCGTGCAGTCCTCGCCCGTCGCGGTCCCAGACCAGCGCGGGGATGGCGAGCAGGAGCAGGAGGGTCCGCAGGACCACGCGCCCGAAGCCGAGTCGGCCGCCGTCCTCGGAGATGACGCGCAGCCCGAGCAGGCGCTTGCCCGGGGTGCAGCCGATGGTCCCGACGGTGGCGAGGCTGAGCACGAGGAAGATCCCGAGCGCCCAGTTCCCCGCCGCCTGCTGGTCACCGCGAGCGAACAGCCCGTATGCGATCACCATGCAGAGCGACCAGTCGATGAAGAGGGCCCCGAAGCGCCGTCCGAGCGGCGCGACCGAGCCGGGCCCGCGCTCGGGCAGCCCGAGCCCCTTGCCCCGGTAGCCGAAGTCGGCGCCCATCTCCTCGGCGGCCGCGCGGGGCCCCGAGAGCCACGATCCGATTGCTTGCCTGTTGTCCACCCGTCCACGGTACTGCGCCGGTATCCGGCCCCGGCCGGGCGGGGCACCGCATCGGGCCGCGGAGATGCCGCCGACCCTCGCCCCGGTTAACTTGGGCGAAACAAATGGGTCATGCTTGAGAAATCACGCCTGCCTATGGTCGGGTCCAGCGTGTGCCACCGCACTGGCCGCACCACGAGCTACAACCCCGTCCCTCCCGGGCCGGGAGTAGGAGGAGTTGGATGTTCCAGAACGCCGACGAAGTGCAGAAGTACGTAGCGGACAACGACGTCAAGTTCATCGATGTCCGGTTCTGCGACCTGCCCGGGGTGATGCAGCACTTCACGATCCCGGCAGCGACCTTCGACCCGGCCGAGGAACTGGCCTTCGACGGTTCGTCGATCCGTGGCTTCCAGGCCATCCACGAGTCGGACATGGCGCTGCGCGCGGACCTGTCGACGGCTCGGGTGGACCCCTTCCGCCGCGACAAGACGATCAACATCAACTTCTTCATCCACGACCCGATCACGGGCGAGCAGTACAGCCGTGACCCGCGCAACATCGCCAAGAAGGCCGAGGCCTACCTCGCCTCGACCGGCTTCGCGGACACCGCGTACTTCGGCCCGGAGGCCGAGTTCTACGTCTTCGACAACGTCCGCTTCCAGACGTCGGCGAACGAGAGCTTCTACCACATCGACTCCGAGGCCGGCGCCTGGAACACCGGTGCGGTCGAGAACAACCGCGGCTACAAGGTCCGCTACAAGGGCGGCTACTTCCCCGCCCCGCCGGTGGACCACTTCGCGGACCTGCGGGCCGAGATCTCCCTGGAGCTGGACAAGAACGGCCTCCAGGTCGAGCGCCAGCACCACGAGGTCGGCACCGCCGGCCAGGCCGAGATCAACTACAAGTTCAACACGCTGCTGGCCGCGGCCGACGACCTGATGCTCTTCAAGTACATCGTGAAGAACGTCGCCTGGCGCAACGGCAAGACCGCGACCTTCATGCCGAAGCCGATCTTCGGCGACAACGGCTCGGGCATGCACGTGCACCAGTCGCTGTGGCAGGGCGGCTCGCCGCTCTTCTACGACGAGCAGGGCTACGCCGGTCTCTCGGACATGGCCCGCTACTACATCGGCGGCATCCTGAAGCACGCGCCGTCGCTGCTGGCCTTCACCAACCCGACGGTGAACTCCTACCACCGCCTGGTCCCCGGCTTCGAGGCCCCGGTCAACATGGTGTACTCGCAGCGCAACCGTTCCGCCGCGATGCGCATCCCGATCACCGGCTCGAACCCGAAGGCCAAGCGCGTCGAGTTCCGCGCCCCGGACCCGTCCTCGAACCCGTACCTGGCGTTCTCGGCACTGCTGATGGCGGGCCTGGACGGCGTGAAGAACAAGATCGAGCCGGCGGAGCCGATCGACAAGGACCTCTACGAGCTGGCTCCCGAGGAGCACGCCAACGTCCAGCAGGTCCCGACCTCCCTCCCGGCCGTGCTCGAAGCCCTGGAAGCGGACAACGAGTACCTCCAGGCGGGCGGCGTCTTCACGTCGGACCTGATCGAGACGTGGATCGACTACAAGCGCACGAACGAGATCGCCCCGATCCAGCTGCGGCCGCACCCGCACGAGTTCGAGCTGTACTTCGACATCTAGACCACGGCTCGGGCCCCTGCGCCTGACGCGACGAGGGCCGCTGCCTCCTTCCGGGGGCGGCGGCCCTCGGCCGTTCCGTCGACAGGGCCGGGGCACGTTCGCACCCGAGGAGACCAGCTCGATGTGGACCTCGGACCCACCGACGTTGATACGAGCCGGTCGTACCGGCTCGACGGGTCGTGCACCGGGGCGCGGTCAGCGCTTCTTGGTCTTCCTCTTCTAGCGCTTCTTGGTCTTCCTCTTCTGCCGGAGAGTCCACTCGCCCCGGTGGAGCTGACACCGGGAGTAGCCGATCATCGCCGGGTTGCGGCACGGCTTGCCGGACTTCGTCTTCAGTGATCCGCAGGTGACTTGCTTGCCCATGGGCCCTCCCGCCCCGCAGGTCGACGCATTGAAGGCATCGTCAGGGACCAGCGCGTCCAGTGTCCGCCGATCCGCGCGTGTCGGCTGATTCCAGGTCCCGCGCGACCGGAAGGCGACCCGCCGTCACCGCAGCGAAGGCCGCGCCCTCCCCGCCCAGTACTCGTCCGCCGTGATGCCCAGCAGGACCACGTCGTGGTAGGCGCCCGCGAAGAACTCGTGCCGGCGGAGGCGGCCCTCCTCGACGAAGCCGAGTTTGCGGTAGAGGGCCAGGGAGGCGTCGTTGAAGGCGTAGACCTCCACCTCGCATTTGTGGCAGCGCTGTTCGGCGAACATGTAGGTGAGGACCAGTTCGGTGGCCTCGGCCGCGTAGCCCCGTCGGCGGTGTTCGCGGGTGATCTCGATGCCCGTACGGAAACGTCCGGCCCGGGCGTCGGTCTCGCCGACCGACACCGCGCCGGCGAAGGCGTGCTCGGAGCGGGTCTCGATGACCAGGTGGTACGCGGTGGGGTTCGGGGTGCGGCCGGCGCGTTCGGCGGTCCAGGCGCGGAAGCCCTCGTCCGAGCGCGGCGGCTCGACCATGTCGGCGTTCCGGGCGTCCACGGTGTGCTGGGCCAGGGCCCGGAAGCCCTCCCAGTCGTCCGGTTCGATGCCTCGAAGGCGTACCTTCTCGCCGGTCCACAGGTCGCTCATGGTGTTCCAGCCTGATGCGCGGGGGCCGGTCGGCAGGCTACGCGGGCCGCGATGGTCCTTGCGCAGTCCAGGGACTCCGTGTGCGTGGTGTCCACCTCCAGGTCGTACACGACGCCCCGGTGGACCGTCTCGGCCTGGGACTCGGCCATGCCCCGGGGGCGGTCCCCGCGGGCGGTCTCGCGGGCCGCGGCGGCCTCGGCCTCACACCTGACGCCGACCCACAGCACGTCCAGGCCCGTCAGGGCCTTCCGCCACGTTTCCTGGGAGGCCGGGCCGCCGAGGAAGACGTCGTCGACGATGACCCGGGCTCCCGCCCGTACCATCGCGGCGACCCCCTCGCGCCAGGCCGCCTCCAGCCTCCGGAACTCCGGTCCGACGGTTACGTCGCCGTCCGCGCCGAACCCGATGCCCTTGTCCGACGTCAGCAGGGAGGCGGGCATCGCGTCGACCAACGTGTCGATCGCGGCGGCCAGCCATGGGTCCGGCAGTTCCGCCTGGAGGCAGCGGACGATGCCGGACTTGCCGGAGCTGGACCCGCCGTTCAGCACGATCACTTGAGTCGTCACCGGGTCACGGTAGGGGCAACCGGTACGGGCCCCCAGCGATTTTCGGTGCGGCCGCCGTACCGCCGTGCCCCCGGCATCATGCGGACCTCACGGGACGAGGTCCGGCGCGGTACGGCCCCGGCCGCACCTGCGCCCCCGGGCCGGTGAGGTCCGGGGGCGCAGGGCGATCGGTGTTGGGGGTAAGGCGGGGGGGTGGTGGGGTTGGTCGTCAGCGGCCGTAGCGGATCAGCGCGCGGACCATGCGGCAGGTGGTGTCGGACGGCGGGTGGATGCCCAGGCGCTCGGCGGTGATCCGTATCCGGTGGTTTCCGGCGCTGGAGGGCTGGTAGACCCCGCTGTCGAGCAGGGCGATCGCCAGGCGCATGGCCTTGAGGCGGCGGTTGTGGGAGACATACCACTCGCGGGGGCGGCCCGCGGGCAGTCGCTTCTTCGGCATCGGGGTGGGAAGCGGCGGGTGGAAGGGCATCGGGAGCTGTCGGTCGAGCGGCTCGGACGTGACTGCGGCAACGGCCATCGGCATCCTCCTGGCAGGGTGATGGAACCCTTGTGAACTCCCTCCATTTTACTGCCCCCCACTGACAATCGCCCCTGGCCAGAGGCTATTTCGGTAGTCCCTCGCGTACCCTTGGCCCCATGGAGATCTGGATCAATCCGGCCTGTTCTAAGTGCCGCAGCGCGCTGACCCTGCTCGACGCGGAAGGCGCCGACTACACCGTCCGCCGTTACCTGGAGGACGTGCCGTCGCCCGAGGAGATCCGGGCCGTCCTCGACCGGCTCGGTCTTCAACCGTGGGAGATCACACGGACCCAGGAAGCGGCGGCCAAGGAGCTCGGGCTCAAGGAGTGGCCCCGGGAAGCCGGTTCGCGCGAGCGGTGGATCGCCGCCCTGTCCGAGCACCCCAAGCTGATCCAGCGGCCCATCATCACCGCCGACGACGGCAGCGCCGTGGTGGCGCGCACCGATGACGCGGTTCGGGACGCGCTGGGGCGGTAGCGGAGGCCTCGGGCCCCCCGGAAACACGTCAACCCGGAAACACGTCCAGGCGGCCGTTCAGCTCGGCCGCCGCCGGGACGTGTAGCGGCAGGGTGTGGTGGGTCACGCCGGGGATCGTTGGCCGAGGCCCGGGGCGGCGGGACCGTACGGTCAGCGCTCGTCCGTGCCCGCCCGCTTGGACGTGGCGAGGGCGATGCGGTTCCAGGTGTTGATGGTGAGGATCAGGGCCAGCAGCCGGGCCAGCTCCTCCTCGTCGAAGTGCGCCGCCGCACGGCCGTAGACCGCGTCCGGAACCCCGGCGTCCACGACTCGGGTGACCGCGTCGGTCAGGGCCAGGGCTGCCTGTTCCTTCTCCGTGAAGAAGTGGGTCGCCTCCTGCCACACCGCGACCATGTGCAGCCGCTCCTCGCTCTCCCCCGCCTTGCGCGCGTCCGTGGTGTGCATGTGCAGGCAGTACGCGCAGTTGTTCAGGTGCGAGGAGCGGATCTGGACCAGCTCGACCAGGGTCGGGTCCAGACCCTCGCGGGCCGCCGCGTCCAGACCGATCACGGCCCGGAAGACCTTCGGGGCGGTCTTCGCGAAATTGAGCCGAGCGGTGGGGGCGGTAGTCGTGGCGCGGTTGTTCGTCTTGATCTCTGTCGTCGTCATGGGTACGAATCTAGGACGACGGGCGACCGGTTACGGGGTGCATTTCGATGACGTATTCATGGGTCAATTCTGCGGAGATCCTGGGCAGTGATCTGCCACTGGAGCTCTCCGGTACGGGCAACCGCCGGGCCGTCCTGATGGCCGCGCTGCGCGAGGCCGTCCGCAGCGGGCGGCTCGCCCCCGGTACCCGGCTGCCGCCCTACCGTTCCCTCGCCGCCGACCTGGGCCTGGCCCGCAACACCGTCGCCGACGCCTACGCGGAGCTGGTCGCGGAGGGGTGGCTGGCGGCCCGCCAGGGCTCGGGCACCCGGGTCGCCGAGCGGGCCGCCCCCGTCACCCCCGTCCACCGGCCGCGCACCCCCGAGCGCGCCGCCCGCCCGGTCCACGACCTGGTCCAGGGGCAGCCGGACCCCTCGGTCTTCCCGCGCACCGCCTGGCTGGCCTCCGCGCGCCGGGCCATCGCGGCCGCCCCCAACGACGCGTTCGGGCCCGGCGATCCGCACGGGCGGCCCGAGCTGCGGCGGGCCCTGGCCGGTTATCTGGCCCGGGTGCGCGGGGTGCGGGCCTCGCCGGAGCGCGTCGTCCTCTGCTCGGGCGCCGCGCACGGGCTGCGGCTGCTGGCGGACGTGCTCGGCGGTCCGTGGGCGGCGGAGGAGTACGGTCTGCCCTTCCACCGCGGGCTCCTCGCCGCTCACGGCGTCGGGACGCGGCCGCTGGGCGTGGACGGGGACGGGGCACGGGTCGACGGGCTGACCCGCCGGGACCGTGCCGTACTGCTCACGCCCGCCCACCAGTTCCCGACCGGCGGACCGCTGCACCCCGCGCGGCGGGCCGCCGTGGTCGACTGGGCCCGGTCCACCGGCGGGCTCGTCGTCGAGGACGACTACGACGGGGAGTTCCGCTACGACCGGCAGCCCGTGGGGGCCGTCCAGGGGCTCGATCCCGAGCATGTGGTGCTGCTCGGATCGGTCAGCAAAAGCCTCTCCCCCGGCCTGCGGATCGGCTGGATGGTACTGCCCCAGCGGCTGGTCGCGCCCGTCGTGGCGGCGAAGGGCGAGCGTGAGCAGTGGTCGAGCGCCACCGAACAGCTGACGCTCGCGGACTTCGTCGAGTCGGGCGCGTACGACCGGCAGGTACGGCGGATGCGGCAGCGCCACCGCCGCCGCCGGGACCAGCTGGTGGCCGCCCTGGAGCGGCGGGCGCCGCACGTCCGGGTCACCGGGATCGCGGCGGGCCTGCACGCGGTGCTTGAGCTGCCGCCCGGCACCGAGCGTTCGGTGGTCCGGGCGGCGGCCTGGCAGGGGCTTGCGGTGGAGGGGCTGGCCGACTACCGGCACCCGGGGGCGACTCCGTGTCCGGTCGCGGACGTGACTCCGTACGCGGGCGGCTCCGGCACCCGCCCGCACCCGGGCCCTGGCCCGGCAAAGGACGCCTCGGACGCCGATGCCGGCGTCCGTGACGGGCTCGTCGTCGGCTATGCCACCCCCGCCGAACACGCCTACCCGGAGGCGTTGGAGGCCCTGTGCCGGGCCCTCCCGCCGGGGTGATCAGGCTGCCTGCGACTCCGCCTGTGCCAGCAGCTCCGTGAGGTGGAGGCCGAAGCGGGCGTCGCATGGGTGCGGCACCCCCGTGCGTACCGCTTCGGCCAGCGCGTCCACCGCTCCCCGGAACGCGGTCCGCGCGCCGTCCCAGCCCGGGATCTCGGCCGTCCCCCGCTCGCCCCGGAGCTCGATCTGCACGCCCGCCGCGCCGGGCGGGGCGCTCAGGCCGAGGGTCACCGTGCTGGAGGCGCCGGAAGCGTGGCGCAGGATCAGGTGGGTGGTGTCGGCGGGGCCGCGGGCGGCGGTCACCTCCGTGACCTCGCCCAGGACCGGGATGAGCACCGAGAGCGTGTGCGGGCCGACGTCCCACAGGCCGCCCTTCTCGCGCCGCCACGGGGACTCCGCGTACTCGCTGGTGGAGCCGGACGCGTAGAGCGAGCCGAGCCACTGCGCGCGGGCGGTGAACCAGCCGCCCGCCGCTGTCTGTTCGGCGATCCAGGCCGACGTCTCCGGGGCGAAGCGCAGGGTGCAGAAGACCACCGAGGCGACCTCCGCCTCCGCCGCCGCCTCGGCCACCGCGCGGGCCCCCTCGACCGTCGTGGCCACCGGCTTGTCCATCAGCAGGTGGCAGCCCGCCTCCGCCGCCCGGACGGCCAGCGGGGCCTGGACGTCCGGCGGCAGCGCGAAGGCGATCGCGTCGCTCGCCTCCAGCAGCGCGTCGATCCCCTCCTCACCCGTGTACGCCCGCGTCCCGTGGGCGGCCGCGAGGGCCTCCGCCGCCTCGGCCCGGCGGCCCCACATCCCGCTCAGCTCGACGCCGGGGTGGGCGGCGAGCGCGGGGGCCTGGGTGTTGCGCGCCCAGGGGCCGGTGCCGAGGAGACCGATACGCAGAGGAGTGGTGCCCGCAGTCGTCATGGGTGCCAGTGTGCCGGGTGCGCGAAGGAGCCCCGGAAAGGAGCCCCGGAAAGGGGCCTGGAGCGGGGCCTTGGAAGAGGGCCTTGGAAGAGGGCCTTGGAACGGGGGCTTGGGACGGGGGCTTGGAACCGGGGCGCCTTGAAGTGGTCCCGAATGCGGTGGCGCGGCACCCTCGTGTCCGGTTACGTTTCCCGGGCCGGCCGCGGGACTCCGGCTGCGACTTCCGAGATGTGCCTGTAAAGCGATGATTTCGTTGTTCGCGCCCCCATTCCCCGGCCGGCATCCACGTCCACCGGGGGAAGACCATGCCTGCGTCCGAGACCTTCGCCGACCTCGTCGCCGCCGAGGACGTCCTGCTCTTCGTGAACGCGGCGATCACCGCGACCGGGCAGCGCGAGTTCCGCTCCGACGCCGTCGGCCAGCAGCTGTCGTTGGACTTCCTCCACACCTACGTACGGGTCAACTACCGGCGTGTCTATGCCTCTTCGCTGGCCCTGGACATCAACGACCACAACGCCGCCCGCATCGTACGCGAGCTCCTGGAGACGGCGGGCGAGGCGAGTACCCAGGAGCGGCGCACCGAGGGGCGGCTCATCGCCGCCCGGCTGGCACTGCTGCCGCCGCCGCGCGTCTACCGGCTCTTCGGCGAGTTGCGCCGGGCCGGGGTCAACAACCGGCGCACCCGGGCGATCATGCGCGACTGGCTGGCGGCCCGGCCGGACCTGGGGCACGACGCGGTGAAGTACCGCGGCGGGCTGAAGTCGGCCGCCCGGCACATCCATCTGCGCTGCCCCGAGGGGACGGATCCGCTCCCCGAAGTCGGGGCGTTCCTGTTCCGGCCCGGGCGGCTGCCGCGCTACGAGCACCGGCTGCTGGACGCCTGGCGGCGCGCCCACTACGAGCAGGGGGCCGTGGCCGAGCTGCCGTTCACCGTCGCGGAGGGGTTCGCGGACCGGCACGGGATGAAGCGCGAGGTGTTCCTGAAGCGGGCCGCGCCCCGGATGACCCGGCTGGAGCGCCTGCGCACCCAGGAGCAGCGGGTGGAGGGCGACCAGCAGCCGGACGTCGATCTGACCGTCATGCCGCTGACCCGCCTGGCCCTGTACGTACTCGCGCTCCCCTTCGAGCGGCGCGCCGCCCGCCGCGCGGAGCTGTCCGGTGCCCTGCGCACGGCCGCCCGCCGGGCCGCGGGCGGGCACGCGGGGACCTGGGGGCGTGTACACGCGGTGCTGGACGACAGCTTCTCCTCGTCCGGTTCGGGGCAGAAGCGGCGGCGGCCGCTGGCCGTCGCGCTGGCCTCCCACTACCTGCTGGAGGCGCTCGCGGCTCCCGGCGCCTACCGCGCGCTGTGGACCTCGGGCCGGGACGACGCCCTGCTCGTACGCCCATGGGGGCCGACCCCGCTCGGGATGCGGATCCTGGACGCGCTGGAGCCCGGGCCGGGCGGCGGCGGTGCGGACCGGCCCGCGAGCGCTGGTGCGGACCAGTCGGCCGATGCCGCTCCGGACCGGCTGGTCGACGCCGCTCCGGACCGGCTGGTGATCGTCTCGGACGGCTGGGACAACGCTCCGGCGGGCCTTGCGGGCGAGGTGCTGCGCGTGTGGCGGAGCCGGCTGGACCCGGCGCGCCGGACGGCCGTCGTGCACCTCAACCCCGTATACGACGCGGCCGGTTTCGACGTCCGGCGGCTCGCGGCGGGGGTTCCGACGGCCGGCATCCGGGACGCGGAGGATCTGCCCGCCCTGGTGGAGATCGCCCGGTTCGCGGAGGGGCGGACCGGGGCGGCGGAGCTGCACGCCTATCTGGGCCGCCGGGTGGCCCGGTTCCTGGGAGAGAAGGAGACCGCGTCGTGAACCGGCTGGAGCTCACCGGGCTCACCACCCGGCCCTCCCAGGTGTGGGGAGGCGTCCGGCTCGTCCCGCTGGTGCGCGAGGCGCCGGTGGAGGGGCTGCGGCTGCACCGGGAGGTGTACGAGGGGCTCGGCGCGGGGATCGTCGAGCTCGGACCCCGTAGCCACTACGTCTCGTACATTCCCCACGGGTTCGTCGCCGACTGGTCGGGCACCGATACCGCCGCGCCGGAGCCGGGCGGGCAGTCCGCCGCGTACGGAACGCAGTTCGGCGGCCGGGACGCGCCGACGGCCCTCCGCCTTCCCTCGCTCCCCCGCCACCGCATGGCCAAGCGGCGCCCCGGCGACCGGCTGCGGTTCCTGCCGCTCCACCTGGCCCTGGAGGGCTACCTCGCGCTGCACTTCGGCGGTCCGTCGACGGCCTGGGAGGAGTGGTCGCGGGCGGCCCTGCGCGACGGGCTCTCGCCGCGCGCCGAGGACGCGTACCTCGGGCGGTCGGTGCGCGGGCTCGGGGAAGCGCTGCGGATCTTCGAGATCCACCCGGACCAGTGCGGGGTGATGGTGTACGCCTCCGACGCGCTCGCCGCCGCGTTCGTGGTGCCGCACCCGGAGGACTACCGGCTGCTCCACGCCTCGCTGGTGGAGGACCTGTACGGGGAAGTGGTGCACCAGTACGCGCTCTACGGGGCGCCGGTCCCGGAGTTCGGGGCGCGGCTCGGGGGCGGGGAGCACATCCGTACGCTCGCCGATCTGCGGGCGGCCGCGCGGGGGCAGGAGCGCGCGTGGGAGGAGGCGCACGACAGCCTGTTCGCGCGGGAACTGCTGAACTCCTCGTACGGGTTCGACCGGGTCTACCGGATGGGGTCGTTCACGCTGTGGCGGTTCCTGCCGCCGTTCGTCCGGGACGGGAGCGGGCAGCACATCGGGGAGACGATCACCGATCACCAGGGGCAGGTCGCCTACCTCAAGACGTTCCGGCTCTCCGACGCCCAGATCCGGCGCGGCCATCTGCTGCACACCCTGGCGGGCGCGGACTGGGAGCTGTCGCGGGCGGCCGCCGCGCTGGGGTCGAGCCGGGAGGAACTGGTGCGGCGAATCCGGGCGGCCGGGGTCGGGAACCTGCTCAAGGGCGACGTGTGACCCCTGCCCGGGCAGCGTAGGACCGGTCCGGACCAGGCACCCTTTAACGCAGGGATCCTCGGTAACACGGGGTTCACACTCGGGCAACGGACGGGAAATCGCGTCTTGCCAAGCTGCGCGGCATAGACCGCTGCACCCGCAAAGGATGGCGTCCGTGACGTTCAAGGCTGAGTACATCTGGATAGACGGCACCGAGCCGACCGCCAAGCTTCGTTCCAAGACGAAGATCATGGACGGCACTCCGTCGCAGGACGTGGCGGACCTCCCGATCTGGGGCTTCGACGGCTCCAGCACCAACCAGGCCGAGGGTCACGCCTCCGACCGGGTGCTGAAGCCCGTCTTCACCTGCCCGGACCCGATCCGCGGCGGTGACGACGTCCTCGTCCTGTGCGAGGTCTTCAACATCGACATGACGCCGCACGAGTCCAACACCCGGGCCGCGCTGCGTCCGGTGGCCGAGCGGTTCGCGGGCCAGGCCCCGGTCTTCGGCATCGAGCAGGAGTACACCTTCTTCGACGGCCACCGGCCGCTCGGCTTCCCCGAGGGCGGCTTCCCGGCCGCGCAGGGCGGCTACTACTGCGGCGTCGGCGCCGACGAGATCTTCGGCCGTCAGATCGTGGAGAAGCACCTCGACAACTGCCTCAAGGCGGGGCTCGGCATCTCCGGCATCAACGCCGAGGTCATGCCCGGCCAGTGGGAGTTCCAGGTGGGCCCGCTGTCCCCGCTGGAGGTCTCCGACCAGCTGTGGGTCGCCCGTTGGCTGCTCTACCGCACCGCCGAGGACTTCAACGTCTCCGCGACCCTGGACCCCAAGCCGGTCAAGGGCGACTGGAACGGCGCGGGCGCGCACACCAACTTCTCCACGAAGGCGATGCGCGAGGGCTACGACGCGATCATCACCGCGTGCGAGTCGCTGGGCGAGGGCTCCAAGCCGATGGACCATGTCAAGAACTACGGCGCGGGCATCGACGACCGGCTCACCGGCCTGCACGAGACGGCCCCCTGGAACGAGTACAGCTACGGCGTCTCCGACCGCGGCGCCTCGGTCCGCATCCCGTGGCAGGTCGAGCAGGACCAGAAGGGGTACATCGAGGACCGTCGTCCCAACGCCAACGTCGACCCGTACGTCGTCACGCGGCTGATCGTCGACACCTGCTGCACCGCGCTGGAGAAGGCCGACCAGGTCTGATCCGTCCCGCAGCAGCCGTGTACGTAGGAGGGGCCCGCCGGTTCTGTTCTCCGGCGGGCCCCTCGCCGTGCGTGAGGACGTTCGTGAGCAGGTCCGTGAGGAAGCCCACGGCCGCGGCCGAGCGCTTCGGGACGCTTCCGGATCCAGGAACGGGGCGCGGCCCACCCTCAGCCGTCCAAGCGGCGGGTGCGGGGGTGGTGCCAGGTACACCCCCGCCGGGTGGTGAACCGGCTGCCGCGGCGGGGCCACCTCGGGCGAGACTTGCGGCGGACCGGGAACCAGCCCGGGGCCGGCGAGGGGAGAAGCCAAGATGAAGACGGTCACGGGACGATTGAGGCCGACGGTGGTGGCGGCGGGGCGCGGCCTGTTCCTGTCGGTGGCCGGTCTGGCGGGCTCCGTCACCCTGTTCGCCCTCGCCGTGCTCTCGATCTCCTTCATCCTGCTGGGCATCGGGGTGTTCACCACCCCAGTGGTGCTGGAGGCGGTCCGCAAGCACGCCAACCAGCGGCGGCTGTGGGCGGCGACCTGGTCGGGCGTACGGATTCCGGTCCCGTACCGGCCCCTTCCCGAGGATCTGGGGACGGGCGTCACCGGGCGGGTGGAGCGGACCGCGCTGATGCTGAAGGACCCGGCGACCCGGCGGGACCTTCAGTGGCTGCTGGTCGACATGACGGCGGGCGCGGTGGTGGCGTTCCTGGCGGCGGGCCTGATGATCTACCCGGTCGAGGGGCTGGTACTGGCGGCGGGCCTGTGGCGGGTGTTCCGGGACGACCCGTACTGGTACGGGTTCGTGCCGGTGGACAGCCAGCTGACGGGGCTGGCCGCCCTGGCGCTGGGGGTCGTGCTCTTCCACGTCGGGCTGCGGGCCTCCGAGCCGCTGCTGCGGGCGCACTTCCTGCTCGCCCGTACGCTGCTGGCGCCCACCCAGGACCAGGCGCTGGAGCAGCGCATCGAGCGGCTGACCGAGACCCGCCACGAGGCCGTGGACACCGCCGCGTCCGAACTGCGCCGGATCGAGCGGGACCTGCACGACGGGGCACAGGCCCGGCTGGTCGCGATGGGCATGAACCTGGGCACGATCGAGGCGCTGATCGAGAAGGACCCGGCACAGGCGAAGAAGATGCTGGCGATGGCCCGGGAGTCCTCCGCGGAGGCCCTGACCGAACTGCGCGACCTGGTCCGGGGCATCCACCCGCCGGTCCTCGCCGAACGGGGCCTGGGAGACGCGGTCCAGGCGCTGGCCCTGCGGCTGCCGGTCGCCTGCGAGGTGACCGTGGAGCTGCCGGGGCGGGCGGAGGCGCCGGTGGAGTCGGCGGCGTACTTCGCGGTCAGCGAGGCCCTGACGAACACGGTGAAGCACGCGGGGGCCGAGCGGATCTACGTGGACCTCCACCACACGGAGGGGATGCTCCGGATCTCCGTGACGGACGACGGCAGGGGCGGTGCGGTGGTCGGACCGGGCTCGGGGCTGACCGGAATCGAACGGCGACTGGGTACATTCGACGGCGTCCTGGCCGTCAGCAGCCCCGCGGGCGGTCCCACCATGGTGACCATGGAGATTCCTTGCGAGTTGTCCTAGCCGAAGATCTCTTCCTGTTGCGCGACGGTCTGGTGCGCATGCTGGAGGCGTACGACTTCGAGATCGCCGCAGCTGTGGAAACCGGGCCCGAACTGTCCAAAGCCCTGGCCGAGTTGGAGCCGGACGTCGCCGTCGTCGACGTCCGGCTCCCGCCTTCCCACACGGACGAGGGCCTCCAGTGCGCACTGGAGGCCCGCCGGGCCCGGCCGGGACTTCCGGTGCTGGTCCTCTCGCAGCACGTGGAGCAGTTGTACGCACGGGAGTTGCTGGCGGACGGCGACGGCGGCATCGGCTATCTGCTGAAGGACCGGGTCTTCGACGCGGACCAGTTCATCGACGCGGTACGCCGGGTGGCGGCGGGCGGCACGGCGATGGACCCGCAGGTGATCTCCCAGCTCCTGTCCCGCCGTTCACAGGACAAGCCGATGGGCGGCCTCACTCCGCGCGAGCGGGAGGTGATGGCGCTCATGGCCCAGGGCCGCTCGAACGCCGCCATCGCCTCGCAGATGGCGATCACTGAGCGGGCGGTGGCCAAGCACACGTCGAACATCTTCGGCAAGCTCGGTCTGCCCCCGTCGGACGACGACAACCGCCGAGTACTGGCGGTGCTGGCGTATCTGGATCACGGGTGATCCGGGAGTACATCCGTGAGTACGGCGGCTTCCGGACACGGCCTGGGCCCGGGCTTCGGCCGACCGGCTCGGGGGCCCCGAGGCGCCGCCCGGCCTCACTGACGGCCGCGCCGTCGCGCCCGGCCCGAGAGCTGAGGACCCGGACGGTTCTCCGGCTGGAGGTTCCCACGAATCGGCCCGGGCTCTGAACGGACCGCTCGGCCCGTCCGTATGGGACGTCACGCTTCTCCCTCGAAGCAGAGGAGTCCCATGCGACGCACATCCCACAAGAAACGTTCCACGCTGGCGAACCGGGCCATTGCCGCCTCCGCCGCCCTGATCCTGGGGGGAGGTGGGCTGGTCGCGGTCAATGTCTACGCCTCCGCGGGGGAAGGACCGTCCGGTTCTCCGCCCACCCGGACGCAGAACGCAGGCCGCCAGTTGTCCACCATCGTCTGCCCCGAAGCCGTGAACGGACTGGCCGAGGTGCCGGACCGGGTCCGGAGCGAGGTCGACCGTGAACTCGCGGCGATGGATACCCAGATCACCGATGCCTACCGGCAGTTCGCCGACCGGAAGGAGCAGATAGCCCGCGATCCCGGGCTGGCCGAGAACGCCGTGCTCGGGCCGTTGCGCAGCAAGCGGGCCGCGAGCCTCGACCGCATCGGCACCGCGATCGGGCGCGTCGCGGAGCGGCCTGGAGGGCTGGACAGCCTCGCCGGATGCAGCCTGCGCGCCGACGACAGCCGCCCCGGAGGCGGGGGCGGCAACGGCGGTAGCGGTGGCGATGACGACGGCCAGGGGCAGGACCAGGGCCAGAATCAGGGGCAGAACGCCGGGCAAGGACAGTACGGAGGACAAGGGCAGGACCCCGGCCAGGACCCGGGCCGAGATCCCGGCCAAGGGGAAGGTTCCGGGCAGGGGCAGGGCGGCAACGGTCCCGTGGCCGCCGATTTCGTCGATATCCAGTCCGTCCAGCCCAATGTCGAGCGGCCCCGCAAGCGCCGCAACGCCTCCCGGGGCACCTTCACCACCGACTGCGGCCGTAATGAGAACGGGAAGTTCAACCCTGACAACGTCATCGTCGCGCCCGGCGTGAGCAACGGCGCGCACCATATGCACGATTACGTCGGCAACCAGGCCAACGACGCGTTCGCCAGCGACGACGATCTGGCGAACGGCGCCACCACCTGCCGCAACCAGGGCGACCGTTCCACCTACTACTGGCCCGTCCTGCGGCTCCAGAACGGGCAGGACGAGAACGACGTGAACGCCGACGGCGGCGGCCGGGACCAGAACGTCGGGGAGATCCAGACGCCCTCCGAGGTCACGCTGAAGTTCGTCGGCTCGCCCGTCGGGAAGGTCACCGCGATGCCGCGCTTCCTGCGGATCATCACCGGGGACGCGAAGGCGTTCACCAACGGCGACGCCAATGCCAACGCCTCGTGGAGCTGCACCGGATTCGAGGACCGTCAGCTCAAGGACAAGTATCCGATCTGCCCCGAAGGCAGTCAGGTGGTGCGCACGTTCGCCTTCCAGAGCTGCTGGGACGGACAGAACACCGACAGCGCCAACCATCGCACCCATGTGGCGTTCGCCCAGGACAACGGGCGCTGCCCGAGCGGCTTCCGGGCCGTGCCGCAGCTGGTGCAGCGCGTTGTCTACGACGTCCCGCCCGGTCCCGGCTTCGCCGTCGACTCCTTTCCCGAGCAGCTGCACAAGCCCATCACCGATCACGGTGACTTCATCAACGTCTTCGACGACCGGCTGATGAAGAAGATGGTGCGGTGCATCAACGACGGCCGCCGCTGCCGCTGACGCGGCGCGTACGGCCCCCGTGAACCTGCGCGGTCAGCTCCCGTGGTGACCGGAGTGCCCGTCCTCGCTCCCCCCTCCGCCACTGTTCCCCGAGTGGTGAGGCGAGGCGGTCTCCACCGTCCCCCCGAGCCGGCCGCGCAGCGCTGCGACCACCTTCGGATCGCCGACTGCCACCCACTGCCGTCCTACGAGGTAGGAGCCGCCGTAGTCCTTGGCCTCGTTGACCCACTCCCGCTGGCCGCGGTCGGTTGCGAACGTGGTCAGTACGTAACGTCCGTCGTCCGTCGTGCAGTTGGCCTGGCGGAGCTCCTCGGCGTCGGTCTGTACGTTCGGGTCGCAGCCCGCCTTCTTCGCCAGCTCCTCCAGGGTGCCCGCCGCGGCGGGCGGCGGCGTGGGCCGCTCCCGGCCGCTGCCGTCGCCGTCGTCGGCGGATCGCGTGCTGCACCCGGCCAGGAACAGAAGCCCCGCCAGAGCCACCACGGCGGCCCCGGCTCGCGGTCCGCCCCGCCCGTCCGATCGTGTCGTCGCCATCGGCCCATCCTGCACCCGAAAGCAGGCTCAGGGGTGAGCTACGGCGAGACTTACGACATACGCCTCCTCGACCTCGCCGTCGGGGAACAGGGCGGCCAGCAGGGCCCGTTCGCGGTCGAAGTAGTCGCGGACCGCCGCCGGTTCACGGATCAGGAAGTCGGAGAGGGTGGCCAGGTTGCCGAGATGGACCTCCAGCGGCACACGGCGGCTCCACGCCACCTGCCGGGTGCGGAAACCGATCCCGTCGGGCAGCGCGGCCCGGAAGCGGGCCCGGTCGTCCGGGGCGGCCGGTATCTCCGCCCCGAAGAACGTGCGCAGCCGCCGTTCCTGGTCGAGGAGCCACCGCGCGGACGGGTCGGCGTCGTTCCACCACAGGGCGAGCGCCCCGCCCGGCCGCAGCACCCGGCGCGCCTCGGGGACGGACCGGGCCGGGTCGGTCCAGTGCCAGGCCTGGGCGTACGTGATCAGGTCCACGGAGCCGGTCCGCAGCGGCAGGCTGTTCCCGTCTCCCCGGACCACGGGGACGTCCGGCAGGCTCCGGCGGAACTGCTCGGCCATCCCGTCGCCCGGCTCCACCGCGGTGACCCGGGCCCCGCGCTCGCACAGCCGTGCCGTACCGAGCCCCGTACCGGCCCCGACGTCGGCGACCCGGGCTCCGGCGAGCGGCAGTCCGGCCAGGTCCTCGACGGCGTCGAACAGGGCGGGCGGGTAGGAGGGACGGTTAGCGTCATAGGCGGCGGCCACCGCGTCGAAGGAGCGCGCCTGCACGGGTTTCGGCACCCGCCTCGTCACTGGTTTCGTCATACGGGCGATCATCGCGCGGCCCCCCGCGTCCGTGCGGGGAATTCCGTGCACGCCTCTGGTCCCCCCGGGTACCCGTCAGTACATTGACACCATGTCTAACACGCAGCCAGCGGCGGTCGCGTCGGAGCGGACGCCCCTCAAGGCCCGCAAGGTGTCCTTCGCCTGGGAGCAGACCCCCCTGCACTGGGTGCCGGGCGACCCCTTCACCACGCACACGATCAACGTGCTCCACCTGCTGCTCCCGGCCGGAGAACGCTGGTTCATCCACGTCTACCGGCAGATCCTCCCGTACATCCGAGACGACCGGCTCCGCGAGGACGTCATCGGGTTCATCGGGCAGGAGGCCGTGCATTCGCAGGCGCACGACGATGTGCTGCCGCACCTGCGGGAGTTGGGCCTCGACCCGACCCCGTACACCGCGCAGGTCGACTGGTTCTTCGAGAAGCTGCTCGGGGACCGGACCCTGCCGCCGGGGCGGGCGTCCAAGTGGTGGCTGATGGAGCGCGTGGCGATGATCGCGGCGATCGAGCACTACACCGCCTTCCTCGGCGACTGGATCCTCAACGCCGAGGCGCTCGACCGGCGGGGCGCGGACCCGACCATGCTGGACCTGCTGCGCTGGCACGGCGCGGAGGAGGTGGAGCACCGGTCGGTGGCCTTCGACGTCTTCATGCACGTCGACGGCGGCTACCGGCGGCGGGTGCGGACCTGGGCTGCGGCCTTCTCCGCGCTGGTGTTCCTCTGGCAGCGCGGGACCCGGTTCTTCATGGAGAACGACCCGAGCCTGCTGGACGGCAGGGCGACGTTCAAGGCGTTCCACGCGAGCGGGAGGCAGGGCACGCTGCCGAGCACCGGAGCGATCCTGCGGTCCGTGCCGAGCTATCTCAGCCGCTCCTACCACCCGTCGCAGGAAGGCAGTACGGCCCAGGCCGTCGACTACCTCGCCCACTCGCCCGCGGCGCTCGCCGCCGAGGCCCGTACGACGGGAAGCTCCTGACCCATGGCTCTGCCCCGTCTGCGTACCGTCGCGCTCGTCACCGGCGCTGCCCTGCTCACCCGGCGGGCTCTGAAACGCCGGATCGCCCGGTCTCCGCTGTGGCCGCTGCCCGCCCTGCCCGAGCCGGTGTCGGGCCATTCCCAGCGGCGGCCGACGACGATCCGCCGGCTGCTGATCACCGGACGGACGGTGATCGCCGAGGACGTCGTCCAGCTCCGGCTGGAGGGGTCCGGCCTGGCGCGCTGGCAGCCCGGCGCGCATCTGGACCTGGTGCTGCCGTCCGGCCTGGTACGGCAGTACTCACTGTGCGGCGACCCGGACGACACCGGTGGGTACACGGTGGCGACCCGGCTGGTGGCGGACGGCCGGGGCGGTTCGCGGGAGGTGCACGAACAGCTCCGGGAGGGCCTGGAGATCGAGGTGCGCGGGCCGCGCAACCGCTTCCCGCTGACCGATGCCCCCGCCTACGTCTTCGTCGTCGGCGGCATCGGGATCACCCCGGTCCTGCCGATGCTGCGGTCGCTGGCCGCGTCGGGGGCCGACTGGCGGCTGCTGTACGGGGGACGGTCGCGGGCCTCCATGCCGTTCCTGGAGGAGATCGAGAAGCTCGGCACGGGCGGGGGCCGGGTCACGGTCGTCGCCCAGGACGAGGCGGGCCACCCGGACGTCACCGCGGCGCTGACCGGGCTCGCCCCGGGCACGGCGGTCTACTGCTGCGGGCCCGAGCCCCTGATGGAGGCCGTCACCGCCGCGCTCCCCGAGGGCTGCACGCTCCACCTGGAACGGTTCTCGGCGACGACGGGCGGGGGCCCTGTGGACTCCTCGGCCTTCGAGGTGGAACTGCGGCGCAGCGGCCGAACCGTGCCGGTCGCGGCCGGGCAGTCGGTGCTGGCCGCCGTCCGCGCGGAGCTGCCCCATGTCCCGTACTCCTGCGAGCAGGGCTTCTGCGGAACCTGCCAACAGCGCGTACTGGAGGGCGAGATCGAGCACCGGGACGAGCTGCTGACCGACGACGAGCGGGGCGACTCGATGCTGATCTGCGTCTCGCGCTGCCGGGGCGAGCGCCTGGTGCTGGACCTCTAGGGCCAACGCCGTTCAGTTAGATCGAGGTCCGGGGTGTCAAGGCCCGCTCATGAGCATGTGGATGCTGATGGTGGCTTTGTAGGTGGTGCGGTCAATGGCGGGTCCGCGTGCGTTGTATTTG
>NZ_NWVL01000008.1 GCF_002382885.1 Streptomyces sp. WZ.A104
GCGCATCCGGCCGCCGCGACGGGCTGGGTCCGGCCGCCCGCCGGGCTGAGCGCCTCGGGCCCGGCGCCCACGGCCCCCACCGCCCCCGTACCGTCTCCGGGGCCCGCCCCGGACACCTCACCCGCGGCGCCCGAACGCTGGCGGCCCTGGCGCTTCCGCATGTCCAACGACGTGTGGGGCACGCCGGTCGTCTCCGGTGACCTGCTGTACGTGACGTCCTTCGAGGTCCACGCGCTGGACGTGGGCAACGGGCGACGCCAGTTCAAGACCCGGGACGTGGCCTGGGCGATGGCCGTCGAGGGCGGCCGTATCCACGCCTCGGACGGCCCGTCCCTGTACGCGCTGGACGCCACGTCCGGCGCCGAGCAGTGGCGGCTCCGGACGGACGCCTGGGTGTACGCCCTCAAGGCCGACCGGGGCACGGTCCTGACCGCGACCCGGGGCGGCGGTGTCCAGGGCTGGGAGGCGTCCAACGGCGAGAAGCTGTGGGAGATCACCGGCGCCCAGACCGACTTCGAGACGGCGGAGGCCGGTCCGGTCATCCACGACGGCACTGCGTACGTCTGGCAGGACGCCAGGCTCCGCGCGCTGGACGCCCGTACGGGCATCGAGCGCTGGTCGTACCCCATCGGCGACGCGGCCTCCTGCGGCGGCGTCCCGGTCCGGGTCACCCCCGCCCCCGACGGCTACGTCTACATCGCGGCGGGCACCCGGGTGCTGGCGGTGGAGACCAACTCAGGCCGGGTGCGCTGGCACTTCGAGGCCCCGGCGGTCTTCCTCTCGCCGCCCGCGTTCGCCCCGGGCCCGGCGGTGACCGGCGGCGGGGTGTACCTCGCGGACTACCTCGGCACGGTGTACGCGCTGGACGCGACGACCGGCAAGGACCGCTGGCGCATCGCCACGGAGGCCCGGTCCTCGATCGAGCCGGTGCTGGTCGCGGTGGGCAACGTGCACGTCGGCAGCGGCAGTGCGCTGTACACCCTGGACGCGGTCACCGGCACCCCGAAGTGGCGCTTCGCGGCGGGCGGCGACGTGGTGGGCTCCCCGGTGGTCGCGGACGGCCGCGTCCACTTCGGCTCGGCCGACCACGTCCTCTACACCCTGGACGCGGCAGGCGGCCAGCTGCGCTGGAAGCTGGCGACGGGCGGCGAGATCACGGGCTCACCGGTGGCGCGAGCGGGCGTGGTCTACGCGTGCAGCAAGGACCGGTGCGTGTACGCGCTGGACGCGCTGAAGGGCACGGGCACGGGGAACAGGGCGAGGGCCTGACGTCCGAGGGCGGAAGCCCTCGGCGGGGGCGGCCGTCACTCCCGCGGGGGCGCGGGCGACGGGGTCCCGTGCGGCGGGTGTACGGGATCGCGAGGGTCGGCCTCCGCCTGCGGATACGACCGCGTACGGGGGTCACGGGGATCGGGCCCCGTGTACGGGTCCACCTCCGGCTCCGGCCACGGCGAGGTCTGTACGGACATCCCCGGCTCCTGCGTGGGCGGCCACGTGTCCACCTGATCCGCCGCCGGCGCGGCATACGGCTCCACAGGCTCCCGCTCCCGACGCCGCTCCCGCCGACTCCGCCGGCCCCTCATCAGCAACGCCCCGATCAGCATCAGCGCCCCGCCCGCCAGGGCGTTGGCCACGCCCACCTGCAACCCCGCCCCGTCCCCGCCCACCACCAGCGAGCCCGCCGCCTGTCCCTGGCGCACCATCCACAGGATGGTGAAGCCGAGCACCACCAGCCCCGCGAGGGCGACCACGATCCGCGAGCGGAGCACCACGCCCGCGAGCACCAGCAGGGCCGCGAACAGGAACGGCAGCAGGATCGAGACCAGCACGCCCGACTCCGTGCCGGTGATCCCCTCGAAGAGGTCCCGCACCCGGTACTCACGCCCCAGCCGCCCGGCGTACCACTCGCGGAACGGGCTCAGCACGGCGGAGGCCGCCCCGGCGAGCGCGACGAGGGAGCCGAGGATGTTGCGGATCATCGTCAGCCTCCGGCGGCGTCGTCCAGCGTGTTGCCCAGCGCGCGTACGCGGACATCCCCTCCCGTCCCCGACGCTACGCCCGGCCGACCACCCCTGCCACGCGGACCATGACCGTACCGTGACAGGGTCATGACCTGCGCAGGGAGCTCCGCACGGCATGCTGAGGGCGACAGCACAACGACACTCAAGGGGGCTGTATCGATGATGCGGCGACAGATGAAGCTCGCGGCGGTCCTGGTCGTGGTGGTGCTCGCGCTCACCGGATTCTCGACGTCCACCAGCGGAGGCAAGAGCGGCAAGAGCAGGAGCGGCAAGAGCAGCAGCTCCGGCGGCGGCTGCTCCAGCTCGAAGAAGAGCAACAACGGCTACTCCTCGTCCTCGGGCTCGTCCGGCTCCCGCAACCGGCCCCCGGCGCGCACCGCCTCCAAGGTCCCGACCGTCTCGGTGGTCCGCTGCGCCCAGCCGGGTGAGGGCGCCCGCAAGGCGGACACCTCGTCGCTGGTCGAGGTGCGGGCGAAGGAGCAGGGCCTGCGGGAGTACAAGGTCAGCGTGCGGTTCCTCGACGCCCTGGGCAAGATCGTGGACACGGCCGAGACCACCACGTTCGTAGAGGGCGGCAAGTCCCGCAGGCTGACCTTGCCGATGGGCGACGTCGGCAAGGTGTCCCAGGTCGAGCGCTGCGAGGCGACGGTCCGCCGCACCTGACACGGCACCCCGGGCCCCCGGGACCCGAGGCGCCCCAGGGCTGGCTCACCGCACCCGAGGCGCCCCGCCCGCGCCTCCGTTCCCGCCCCCGCTCGCCCGCCCCTCGAACAGCTCCGCCTGACGCTCCGGTGACAGGTTCCCCAGCGCGATCAGCGCGGGCGCCTGGGCCATCGCCTGGGTCCGGGCCGCCTCCTTCGCGGACCAGACCGCCCTGACCGTGCCCTGTACCGCCTCCGTCGGGTACGCGGCGACCACCGCCGCCGACCGCAGCGCCGCCGCCACCGCGCCGCCGGGCTCCGTCACCTCGCTGACGAGCCCGACCGCGTACGCCCGCTCCGCGCTCACCCGTTCCGCGGTGCCCATCAGGGACATCCGGGCGACCTCCCCGAACGGCATGCGCTGGGCCATCGCGATGGCCTCGTACGCCGAGACCATCCCGTACGTCGTGTGCGGGTCGAAGAACGTCGCCTCCCGGGACGCGACGACGAACTCCGCCTCGCCCAGCAGATAGAACGCCCCGCCGCAGGCCATTCCCTCCACCGCGGCGATCACCGGCTTCCACAGGTCGTTCGCCTTGGGGCCGATCCGCAGGAGCGGGTCGTCGACGGCGTACGGGGACGGGGGCTGCGGGACGGTCATCCCCCGGTCGATGCCGGTGCAGAAGGCGCGGGTGCCGGCCCCGGTGAGGACGGCGGCCCGCACATTCTCGTCGAACCGCAACTCCCGCCAGAGCGAGCCGAGTCCGTCAGCCGTCTCCAGGTCGATCGCGTTCAGCTTCTCCGGCCGGTCCAGGGTGACGAGGGCGACCCCGGTGGCCGCCTCCCGTTCGATGCGCAGGGTCATGGCTCACCGCTCCAGCAGCCAACGCACAAGCGTGACGGAGCCACTTGGCCCCATCGGGCAGAAGAGTGCCCGTACCGGCGCCCCGATCCGCAGCCGGGCCGGGTCGACGGAGTTCAGCGGGGCGTCGGGGGAGGCGACGACGTTCCCGGCCAGCCGGATGTGCGGGGCGTCCGCCAGCTCCACCACTACCGCGTTGTACGGGGCCTGTTCGGCGTACGCGGGGAGCAGCGGCGGGTGCGGGATCACGTACGACCAGAGGCGGCCGCGCCCGCTCATCTCCCGCCACTCGCTCTCGAACGACCCGCAGTGCGGGCAGCAGGGCCGGGGCGGGAAGCGGAGTTCGCCGCAGGCGGGGGCGGCGCAGGCCTGGACGCGGAGTTCGCCACGGGCGGCGTACTCCCAGTAGGGCGCGCCGTCCTCGTCGGGGACGGGCGGCAGCAGTGCATCGGGCATGGCGGTCTCCTCGACTCCTCAGTTCCGCAACAGGACGGCGGAGGTCGGCACGCCCTCACCGGCCGTGACCAGGCAGGTGGCGGCGTCGGGCACCTGGGCGGTGGAGGTGCCGCGCAGTTGCTTGACGCCCTCGGTGATGAGGTTGAAGCCGTGGACGTACGCCTCGCTCAGCCCGCCGCCCCCGGTGTTGACCGGCAGCCGCCCGCCGCTCTCCAGGGCCCCGCCCTCGGTGAACGCGCCGCCCTCGCCGCGCCCGCAGAAGCCGTACCCCTCCAGGGAGAGCGGGACGAGCGGGGTGAACGCGTCGTAGATCTGGGCCACATCGACATCGTCGGGCCCGAAGTCGGCCTGTTTCCAGAGCTGTCGGGCGGCCGTCCAGGCGGGTCCGGTGAGCGGGTCGTCGTTCCAGTAGTTGACCATCCCGTGGTGCTGGGCGGGCAGCCCCTGGGCGACGGAATGGAGGTAGACCGGCTTCCGGCGGCAGTCGCGGGCGCGCTCGGCGGAGACGATGACGCAGGCCAACGCCCCGTCCGTCTCCAGGCAGTTGTCGAAGAGGCAGAGGGGTTCGCTGATCCAGCGGGCGGTCATGTACATCTCGCGGGTCAGCGGGCGCTCGTACATGATCGCGTCCGGGTTCTGGTTGGCCCGGTTACGGCAGGCGAGGGCGACGTTGAAGAGGTGGTCGCGGGTGGCCCCGTACTCGTGCATGTAGCGCCGGGCCAGCATGCCGATCTCGTCGGCGGGCCGCAGCAGCCCGTAGGGCCGGGTCCACTGGGCGGGCGTGGGGAGTTGGGTGGCGGTGTTCTTCCACGGCCGGGGCCCGGACCCACGTTTGCGCGACCGCCAGGCGACGCCGACGCTCGCCTGCCCGGTGGCGACGGCGGCGGCGAGATGGGCGAGGGTGGCGCAGGACCCCCCGCCCCCGTACCCCACCTTGCTGAAGAAGGTGACGTCCCCGGCCCCGATCGCCTTGGCGACCTCGACCTCGTCGGTCTCCTCCATGGTGTACGAGGCGAAGCCGTCGACCTCCGAGGGGGCGATGCCCGCGTCGTCGAGGGCGGCCAGGATCGCCCGGCAGGCGAGCGTCTTCTCGGACTCCGGGAGCCGTTTCGCGAACGCCGTCTGCCCGATCCCGGCTATCGCTGTCGCGTCCTTGAGCGTCGCCATCCGCTGACCTCCCGCACTGTCGCGCCTGCTGACAGCGGCAGAGGCTACCGCTAATCTGACGGATAGTCAGCTAGTGCGGCGGCGGCAGGAGGGCGGGCGCGTGATGCGGGGCGACCAGGAGTGGGGCAGCATCCCGGGGCTGGTACGGGCTGCGGCGGAACGGTACGGCCCGGCCGAGGCGGTGGCCGACGGCCGCACCCGCCTCTCGTACGCCGAACTCGGCGACCGCGTGGACCGCGCCGCCGCCGCGTGCATCGCCGCCGGGGTCGAGCCGGGGGACCGGGTCGCGATCTGGGCCCCGAACACGCTGGACTGGATCGTCTCCGCGCTGGGGGCGGTGACGGCGGGCGCGGTGCTGGTCCCGCTGAACACCCGCTTCAAGGGGACGGAGGCGGCGTACATCCTGCGGCGCAGCCGGGCGAGGCTGCTGTTCGTCACGGGGACGTTCCTGGGGACGTCGTACGTGGCGTCACTGCGGCGGGCGGAGGTGAAGCTGCCGGACCTGGAGCGGGTGGTGGTGCTGGCGGACACGGCCCCCGAGGACTACACGAGCTGGCCGGAGTTCCTGGCGGCGGGCGAAGGGGTGCCGTCCTCGTCCGTACGGGACCGGGCGGCGGCCATCGCCCCCTCGGCCCCCTCCGACCTGACCTACACCTCCGGCACGACGGGCGCGCCCAAGGGCGCGGTGATCACCCATGCCCAGACGCTGCGCGCGTACGAGATCTGGAGCGAACTGGCGGGCCTGCGCGAGGGCGACCGCTACCTGATCGTGAACCCCTTCTTCCACACCTTCGGGTACAAGGCGGGGATCATCGCCTGTCTGATGCGGGGGGCCACGATGGTGCCGCAGCCGGTGTTCAACGTGGACACGGTGCTGGCGAACATCGCGGCGGAACGGATCTCGGTCCTGCCCGGCCCGCCCACCCTCCACCAGTCCCTCCTGGACCACCCGGCACGCGCGGCCCACGACCTCTCGGCCCTCCGCCTGGTCGTCACCGGCGCGGCGGTGGTCCCCCTCCACCTGGTGGAACGCCTGCGCAACGAGCTCCACATCGCCACGGTCCTCACGGCGTACGGCCTCTCCGAGGCGAGCGGCATCGTCACCATGTGCCGCCGCGGCGACGCACCGGAGGCCGTGGCCACGACCTCGGGCCGCGCGATCCCCGGCACGGAGGTACGCGTCCTGGCGGCCCCGGGCGCCCCGGGCGAGGTCCAGGTCCGCGGCTTCAACGTGATGAGCGGCTACTTCGAGGACCCGGACACCACGGCCCGGGCGTTCACCCCGGACGGCTGGCTCCGCACCGGCGACGTGGGCGTCCTGGACGAGGCGGGCCGCCTGCGGATCACGGACCGGATCAAGGACATGTTCATCGTGGGCGGCTTCAACGCCTACCCGGCCGAGATCGAACAGCTCCTCGGCCTCCACCCGGACATCGCCGACGTGGCGGTCATCGGCGTCCCGGACCCCCGCCTCGGCGAGGTCGGCAAGGCCTACGCGGTCCGCCGCCGGGGCGCGACGCTCACCGCGGACGACCTGATCGCCTGGTCCCGCCGCGAGATGGCGAACTTCAAGGTCCCGAGGACGGTGGAGTTCGTTCCGGAGCTCCCGCGCAACGCGAGCGGCAAGGTGGTGAAGGGGGAGCTGCGGGGGCGGGGGCAGGGGCTCCTTCGGCCGGGTTCGCCCGATGGCCTCAGCCCGACGGCCGAGGCGTGAGCAGGTCGTGCCTGGACATGCCGCGGCCGCGGTGGCTCCCCCTCGGTGCCACCGCGGCCGCTCCCCCGTATCCCCGTCGGGAAGGTCTAGGCGGGCTCGCCCGTCGCGTGGTTGTCGAGCGGCTTGACCGTGCCGCCGGTGGCGTGGTTGTCCAGCGGCTTCAGCACGCCACCCGTCGCGTGATTGTCCTGCGTCGTGGCTTCCCCGCCGGTGGCGTGGTTGTCGAGCGGCTTCACGACCGGCTTCTTCTGCGCATCGCTCATGGTGTTCTCCAGCTCCCTGAATGGCTGTGCTCGGACTCGACGAGCCTGCCCGGCAACTCCCCCGTCGGGTTGCCGGGCAGGTGTCGTTCGGCCGCTCAACCTACCTCTGCGGCCGAGGCCGGCCCGTCTGCCCCCCGACGCGACGGAACGACTGGAACCACCATGTCGGGGCGCGATAAACGAATGATGAACGCCTCGCGGGTTCACGCGGGCAGCGTCGACGCCAGCAACTTCCGTACGGCTTCGACCTCCGCCGAGCCGAGCGTCTCGTAGATGTCCAGCGCCTCTCGCCAGCACACCTGGGCCCGGCCCGGCTGGCCGATGTCGTTCAGTGCCTGGCCCAGGACGGTGAGGACATTGCCGCGCCGCCACTGCCCGCCGATGCCGCGCAGTACCGCGAGTGCCTGCTCGGCCTTCGTGGCGGCCTGTGCCGGGAGCCCGGCGGCCAGATCCACCTCTGCCAGGCGGAAGGTCGCCATCCCCTCCCAGAGGCGCTGCCGGCTGTCCCGGAACACGTCCAGCGCCTCGTGGAGCTGCTCCGTCGCTTCGGCGAGCCGCCCGCTCTGGGTGAGGGCGAGGCCCAGGGCGTACCGGCCGTTCGCGCCGCGCAGCGCGTGGCCCAGTTCGTCGTATATGTCTATGCCCTGCTGGGCCAGGGCCACCGCGCTCGTCGTGTTCCCCATCGCGAGGTGGATGCGGGAGAGGTTGCACAGGGCGCTCGCCTCGCCCGGACGGTTGCCGTCGGCCCGGAAGTTGGCGATGGCCTGTTCGAGGTAGGCCTCGCCCTCCGCGTGGCGGTTCTGGTAGAGCGCGATGATGCCGAGGTCGTTGGGGGCCCAGCAGCTCGGCAGGGGATCACCCACCGCGCGGGCGAGCCTCATGGCGCGCTGCGCGTCCCGCTCCGCCTGGTCGAACCGGCCCGCGACCAGACGGGCGTTGGTGAGGGTGATCAGCGCCCGCCCCTCGGCCCGCGCGTCGTCAGCGGACCGGGCCAGATCGCGCATGGTGATGGCCGCCGCCTCGTACTGTTTGGAGTTCGCGCCCGACTCCGCGAGGTCCTTGGTGGCCCAGAGCAGGTCGACCGCTCGGCGCACCCCTCCGGCTTCCGACGCCTGACGCACGCACGCGAGCAGGGAGTTGGCCTCCGTGTAGAGCCAGTCCTGCGCGGTGTGCCGGTCGGCGAATGTCAGCCCGCTGTACTGAGTGGGCTCCCGGTGATCGGCCAGCCGGTCCCCCGGCCGCTCCAGCGCGTAGACCCCCGCAGCCGTGGCCAGATAGAAGTCCAGCAGCCGCGACAGTGCCAGCTTCCGTTCCACCGGCGGCTGTTCGTCCCGCTCCGCGCAGGCACGCGCGTAGAGGCGCACCAGGTCGTGGTACCGGTAGCGGCCCGGGGCGGCGGACTCCACCAGGCTCGTGTCGACCAGGGCCTCCAGGAGGTCCTCCGCCGCGTGCGGGTCCAGGTCCAGCAGGGCGGCGGCCGCGGCGAGGGAGATGTCCGGGCCGTCCGCGAGGCCCAGGAGGCGGAAGGCGCGGGCCTGCGCCGGTTCCAGCTGGCCGTAGCCGAGTTCGAACGTGGCCTTCACCGCGAGGTCGCCCGCCTGGAGCTCGTCCAGGCGGCGGCGCTCGTCGGCCAGTTTCGCGGCGAGGACCGACACCGTCCAGGTACGGCGGGCGGCCAGCCGGGACGCGGCGATGCGGATGGCGAGGGGGAGGAAGCCGCACGCGGCCACCACGTCGAGCGCCGCCTCGCGTTCCGCGCCGACCCGCTCCGCGCCGACGATCCGGGTGAAGAGCCGCAACGCCTCCTCGGGCGACATCACGTCCAGGTCCACCAGATGCGCCCCGGCCAGGTCCACCATCCGCACCCGGCTCGTCACCAGCGCCGCGCACCCCGGCGTGCCGGGCAGCAGCGGGCGGATCTGGGCGGCGTCGTGGGCGTTGTCCAGGAGGATCAGGACGCGGCGGCCGTCCAGCGTCGAGCGGTACAGCGCGGCCCGCTCGTCCAGCGTGTCCGGGATCGCCGAGTCCGCCGTGCCGAGCGCGCGCAGGAACGAGCCGAGGACCGTCTCCGGTTCGGCGGCCCTGGCCCCCGCGCCCTGGAGGTCGACGTAGAGCTGGCCGTCCGGGAAGTGCCGGCGGGCCCGGTGGGCGACGTGCACGGCCAGCGTCGTCTTGCCGACGCCACCGATACCCGCCACCGCGGAGACCGCCATCACCGAACTCTCCGCCGTGGCCAGTCGGCTGCCCAGCTCGGCCACGAACGCGGACCGGCCGGTGAAGTCCGGCACCGACGCCGGAAGCTGCGCGGGCCGCAGCGGCGCGGGCGCGGGCGCCGGTTCGTCCGCCGGGCGGGCCAGCTCCTCGTCGGCCCGCAGGATCCGCTGCTGGAGCTGGGCCAGTTCGGGGCGCGGATCGACGCCCAGCTCCTCCGCGAGGAGCCGCCGTGTGTCCGCGTACACCGCCAGTGCCTCGGCCTGCCGGCCGCTCCGGTACAGCGCCACCATCAGCAGCTCGCGCAGCCGCTCGCGCAGCGGGTGCGCCGCGGTGAGCGCGGTCAGTTCGGAGATCGCCTCCGCGTGGCAGCCGACCTCCAGGTCCAGGTCGAGCCGGGTCTCGGTGAGCTGGAGCCGCCACTCCTCCAGCCGGGTGCGCTGGTTCTCCGCGTACGGCCCCGGCACCGAGGCCAGCGCCTCGCCGTCCCACAGGCCCAGCACCTTGTTGATCAGGGTGCGCGCCTGGCAGCGGTCACCGGCCGCGCGCGCCTTCTCCGCCTCGGCCGCCAGGTCCTGCGCCAGGGTCAGGTCGAGCGCACTCCGGTCGATCCGTATCGCGTACCCGCCCGACTCGCTCACCAGCGTGTCCTGGCCCAGGATCTTGCGGAGCCGGGAGGCGTACGTCCGGATCGTGGCCAGGGCCTGCGAGGGCGGGTCCTCGCCCCAGAACGCGTCGATCAGCTCGCCCGCCGTGGCCGTCCTGCCCCCGCGCAGCAGCAACGCGGCCAGCAGGGCGCGCTGCTGGGGAGAGCCGGAGGAGAGGGGGTCCGAGCCCCGCCAGGCCCGTACGGGGCCGAGCACGGTGAACCTGAGGGCGTCGGCCGTACCCGGTTTCTCCGGAGCGCGCTGCTCCGGTACGCGCACGCGTGGCCCGCTGTCACGGTCCATTGATGCCCCCTGTCCTGCTCGCCTGCCGGCCCCGCTCGTCTGCGGGACATGCCGGGTGGTGCCGCCTGAGCCCGAATGCTCGCCCCTGCCCGCTCGTGTACGCCCGTGCGTCGCAAGTGCGGGATGCGTCCGGATTGCTCGGTACCGCTGGTATCGCGCTCAACAGTCTGCCTTGTCGCGGGCGAACTCGTCAGCAGTGGGTGACGCTCTGCACAAGCCCTCGACAACGATTCGGGTGCCGCTCCCCGCGCCGTTCCCGGCGCCGATGCGCGCACGCCAGCTGACGGTTCGTCAGATCGACGCTACCGTGGAACGCATGGAGACCTTCCCGAAGATCATCTCGGTGGACGACCACACGGTGGAGCCCGCTCATGTCTGGCGGGACCGGCTCCCGTCCCGGTACGCGGACTCCGGACCCCGCATCGTCCGCGCACCGCTGAAGGAAATGACCTTCATGGGCGGAAAGTTCGCGCCCGTGATGGGTGCGAAGGGCGACGAAGGGCCGGTCGGCGACTGGTGGGTGTACGAGGACCTGCACCGCCCCCTCACCCGCCTGGACACCGCCGTCGGCTACGACAGGGACGAGATCAAGCTGGAGATCATCACCTACGAGCAGATGCGGCCGGGCTCCTTCTCGGTCCCGGACCGGCTCGCCGACATGGACGTCAACCACGTCCAGTCCGCGCTCTGCTTCCCCACCTTCCCGCGCTTCTGCGGGCAGACGTTCACCGAAGCGAAGGACCGCGAGCTCGGGCTGCTCGGGGTGCGCGCGTACAACGACTGGATGGTGGAGGAGTGGTGCGGTCCCGAGGCGCGGGGCCGTCTCATCCCGCTCACCCTCGTCCCTCTGTGGGACGCCGAGCTGGCCGCCGCCGAGGTCCGGCGCAACGCGGCCCGGGGGGTGCGCGCGGTGGCGTTCTCCGAGATACCTCCCCACCTCGGACTTCCGTCGATCCACACGGACGACTGGGATCCGTTCCTCGCGGCCTGTGACGAGACCGGCACCGTCATCGCCATGCACATCGGCTCCTCGTCCAGGATGCCGTCCACCTCCGCCGACGCCCCGCCCGCCGTCGGCTCCACCATCACCTTCGCCAACTGCTGCTTCTCGATGGTCGACTGGCTGATGAGCGGCAAGTTCGAACGCTTCCCGGGCCTGAGGATCATGTACGCGGAGGGCCAGATCGGCTGGATTCCGTACATCCTGGAGCGCGCCGACGTGGTCTGGGAGGAGAACCGGGCCTGGGGCGGCGTCGCCGACAAGGTCCACCGCCCGCCGTCCGAGCTGTTCGCGGACCACGTCTTCGGCTGCTTCTTCGACGACGCCTTCGGGCTGAGGAACCTCGACGCGATCGGCGTCGGAAACGTCCTGTACGAGACGGACTACCCGCACTCCGACTCCACCTGGCCCCGCTCCCGCGAGGTCGGCGAGGAGCAGATGGGCCACCTGGCCCCGGACGTCGTCGACCGGATCGTCCGCGGAAACGCGATCGACCTGCTGGGGCTCACGGAGGACGGGCTCTGGGCGGGGGCGTAGAAGTACCTGCGTACGGGGAGGGGGCCGCCTCCCCTCCCCGTACGCGGGCCGGGTCAGGCCCTGCTCACCGGCTCCACCGGTTCCTGGAGCTCCGTGACCCACAGGTTCCGGTCCGGCGGGCACTCCAGGCTGACCTCACGGGAGTAGCCGACGGAGCGGTAGCCGTTGGCGTCCAGCCAGCGGGCCAGGGTCTGGACCGTCGGCATCACGTCGTCCATCGCGCCCCGGTGCACGATCGTCGCCGCCTCGAACGGCGGCAGCTCCACCACACGCACCCCGGTGCCGCCGACCGGGCCCACCGGGGCCGACACCGTCACGCCCGCGTGCACCACCATCGCGCCGCCGCCCTCGGGGGCGTCCTCGTAGCGGGCGATCCCGGGACCGGTGGGCCGGACTCCGGCGCCCTCCAGGAGCGGGAAGAGCTCCTCGTACAGCGGGCCGATCACCGGTCCGATGTCCTGCGGCTGATAGCTCGCGGCCGTGCCGGTCAGCTCGGCCACCCGGACCCCGGGAACGGTCTTGATCACAACGTCGTCGGCAGGCATGCGCCCCTCGCTCTCGATCGACCGGAGCCTCGCCTCGACCCGGGCCAGCCGCTCCGACGCGGCCGTCACGGCCTCCGCCAGCTCGGCCCGGCGCAGCCGCAGCATCCCGCGCAGCTCCTCCGGGCCGAGCCGCTCGTCCAGGACGGCCCGCACCTGCTGGAGCGTGAAGCCCAGGTCCTTGAGCGCGATGATCCGGTTGAGCCGGGCGAGCTGTGCCGCGCCGTAGTGGCGGTAGCCCGTGGCGGGGTCGGTGCGGTCCGGGCGCAGCAGCCCGATGGCGTCGTAGTGGCGCAGCATCCGGGCCGACACCCGCCCGTACCTGGCGAAGTCTCCGATGGTGAACATGATGGCTCCCACTGCACGGCTTCACACGGTGTGAAGGTCAAGCGCCGCCGGGTCCTCGTGATGGCTCGTGCACGGGACCGTACACAGGCAGGAGCCCCGTTCCTCCGCCGAAGCGGGGGAGCGGGGCTCCTTGGGTACTGCTATGTGCGGCCGCGATCGGCCGACCCGGGCAACTAGGCCGGGGTGACGTTCTCAGCCTGCGGACCCTTGGGCCCCTGAGTGACGTCGAAGTTCACGACCTGGTTCTCCTCGAGGGAGCGGAACCCGGACGCGTTGATCGCGGAGTAGTGAACGAAGACATCCGGGCCGCCGCCGTCCTGGGCGATGAAGCCGAAGCCCTTTTCAGCGTTGAACCACTTGACGGTTCCGGTAGCCATAAGCCCTCCTTGGGCCAAAGGGTTGCCCTGCTCCAGAACCTGCAAACAAGTCTGAAAACTACAAAAGCCTGCGGGTTACATGCTCCGCAGGCTCTGTACTGCAAGGGAAACCAAACTGCAACTTGCGAGCGAGCCTAGCACGCAGTCTCAGGAGAGCGGTAGAGGGAAAGATCACCCCACTCGAAAGTTTGATCGCCTTCCCTCGGTGTTCGCCGAACGGTCGACCTGGCGTTCGCGGATTCGTCGCCCGGACGTTCGCCGAGTCGTCGCCCGGACCTTCGCCGGGCCCCGGTGATGCCGGGGGCCCGGCGCGGGTCTAGCCTCGCGATGTGGACAATTCAACTGTCTCCCCCCGCCAAGGCGACGACGACCGCCGCACCCGGCCCCGCGTCGGCCACATCCAGTTCCTGAACTGCCTCCCGCTCTACTGGGGCCTTGCGCGGACGGGGACGCTGCTCGACCTGGAGCTCTCCAAGGACACCCCGGAGCGGCTCAGCGAGCAGCTGGTCCGGGGGGACCTGGACATCGGCCCGGTCACCCTCGTGGAGTACCTGCGCAACGCCGACGACCTGGTCGCCTTCCCCGACATCGCGGTCGGCTGCGACGGTCCCGTCATGTCCTGCGTGATCGTCTCGCAGCTCCCGCTGGAGCAGCTCGACCGGGCCCGGGTGGCGCTCGGCTCGACCTCCCGCACATCCGTGCGCCTGGCACAGCTGCTGCTGGCCGAGCGTTACGGGGTCCGGCCCGACTACTACACCTGCCCGCCCGACCTGGGGCTGATGATGCAGGAGGCCGACGCCGCGGTGCTGATCGGCGACGCCGCGCTCCGCGCCAACCTGCACGACGCCCCCCGGCTCGGGCTCCAGGTCCACGACCTGGGCCAGATGTGGAAGGAGTGGACGGGGCTGCCGTTCGTCTTCGCCGTCTGGGCGGCGCGCAAGGACTTCCTGGCCGCGCGGCCGGAGCAGACGGCCCAGGTCCACGAGGCGTTCCTCGCTTCCCGGGACCTCTCCCTGGAAGAGGTCGCCAAGGTCGCGGAGCAGGCCGCCCGCTGGGAGGCCTTCGACGCGAAGGTGCTGGAGCAGTACTTCACGACGCTCGACTTCCGCTTCGGTCCGGACCAGCTGGCCGGCGTCCGCGAGTTCGCCCGCCGCACGGGCCGGGACACCGGCTACCCGGCGGATGTCCAGGTGGAACTGCTCGGCGACTGACGCGCGAATTCCCTTTCCCTCTTACGGAATTCTGCTGAACTCCAGGGCGGAACAACACAGCGGAACAACGCGGCGGAACAACACAATCGCGCCTTTCCCCGTGGCGAAAACATCCCCTCCTGCCCCGAGAAGGGGGAATGGTCCGACCGTTTCCCGGTGACCGCGCCGGTGGCGCCCCCTAGGCTTCGGTCCGAGTCCGGACCGTACACAGGGTTCAGCCGTCCACAGGGTTCACAGGGGAGTCCATATGCAGCCGCTGGAAGCGGGCGAACCGCACACCATCGGTGCCTACCGGCTGCTCGGCAGGCTCGGCGCGGGCGGTATGGGCCGGGTGTATCTCGGACGCAGCGCCGGAGGCCGTACGGTCGCGGTCAAGGTCGTCCACCCCCACTTCGCCCTCGACGAGCAGTTCCGCGCCCGGTTCCGGCGCGAGGTGGAGTCCGCCCGCCGCATCGGTGCCCAGTGGACGGCCCCGGTCCTGGACGCCGACCCGGACGCGCCGGTGCCGTGGGTGGCGACCGGCTACGTGGCCGGGCCGCCCCTCTCCCAGGCGATCACCGAGCACGGCCCGCTGCCCGAGCACGCGGTACGCACCCTGGGCGCGGGTCTCGCCGAGGCGCTCGCGGCAGTCCACGGGCAGGGCATCGTCCACCGCGACGTGAAGCCGTCCAACGTGCTGCTGGCCCTCGACGGCCCCCGCCTCATCGACTTCGGCATCGCCCGGGCGCTCGGCGCGACCGTCTCGCTCACCTCCACCGGGGTATCCGTCGGCTCGCCCGGCTACATGGCGCCCGAGCAGATCCGGGGCCGGGACGTCTCGGGCGCCGCGGACGTCTTCTCGCTGGGCGCGGTCCTCGTGTACGCGGCGACGGGCAAGGCCCCCTTCCCGGGCGGCTCCTCCGCCGTACTCCTCTACAAGGTGGTCCACGAGGAACCCGAGCTGGGCGACCTGGAGGGAGACCTGCGCGAGGTGGTCGCGGGCTGTCTGGCCAAGGACCCGGACGCCCGTCCCGCCCCGGCCGACCTCGCCCGGACGCTCGCTCCCGGCGGTGCGGCGGCGATGGTCGCGGGCGGCTGGCTCCCGGGCCGGCTGGTGCGCGAGGTCAGCAGGTCCGCGGTGGCGCTGCTCGACCTGGAACCGCAGGACGCGCCCGTGCAGTCGGGTCCGGTGCCGTTCAGCAGCGCATCGCTGGGAGCGGGAGCGGGAGCCGGAGGGGGAGAAAGAGCGGGCGCAGGGGCGGCGGCAGGGGCGCCCGCCCCGGACCGGGGCGGCCTGGACGGCGCGGACGGCGGGGACAGCAACGGGGGTCGTCCCGGCGGCCTCGGGGCATTCGGGCCACCCGTCCGGCCCCCGCAGGACGCCCCCTTCGGCACACCGCCCGGCACGGGCGGGGCGGACCGGGCGACCGCACCAGGCCGTGACCCCGGCCGCAACGCCCCCGACCCGGGCGCCCCGGGCACGGGTCCGCTTCCCGGGCAGCGCAACGGCGACCCCCACTTCTCCATGAGCGTCAGCGCCGAGAACCGGCGGACTCCGGGAGAGCGCCGCAGCCGCCGGGTGAGCTGCACGGTCGCCCTGGCCGTGGCGGGCGCGCTCGCCGTCGCCACCCTCGGCACGGGCCTGCTCGACGGCCTCCTCCCGGGCGGCGGCGCCGACCGGGGCGAGGGCAACGACGCCGCGGCCACCCCGCCGTCCGCCACCGCCTCCGGCTCGCCCTCCGCGCCCGCGTCGGCGGAACCGTCCCCCTCCGGGTCGGGCGACCCCACCGACGCGGGCGACACCCCGGTGAGCGCGTTGCCGAAGGCGTACATCGGCACCTGGGAGGGTCCGCTCACCGAGAGGACGAGCGGACAGCCCCACGGCACCCTCACCGCGGTCTTCACCGAGGGCAAGAAGGGCACCCAGGTCGTGCGGATGTCCAACACCGTCTCCCAGCTCGGCATCACGGTCACCTGCAACAGCGTCGGCACCCTCACCTCCGGCACCGCCGATGAGCTGAACGTCCGCGAACGCACCGACCCGGACCGCCCCAGCACCCCGGGACTCTGCACCACGACCGAGGCGGACCTGGTCTTCCGCCTCACCGACGACGACACGCTGGAGTACCGCTCGAAGGAACGGGCCGCGGGTCTTCCGTACGGGAAGCTCACCCGGTCCGGCGGCTGACGGCGCAAGGGGCTGGCGTACGCTGGATCGGTCCGTGGATCCTCAAAAAACCGCCGAAAGGTGACAGCCCGGTGACCGAGAAGGCCGACCTTCAGCCCGTCCTCGACCGAGCCGCCGAGGGCGGTCGGATCACCCCGGAGGAGGCGCTCGACCTCTACCGGTCCGCGCCGCTGCACGCGCTGGGTGCTGCCGCCGACGCCGTCCGCCGCCGCCGCTACGCCGGTACGGAACACATCGCGACGTACATCATCGAGCGCAACATCAACTACACCAACGTGTGCGTGACGGCCTGCAAGTTCTGCGCCTTCTACGCCCCGCCCAAGGCCACCGACAAGGGCTGGACCCGCGATCTCGACGACATCCTGCGCCGCTGCGCGGAGACCGTGGAGCTGGGCGGCACCCAGATCATGTTCCAGGGCGGCCACCACCCGGACTACGGCGTCGAGTACTACGAGGAGCACTTCTCCGCGATCAAGAAGGCGTTCCCGCAGCTGGTCATCCACTCCCTCGGCGCCTCCGAGATCGAGCACATGGCACGGATCTCCAAGGTCTCCGCCGAGGAGGCCATCAGCCGTATCCACGCCGCCGGGCTCGACTCCTTCGCCGGTGCGGGCGCGGAGCTGCTGCCCGCCCGGCCGCGTACCGCCATCGCCCCCCTCAAGGAGTCCGGCGAGCGGTGGCTGGAGATCATGGAGATCGCGCACGGCCTGGGTGTGGAGTCCACCTCCACCATGCTGATGGGCACCGGCGAGACCAACGCCGAGCGCATCGAGCACCTGCGGATGATCCGGGACGTGCAGGACCGTACGGGCGGCTTCCGCGCCTTCATCCCGTACACCTACCAGCCGGAGAACAACAAGCTGAAGGGACAGACGCAGGCCACGCTCTTCGAGTACCTGCGGATGATCGCCATCGCCCGGCTCTTCCTCGACAACGTCGCCCACATCCAGGGCTCCTGGCTGACCACCGGCAAGGAGGTCGGCCAGCTGTCGCTGCACTACGGCGCGGACGACCTCGGTTCGATCATGCTGGAGGAGAACGTCGTCTCCTCGGCCGGGGCCAAGCACCGCTCCAACCGGCTGGAGATCATCGACCTGATCCGCAAAGCGGACCGGGTCCCGGCCCAGCGCGCCACGACGTACGAGCACCTCGTCGTGCACGACGACCCGGCGATGGACCCGGTCGACGAGCGCGTGGTCTCGCACATCTCGTCCACCGCGATCGAGGGCGGCACGGCCCACCCGGAGCTGAAGCTCCTCAACGCCAACTGACGCTCCTGTGCTGACGATTCACGCCGCACAGCTGGTCCTTCCGGTCGGCGCGGTGGCAGTTGGGGCCGGTGCCGGTGCCGGTGCCGGTGCCGGTGCCGGTGTCGGTGGCGGTGGTGCCGTGGCGGTGGACGGCGACCGGATCGCCGCCGTCGGTACGTACGAGGAGGTCTCCGCCGCGTACCCGGCGGCCAGGGTCCGCCGCTGGCCCGGCCTCCTCACGCCCGGCCTCCGCCAGGACCACGCCCGGGAGCTGCTCACCCGCTGCTACCACCCGGACCCGCGCGAGGCCGGCGAGTTGGGTGAACTGCCGCTGTGGGGCGAGGAGTTCGAGCGGCTCGCGGCGACGATGGACGCACCCCGGCGGGCGGGCAGCGTCCGGCGCGGGCTCCAGCGGATGCTGCGGCACGGGACCACCCATGTGGTGGGCCCGTTCGGCGCGGACGAGCCCGCGCTGCGGACGGCCGTCTCCCGGGCGGGGCTGATCCAGGTGAGTCCCCCGTACCCGCCGGAGGCCTCGGGCCCCGCGGACCTGGATCCCTTCGCGGCGGGCGGCGACCTCGCCTCCACCGTGCACGGCCCGCTGACCGTCGGCGGCCGCGCGGACCTCGCCGTGTTCGACGTGCCCGACGAGGCGGCGCTGCGCGCGGGCGGGGCCGGGCGCTGCGTGGCGACGGTGCTCGCGGGCCGGCTGGTGCACCGCGCCCGCTGAGGCCGGCTCCGCATCCTCCGTGGAGGAGGTCAGGGCACCTTCGGGCCTCCCAGATAGCGCCCCTCCGCGTCGTACGGCCAGGCGTTGGCGACGCAGCCCTTCAGCCCCTTGATCTGCTGCATCATCGCGGGCGCGGGGCGGCCCTTGCCGGGACAGGTCTCGTGGCCTCGCCCCAGCCAGTGGCCCACTTCGTGGTTGATGATCAGTGCCCGGTACTCGGAGACGGGCCCGTCGAACTGCGGTGAACCGAGCAGCCAGCGCTTCAGGTTGACCATCACCTTCTCGCCGCCCCGGCAGTTGACCTCGCCGCGGGTGTCCAGGCCGAACCGGCCGCACAGCCGGTCCGTGGTCGCCGGAGTCGCGATCCGGATCACCAGCCCCGCCGACCCGTCGGCGACCTGGCGGAACGAGCGCTCGCCGCCCTGGTTCCAGCCGCGCGGGTCGGCCAGGACGGCGGCGACGTCCTCGGCGGCCCGGTCGGGGTCGACGCCGATGCCGTCCTCCACCTCGACCCGGTACGCGCTGCCCTTGCCGGACGCCGTGACCCCCGCGCGGGCGACGGTGAACGTGCCGGGCCCCGAGGCGGGGACGTCCCCTGGCGCCGGTCCGTCGGCCGCGGGTTCATCCGCTGCGGGTTCATCGTCCGCGGGCTCCTCCGCGGTGGGCGAGGGCGACGGGGGCGTGGGCTTCGGCCGTACGGGCTCCGCCGTGTCGTCCGGTCCGCCGGGCGCAGCCGTAGGGGTCCCGGCGGGGCCCGCCGCCTCCGCCGGGTCGCCCGCGCCCTGCCAGGGGCGGCCGACGAGGAGCGCCGTGCCCGCCACGACCGCGAGCGCCAGCACGGCGAGACCGGTCACCCGGCGCCGGTTCCGCCGCCTGCGCCGGACCAGTGACCGGGAGTGTGACCGGGACTGCGACCGGGACCGGGACGGAGACCGTTCCTGTGACCGTTTCTGCGACCGCGTCTGCGATCGGGAACGCGACCGGGACCGCGACCGGGACCGTGACCCTTCCTGCGGCCGTTCCTGCGATCGGGCGTGGCCCGTCGGCCGCGTACGGCCGTGCGCGGGTCCGGGAGCCGGGTCCGGCGGCACGAGGAAGGTGTCCGCTTCGCGGTCCCCGTACGCGGGCGGCAGGGTGCCCATGGTGCGGCGGCGCGTCACGAGGCGCCCCCGCTCCGCGGCACCGGGTCGGCGTCGGCGTACGCGACCAGCTCCCGGAACCGCGGGCTCTCCGCCACCCGGATCAGGTCCCCGGTGGTGAGGGGCGTGCCACTCGACCCGGACGGCGCGGGGGAGACGGACAGCGCCACCGTGCTGCGGCCGACCTGGTAGCGGAGGGAGACCACCGTTCCCGTCCGCCCCTCGGCGGGCTGCCGGAACACCTGGGCGGGCGTGCCGTCGGCCAGGATGACCTTGCCGCAGGTCAGCCCCTTGTCCGGGAGGTCGCGGCAGGCCGGCGCCGCGCTCCCGGCAACCGGGTGCACCGACAGGCGGACGGAGTGCACGACGCCGCCGCGCCGCCCCTGGTAGTCCTGCGCGCCCTCGCCGACGGGGCGGACGGTCCCGATCGACGAGGGCAGCAGGGCGTCCAGCGCCCCGGCCGCACGCCGCCGGAACTCCTCCAGGCGCTGGGCCTCCTCGGGGGTGAGGGGCGGCGGGGCGGAGCGGGACGGGGTCGCGGCGGGCGGAGTCGTCGGCCCGTCCGCGGAGTGCGTCGGCACGGGGGTGGACGTGGGGGGCGTCATGTCGGGGCGGGGCTCCGTCTGTTGGGGTGAGGGGCTGGGCGCGGGCAGGGAGAGGGACGGTCCGGCGGGAGTGGCGGGTACGGTGTCCGGCCGCGACAGCAGCCAGGGGCCCAGCACGGAGAGGCCCAGGGTCAGGGCGGTGACCGCGACGAACGTGCCCGCGACCGCGGCCGCCCGGTTCCTGGCCCGCCGCCGGTGGCCCTCCCGTACGGCCTCGGGGACCAGGTCGGGCAGGGGGGACAGGGTGTCGGCGGTGCGGTGCAGGGCGTCCCGGAGGAGCTGTTCGTCGTGCGCGAAGGACGGCAGGCGCTGCTCGTACGGTTCGGGTTTCACGGCCGGCCCTCAGCTTCCTGTGGTGTAGAGCTGGACGTCGCCCATCCGGGCGCGCAGTCGGACGAGCGAACGCGAGCACTGGCTCTTCACCGTGGACTCGCTGCACCGCAGCAGCGTGGCGACGGTCTCCACGCTCAGGTCGTCCCAGTACCGCAGGACGACCATCGCCCGTGCGCGGGGCGGGAGTTCGGCGAGCAGGGCGAGCAGCGTCACCCGGAGGTCCGCGCCCGGAGCCGGGTTGGGCTGCGGGCGGGGCGCGTTGCGGTTGTGGGCGAGGAGATCCCGTACGGAGCGGCGTCGTTCGGCCACGAAGGTGCGGACGAGGACGGTCTTGGCGTAGGCGTCGAGGTTGTCCGCCCGGCTCGCCCGGCGCCAGTGCTGGAAGAGCTTGGCGAGCGTGGTCTGCGTCAGGTCCTGGGCGCCCTCGACATCCCCGCACAGCAGGTAGGCCGTCCGGTACAGCCGTCGTTGCCCGTTCCGTGCGTACGCCTCGAACGCGGCACTGTCGCCGTCCGCCACGGCGGGCTCCGACCCTGCCGACATCCGCCCTCCCCTCTCCTTCTCCTGCGTTTCCGCTCTCCCACCCCTTACAGAGCGGGCATGTGCCGAAAAGGTTGAAGAGTAGTGAAGATCAGTTCGAGAGGTGTGCGGACCGGCTCAGCACACCGGTCACGCGCCGGTCACGCATCGATCACGCGCCGGTCATGCGCCGGTTCGCCGCAGCACTCGGGGCCCTGCTGGTGGCTACGGCCTGCGGTGGGGGCGTACGGCCTGCGGTGCGGGCGCGCTGAACACCCCGTACGACGTCACCGAGACCGCTCCCACTGATCCGTACGGCGGGGCTGCTTGAATGGAAGGGTGACCCGAGCCTCCCTGGAAAAGCAGCCGCACGAAGTCGCCTCGATGTTCGACGGTGTGGCGGCCAACTACGACCTGACCAACGACGTGATCTCGCTCGGCCAGGCCCGGCTGTGGCGCAAGGCGGTCGCGGCGGCGGTCGACGCCCGCCCCGCGCAGAAGATCCTCGACCTGGCGGCCGGTACGGCGACCTCCTCGCAGCCCTTCGTGAAGGCGGGCGCCTACGTCGTACCCTGCGACTTCTCGCTCGGCATGCTCAAGGTCGGCAAGGAACGCCACCCGTGGATGCCGTTCACCGCGGGCGACGGTATGAAGCTGCCGTTCAAGGACGAGACGTTCGACACCGTCACGATCTCCTTCGGGCTGCGGAACATCCAGGACACCGATGTCGCGCTGCGTGAGCTGTACCGGGTGACGAAGCCCGGCGGGCGGGTAGTGATCTGCGAGTTCTCGCAGCCGACCTGGACTCCGTTCCGCACGGTCTACACGGAGTACCTGATGCGCGCGATCCCGCCGGCGGCACGCGCGGTGTCCTCCAACCCGGACGCGTACGTCTATCTCGCCGAGTCGATCCGCGACTGGCCCGACCAGCCCGCTCTCGCCGCACTTCTTCAGAAGGCGGGCTGGTCCAAGGTCGCCTGGCGCAATCTGACCGGCGGCGTGGTGGCCCTGCACCGGGCCACCCGCGCCTGACGTTCCCGTAACCGCCCGGGCTCAGAGCTCCAGCCGGAAGCAGTGGGCCTCCTGGCCGCGCGGGGTGGCGTACGACTCGGCCCGCCGCATCCCGAGCCGTTCCGCCACCGCCGTCGACCGGGCGTTACGGGAGTCGATCATCGCGACCACCTCGCTCACCCCGGCCGCGCGGACCCGCTCCAGCGTGGCGCGGGCGGCGACGGTGGCGTACCCGCGCCCCCACGCCGCGCGCCCCAGCCGCCAGCCGATCTCGGTCGCGCCGACCGGCCCGTAGTGGGTGTGCGGCCACGGCTGCGCCCCGGTGAAGCCGAGCACGGTGTCGTCCTCGTCGGTGACGGTCCACAGGCAGTAGCCGAGCTCCGCGTCGTGGCGGCGCTGGCGGGCGGTGAGTTCCTCGTACACGGAGAAGTCCGCTCTGCGCCCCCCGAAGTACTCCATGACCTCGGGGTCGTCGAATATCCGGTACCAGCTCAGGGCGTCTTCGTCGGTGGGAACACGGAGGCGTACGACGGGGGCCGAAGCAGGGGGCGAAGCAGGCGCGATCGACATGGGGGAGCCCTTCGGAGGGTGGATCTGCAGGCCCCCATAGACTGCACGGGACATGTGCCGCGCGGCACGCGAATTCGAGTCTTCGGGAGATCCGACCGTGACCGAGCCCCTCTCCGAGCACAGCGCGGACGTGATCGTCGTCGGAGCGGGCCCAGCCGGCTCCACGACCGCGTACTACCTCGCCAAGGCCGGACTCGACGTCCTGCTCCTGGAAAAGACCGCCTTCCCCCGGGAGAAGGTCTGCGGCGACGGGCTGACGCCCCGCGCCACGAAACAGCTCGTCTCCATGGGGATCGACATCTCCGAGGAGGCGGGCTGGCTGCGCAACAAGGGCCTGCGCATCATCGGCGGCGGCGTCCGGCTCCAGCTGGACTGGCCGGAACTCGCCTCCTACCCGGACTACGGACTGGTCCGCAAGCGCGACGACTTCGACGAACAGCTGGCCCAGCAGGCGCAGAAGGCGGGCGCCCGGCTGTACGAGCGCTGCAACGTGGGCGCGCCCATCCGCGACGAGCGCACCGGCCGCATCACCGGCGTCGAGGCGAAGCTCGGCGAGGAGAAGACCCCGGTCACCTTCCACGCCCCGCTCGTCGTCGCCGCCGACGGCAACTCCACCCGGCTGTCCCTCGCGATGGGCCTGCACCGCCGCGACGACCGCCCCATGGGCGTCGCCGTCCGTACGTACTTCACCTCCCCCCGCCACGACGACGACTACCTGGAGTCCTGGCTGGAGCTGTGGGACCGGCGCGGCGCCGAGGACCGGCTGCTGCCCGGCTACGGCTGGATCTTCGGCATGGGCGACGGCACCTCCAACGTCGGCCTCGGCATCCTCAACTCCTCCTCCGCGTTCAAGGAGCTGGACTGGCGAGAGGTCCTCAAGGCCTGGTGCGCCTCGATGCCGGAGGACTGGGGCTACACCCCGCAGAACATGACGATGCCGATCCGGGGCGCGGCCCTCCCGATGGCCTTCAACCGCCAGCCGCACTACACCAAGGGCCTCCTGCTCGTCGGCGACGCGGGCGGCATGGTCAACCCGTTCAACGGCGAGGGCATCGCCTACGCCATGGAGTCCGGCCAGATCGCGGCCGACGTCATCGTCCAGGCCCACGCCCGCGCCACCCCCGCCCAGCGCGAGCTGGCCCTGAACAACTACCCGAAGGTCCTCAAGGAGACCTACGGCGGCTACTACACGATGGGTCGCGCCTTCGTGAAGCTGATCGGCAATCCGAAGGTCATGAAGGTCGCCACCCAACGCGGCCTGACCCACCCGATCCTGATGAAGTTCACCCTCAAGATGCTCGCCAACCTGACCGACCCCCAGGGCGGCGACGCCATGGACCGCATCATCAACGGCCTCTCGAAGGTGGCACCCCGAGCCTGACCATTCAAGGCCGGGCCGCTCGTTGGGCAGTCGAGCGGCCCGGCCCGTGGCGTTCGGCCGTCAAACGCTGACGATCCTCACCTTCGGTGAGCCGGGAAGCTCCTCGGCGGCCTTGCACAGCGCCGGGATGTGCGACTTGTCAGAAGTGACGAGTAGTACCGGGGGAGTGCAGAGTGCGGCCGTGGCCACCACGAGTGCGTCCACGAGGCATTCGTGCCCGTCAAGGCCTGAGGCGTCCAGTAGCTTCGCTGCGGCGTCCGTCACCGCGTCGTTGACCGGTTTTACGTCGAACCGGGACAGCAGGAACTGGAGCCGCCTGGCGGCTTCTCCTGTTCGCCGCACTTCCAAGGGCGTCAGTGCGGACAGCGCCACTCGTCGGCCGCTCTGCTGAGCGACCTCGATGCGTGCCCGCATTCCGTCGTCGCCGTCTACGTGCAGTGAAAGCCCTTGGGCGTCCAGAACGAGCGTGCCCTCGCTCTTTGCCTTGATCTTGAGGCGCTTGCTCACCACTCCTGTTCCGCCTGCCGCCGTGCTTCGGCGGAGACGGGGCCGAACGCCTTGCGGTCAGCGGTCACGACTTCGCGGAGCTTCTGCGCGGCGAGCCATTCCTCCAGAGCTTCGGCCACAACGGAGGAGAACCCGCTCTTGCCGGTGCGTTCCTCGACTTCCTTGATCAATGACTGGGCGAGCGACACGGATCTCTTGCCGGCCCGCTCGACGGCCTGGGGTGCTACGTGACTGCTCATACCCAAAACGTAGCACCGCCGGTAGGAAATTTCTTGTCCGATGGTTACCTCGGTGGAACCAAGGTGGCCCCGAAGGCGTGAGGCCCGCGGTTGTCCGCCGCTCCGACGGGAGCATCGTCGGGGCGGTCGCCTGCGTACGGAGTGCGAAGGCGGAGTGTGAAGGCGGAGCACACGAGGGGACGCAGGGCCCTCTCGCCGTGCTCCGTCGGCGCGGTCCCGGCGGGCTCGATGACACGCAAGCTGGTCCTCCACGCGGCCGACGACCGCCCCTCGGGCGGAGAGCGGGACCGTACGGCGGCCGACCGTCTCTACGAGTCGGCCGGGTTCGTGGAGGCCGACCGGCTGTGGTCCGACGCATTGCGGCCGGGGCCGGCCTCCGCCCGGGCTCACCTTCCACGTCCTGGGCGAGGACCGGCGCCTGACCACCCCGCTTCCGCGTCGTACTCTGACTCCCTCCAGCCACCCCGCCACGCATATTCCGCAGCTTCCCGGGTGATCCTGTGCGATGATTTGCGCGCCTCCCCCGGTCGTCGGGCAGCCCCCGGGCCGGTCGGCGCCCGCCCCGCCCGTAGCGGCGCGCGCGGTGCGTACGACGCTTCATGACGCACGCTCACATCGATCGCAGGCCAGCGGGGTACGGAACAAGCCGATACAGCGCTGCTCGACCCCAAGGACAGACAGCCATGACCACCGCATCCCTGCCCCGGAACCCCGCACGCCCGGAACCGGCCGCCACGGACACCGCCGTACCCCAGCACCACGGCCTCTTCCTGGAGCCCCACTTCGCCGTCGACCCGACCGCGACGGACGACGACGAGGACCTGGACTCCCCGTACGACGCCCCGCCCGCCCCCACCACGTCGGCGCGGGAGCCCGAGCGGACGAACCGCCGCCCCCGTCGCCGCTGACCACCCGACACGCGCCCTCCGGCGAGGACAGCCGCGTGGCGCCTTCCGCCGGGGCAGCCGCTGGTCGAGCCTTCGGCCGGGGCAACTGCTGATCGTGCGCCTTCCGCCGGAGGCAGCCGCTGATCGTCCGTACCCCGTTGGGGCGGCCGCTGATTTCGCGCCCTCCAGCAGGGCAGCTGCTGATTCGTGCGCCTCAGGCCTGGCCAGCTCCGGAAGCCCGCCGGAAATCCGCTGGATGCCCCGCCGCCCCGCGCGTACCCTTGCCCCATGACCAGCCCCGAGTCCGACAGACTCCGGCCACCGGTGCGCCGGTGGCCGTGTTCGTGCTGAGCGTCGCCGACTGACCCCTCGGGGCCCATCGGCCCCTTCTCGTACGGTTCCACGCCCGCCGGATCACCGCGGGCACGGGCCGTTCCCACCCGCGTACGCGCTGAGGTACCGACGCAAGTACCGCCGTACGCAGGGTTCGTGACCCGGTCGATCCCGGCCGGGCACTCCTGGGCGCCGCACCTCGCCTCCTTCCGGGCGGTGCGTCCGCGCGGTCCGCATCCCCGCACCCGGTCTGTCTGTCAACCGACGGTTCCGTCCAAGGGGCTTTCCACCCATGCCATTCGCTGTCTACGTCCTCGGGCTCGCGGTCTTCGCCCAGGGCACCTCCGAGTTCATGCTGTCCGGGCTCGTCTCGGGCATCGCCGCCGACCTGAACGTCTCCCTGTCCGCCGCCGGGCTCCTCACCTCCTCCTTCGCCGTCGGGATGGTCGTCGGCGCCCCCCTGATGGCCCTGTCCAGCCGCACCTGGCCCCGCCGCCGCGCGTTGCTGTTCTTCCTCGCGGTGTTCGTCGCCGTCCATGTCGCCGGTGCGCTCACCCCGAGCTACGGAGTGCTCCTCGCGACCCGCTTCGTCGGGGCCCTGGCCAACGCGGGCTTCTGGGCGGTGGCTCTGACGACCGCGGTCGCGCTGGTCCCCGACGGGCTGAAGGGCCGGGCCACTGCCGTGGTCGTCGGCGGGGTCACGGTCGCCTGCGTGGTGGGCGTACCGGCGGGCGCGGTGCTGGGGGAGTGGTGGGGGTGGCGGTCGGCGTTCTGGGCGGTCGCCCTCGTCTCCCTGCCCGCCGTCCTCGCGATCCTGCGCTCGGTCCCGGGCGGCCGGGGCATGGACACGGGCGGCGAGGGCACGATCCCGGGCGGCCGGGGCACGGACACGGGCGCGGCTTCTGTATCCGTTGCATCCGTACGTACGGACAAGGGCACCGATTCCGTATCCGTACGGGACGAACTGCGCGCGCTCGCCGGGCCCCGGCTGCGGCCGACGCTGGTCACGATGGCCCTGGTGCAGGGGGCGACCTTCTGCACCTTCTCCTATCTGGAGCCGCTCCTCACCCGGGAGACGGGCCTGGGCGCGGTCTGGGTGCCTGTTTCCCTTGCGTTGTTCGGGGCGGGGGCGTTCGCCGGGGTCACGGTGGCGGGCCGGTTCGCCGACGCGCGCCCGGTCGCCGTCATCGCCACCGGCATGGTCGCCCTCGCCCTCGGCTGGGCCGCGCTCGCCCTGACGGCGGGCAGCCCTGTCCTCGCCCTGGCCCTGATCCCGCTCCTGGGGATGCTCGCCTTCGGTACCGGCACCGCGCTGATCACCCAGGTCCTGAGCCTCGCCCCCGGCGCCCCGACGCTCGCCGGGGCGTTCTCCACAACCGCGTTCAACCTGGGGGCGACGGTGGGGCCATGGGCGGGCGGCCTGGCCCTGGACGCCGGGTCCGGCCACCGGGCGCCCGCCTGGGTGAGCGCCCTGCTGATGGGCGCGGCTCTGCTCGTCGCCGCGACAACGGCCGGGAGCCGCCGCTCCCGAGCGGGGGAGCGGCGGCTCTCAGCCGTGCACCGGAGCGCCCGAGGGCGCTTGTGAATCAGAGAACGCGGACCGCGCCGGTCGGCCGGTCGTAGTCCATGGAACGCTGCACGGTGCCGGTGCTGGAGTTCTGCGCACCGACGAACTGGCCGCCGCCCACGTAGATCGCGACGTGGTACGCGCTGCCGGCGCTGCCCCAGTACAGGATGTCGCCGGGCTGGAGGTTGTTCAGGGAGACCTGGGTGCCGACGGTCGACTGGGCCTGCGAGACGCGCGGAAGGTCGATGCCCGCCGTGCGGTACGCGGCCTGGACCAGGCCGGAGCAGTCCCAGGCGTTGGGGCCGGTGCCGCCGGACACGTACGCGTCGCCGACCTGGGCCTTGGCGAACGCCACGATGGACGCGGCGGAGCCGCTGACGTTCGACGAGGAGGACGAGGAGGACGAGGGGGCGGAGGCGGACGCGGAGCTGTCCGAGGAGCCCGTGGAGCCGGAGGAGGCGCTGAGCGTCGTGCGCTCGGCGGTGCGGGAGGCGCGCTCGGCCCGCTCCTTGGCCTCCGCCTCGGCCTTGGCGGCCGCTTCGGCCTTCTTCTTGGCCTCGGCCTTGCGGACGGCCTCGGCGTGCGCCTTCTTGGCCTTCTTCGCGGCGCTCTCGGCCGCGGCAGCCTCGTCGGCCTGCGTCTCCAGGTCGAGGGCGACCTGCTGGGTGGCCTGGGCGGAGGCGGCGACCACGGTGGAGAGCCCGGAGGTGATGGTGGGCATCTCGATCGTCTGGGTCACCGGTTCGGCCTGGGCCGGACCCGCGGCACCCGCGACCGCGATGGTGCTGAGGACGCCACCGGCAACTCCGGCCCGCAGTGCCGACTTCGAGGCGCGCTGGCGGGGCTTCCGGTGGCTGGGTATGTGAGCGGTGTGGGACATGGGTACTAGCGCTATCAGGGCTGCAGGGGTCCCATCAAGAAACGTGTGTTGCGACACAGTTACGTTCGGAATCTGTGAATCCGCTTTCTGAGGGCCTTTATTGACGCCGTAACGGGCAAAACGGTCAGGCGGGATCAGGCCCGTGATCACTGCCTTTCGGCAATACGTCCGAATTGCCCGTCGCTTACCATCCGTTCACACCGATGGCCAAGCCCGGTTTTCCCGCGGCGCGGGTCGAGTGACGCAGGTCACGGCATGAGTATCCGGCGGCAGGCAACCCTCGCGCCCGCGACCGTGGTCCGCCCCTGTTTCGTGGCGGGCGCTCCGTCGCCTCATCCGGAAGTTCGTGAATGCGTGCACATGTCCCCTTCGGTCCTCGCCGCCCCTCGTCCGGGTGAGGGGCGGCGAGGGTGCGGGTGCTCTTATCACCCTGCCGCAGTCCATCGCCAATTTGCTTGTAGTGGCTGTCCATTGATAGCGCGACACTTCTTTGACCAGCGGTAACGCCGATGAATGTCACGTCTCGTGATCACTCGGCCGCTTCGCGTACGAAGATCACCGCTCATACGACTTCATGATCCTTCGTCAGGTGGTGGAGATCACAAAGACGTTGTCGCACCCCGTGTCGCAGATCACAGGGGGACGGGCATAGGATGCGGGGCAGTCGGGCTTGTGAACTGCCTCACATGTGCACGATCTTGGTGAGGTGGCGAGCCGGTCGCCCGATGCGGTCCAACGGTCAAGGACGACTGGAAGGAGCGAGGAGCGTGAATGCCTACGCGCCCATCCTCGTGCTCGGCGCCCTCGGGGCAGGGTTTGCGATCTTCTCCGTGGTCATGGCCACGCTTATCGGCCCCAGGCGATACAACCGGGCAAAGCTCGAAGCGTACGAGTGCGGCATCGAACCCACGCCGACGCCGGCCGGAGGCGGCCGCTTTCCCATCAAGTACTACCTGACGGCGATGCTTTTCATCGTCTTCGACATCGAGATCGTCTTCCTCTATCCCTGGGCGGTCTCCTTCGACGCCCTGGGGATCTTCGGGCTCGTGGAGATGCTGCTCTTCGTGCTCACCGTCTTCGTCGCCTATGCGTATGTCTGGCGTCGCGGCGGCCTGGAATGGGACTGAGGGGCTGAGGGGCACACCATGGGACTCGAAGAGAAACTGCCGAGCGGCTTCGTTCTGACCACGGTCGAGCAGGCCGCGGGCTGGGTGCGGAAGGCCTCCGTCTTCCCGGCCACGTTCGGACTCGCCTGCTGCGCCATCGAGATGATGACGACTGGCGCGGGCCGCTACGACCTGGCCCGGTTCGGTATGGAGGTCTTCCGCGGATCGCCGCGCCAGGCCGACCTGATGATCGTCGCGGGACGGGTGAGCCAGAAGATGGCTCCCGTCCTGCGGCAGGTCTATGACCAGATGCCCAACCCCAAGTGGGTCATTTCCATGGGGGTTTGTGCTTCATCGGGTGGAATGTTCAACAATTACGCCATTGTGCAAGGTGTTGATCACATTGTCCCGGTCGATATCTATTTGCCGGGTTGTCCGCCACGTCCCGAGATGCTGCTGGACGCCATCCTCAAGCTCCACCAGAAGATCCAGGGCGGCAAACTCGGGGTCAACGCCGAGGAGGCCGCACGTGAGGCGGAGGAGGCGGCCCTCAACGCGCTGCCCCTGATCGAGATGAAGGGGCTGCTGCGGTGAGCGAGCACACCCACGGCGACGAGCAGAACGGCAACGGCGTACCCGCCCCGCGCGACACCGGTGGCGAGGTCATCCGCGTCCGCAAGGGCATGTTCGGAGCGAACAACGGCGGCGACACCTCCGGCTACGGCGGTCTCGTCCGGACGGTCACCCTGCCGGGAGCCTCCTCCCGGCCCTACGGCGGCTGGTTCGACGAGGTGGCCGACGAGCTCGAAGGGGCCCTGGAGGAACAGGACCTGCTTCCCGAGAACGCCATCGAGAAGACGGTCGTCGACCGCGACGAGCTGACCTTCCACATCGCCCGCGAACACCTGGTCCAGGTCGCCCGCACCCTGCGCGACGACCCCGCCCTGCGCTTCGAGCTCTGCACGGGCGTCAGCGGCGTCCACTTCCTCGGCGACAAGGGCCGCGAGCTGCACGCTGTCTACCACCTGCGGTCCCTCACCCACGGCCGGCTCATCCGGCTGGAGGTCTCCGCCCCGGACAGCGACCCGCACATCCCCTCGCTCGTCGAGGTCTATCCGACCAACGACTGGCACGAGCGCGAGACGTACGACTTCTTCGGGCTCGTCTTCGACGGGCACCCGGCCCTGACCCGGATCATGATGCCGGACGACTGGCAGGGCTTCCCGCAGCGCAAGGACTACCCGCTCGGCGGCATCGCCGTCGAGTACAAGGGCGCCCAGATCCCGGCTCCGGACCAGCGGAGGTCGTACTCCTGATGACCACACCCCACGCAACACCCCGTGCCACGACCGAGGGGACTGTATATACAGTCACCGGCGGCGACTGGGACGAGGTCGTCGAATCCGCCGCCAAGTCCGACGACGAACGCATCATCGTCAACATGGGCCCCCAGCACCCGTCCACGCACGGCGTGCTGCGGCTCATCCTGGAGATCGACGGCGAGACCGTCACCGAGGCCCGCTGCGGCATCGGCTACCTCCACACCGGCATCGAGAAGAACCTCGAATTCCGCAACTGGACCCAGGGCACCACCTTCGTCACGCGGATGGACTACCTGACGCCGTTCTTCAACGAGACGGCGTACTGCCTGGGCGTCGAGAAGCTCCTCGGCATCGAGGACCAGATCCCCGACCGGGCCACCGTCCTGCGCGTGCTCCTGATGGAGCTCAACCGGCTCGCCTCGCACCTCGTGTGCATCGCCACCGGCGGCATGGAGCTCGGCGCGACCACGATCATGATCTACGGCTTCCGCGATCGTGAACTCGTTCTCGACCTCTTCGAGCTGATCACCGGCCTGCGGATGAACCACGCGTTCGTCCGCCCCGGCGGCCTCGCCCAGGACCTGCCCCCGGGCACGGTCGACCAGCTGCGCGAGTTCATCAAGACCATGAAGAAGAACCTGCCGGAATACGACAAGCTCGCCACCGGCAACCCCATCTTCAAGGCCCGCATGCAGGACATCGGCTACCTCGACCTCACCGGCTGCATGGCGCTCGGCGCCACCGGCCCGGTGCTGCGCTCCGCCGGACTCCCGCACGACCTGCGCAAGAGCGACCCGTACTGCGGCTACGAGACCTACGACTTCGAGGTCCCCACCGCTGACACCTGCGACTCCTACGGCCGCTTCCTCATCCGGCTGGAGGAGATGCGCCAGTCGCTGCGCATCATCGAGCAGTGCATCGACCGCCTGGAGCCGGGTCCGGTCATGGTCGCCGACAAGAAGATCGCCTGGCCCGCCCAGCTCGCCCTGGGCGCCGACGGCCTCGGCAACTCGCTCGACCACATCAGGAACATCATGGGCACCTCCATGGAGGCCCTGATCCACCACTTCAAGCTGGTGACCGAGGGCTTCCGTGTCCCGGTCGGGCAGGTGTACACCGCCGTCGAGTCCCCCAAGGGCGAACTCGGCGTGCACGTCGTCTCCGACGGCGGAACCCGCCCCTACCGGGTCCACTTCCGCGACCCGTCCTTCACCAACCTGCAGGCCATGGCGGCGATGTGCGAAGGCGGCCAGGTCGCCGACGTCATCGTCGCCGTCGCGTCCATCGACCCCGTGATGGGAGGCGTCGACCGGTGACCGCATCACGCCAAGACGTCAGTCTGGGGATGCCGCAGCTCCCCGCCACCCCCTACCCGGCCGAGGTACGCGCCCGGCTCGACGCGGACGCGAAGGAGGTGGTCGCCCGCTACCCCAGCAGCCGCTCCGCCCTCCTGCCGCTGCTGCACCTCGTGCAGTCAGAGGAGGGATACGTCTCCCGTACGGGCGTCGCCTTCTGCGCCGAGACGCTCGACCTCACCACCGCCGAGGTCACCGCCGTCGCGACCTTCTACTCCATGTACCGGCGCAGGGCGGGCGGTGACTACCAGGTCGGCGTCTGCACCAACACCCTGTGCGCGGTCATGGGCGGCGACGCCATCTTCGACACGCTCAAGGAGCACCTCGGGGTCGGCAACAACGAGACCACCGACGACGGCAAGGTCACCCTCGAACACATCGAGTGCAACGCCGCCTGCGACTTCGCGCCCGTCGTGATGGTCAACTGGGAGTTCTTCGACAACCAGACGCCCGAGAGCGCCACGCAGCTCGTCGACGACCTGATCGCGGGCCGGACCGTCGAGCCCACCCGGGGCGCCCCGCTCTGCTCGTACAAGGAGACCGCCCGCATCCTGGCCGGGTTCCCCGACGGGCGCCCCGGTGCCGTCGAGGCCACCGGCGGGGCGGGCCCCGCCTCCCTCGTCGGGCTGAAGCTGGCCAAGGGCGAGGCGCTGCCCCAGGCACGCGTCGTCTCCCCGCGCGGTGAGCGCCCGCACGGCGCACAGCCGCACGACCCTTCGCCGTCCGAGCACCTCAGCTCGCACGACGCACCGCAGCAGACCTCGGCCTCCGACCCGGAGCACCCGGCCGGGCCCGCAGCCGAGGAGGGGGAGTGATGACCTTGGCCGCCGAGATCGACCGCAACGGGACGAGCCCCGAGAAGCTGCTCGCGCCCGTGCTCTCCTCCTTCTGGGACCAGCCCGATTCCTGGACCCTGGACACCTACCGCCGCCACGAGGGCTACGAGGGCCTGCGCAAGGCGCTCGCCATGTCGCCCGACGACCTCATCGCGTACGTCAAGGACTCCGGTCTGCGCGGACGAGGCGGCGCGGGCTTCCCCACCGGGATGAAGTGGCAGTTCATCCCGCAGGGGGACGGCAAACCGCACTATCTAGTTGTCAACGCCGACGAGTCGGAGCCGGGGACCTGTAAGGACATCCCGCTCCTCTTCGCGAACCCGCATAGCCTCATCGAGGGCATCGTGATCGCCTGTTACGCGATCCGTTCGTCGCACGCGTTCATCTATCTGCGCGGTGAGGTCGTCCCCGTGCTGCGACGACTGCACGAGGCCGTACGAGAGGCGTACGAGGCGGGATATCTGGGGACGAACATCCTGGGTTCAGGACTCGATCTGGAACTCACGGTGCACGCGGGTGCGGGTGCGTACATCTGTGGTGAGGAAACCGCGCTGCTCGACTCTCTCGAAGGACGGCGTGGCCAGCCCCGGCTGCGACCCCCCTTCCCTGCGGTCGCCGGTCTGTACGCCTGCCCCACTGTGGTGAACAACGTCGAGTCCATCGCCTCGGTTCCCGCGATCCTGAACAAGGGCAAAGACTGGTTCAAGTCGATGGGCAGCGAGAAGTCCCCTGGCTTCACGCTCTACTCGCTCAGTGGCCATGTCACCAGCCCCGGCCAGTACGAGGCCCCGCTCGGCATCACGCTGCGTCAGCTCCTCGACATGAGCGGCGGCATGCGGGCCGGTCACCGGCTGAAGTTCTGGACCCCGGGCGGCTCCTCCACCCCGATGTTCACCGACGAACACCTCGACGTCCCCCTCGACTACGAGGGCGTCGGCGCCGCCGGGTCCATGCTCGGCACCAAGGCGCTCCAGTGCTTCGACGAGACGACCTGCGTCGTGCGGGCGGTCACCCGCTGGACCGAGTTCTACGCCCACGAGTCCTGCGGCAAGTGCACGCCCTGCCGCGAAGGGACTTACTGGCTGGTCCAGTTGCTCCGCGACATCGAGGCGGGCAAGGGCCAGATGTCCGACCTCGACAAGCTGAACGACATCGCCGACAACATCAACGGCAAGTCGTTCTGCGCGCTGGGCGACGGCGCTGCCTCGCCGATCTTCTCCTCCCTCAAGTACTTCCGCGAGGAGTACGAGCAGCACATCACGGGCAAGGGCTGCCCCTTCGATCCCGCCCGGTCCACGGCATGGGCCGACGACAAGAACGCCGAAGGCAAGAACGCTCACCGGGGGGTGAACGCATGACAGTCACCACGAGTGCGCCCTCCGGGGGCGGCGAGGCGGCCGTACCGCCCGAGGATCTGGTCACGCTGACCATCGACGGCATCGAGATCAGCGTCCCCAAGGGGACCCTGGTCATCCGGGCCGCGGAACTCCTCGGCATCGAGATCCCGCGGTTCTGCGACCACCCGCTCCTCGACCCGGCAGGCGCCTGCCGCCAGTGCATCGTCGAGGTCGAGGGCCAGCGCAAGCCGATGGCCTCCTGCACCATCACCTGCACCGACGGCATGGTCGTCAAATCGCAGATCACCTCTCCTGTCGCCGAGAAGGCGCAGAAGGGCGTGATGGAGCTGCTGCTGATCAACCATCCGCTGGACTGCCCGGTCTGCGACAAGGGCGGCGAGTGCCCGCTGCAGAACCAGGCGATGTCGCACGGCGGAGCCGACTCCCGCTTCGAGGGCAAGAAGCGGACCTTCGAGAAGCCCGTCCCGATCTCCACCCAGGTGCTGCTGGACCGCGAGCGGTGCGTGCTCTGCGCGCGTTGCACCCGGTTCTCCAACCAGGTCGCGGGCGACCCGATGATCGAGCTGATCGAGCGCGGCGCACTCCAGCAGGTCGGCACCGGGGAGGGCGACCCCTTCGAGTCGTACTTCTCCGGCAACACCATCCAGATCTGCCCGGTCGGCGCGCTGACCTCGGCGGCGTACCGATTCCGCTCCCGCCCCTTCGACCTGGTCTCCACCCCCTCGGTGTGCGAGCAGTGCTCCGGCGGCTGCTCCACGCGGACCGACCACCGGCGCGGCAAGGTCATGCGGCGTCTCGCGGCCAACGAGCCCGAGGTCAACGAGGAGTGGATCTGCGACAAGGGGAGGTTCGGGTTCCGTTACGCCCAGCAGCGTGACCGGCTCACCACCCCGCTGGTCCGCAACGCCGAAGGCGTCCTGGAACCGGCGAGCTGGCCCGAGGCGCTGGAGGCCGCGGCCACCGGTCTGCTCGCCGCCCGCGGCCGTACCGGCGTACTGACCGGCGGCAGGCTGACCGTGGAGGACTCCTACGCGTACAGCAAGTTCGCCCGGGTCGCCCTCGACACCAACGACATCGACTTCCGCTCCCGGGTCCACAGCAGCGAGGAGGCCGACTTCCTGGCCGCCCGGGTCGCCGGACGCGGCCGGGACCTGGACGGCGAGGGGGTCACGTACACCGCGCTGGAGAAGGCCCCCGCGGTCCTGCTCGCCGGGTTCGAGTCCGAGGAGGAGGCCCCCGGCGTCTTCCTGCGGCTGCGCAAGGCCCACCGCAAGAGCGGCCAGCAGACCTTCGCGCTCGCCTCGCACGCCACGCGAGGCCTGGTGAAGGCGGGCGGCACGCTGCTGCCCGCCGCCCCCGGCACCGAGACCGAGTGGCTGGACGCGCTCGCGGGCGGCGTCGGCCTGGAGGGCGAAGGGGCCGCGGCCGCCGAGGCGTTGCGCGCGGAGAACTCCCTGATCATCGTCGGCGAGCGGCTCGCCGGGGTACCCGGCGCACTGTCCGCCGCCGTGCGCATCGCAACGGCCACCGGCGCACGCCTGGTGTGGATTCCGCGCCGGGCGGGCGACCGGGGCGCGGTCGAGGCGGGCGCACTCCCCTCGCTGCTGCCCGGCGGCCGCCCGGCCACCGACCCGCGGGCCCGGGACGAGGTGGCATCCCTGTGGCGCGTCGCCGAACTGCCCTCCCGCTACGGGCGCGACACCGGCCAGATCGTCGAGGCCGCGGCCACCGGCGAACTGGGCGCGCTCCTCGTCGCCGGGGTCGGCGTCGAGGACCTGCCCGACCCGGCCCGCGCGATCGAGGCACTGGACGGGGTCGGCTTCCTGGTCTCCCTGGAGCTGCGGCCGAGCGCGGTCACCGACCGGGCCGACGTGGTCTTCCCGGTCGCCGCCGTCGCGGAGAAGTCCGGCACCTTCCTCAACTGGGAGGGCCGGGTCCGGATGTTCCAGGCCGCACTGAAGCCCGAGCAGATGTCCCGGACGCTCTCGCCGACCGACTCGCGCGTGCTGCACATGCTGGCCGACGCCATGGACGTGCACTTCGCGCTGCCGGACCTGGCCGCCGCCCGCCGCGAGCTCGACCGGCTCGGCGGCTGGGAGGGCGGCCACGCGGACGACCCGCACGAGTCGACGCAGCCGCTGCCCCGGCCCGGCGACGGCGAGGCGGTCCTCGCGGGCCACCGGATGCTGCTCGACCTCGGCCGGCTCCAGGAGGGCGACACCGCGCTCGCCGGGACCCGGCACGCGGCCGTCGCCCGCCTCTCGGCCACCACCGCGGCCGAGACCGGCGTCAAGGACGGCGACCTGCTCGCCGTCACCGGACCCACCGGCACCGTCGAACTGCCCCTGGCCGTCACCGACATGCCGGACCGGGTGGTCTGGGTGCCGCTGAACTCGGTGGGAGGCGGCATCCCCGCCGACACCGGTGCGAACCCCGGCGGCCTGGTGCGGATCGGCCCCGCCGCCGCACCGGGTGCTCCCGTCGAACCATCGGAGGTACGAGCGTGACTGGCCTCACCGCACTCACGACGGCGCCCGAGCGTGCCGTCCTCGCCGCCGAGGATCTCTCGATGTTCGGCACCGACCCCTGGTGGCTGGTGCTCCTCAAGGCGGTCTTCTGCTTCGCGTTCCTGATGCTGGTCGTGCTCTTCTCGATCGTGTGGGAGCGCAAGGTCGTGGCCTGGATGCAGCTGCGCATCGGCCCGAACCGGCACGGCCCCTGGGGGCTGCTCCAGTCCCTCGCCGACGGCGTCAAGCTGATGCTGAAGGAGGACGTGGTCGTCAAGGGCGCGGACAAGGCGGTCTACGTCCTCGCGCCGATCCTCGCGGCGATCCCCGCCTTCATGGCGATCGCGGTGATCCCCTTCGGCCCGGCGGGCAACGAGGTCTCGATCTTCGGCACGCGCACCACGATGCAGCTGACCGACCTGCCGATCGCCGCCCTGTACATCCTCGCGGTCGGCGCGGTCGGCGTGTACGGATTCGTCCTCGGCGGCTGGTCGTCGGGCTCGACGTACCCGCTGCTCGGCGGGATCCGCAGCTGTGCCCAGATGATCAGCTACGAGATCGCGATGGGCGCCGCCTTCGCCTCGGTCTTCCTCTACTCCGGGTCGATGTCGACCTCGACGATCGTGGAGGCGCAGGCGGACCGCTGGTACATCATCCTGCTCCCGGTCTCCTTCCTCATCTACATGGTGACCATGGTCGGTGAGGCCAGTCGGGCGCCGTTCGACATGCCGGAGTCCGAGGGCGACCTCGTCGGCGGCTTCAACACCGAGTACAGCTCCATCAAGTTCGCGATGTTCATGCTCGCCGAGTACATCCACATGGTGACCGTGTCGATGATCGCGGTGACGCTGTTCCTCGGCGGCTGGCGGGCCCCGTACCCCGTGTCCGCGTTCTGGGAGGGGGCGAACCAGGGCTGGTGGCCGATGCTCTGGTTCTTCCTCAAGCTCCAGGCGCTGATCTTCTTCTTCATCTGGCTGCGCGGCACCCTGCCACGGGTCCGCTACGACCAGCTGATGAAGCTCGGCTGGAAGGTCCTCATCCCGGTCTCGGTGGTCTGGCTGATGCTCGTGGCCACCGTCCGCGCGCTGCGCAACGAGGGCTATGACTTCTCCCGGATCGTCTTGTATGTCGCCGCGGCCGTGATCGCGATCCTGCTGATCTCCTTCGTCGTCGACATGTTCCGCGACCGCAGGTCCAGGGCCGAGGCGAAGGCGCCCGGTCCGGAGCCCGCATTCGACCCGATGGCGGGCGGGTATCCGGTGCCACCGCTGCCCGGGCAGACCCTGCCACCGGTGCCCAGGCGCAGGCCACGGCGGGAGCGGGAGCTCGTTGTCAGTGGTGGGCCCGATACTCAGAGTGACGGAAACGTGAGTGACGGAAAGGAGGCCGGCGGTGTCTGAGAAACCAGAGCTCACGGGCTCATCGGGATCCGCTGGGTCCTCGGGCGAACAGGGAGCGGGGGAGAAGTTCCAGAACCCCGTGGCCGGCTTCGGCGTGACCTTCAAGGCCATGTTCAAGAAGCGGCTGACCGAGCAGTATCCGGAGACGCCGAAGGTCACGGCGCCCCGCTTCCACGGCCGCCACCAGCTCAACCGCCACCCGGACGGCCTGGAGAAGTGCGTCGGCTGCGAGCTGTGCGCCTGGGCGTGTCCGGCGGACGCCATCTACGTGGAGGGCGCGGACAACACCGAGGAGGAGCGCTACTCCCCGGGAGAGCGCTACGGCCGCGTCTACCAGATCAACTACGCGCGCTGCATCCTCTGCGGACTCTGCATCGAGGCCTGCCCCACGCGGGCGCTGACGATGACGAACGAGTTCGAGCTCGCCAACACCACCCGCGAAAGCCTCATCTACACCAAGGACGAGCTGCTCGCGGGCCTGGACGAAGGCATGGTCGACAGTCCGCACGCGATCTTCCCCGGCATGGACGAACAGGACTACTACCGGGGACTGGTCACCGAGGCCGCGCCCGGCACGGTCCGGCAGACAGCCGTGTCCAAGGGCGAGAACGACAAGCCGGACGAGGACCCGATCGAGTCGACCCGGGCCGCCGACGCCCGGCAGGACAAGGAGGTGGACGCGTGAACGCGCTGGCCGCAGCCGCCACCACCTCCACCGGCGAGGCCGTCCAGTTCTGGATCCTGGGCACTGTCGCCGTGATCGGCGCGCTCGCCACGGTCCTGATGAAGAAGGCCGTGCACAGTGCCCTGTCGCTCGCCGGGACGATGGTCATCCTGGCCGTGTTCTACCTCGCCAACGGGGCGTATTTCCTCGGCATCGTCCAGGTCGTCGTCTACACCGGCGCGATCATGATGCTGTTCCTCTTCGTCGTCATGCTCGTCGGTGTCACCGCGGCGGACTCCCTGAAGGAGACCCTCAAGGGCCAGCGCTGGCTGGCGCTGGGCTGCGCCCTCGGCTTCGCCATCCTGCTGATCGCGGGCATCGGCAACGCGTCGCTGAGCACGTTCAACGGGCTCGGCGACGCGAACGCCCGGTACGGCGGCAACGTCGAGGGGCTCGCCAATCTCATCTTCACCGAGTACGTCTTCGCCTTCGAGATCACCGGCGCCCTGCTGATCACCGCGTCCGTCGGAGCGATGTTGCTCACGCACCGCGAGCGCACCGAACGGGCCAAGACCCAGCGGGAGATGTCCGAGGAGCGCGTACGCGGCAAGCACCTGCCGCCGCTGCCCGCCCCCGGTGTCTACGCCCGGCACAACGCGGTGGACATCGCCGGTCTGCTCCCCGACGGCACGCCGTCCGAGCTCACCGTCATGCAGACCCTGCGCCGACGCGGCCAGATCCGTGACGTCTCGCAGGAGTCCCTCGCCGATCTCAAGGCTCTGGAGCAGCGCTCCGGGGAGCGGCTCGGACGTGACGAAGCGGACGCCACGGCGCGCGGGGCCGATCCCGCTTCCGCGGCGGAGAATTCGGAGGCCGCCAAGTGAACCCGGTCAACTACCTCTACCTCGCGGCCCTGCTGTTCGCGATCGGCGCCTCCGGGGTGCTGATCAGGCGGAACGCGATCGTGGTGTTCATGTGCGTCGAGCTGATGCTCAACGCGTGCAACCTGACGCTCGTCGCGTTCTCCCGGATGCACGGCAACCTCGACGGGCAGATCGTCGCCTTCTTCACGATGGTCGTCGCCGCCGCGGAAGTCGTCGTCGGGCTCGCGATCATCGTGTCGTTGTTCCGCTCCCGCCACTCGGCCTCGGTCGACGACGCCAGCCTGATGAAGCTGTAAGGGGTCCGGAAACGTGGAGAACCTGATCGCGCTGCTCGTCGCGGCGCCCCTGCTCGGAGCGGCGGTCCTGCTCTGTGGCGGACGCCGACTGGACCGCACCGGCCACTGGCTCGGTACGGTGCTCGCCGCCGCCTCGTTCGTCATCGGCCTCGTGCTGTTCACCGACATGCTGGGGAAGGGCGCCGAGGACCGGGCCCTGCACCAGCACCTGTTCAGCTGGATTCCGGTGGAAGGCTTCCAGGCCGACATCGCCTTCCAGCTCGACCAGCTGTCGATGACGTTCGTCCTGCTCATCACCGGTGTGGGCACGCTTATCCACATCTACTCCATCGGCTACATGGAGCACGACGAGCGCAGGCGCCGCTTCTTCGGCTATCTCAACCTGTTCCTCGCGGCGATGCTGATCCTGGTCATCGCCGACAACTACCTGCTGCTGTACGTCGGGTGGGAGGGCGTCGGTCTGGCGTCGTTCCTGCTCATCGGCTTCTGGCAGCACAAGCCCACCGCGGCCACCGCCGCGAAGAAGGCCTTCCTGGTCAACCGGGTCGGCGACATGGGCCTGTCGATCGCCATCATGCTGATGTTCACCACCTTCGGCACCTTCGCCTTCGGGCCGGTGCTGGAGTCGGCCGGCGAGACGAGTCAGGGCAAGCTGACCGCCATCGGCCTGATGCTGCTGCTGGCCGCCTGCGGCAAGTCGGCCCAGGTGCCGTTGCAGTCCTGGCTGGGTGACGCGATGGAGGGCCCGACCCCGGTCTCGGCCCTCATCCACGCCGCGACCATGGTTACGGCCGGTGTCTATCTGATCGTCCGCTCCGGCGCGATCTTCAACGCCGCCCCGGACGCCCAGCTGGTCGTGGTCATCGTCGGCGCGGTCACGCTGATCTTCGGTGCGATCGTCGGTTGCGCGAAGGACGACATCAAGAAGGCCCTGGCGGGGTCCACGATGTCGCAGATCGGGTACATGATCCTGGCCGCGGGCCTCGGCCCCATCGGCTACATCTTCGCGATCATGCACCTGGTGACGCACGGCTTCTTCAAGGCCGGGCTGTTCCTCGGCGCGGGTTCCGTCATGCACGGCATGAACGACGAGGTCGACATGCGCAAGTACGGCGGCCTGCGGAAGTACATGCCGGTCACCTTCGTCACCTTCGGCCTCGGCTATCTCGCCATCATCGGCTTCCCGGGCCTGTCCGGCTTCTTCTCCAAGGACAAGATCATCGAGGCGGCCTTCGCCAAGGGCGGTACCGAGGGCTGGATCCTCGGCTCGGTGGCTCTCCTGGGCGCCGCGATCACCGCGTTCTACATGACGCGCGTGATGCTGATGACGTTCTTCGGCGAGAAGCGCTGGCAGCCCGACGCGGAGGGCCGCGAGCCGCATCCGCACGAGTCCCCGAAGTCGATGACGATCCCGATGATCGTGCTGGCCTTCGGCTCGGTGTTCGCCGGCGGGTTCTTCGCCGTCGGTGACCGGTTCGTCAACTGGCTGGAGCCGGTGACCGGTTACGACCACGGGCACTCCCCGCTCAGCGCGGCCACGGTCACCGGAGCCACCGTGGTGGCCCTCGTCGTCGGTGTCGCCATCGCCTGGACGATGTACGGGCGCAAGCCGGTCCCGGTGGTCGCTCCGCGCGGCTCGGTCCTCACCCGGGCCGCCCGGCGCGATCTGCTCCAGGACGACTTCAACCACGTGGTCCTGGTCCGCGGCGGCGAGCACCTCACCCGCTCGCTGGTCTACGTGGACCACTCCCTGGTCGACGGCGTCGTCAACGGCACGGCCGCATCGGTCGGCGGGCTCTCCGGACGGCTGCGCAAGCTCCAGAACGGCTACGCCCGCACCTACGCGGTCTCGATGTTCGGCGGTGCGGCGGTCGTCATCGCCGCGACCCTGCTGATGAGGGCGGTCTGATCACATGTCCTTTCCCCTCCTGACCGCGACGGCGGCGCTCCCGGCGATCGGCGCGATCGCCACCGCCGCCGTCCCCGCCGCGCGGCGCACCGTGGCCAAATGGCTCGCGCTGCTCTTCTCGCTCGGCACGCTCGTCCTGGCGGGCATCGTCTTCGCCCGCTTCGAACCGGGCGGCGACCGCTACCAACTGACCGAATCCCGGGCCTGGATCGCCGACTTCGGCGTCCGCTACGAACTGGGCGTCGACGGCATCGGGGTGGCCCTCCTCGGTCTCACCGCACTGCTGATCCCGTTCGTCATCGCCGCGGGCTGGCACGACGCCGACCCCCTGGAGACGAAGTCCTCGCGCTGGCGTCCGACGCAGGGCTTCTTCGCCCTGATCCTCATGGTCGAGGCCATGGTGATCCTGTCGTTCCTCGCCACCGACGTCTTCCTCTTCTACATCCTGTTCGAAGCCATGCTCATCCCGATGTACTTCCTCATCGGCGGCTTCGGCGACCGGGCCCACGCGGGCACCGACGAGAACGCCGCGGCGCAGCGCTCGTACGCGGCGGTGAAGTTCCTCCTCTACAACCTGGCCGGCGGCCTGATCATGCTGGCCGCGGTCATCGGCCTGTATGTGGTCGCGGGCAGCTTCTCGCTCTCCGAGATCGCCGAGGCCCGCGCCAACGGCTCCCTGGAGATGGCGACCAGCACCGAGCGGTGGCTGTTCCTCGGGTTCTTCTTCGCGTTCGCGGTGAAGGCCCCGCTGTGGCCGCTGCACACCTGGCTGCCCAACGCGATGGGCGAGGCCACCGCCCCGGTCGCCGTGCTGATCACCGCGATCGTCGACAAGGTCGGCACCTTCGCGATGCTCCGCTTCTGCCTCGGGCTCTTCCCGGAGGCCAGCAAGTGGGCGACGCCGGTGATCATCGCCCTGGCGCTGGTCTCCATCGTGTACGGAGCGCTGCTCGCGGTCGGTCAGCGCGACATCAAGCGGCTCATCGCCTACGCCTCGATCTCGCACTTCGGCTTCATCATCATGGGCATCTTCGCGATGACCAGCCAGGGCCAGTCGGGCGCCACCCTCTACATGGTCAACCACGGGATCTCGACGGCCGCCCTGCTGCTGGTCGCCGGATTCCTCATCACCCGGCGCGGATCGCGGCTCATCGCGGACTACGGCGGAGTGCAGAAGGTCGCCCCCGTGCTGGCCGGGACGTTCCTCATCGGTGGGCTCGCCACCCTGTCACTGCCCGGACTCGCCCCGTTCGTCAGTGAGTTCCTGGTCCTGGTCGGCACGTTCAGCGTGTATCCGGTGGCCGGCATCATCGCCACCTCCGGCATCGTGCTCGCCGCGCTCTACGTCCTGGTCCTCTACCAGCGCACGATGACCGGGCCGGTGAAGGAATCGGTCCGGGGCATGCCGGACCTCAAGGCCCGGGAGCTGGTGGTGGCGGTTCCGCTGATCGCCGTGCTGATCTTCCTGGGCGTCTTCCCGAAGCCGCTCACCGAGGTCGTCAACCCGGCGGTGGAGCACACCATGTCCGACGTACAGAAGAAGGACCCCCAGCCCGAGGTGGAGGCCGCCAAGTGAGCGCAACAGCTGTCCACAGTCTGTGGACGACGGCGAGCGGGGTGACCTCGGCGGCGCCCGGCGACTCGTTCACGGCGCCGAAGATCGAGTACACCCAGCTGATGCCCGTCCTGATCATCGTGGGCGTCGCCGTCGTGGGCATCCTGGTGGAGGCCTTCGTGCCGCGCCGGGCCCGCTACCACACCCAGCTCTTCCTGACGGTGACGGCGATCGCCGCCTCGTTCGCCGCGATCGTCGGCCTCGCGGCCGGGGGGTACGGCACCACGAAGGCCCAGATCTCGGCCATGGGCGCCATCGCGATCGACGGACCCACCCTGTTCCTCCAGGGCACCATTCTCCTGGTCGCCATGGTGGCGGTCTTCACCTTCGCCGAACGACGGCTCGACCCCACCACCCACGGCAACCGGGTGGACTCCTTCGCCGCCCAGCCCGGAGCCGTGCCGGGCAGCGACAGCGAGAAGGCCGCCGTACGGGCCGGGTTCGCCGCCACCGAGGTCTTCCCGCTCCTCCTCTTCTCGGTGGCGGGTCTGCTGGTCTTCCCGGCCGCCAACGACCTGCTGACGCTGTTCATCGCGCTCGAAGTCTTCTCGCTCCCGCTCTACCTCCTGTGCGCCGTCGCCCGCCGCAAGCGGCTGATGTCGCAGGAGGCGGCCGTGAAGTACTTCCTGCTCGGCGCGTTCTCCTCGGCGTTCCTGCTGTTCGGGATCGCCCTCCTCTACGGCTACGCGGGCTCCCTCTCGTACGCCACCATCGCCAACGTCGTCGACGGCTCGGTCCTGGAGATCGACCCGGCCCTCGCCGACACCATGGGCAACGACGCGCTGCTGCTCATCGGCGGCGCGATGATCCTGACCGGCCTGCTCTTCAAGGTCGGCGCGGTCCCGTTCCACATGTGGACCCCGGACGTCTACCAGGGCGCCCCGACCCCGGTCACCGGGTTCATGGCCGCCGCCACGAAGGTCGCCGCGTTCGGCGCCCTGCTGCGCCTGCTGTACGTGGCGCTGCCGGGCCTCACCTGGGACCTGCGTCCCGTCCTGTGGGCGGTGGCGATCGTCACGATGCTGGGCGGCGCGATCGTCGCGATCACCCAGACCGACATCAAGCGGCTGCTGGCCTACTCCTCGATCGCGCACGCGGGATTCATCCTCGCGGGTGTCATCGCGGCCAGCCCGGAGGGCATCTCCTCGGTCCTCTTCTACCTCGCGGCCTACTCCTTCGTGACGGTGGGCGCGTTCGCCGTGGTCACGCTGGTCCGGGACGCGGGCGGAGAGGCCACGCACCTGTCGAAGTGGGCCGGGCTCGGCCGCCGCTCGCCGCTGGTCGCGGCGGTCTTCGCGGTGTTCCTCCTGGCCTTCGCCGGGATTCCGCTGACCTCCGGGTTCTCGGGGAAGTTCGCGGTGTTCAAGGCGGCCGCCGAGGGTGGCGCGGGCGGACTGGTCGTCGTCGGTGTGCTGTCGTCGGCGGTCGCGGCGTTCTTCTACATCCGCGTGATCGTCCTGATGTTCTTCAGCGAGCCGAAGGCGGACGGCCCCACGGTCGCCGTCCCGTCGCCGCTGACCATGACGACGATCGCGGTCGGTGTCGCCGTCACCCTGGTGCTGGGCCTGGCCCCGCAGTACTTCCTGGACCTGGCGAGCCAGGCGGGGGTCTTCGTGCGGTAGCCCGCGCACGGCATGCGCAGCAGGTACGACGACAACGCCGGACGGTCCGTTTTCCACAGACCGTCCGGCGTTGTCGTAGGAGCCGCCTATCGTGGACGGGGACGAGAGCAGGACGGGCGGGGCCGGATGTGCGGCTCCCCGGGGGGACAGAGCATTGGGCGTGAGCATGGATGTGACCGGGACGGTGACCGAGACCCCTGCGGGCGACGAGAGCGAGGCACTGCGGACACTGCACCGCGTCTTCGGGTACGAGTCGTTCCGCGGCGAGCAGGGTGCGGTCATCGAGCATGTGGTGGCGGGCGGCGACGCCGTCGTGCTCATGCCGACCGGTGGCGGAAAGTCGCTCTGCTACCAGATCCCGTCCCTGGTCCGCCGCGGCACGGGCGTCGTGGTCTCCCCGCTGATCGCGCTCATGCAGGACCAGGTCGACGCCCTGAGGGCGCTCGGCGTCCGGGCCGGGTTCATGAACTCCACGCAGGACTTCGACGAGCGCCGCTCGATGGAGGCCCAGTTCCTCGCGGGCGAGCTGGACGTGCTCTACCTGGCGCCCGAGCGGCTGCGTCTGGACGCCACCCTCTCCCTGCTGGCCCGGGGCGAGATCTCCGTCTTCGCGATCGATGAGGCGCACTGCGTCGCCCAGTGGGGCCACGACTTCCGCCCCGACTACCTGGCCCTGTCCGTGCTCGGCGAGCGCTGGCCGGACGTTCCGCGCATCGCCCTGACGGCGACCGCGACCAACGCCACGCACGAGGAGATCACCCGCCGCCTCGGCATGCCGGACGCGAAGCACTTCGTCGCCAGCTTCGACCGGCCCAACATCCAGTACCGGATCGTGCCGAAGTCCGACCCGAAGAAGCAGCTGCTCACCTTCCTCAAGGAGGAGCACGCCGGGGACGCGGGCATCGTCTACTGTCTCTCGCGCAACTCCACCGAGAAGATCGCGGAGTATCTCTGCCGCAACGGCATCCGGGCCGTGCCCTATCACGCGGGCCTGGACGCCGGGACGCGCGCGACCCACCAGGCACGGTTCCTCCGGGAGGAGGGCCTCGTCGTCGTCGCGACGATCGCCTTCGGCATGGGGATCGACAAGCCGGACGTCCGCTTCGTCGCCCACCTCGACCTCCCCAAGTCCGTCGAGGGCTATTACCAGGAGACCGGCCGCGCGGGCCGCGACGGGGAGCCGTCGACGGCCTGGATGGCGTACGGACTCCAGGACGTCGTCCAGCAGCGCAAGCTGATCCAGGGCGGTGAGGGCGACGAGGCGTTCCGCCGCCGGGCGTCCTCGCACCTGGACTCGATGCTGGCCCTGTGCGAGACGGTCCAGTGTCGCCGGGCCCAGCTGCTCACCTACTTCGGCCAGGAGCCCACGGCCGCCGCCTGCGGCAACTGCGACACCTGCCTCACCCCGCCGGAGACCTGGGACGGCACGGTCGTCTCGCAGAAGCTGCTCTCCACGGTGGTCCGGCTGAAGCGCGAACGGAACCAGAAGTTCGGCGCGGGCCAGATCATCGACATCCTGCTGGGCCGCAAGACCGCCAAGGTCATCCAGTTCGACCACGACCAGCTCTCCGTCTTCGGCATCGGCGAGGAGCTGGCCGAGGCGGAGTGGCGCGGTGTGGTCCGCCAGCTGCTGGCACAGGGGCTGCTCGCGGTCGAGGGGGAGTACGGCACGCTGGTCCTCACCGAGGAGAGCGCGAGCGTCCTGGGCCGGGAGCGGGAAGTGCTGCTCCGCAAGGAGCCGAAGAAGCCGACGTCCCGTTCGTCGTCCTCGGCCGGTGGGGCCAAGGGCTCCAAGGGCAAGGCGGCCGCAGCCGACCTCCCGCCGTCCGCCGTCCCGGTCTTCGAGGCGCTGCGCGCCTGGCGCGGGGCGACGGCGAAGGAGCAGGGCGTCCCGGCGTACGTGATCTTCCACGACGCGACGCTGCGGGAGATCGCGACCGTCCACCCCACGACGATCGGGGAGCTGGGGGGCATCAGCGGCCTGGGAGAGAAGAAGCTCGCGACGTACGGGGAGGGAGTGCTGGAGGTCCTGGCGGAGACGTCTCCGGGGCCGGTCGCGGAGGCTACGACAGCCGCCGACGCTCCCGCAGCCCGTCCGGCGGTGACCCCGGCAACCCCGGCGACCCCGGTCCGCGCGAAGGCGCCCGCGGCCCCGCAGTACAGCGACCCCGAGTTCGCCTGGGACGAGGAACCGCCCGAGTACGAGTGAGTCGCGTACCGGGCGGCGGGGGTGGCGGGGCGGCGGCGCCTACTCCGGGTTCGCCGACCGGCGGCGGGCCGTGATGGCGGTCAGGTCAAGGTCCACGGGGAACGGCACCGACACCTTCATCCGGTCGTGGAAGATCCCCGTCGAGGTGTACGCACCGGTGGCGGGCTCCCGCTCGAAGACGTACACCACGGCACGCCCGTCGTGGTTCTCCACCCGCCAGTAGTGGGGGATCGTCGCGCGGGCGTACTTCACGGGTTTGGTCTCCCGGTCGCGGGACCGGGACTCCGGGGAGACGACCTCGATGGCCAGTCGGACCGCCTCGGCGGGGAACCGGGTCTGGCCCGGGTCCTCGATGACATCGCCGTCGATGACGATCACGTCGGGCTCGGGCCGGTTGTACCGGTCGATGTCGATGGTGAACTCGCGCACCACTTCCAGCTCGGGCGGGGCCAAGGACTCCAACTGCCACTCGAAGAAGCTGACAGCTCGTGTATGAAACAAGGTCTGCGGACTCACGAAAACGAGGCTCCCGTCGATCAGCTCCGTATGCGGAGGGAGATTCGGGAGTGTGTCCAGGTCATCGGCGGTCCAGCCGCCCTCGGGCGGGACCGCCCACCGCGGCTCGGAGGCCTCGGGCTCGATGCTCATCATTGCTCCCATGGGGAGGAGTCTCGCGGGCTTGACCAGGGTATCCGGCGGGAACCGGGTACGGATGCCCCGAACGTGCGAACGGGCCTCGCGCGAGTGACGGGCCGGTCAGGGGCGCGGCCCCGGCGGCCTCAGCCCTGAGCGGGGCCCAGCCGACGGGTGTTGCCGCGGCCGCAGGCCAGGCACACCAGCCAGTCCAGCCGTTCGCCGTCCCGCTCGAACGGTTCGCCCACCACGTTGGCCTCCTCCTCGCCGCAGAACATGCAGTCCGCCCAGTCGTCCCGGAGCCGCCGCATGGTCCGCAGCGGTCCGCCGTCGGCGCTCCGCACCCCCACCCAGGGACAGGCGGCGCACTCCCACCACAGCTCGTACCGGCGGCGACGGTTCGCGGGCCGGGCGTGCGCCGGGCGGTTGCCGCAGGCCGGGCAGGCCGGGCGGGCAGAGTCGGTCGGTGTGGGGTCGGGCATGGTCCCCTCAGTCCCCACCCCCGCCCCCGCCACACCCACCGCCACCCCCGCCGTCGCTCCAGCCCCCGCCGTCACCGCTTCCGCTGTTGGAGCGGTCCTGCTTGACGTTGCGGTAGACCGCCAGGGCGGTCCACTGGGCGCGGAGCAGGAGCTTCATCGCGGGCCGGCTTCCGCGGCCCTGGGCGCTCAGGGTGGTGGCGAGGCCGGTGGCGGCGGCCAGGGCTGCCAGGATGCGGCTGCGCTGGTCGGGGAAGCCGTAGGCCTCGGCGTGCTGGAAGCGCCGGAGGGCCGCCGCGCACAGGTCCGGGTGGACCGGGAAATGGCGCTGGTAGGGGAACAGGCCGAGGAAGCGGCGGGTCTCCCGGCTCAGGAGGCCGCGCTGGACCAGGGCGTCCAGGTGGTTCTCCTCCGCGTACTGCGCGTGCTGCCGTACCCACCTCTTGGCGTTGGTCCCGGAGCGGAAGCGGCTCTTGCTCGGCGGGTCCAGCGTGCGCAGCAGGGAGGCGAGCAGCGGGTCGGCCGGGTCCAGGGGGTTGACCACCTGGACCCGGCCGCGCTCCTCGCGTATCCGCCCCTGGAGCTCCAGCTCGGCCAGGACCGCGCCGGCCGTGGCGTAACGCAGGTAGCCGCGGGCGCAGAGCGGCTTGCCGCGCTGGGGGTCCAGCGCGAGCAGCAGCATCTCCTCGGGCAGTGTCAGGGCGGGGGAGGAGGCGGGTGAGGAGGCGGGGGAGCTCATGGCGCGGTGACGATCCTTCCGGTCACGTCGCCGAGGCCCACGCGGGTGCCGTGCGGGCCGGGGGCCCAGGCGGTCAGGGTGACCGTGTCGCCGTCCTCCAGGAACGTCCGCTTGCCCTCGGGGAGTTCCAGGGCGTCGCGGCCGTTCCAGGTGAGCTCCAGCAGCGAGCCGCGCTGGGTGGGCTCGGGACCGCTGACCGTGCCGGAGCCGTACAGGTCGCCGGTGCGCAGCGACGCGCCGTTGACCGTCATATGGGCGAGCTGCTGGGCGGCCGTCCAGTACATCGAGGCGAACGGCGGCTCGGCGACGACCTGGCCGTTGATCTCCACGGAGATCCGGATGTCGAAGCCGCCCGGCTCCTCGTCCGCGGAGTCGTCGAGGTAGGGGAGGAGGGGGAAGTCCCGGGCCGGGGGCGCGGTGCGGGCCGCGTCCAGGGCCTCCAGCGGGGTGACCCAGGCGGAGACGGAGGTGGCGAAGGACTTGCCGAGGAACGGGCCGAGCGGCACGTACTCCCAGGCCTGGAGGTCGCGCGCGGACCAGTCGTTGAGGAGGAAGAGCCCGAAGACGTGCTCGCGGAAGTCGGCGAGCGGGACGGGAGTGCCGTGGGCGGAGGGGACGCCGACGACGAAGCCGACCTCGGCCTCGATGTCCAGCTTCACCGAGGGCCCGAAGACGGGTGCCGGGTCGGTGGGGGCCTTGCGCTGGCCGCTGGGGCGCGCCACGTCCGTGCCGGAGACCACGACGGTGCCGGAGCGGCCGTGGTAACCGATCGGCAGGTGCTTCCAGTTGGGGGTGAGTGCGTCGCCGTCCGGCCGGAAGATCTTTCCGACGTTGGTGGCGTGGTGCTCGCTGGCGTAGAAGTCGACGTAGTCCGCGACCTCGTACGGCAGGTGCAGGGTCACCGTGTCCACCGGGTGCAGCAGCGGTTCGATGTCCGCGCGGTGGGCGGGGACCGTCAGCCAGGCGGTGAGCGCGCGGCGTACGTCCCGCCAGGCGGTGCGGCCCGCCGCGAGCAGCGGCGTCAGGCTCGGCTGGGCGAGCAGCCCCGCGTACGGGGAGCCCAGCGCGTGGGCGGCGGCCCCGGCGTCCAGGACGTGGTTGCCGATGCGGACGCCGACCCGGCGGTCCTCGGGGTGGCCGGGGGTGGAGAACACACCGTACGGAAGGTTGTGCGGGCCGAAGGGGTCGCCCTCGGCCAGATCGAGCGGGCTGCTCTGCTCGGGCATGTGGTGCTGCCTCGCTTTCCAGGTCGCGTTGAGGACACGTTACGTCGGTGCTCCTACCCAGCGGCAGTGCCCTGACTATCCCCAACTGCGCACATTGCCCGGAAAGTTCGTAAGGTTCCCGGGGTTTCCTGGCCGGGTCCCCCGGAAATCCGGGGGACCCGGGAACGAAACATGGCTCCGCTCAGCCCGCCGTGCGGCGAAACGCGACCCCGTTCGGCCCGCCGCGCGACGAGGCACGCCCCGCTCAGCCCGCCGTGCGCGGAATCCGCTTCTCCCAGGTGCGGTGGAAGACGATCTCGTCGCCGTCCTTGCAGATCACCTCGTCGGAGGTGATGAAGTCGTGGTCGTCGGCGGTGATCTCCGAGCGCGTCTCGATCTTCACGTCCCAGGCCATCTCCGGCCGGTGCAGCCGGATCGTCCAGTCGGACCGGGTCCGAGGGGAGAGCGGGTCGTCCTGCTGGACTGTGTACACCTCCAGAGCGTTCTCGGTGAATTCGAGGCCGTCGGGGTAGACCCGCGTACCGCCGTAGCGGGGGTCGACCTCCAGCCGCCATTCGCCCTTGGCGACATCGCGGACGACGAGGCGTTCGGGGCGCGGCTCCTCCAGGGTGACGGGGTGGACCACGCCGAGCGGTTCGGACTGTTCCGGTTCGCCGAAGCTGATGGCCGGGTCCTCGGTGTGACGGCGCACCGGCAGTTCGACGAAGCTGCCGTCCGCGTCGAGGGTGAACCCCGCCGAGCCGGCCTGCGGCCAGATCCAGGGCCAGTACGAGGAGGAGATCGCGAGCCGGATGCGGTGGCCGGGCGGGAAGGTGTGCCCGATGCCGTTGAGGTCGAAGACCACGTCCTCGGTCTCGCCCGGCGGCCAGTCGTCGGTGCGGTCGCGGCCGTGCCGGGCGGCGAGGTTGAGGGCGCCCCGGGTGACGAGTGTGGAGGAGCCGTCGGGGGCGACGTCGCAGAGGCGGGCGATGGCCTGGCCGCGCGGCACGGCCATCCGGATGCGGAGCTTCACCCGGGGGCGGCCGAGGATCTCGATCGGCGCGTCGGCGACCGGGAACTCGAACGACACCGACTTCGCGTCCTCGTCGCGCTGGTCCGGCGGCAGGTCCGCGTCGTTGCCGAACGGGAAGAAGCGGCCCGCGTCAAGGCCGGTCTGCTGCGGCGAGGCGACGATCCGCTCGCCGCCCTGGAGGGCGTACGCCACCGGGGTCACGTTCTCCGAGGGCCAGGAGGCGTCCCCGACCCAGCGGCCCGGCAGTGACTCGTACACGGTGGCGGGCGGGTGCGAGCCGCTGATCCAGGAGCGCAGCAGCGGCTCCGCCATCACCCCGGTCTCCTTGCCCTTGAGGTGCTGGTCCCACCAGCGCAGGGTCTCCTGGAGAAAGCCGATCCCCGGTCCCGGCGGCAGCCCCCGGTCGGGGTACTGGTGCGACCACGGGCCGATGATTCCGCGCACCCGCTCCGGGGCGAGGTGCTGGACGAGGCGTAGGACGGTGTCGCGGTACGGGTCGTGCCAGCCGCCGACCGCGAGGACGTTCGCCTTGATCGCCCCGTAGTCCTCGCAGACGCTGCCGTGCTTCCAGTAGTCGTCGCGGCTCTGGTGGGCCAGCCAGGTGTGGATGAAGGGGTCGACGGCCTCCAGCCGCTTCAGCCACATCTCCTTCCAGGCGTCGCCGACCTGTGCGGGGTCCGGCGGGCGGCAGACGAAGGCGAGCATCGTGGCGGCCCAGGCGTGCATGTCCACGGCGAGGACGGAGCCGCCCATGTAGTGGACGTCGTTGTCGTAGCGGTCGTCGGCCGAGCAGACGGTGACGATCGCCTTCAGCGGCTCCGGGGCGAGGGCCGCGATCTGGAGCGAGTTGAAGCCGCCCCAGGAGATCCCGAACATCCCGACCCGGCCGGAGCACCACTCCTGCTGGGCCAGCCAGTGGACGACGGCGACTCCGTCCTCCAGCTCCTGCGGGTCGTACTCGTCGCCCGGCAGCCCCTCGCTGTTGCCGTGACCGCGTACGTCGACCCGTACGGAGGCGTAGCCGTGGCCCGCGTACCAGGGGTGACGCTGCCAGTCGCGCGGGGCGGTCCAGTCGCTGAGCCGGTAGGGCAGGTACTCCAGCAGGGCGGGGACCGGCTCGTCGGTCAGCGGGCGCCAGATCCGGGCGTAGAGCCGGGTGCCGTCGGACAGCGGGATGTACACGTCCTCGTGGGTCGTCTCGTAAGGGAACTCGGTCGTGATGTTCATGGGTCACCTCGATGTACGACGACGCGGGGCGGAGGAGTGGCCGAGGGGCGGGTCGGCGGGCGGGTCGGCGGGCGGGGTACTCGGATGGTGTACGGGTTGATGGGCAGGTGTTCGGACGGCGTGCGGGTTGGATGGCTGGTGCTCGGACGGTGTACGGGCCGGTGGCCGGGATGCTCGGATGGCGTACGGGTCAGTGGACGGGGTGCATCGTGCGCTTCAGCCAGGGCGCGGCGACGATCATCGCGACCCCGGCCGCCACCGCGATCGCCCCGTTGACGCCGAAGTACGCGGGGTTGGAGACCTGGCCGTACAGCTTCACGATCTGGGCCTGGATGCCGTTGGCCAGGGCGAGGGAGAGGAACCACAGCGCCATCGTCTGGCTGGCGAACGCCTTCGGGGCGAGCTTGGTGGTGGCGGACATGCCGGAGGTCTCCAGCAGGACGTCGCCGAGGCCGAGCAGCAGATACGAGCCGACGATCCACCAGGCCGCCATCCGGTACACGTCGTCCGCGTGGCCGGAGGTGGGCAGGACCATCAGCAGGAAGGAGAGCCCGCCGAGGATCACGCCGAACGCGATCTTGTTGGAGGCGTGCGGCTGGCGGGGGCCCATCCTGACCCAGACGGCGGCTACCACCGGGGCGAGCGCCACCTCGAAGGCGCCGAGCGCGGAGGCGTACCAGCTGGCGGGGAAGTGGAAGCCGAGGATCTCGGTCCGGGCGTTGGCGGACGCGAGCAGCATCATCGTCGAGTACGCCTGGAAGAGGATGAAGTTGAAGACGACGGACCCGAGGAAGAGGACGACGTACGGGCGGAGCCTGCCGCGCTCCTCGGCGGTGACCCGGGGGGAGCGGAACATCACCACGAAGTAGACGACCGGCGCGATCACCGAGACGGCGGTGAGGACATCGACGAACCGGTCCATGGTGAGCCAGCCGGCCAGGGCCAGCGCGGTGGCCAGGACGGCGGCCACCACAGCCCCGCCGATGATCATCCGCACCGCGCGGCGCATCGCGTCGGGGGCCAGCGCGAATTCGGCGGCGTGCCTACGCCCGGCCAGGTGACGGCGGCCCGCGACGTACTGGATCAGGCCGAAGGTCATCCCGATCGCGGCGGCCGAGAAGCCCCAGTGCCAGCTCCAGTTCTCGCCGAGCCAGCCGGTGATCAGCGGTCCGGCGAAGGCGCCGATGTTGATGCCCATGTAGTAGAGGGCGAAGCCGGCGTCGCGCCGCTCGTCCTCGGTGCGGTAGAGCTTGCCGACCATGGAGGCGACGTTGGGCTTGAGCAGGCCTGTTCCGGCGCTGATCAGGCCGAGGCCCACCCAGGTCATCGCGTCGGTGGGCACGGCCATCGAGTAGTGGCCGCAGGCGATGAGGACGCCGCCGTACAGGACGGCCCGGTACGAGCCGAGGATCCGGTCGGCCAGCCAGCCGCCCGCGACCGAGACCAGATAGACCAGGGTCCCGTACGCGGCCGACACGGAGGCGGCGGTGCCGGGGTTCATGCCCATGCCGCCGTTCGCCACCGAGTCGGCGAAGAACAGCACCAGGATCGCCTGCATGCCGAGGAACGAGAACCGCTCCCAGACCTCCAGACCGGACAGCGTCATCAGGCCCCGCGGTTGCCCGAAGAAGGCATGATCGTCTTCAGGTGGCGGCTTGGCCTGCTCGGTGTCGGCGGCGGTGTTGGACAAGGCGGACACTCCCGATCGTATGAGCTGATCACGAACATACCGGCGGTCGCGGGAAGCCGCCCACGGTGATCCAAAGGGGACCGGATACGCTGAGTTGAATGAAGACAGCGACACATCGACATTGCGTGTGATCGTCAGCAGACAGGAGATGCCCTCGTGACCGTCGTCGGGCCGTTCGGACTGCACGTGCGGGACCAGGCTCTTGAGGCCGATGTCCAGTCGGGCCTGGCCGCTGTCGAGGCGGGGCTGCTCGAAGCCACCAAGAGTGATGTGCCCTTCATCACGGAGGCCGCCCAGCACCTGGTGCGGGCGGGGGGCAAGCGCTTCCGCCCGTTGCTGGTCATGCTCGCGTCACAGTTCGGTGATCCGGACGCCCCGGGCGTCGTGCCCTCGGCCGTCGTCGTCGAGCTGACGCACCTGGCCACGCTGTACCACGACGACGTGATGGACGAGGCGGACGTGCGGCGCGGGGTGCCCAGCGCCAACACCCGCTGGGGCAACTCGGTGGCCGTCCTCACCGGCGACTTCCTGTTCGCCCGTGCCTCCCACATCCTGGCCGACCTCGGCCCCGAGGCGGTCCGCATCCAGGCGGAGGCCTTCGAGCGGCTCGTCACCGGCCAGATCCTGGAGACCGCGGGCCCGCGCGACGGCCGCGACCCGGTCGACCACTACCTGGACGTCCTCAGCGGCAAGACCGGCTCGCTGGTCGCCGTCTCCGGCCGGCTCGGCGCGATGATGTCCGGGGCGGACGAGCGGACCGTGGACATCCTCACGCAGTACGGGGAGCGGCTCGGCATCGCCTTCCAGCTCGCCGACGACGTCCTCGACATCGCCTCGGACTCCCACGAGTCCGGCAAGACCCCCGGCACCGATCTGCGCGAGGGCATCCCGACCCTCCCGGTCCTGCGGCTGCGCGCCCAGGCCGCCGAGGACGGCAAGCCCGACGACCTGGAGCTCGTCGAACTGCTCGACGGCGACCTGAGCGACGACGCAGTCCTCACCGAGGCGCTGCGCCGACTGCGCGCCCACCCGGCGCTGGAGCAGGCCCGCAAGGACACCGTGCGTTACGCCCAGGAGGCGCGCGCCACGCTGGCGCCGCTGCCCGAGGGGTACGCGAAGTCCGCGCTGGAGGAGCTGTGCGACGCGGTGGTCCACCGGGCGGGCTGAGTCCGGCGCTGTGCAACCCCGGCGCGGGCTGAGTCCGCGTTGTGCACCCTCGATGCGGGCCGAGTCCGGCGTGCTGTGTGCCACCGACGCAGGTTGACGTGGTGTCACCCGGCGTCCTACCCCTACTGGATGGCCCAGGTGCCCCGTCCGGTTGTCATACCGGAGCAGTAGGCGGAGTTGATCCCGCGGGCTGACGCGTCGGCCCGTCCGTTTTGGTCAGATGGATACCAACGGAAGCCGCCGACCACGGAGGTAGGGCACACATGGCACCGAACGACAGCGCAGAGACCACCGGCGCAGAGACCACCGGCGGGGCCACGGGCACTGTCGTGGGCCGCCGGAAGGCGGCGCGCTACATCGTCCCCGTCGCGGTCGCGGGGGTGGCGGCCGCGACCATCGGACTCGTCCCGGCACTCGCGAACTCCGGCGACCCCGATCTGCCGAAGATCACCGCGCAGGAGCTCATCGAGAAGATCGCCGCTTCCGACGAGGAGCAGCTCTCCGGCACGTTCAAGATCAGCACCGACCTGGGCCTGCCCCTCGACGGCCTCGCGGGCTCGCTCGTACCGGGCGGGGCCGACGGCTCAGGCGAGGGCAAGGACAGCGGGGCTGCCGCGCCGCAGGACAAGCTCATGGAGCTGACGTCCGGCACGCACACGCTGCGGGTGGCCGCCGACGGCCCGGAGAAGCAGAAGCTGTCCATCCTCGGAAACGCGTCCGAGTACAGCGTCATCCACAACCAGGGTGAGGTCTGGGCGTACGACAGCAAGTCCGACGAGGTCTACCACGCCGAGGCCCCCGAGGGCCGGGGCGGCGGTAAGGAGGCCCCTGAGGCTCCCAAGGGCGCACCGGCCACCCCGAAGGACTTCGCCGAGCAGGCGCTCAAGGCGGCCGGGGACACCACCTCGGTCACCGTCGACGGAACGGCGCAGGTCGCCGGGCGGGACGCGTACCAGCTGCTGATCAAGCCCAAGCAGTCCGGTTCGACGATCGGCTCGGTCCGCATCGCCGTGGACGCCGAGAACGGCGTACCGCTGAAGTTCACCCTGTCCGCGGCGAGCGGCGGCAAGGCCGTGGTCGACGCCGGGTTCACCAAGGTCGACTTCTCCAGGCCCGCCGCGTCCACGTTCGACTTCACCCCGCCGAAGGGCGCCAAGGTCACCGAGGCCGACGAACTGGAGACCGGCAAGGACGAGCGGGGCCTGGCGCAGAAGCCGCTCCCCGGACAGCTCGCCGAACTGGACGGCTTCGAGGGCGTCAACGTCATCGGCAAGGGCTGGACCTCGATCGCCGAGATCAAGACTCCCGGCGGCAAGGGCCTCCCCGCAGCGGGCTCGGGCGACGTCCCGGCCGAGGCGCAGGGCTTCCTCGACGCGCTCGGCGACAAGGTCACCGGAAAGTTCGGTTCGGGCACGGTCTTCAAGACGCGCCTCGTCAACGCCCTGCTGACGGACGACGGCAGGGTATATGTCGGAGCGGTGACGAAGGACGCGCTGGTGCGCGCCGCCGACGCCGCAAAGTAAGGCCGCCGCCGGGAAGTAGGAACGCCGGGAGGATCGGAGGGCCTGAGGGTCTGAGGGCCTGAGGATCGGAGGGGCTGAGGGCCTGAGAGTCTGCCGGCCTGCCGACCTTCCGGGTCCTGACGGCCACGACGGCTCCGACGGCCTCGACCGCCCCGCCGCGCACCCGTGCGGCGGGGCGGTCGAGGAGCAGGGCCTCGGAGGCGCAGCGTATGGAGAGCGGGAGACGGGAGAGGTGTGACCGCATGACGTCGACAGGGACAGCCGCCTCGCGAGACGCGGCCCCGAACGGCAGCACCGTCCCCGTCCCCGCCCCCGACCCGGTCATCCGGACCAGGGGCCTGACCAAGCGCTATCACGGCGGTCAGCCGGCCGTGGACGGCCTCGACCTCACCGTGCCCGGCGGCAGCGTCTTCGGCTTCCTCGGCCCCAACGGCTCCGGGAAGACCACGACGATCCGGATGCTGATGGGCCTCATCGACCCGACGTCCGGCACCGCCGAGGTGCTCGGCAGCCCCATGCCGAGGGCCACCCGTACGGTGTTGCCGCAGGTCGGCGCGTTGATCGAGGGGCCCGCGCTGTACGGGTTCCTGAGCGGCCGGGACAACCTCCTGCGGTACGACCGGGCCGACCCCACCGCCGACCCGCGCACCCGCCGGGCCCGCGTCGACCACGCCCTGGAACGGGTCGGGCTCGCCGCCGCCTCCGGCAAGAAGGCCAAGGCGTACTCCCTCGGCATGAAGCAGCGCCTCGGGCTGGCAGCGGCCCTGCTCCGGCCGCGCAGGCTGCTCGTCCTGGACGAACCGACCAACGGCCTCGACCCGCAGGGCATGCGCGAGATCCGTTCCCTCGTACGGGAGCTGGCGGCCGAGGGCACCACGGTCTTCCTCTCCTCCCACCTGCTGGACGAGATCGAGCAGGTCTGCACGCATGCCGCGGTGATGGCCCGGGGCCGGTTGATCGTCCAGGGCCCGGTCGCCGACCTTGCCGCGACAGCCCGGGGCCGGCTCACGGTCGTGACCCCGGACCTGGCCGCCGCCGCCCGCATCCTGAAGGCGCACGGACTCACGGGCCTGAGCGCCGACGGCGACGCCCTGAGCGCCCCAAGCGCCGACCGCGATGCCTCAAGCGCCCCCAGCGCCCCCAGCGCCTCAAGCGCCGACGGCGACCGGCTGACCGCCGACGCGCCGTCCGCTGCCGTGGACCTCGCCGACCTCAACGCGGCGCTGGTGGGCGGCGGGGTGCGGGTGCGGTTCTTCGGCGTCGAGCGGGGCTCACTGGAGGATGCCTTCGTCGCGCTCACGGGAGAGGGATTCGATGTCGCAGGCTGAGCAGGTCACGGCTACGGGGAGCGCGGGTGGACCGGAGGCCCCGCCCCGCCCCCGTAGCCCGCTGTGGGCCCCGCCCCGGCCCCGTAACCCGCTGTGGACCCTGGGCCTCCTCCGGTCCGAGCTCACCACCCTGCTCCGCCGCCACCGGACGTTCGCCCTGCTGGGTGTTCTCGCCGCCGTCCCCGTCCTCATCGGGATCGCGGTCCGTATCGAGACGGGCGGCGGCGGTGGAGGGGCGGGCGGAACGGACGGAGGGGCGGGCCCGGCGTTCCTCGCCCAGGTCACGAACAACGGCCTCTTCCTGGTCTTCGCCTCCCTCGCCGCGACCCTGCCGGTGTTCCTCCCGATGGCCGTCGGCGTCGTGGCGGGTGACGCGATCGCGGGCGAGGCGAGCAGCGGCACCCTGCGCTATCTGCTGGTAGCCCCGGCGGGCCGGACCCGGCTGCTCCTCGCCAAGTACGCCTCCGTCCTGACGTTCTGCCTGGTGGCGACCCTGGTTGTGGCCGCCTCGGCGCTGGCGGTGGGGGCGCTGTTGTTCCCGGTGGGGGAGGTGACCACGATCTCCGGGACGAGAATCAGCTTCGGCGAGGGACTGGTGCGGGCCGGGCTGGCAGCGGCCGTCGTCGCGCTCTCGCTGACCGGGTTCGCAGCGCTCGGGCTGTTCGTCTCGACGCTGACGGGCAGCGGGATCGGGGCGATGGCGGCCACGGTGGGGCTGCTGATCACGGTGCAGATCCTGGACAGCATTCCGCAGCTGAGCGGGGTCCACGCCTATCTGTTCCCGCACTACTGGATGTCCTTCGCCGACGTCCTGCGTGAACCGGTCCACTGGGACGACCTGGTCAAGAACTTCCAGTTGCAGGGACTGTACGTGGCGGTGTTCGGTTCGGCCGCCTGGGCCCGCTTCACGGCCAAGGACATCACGGCCTGAACGGTAGGGCTTGAACGGTAGGGCTTGAGCGGGGTTCCCTGGCCGGATCGGATCGGTGGCGAGTCGTCCGTGCCGTCGGCCGGGCGAGCCGTCCCCCGATCGGCTCGTCGCGGCACGAACGGCACGAACGGTGCGAAGAAAGGGAACAACACGACACGGTACGTTCCGTTTCCGCATGGGTTATGTTCGGTCCTTGGCGACGAGCTGTCAACAAGAGATTGGCTGAATCCCCCCTATGCTCACCGAATGATCACATCGCCGAGCAGTGTGCGCCGCAGCGAACGGTCACGTCGCGCGATCCTGCGAGCCGCCCTCGACCTCTGTACCGAGCGGGGGTACGGGCACGTCACGATAGAGGCCATCGCAGCCCGCGCCGGGGTCAGCAAGAAGACGATCTACCGCTGGTGGCCGTCGAAGGGAGCCGTCCTGCTGGAGGCGTTCACCGACGCCCTGGTCGACGCCACGCCGTTCGTGGACACCGGTGACATCGGAGCCGATCTGCGTACGCATGTGGCGGGTGCGGTGAACCTGCTCTCCGTCCCGCCGTTCGGCCCCGCCTACGCGGGCATCCTCTCGGAGCTGCACCACGACGACGTCCTCGCGCAGACCCTGCGGGAGCAGCTGGTCGACCCGCGCGTCGAGGAGGCGGTGGGCCGGCTGCGCAGCGCCCAGGAGGTGGGCCAGATCCCGCCCGGCGCGGACCTGCCGCTGGCCGTGGAGATGCTGTACGGCCCCCTCTACTACCGCCATGTGCTGCGCAAGCCGGTCCAGGACGAGGAGACGATCGCCGCTCTCGTGGCCCACGTGCTGCGGGCGCTGGGGGCGCCGGGGTACTGAGACCGGTCCCGGCCCCGGCCCCGGAGTGGGGAGGGCCCCTCTGCCCTACAGAAAGCACTCCAGGATCAGCGGCAGGTCCGCCAGCCACTCCTGGAGCCGGGCCCGTCGGCGGGCCGCGAGCAGGCACGAGTGGGCGGTGCCGTTGCGCAGGTGCACGGTGACCCCGAGGTGCTTGGGGCCCTGGGCCGCGTAGGTGACCGTGCTGATCTCGGCCCAGCCGTACTGCGTCTCCACGCCTGTCGGACCGAGTGTGACGCCCGTGGCGTCGACGAGGAGCGAGCTGTCCCGACCGACGGCGATGAAGGCGAGGTCCGCTTCGGCCGACGCCTCGTCCGCGTGGAGGGCGGTTTCGGTCGGCGCCTGGTGGAGTGGTGGCAGGAGGGCGTTGGAGGGGGCACCGAAGGGGGAGTGGGAGGGCGGCGGGGGTACGGCCGCGACGGCCGCGACGGGTGCGACGGGTGCGACGGGTGCAGCGGGTGCGACGGGTGCAGCGGGTATGACGGGTGAGGGTGTCGTGGGGGAGTACGGCGCGTTGTCCGGGGCGAACAGGTCCAACAGCCGCTCCGGTGCGGGGCGTCGGTCCGGCTCCTTGGCCAGGCACGACTCCACGACCGGCCGCAGCCCGTCCGGTACGGCGGTCAGGTCCGGCGGCTCGTGCACCGACCGGTACATCATCCCCATGGGCGTGCCCGCCCCGAACGCGCTGCCGCCCGCCGCCGCGACGAGCACGGCGCCCAGCGCGAACACGTCGGCGGCGGAGCCGACTTCGAGCCCCTGGGCCTGTTCCGGCGCCAGGAAGCCCGGTGTCCCGAAGGCCATGCCGGTGGCCGTCAGCCGGGTCGACTCCAGCGCCCGTGCGATGCCGAAGTCCAGGACGCGCGGCCCGTCCGGGGCCATGATGATGTTGCCGGGCTTCAGGTCGCGGTGGACGAGGCCGCAGCTGTGGATCGCCGCCAGCGCCTCGGCGAGCGCCGCGCCCAGTTGCCGCAGCCGCTCCTCGCCCATGGGCCCCTCGGCCTCCAGCAGCGCGGTGAGCGTGGGCCCGGGAACGTAGGCCGTGGCCAGCCAGGGCACGGCTGCCGTCGGGTCGGCGTCGACCACCGGGGCGGTGTGGAAGCCGCCCACGCTGCGCGCGGCGTCGACCTCGGCACGGAACCGCTCCCGGAAGTGCGGGTCGCTCGCGAGCTCCTGACGCGCCACTTTCACGGCCACCGCCCGCCCACCGCGCGAACGCGCCAGATAGACGGTGCCCATCCCGCCGGATCCCAACTCCCGCTCCACGACGTAGCTGCCGATACGCGGGGGCGGGCTTCCGCCTGTCTGGTGGGGCAGCAGGCTGCCCCCGGCCTGTTCCGGCAGACTCGCGTTGCCCTGTTCCGGCAGGCCTGCGTTGCTCTGTTCCGGCAGACTCGCGTTGCTCTGTTCCGGCAGGCCTTGGCGGCCGTCCGTCTCGTGCCCCATGTGCCGCACGCCTCCCCCTGTGCTCCGGGGCTCAGTATGACGCAGGCCCAGAGGGCGGCCCGGCCGCCTCGAACTGTCCGTGGACGGGGGCGCGGTGACGGTGGGACCGGGCGAGATGTACGTGGTCGGCGCGGGTGTCGCCCACGCGGTACGGCCCGGCAGCCGGGGCACGCTGGTCATCGTGGAGCGCAGCTGTGGCACGCTCGACGAATGAGGATCGCCACAGCTCAGCTCACGTGTGTTCCGGAGGACATCCCCGCCAACGTCCACCGGCTCGCCGCCCTCGCCGGACAGGCCCGTGAGCAGGGGGCCGAGTTGCTGGTGCTCCCGGAGCTGGCTCTCACCGGCTACGAGCTCGGGGCGCTGTCCGAGGACCCCGGCCTCCTGGTGGACGCGAACGACCAGCGGCTGGACGCCCTCCGGTCGAGCGGGATCGCGATCGTCGTCAACGCCGCGGTGGCCAACGGAGTGCCGGGGACCCGCCCCGCCATCGGCACCTTCGTGTACGGCCCCGACGGCGAGCTGATCACCCGCTACCTCAAGCAGCACCTCTACGAGCAGGAGCGCTCCCTGTTCGCGCCCGGTGACCGGGACGGCCGGTTCGAGCTCGGGGGTGTCCGCTTCGCCCTGGCCATCTGTTACGACAGCCACTTCCCCGACCTGTCCGCGCGGGCGGCGGCGGACGGCTGCCAGGTCTATCTGGCCTCCGCGCTGTACGGGACGGGGGACGGCGTCGAGCAGCGGGCGACCGTCTACCCCCGCATGGCCGAGGACACCGGCCTCTTCGTCGCCCTCGCCAACCACGTGGGCCCTTCCGGCCCGTGGACCGGTTGTGGCCGGGCCGCGATCTGGGCCCCGGGCGGCGAACTCCTCGCCGAGGCGGACGACCGTACGCCGATGCTGGTCACGGCCGAGGTCGGTCGGTCCGGGGCATCGACACGCTGATACCCGGGCTTTAGCCGTTGACCGAGGTCAGCTCCGTCGTCGCGTCCGAGTGTGAGCCGACCGGGATCGACGTCAAAGCCCACCGCGCCGCGCCGGTCGAATCGAGCTGATGCGCACACCTACTTATCGAGCTGATGCTCACACCTGCTCGGGGAGCGGAACACTCTCGCCCTGTCCGGCGCGCGGACGGCCCTGGTGGTCGGCGGCGTCGCGGGCCAGGGCCTCCAGACGGCCATCGCGATGGGCCAGCTCCGTACGGTCATCCAGGCGCTGGCAGGCCTCGACCTGGAGCCGGAGGAGGTCTTCGCCCGGCTCAGGGCCACCGCCGCCCGACTCGCCGAGGAACGCGCCGCCCTCCCCGTCGGCGACGCCCTCCAGAGCGAGCCCCTGACCGCCGGCTGCGTGTACGGGGTCTACGACCCGTTCTCGCGCACCTGCACCGTCGCCCGGGCCGGGCACCCCGCGTCCTCCCACGCGACCGCCTCCACGGCTGGGGCCTCGACGAGGACACCGTCGACGCGACGGAACTCATCGTCAGCGAGCTGGTCACCAACGCCGTCCGCTACGGCACCCCGCCCCTGCGGCTGCCCCTGCGGCTGCGCCTGCTGCTGGACCGGGACGCCAGCCTCATCTGCGAGGTCCACGACGGCTCCACGGCCTCCCCGCACCTGCGCCACGCCCGTACGGGCGACGAGGGCGGCCGGGGCCTCTTCATCGTCTCGATGCTCGCAGCCCACTGGGGGACCCGGCACGGTCCGGGCGGCAAGGTGCTCTGGACCGAACAGGAACTGGCGGTTGGCGAGACGCGCGGTTGAGCGGTCGAGCCCACCGCCGAACGCGGGGGCGCGGCGGTGGGCTCAGCCGAACAGCCGCTCCAGCACCACAGCGACGCCGTCCTCCGCGTTGGACAGCGTGACCTCGTCGGCCGCCGCGCGCAGTTGCGGGTGGGCGTTGCCCATCGCCACCCGGAGGCCCGAGCCACCGAACATCGGGAGGTCGTTGGGCATGTCCCCGAACGCGACCGTGCCCTCCGCCCCGACCCCCAGCAGCTCGGCGGCCAGCGCGAGCCCGGTGCCCTTGTCCACCCCGCGCGGTGCCAGCTCCACCGTGCCTGGCCCCGCCATGGTGACCGTCGCCAGCTCGCCCACGGCCCCGCGCGCGGCGGCCGCCAGCGCGTCGTCGCCGAGCTCCGGGTGGCGGACGAGCACCTTGATGACCGGCCGCTCCCACAGGGCGTCTCGGGAGTCGACGCGTACGGCGGGAAGCGTCGGGTTCGGCATCCGGTACCCGGCCTCGACCAGGGTCACACCGTCCACCCCGTCCTGGTCCACGGCGGCGAACACCGCCCCGACCTCCGCCTCGATCTTGCCCAGCGCGGTGTCGGCGGACTCGCGGTCCAGGGTGACGGACCGCAGCAGGCGTGCGCTGTCGGCGTCGTACAGCTGGGTGCCCTGCCCGCAGACGACGGGCCCGGTGTACGCCAGGTCCGCGAGCAGCGCCCGTATGCCGGGAACGGGCCGCCCGGTGACGATCAGATGCCGGGCGCCTGCGGCGGCGGCAAGGCCGAGCGCGGCGCGGGAGCGGGCGCTCACGGTGTTGTCCGGACGCAGCAGGGTGCCGTCCAGGTCGGTGGCGACGAGGGCGTAGGCGGGGGGCGTGGGCATGGGCCCCAGCCTAGAAGGACCCGGACGGCCGCTTGCGCGCCAGGGGGCGGGCCGGGTAAGGGGCCCGCTGTCATGAGGGGGCCTGCCGGGTGGGGCAGGGCAGGTCGGGGGCGGCGCGGTTCGGGGAACAGGTCACCAGGGCGAGGGAGTGGAAGACGGTGCCCTTCAGGTAGTGCCCGAACGACACGTCCCCGCCCTCCGCGAGCCGCTCGACCGCCGCCCTGACGAGCAGCGCCAGCCTCGCCCCGTCCCGATCCTGCGCGGAGGCGAACCGGGCCGCGAACGCCGCGAGTTGCCGATCCAGCCGGACGCCCGCTTCCTTGGGCTCGCCCCATGTCCCCCGGATCGTCGAGGGCGGCTTGGAGCCCATGGGCTGTCTGGATGGGCGGTACGTCGGAAGCCGGAACGACGTCCTGGCCGTCCTCGCCCCGACCTTGACCGAGGCGAGGAAGACCATCCGGATCAAGGAGCTGGCCCGAAAATTCTCAGTGACAGGTCGGCGGGACGGCCGAGAGACGTCAGCGGAGCGTCAGTGGAACGTCAGCGGCGAACCGGACACTGGGACCGGTATCGGCGGCACCCCGCCCGATTCCGTACATGACACCCCTCACCCTCCTCGGGAGCATCCCTTGTTCAGAGCGAAAAGACTGCAGGCCGCCCTCGTCGCGGTTGCCGCCGTGGCCGGCCTTGCGGTCTCGGCCGCGCCGGCCCAGGCCTCGACGTGTTACGGGAACGGAGGTGCGTACATCTGTGAGTACGGCGTCTCGCGGACGGTACTTTTCGACGGGACGGTGCAGGAGTTCATGGTCGGTACCGACCACGCGGTGTGGACGAACTGGAAACGCCCCAACGGCTCCTGGAACGGCTGGGTGTCCCTGGGCGGATGGGTCCAGAGCCGCATCACCGTCGAGCCCAGGCAGGAGAGCAGCACCGCACCCATCTCCATTGCTGCCATCGGCGCGGACGGCAAGTCCTGGTTTCGTGTGCGGTGGTCCGACGGCACATGGACCCACTGGAATATGAACTGCTTCGACAACCCGAACGGCAAGTTGTGCCCGTGAACGTCGTAGGCTTTGTCCGCGTGCAGCCGCGTCGGTTTGAAGTGCCGCCCGCGGTGGGGGCGTGTCGCGTTTGGTGACCGGCGATCATAGGCTTCAGGGCGAGGCTGTCGTGGACGTTCGCGGCGGAGAGGCCGACGACCAGGGGCAGTTCGTTCGCGTCCGACAGGGCGTGCGTCCTGGAAGCCGGCTCACCCCGGTCCACGGGGCTCGGACCTGTGTGTTCGCCCCCCTCTTTGCCTGCACGTGCGCGGAATCCAGCACAACGCGCGAGACATCGACGAGCCCGGCGTCGTCGAGACGGTGCACCACCGCCTCGTGGAGGCGGCCCCAGACACCGGCTCTGCACCAGACCATGAAACGGCGGTGCGCCGTCGACTTCGACACCCCGAAACACGGCGGCAAAGCCCGCCAGGAACAACCACTGACCAGCACGTAGACGATCGCCGCGAACAGCGTCTCATCAGGCGTGTCCTGCGTTCCGCCGTCCTGTGGCCGCACCCTCGACGGCGGGATGAGAGGCCTCACAATCTCCCAGAGCCCCTCCGGAGCAATCCAACTCGACTTCCCCGGCCCCATGTTGGACAGCGTTGGACAGCCCAACCCAGTCTCACCACATAGGGCAACGTCTTAGTCGACGTCGGGAAGCGCTGTCAGCCGTTGGTTCTTTCCGGGTTTGCGCCGCGGCGTCTGGTTCTTGTGGCAGAGGTTCGCAGTGACGGAGGCCAGAGAGTCGAGCTTCCCGGTCAGCTCGGTGACCTGCTGTTTTTCCTCGCGGAGCTTCTTGCGGAGGTCGTCGATCGTCTCGTCCCGCTGCACTTCGGTGGGGGTGCGGAGGGCCTGCCGGGGGGCCTTCACGTCCCATTCGGCGAGGACATCACCGGCTCGGTGAACGGTCGTGTGGCTGCCCCCCGCCTCGCGGGCGAGATTCTCCTTGGTCAGAGCTCCGTCGGTGCGGAGAGGCTGACCTGCCAGCAGCCGCTGCACGGCCTCTCGCGGCTTGGTGGTGGTCGTGGCAGATACCGGCATCAGGCGTCATCCTTCTGGCCTTTGAAGGCGCGAGTGACGCGCTGAACGTCAGCCAGTCGGATCAGCACGGCCTCGCGGCGGGGCGGGGCCAGTCGGCGATCCTTCGCCATGGCGGTCAGTTCTTCTTCCTCGGCGAGCCAGATCGGCGCGTGCGAGCGGGTGACGGTGGAATTGCGGCATCGGCATGCCGAAGCCCCACCGCGCTGGCACGGTGGGGCGGTTGCCGGGGTGGCTCAGGCGGTGCCGAAGTCTCCGGCCCGGACGCCTGCCAGGAAGGTGGTGAACGCGGTGGCGGGGACGTTGAGGACCGGGCCGCTCGTGTTCTTGGAGTCGCGGACGGGGACGATGCCGTGCGGGGCGGCGAGGTTGGTGGCGACCTCGACGCACTGGCCGCCGTTGTTGCTGTACGAGGACGTGAACCAACGGGGGGTCTCGGTTGTCACGGGGTGCCCTTTCGCAACTGCCTGAACATGTCTACGGACGCGGCCTGGGAGGGCGCTACCGCCTGCATCTGATGGTAGGCCGTCAGATGCGGCACCACCGAGCCACTTTCGCGTTCCAGGTAGCCCTGTTGCGCGGACTCGGCGTACGACATGAGTGAGCGGTCGGGCATGGTCAGGATGGTGACCGGCAGGTCGAACGGGCGGTGCTCTCCCATGTCGAACGTTGCCACCTGCAACACCGTGTTGGGCTGCTCGGCGAACTCGATCAGGCGGTCCATCTGCGCCTTCATGACCTCCGGTCCGCCGACCGGCCTGCGGATGCAGCTCTCGTCCAGCATCGCGAAGACCAGCGGCGGTTTCTCCCGGACCAGGGCCGCCTGACGCTCCTCGACCAGTGCGACGCGCTCCTGTGCCTGGTCGGCGGTGATCGCCTGTCGCCTGACCGCGCTGTCCGCCAGGACCGTGGCGTACTCCGGGGTCTGGAGCAGGCCCGGGATGACGCCGACCTCGTACAGCCGGATCTCCGCCGCCCGGCGCTCGTAGCCGAGGAACTCCGGGAAGCCCTCCAGCAGGCTGCCGTGCTTGATCTGGCCCAGCTCGCGCTCGAACGACGCCTCGGTCCCGGTCAGCCCCAGCGCCCGGTCCGTACTACGCGAAAAGCGCAAGGTCGCGAGTTTGCGACCAGTTTCCACCGAGGAGATGTGTGTGCTGGAGTAGCCGTTCCGGTCCCCCAGCTCCTCCTGTGTCCAGCTCCGCTGCTCCCGCAGGCCGCGCAGACGTGCGCCGTAGGCCGCCTGCGCGGAGCTCTCAGGGTTCAACTCCTTGACGTTCAAGGGCCTCGCACCCAATCTTCCGTGCCGAATAGGCAAGTTGAATGGCTTTCCACGGTAGGTCACGCTGAATCGCCCCGGTAGTCATACGGCTACAGAGAGGAGCGATAGGTGTACGGCGAGAACGCTTGCCCGAATGCACAGGAACCTCCTGGCCCCCCGGCCCCCGGCGCGCTCGTGGTCGACACCGGTCGGGGCGACCGCGTGGGGGAGTTCCGAGGGGTCGCCGGCCCCTACTGGTCGCTCCGGCCCGTCGGTGGCGGCACTGAATGGGAGGCGGAGCCGCACCGGGTCCGCCGCGCGCTCCCCATGGAGCAGCTGCGCGCGAGGACCGCGTGGCTCAACGCTCGCAGCCGGGGTGAGGTGCTGTGAACGTGACGCGAGGGCACGCCGATTGGTATGTGGCCGAGAGTCACGGGGGTGACGCGGCGCGGTCCTTCCGGCTCGGCGGCATCGTCGCGCCGACGCGGCGGCTGGCCCTCCGCTGGCTGCGGCGGCAGGCCCGGCGCCTCGCGGACGCGCTCGACCCGGACCCGTACGCCCCCTGGGTTCCGGCCCGCGCACTGTACCCGGTCTCCGGGGCCAGGCTTGATGTACCGGCCGAACTCCGTTCCTGGGCAAGCAGTTTCCGGGAGCATGACTACGCGCTGCTGCGGCTCGCGGAGGGACTGCCGTACGAGTTCGTGGCCCGGGACGACACGTCCTGGTACGGGCTCGTCATGCGCCCCCTGGCTCCCGCCCGTACTCCGCTTCCCTCCCCCTGCCCATAAGGATGAGCGACATGTTGCAGTGCACCGCTGTCACCGAACTCCCGGAGATGGGCGCGCGGGTCGCGCTCATGGCTCTGGAGGGCGGACCCGGTCAGGAGGCGGGCGCGAAGCCTGTCCCCGTCCTGGACGACTTCCTGCTCTGTGAACTCGGCGAGCACGACGAGGAGACCGAGCACGCGGCCCAGCTCTGGTCGGCCGACAGGCCTGCCGTGCGGGACTTATGGATGTTCTGGACGGACACCGGTACGCGCCGGAAGTTCCGGTTCGCCGAACTGCTGCCGTGCCCGGCCGTGATTCGTCGGCTGTCCGTCACGGAGGGGGACGCGTGCGTACTGTTCGACCGGCATCCCGCCGCGCACTCCTGGGATGTGACGGACCCGCTCGCGGACCTGATGGCGGAGCGGGTCCGGCAGGAGGTGCTGCGCGAGCGGGACGAACGGGACCAGGAATGAATGAAGGGAGGGGCAGGGTTGGGCGGGGCCGGCGACGGCATCTGCGTCGCACGGCCGCCACCTGCGCGGAACACCCGTAGAGGGCTCCCGTACGGATTCAGGCCCTGGGCTCCCGTGCACGTCCAGCCCTCCCCGTCAGTGCAGGCAGAACTCGTTGCCCTCCGGATCTGCCAGTACGAGCCAACTCCCGCCCTGCTCGTCGACCGTGCGCAGCACCCGCGCGCCCAGTCCCACCAGACGCGCGGCCTCCGCGTCGCGCTGCCCCGGCTCGGAGTGGACGTCGATGTGGAGGCGGTTCTTCACCGTCTTCGGCTCCGGTACCCGCTGGAAGAGCAGCCGCCGCCCCAGCCCCGTACCGCTGTTCTCCTCGTACGGGTCGTCCGGGTGCCGGGCCGCCGCGAGGTCGAGCCAGGCGCGGCGGCCGTGGGCGTGGGTGGTGATGGCCTCGGGCACCGCTCCGGCCGCGAGCAGCTGCTCGACCAGGGGGCTGTTGTCCTCGACGAGGTAGCCCAGGGCCGCGGCCCAGAAGCCGGCCTGGGCGTGCGGGTCGGCGCTGTCGATCACGAGCTTCCAGGACAGGGTCTTTGTCATGGAAACCGTTTATAGTGGTTACATGAGTGGCAGGGCAACAGACGCGCCGGAACCGAGGAAGGCGCCGCCGGGGCGAGCCGAGCTGGTGGCGCAACAAGGGCCTGCTGGGTCTGGCGGGGCTCCCGGGCCTGGCGTGCTTGGCGGTACTTCCGGGGCTGGCGTGCCCGCCGGTCCTCCCGGTCCTCCCGGTCCTCCCGGGGCTGTTGGGCTGCTTCTGCGGCACCCGGACGGCAGCTCATTCCGGTTCGATCCGGGCGCGCTGTGTCTGGAGTTGCTGACGACCGGCGGCCCCGGCCCCCTCGCGTACTTCGAGATGCTGCACGCGCCCGCCGACTTGGTGCGCTGGGCAGCGGAATGCCGACTTCCCGACGGGCTGGGCCTCGCCGTCGGTGAGGACGAGGTGGCGGCCGCCCGGGTGCTGCGCGACGCGCTCTGGCGGCTGGCGGAGGGGCATGTGCACGCGCTGCCGCCCGGGCCGGAGGACCTCGCCGTCGTCAACGAGGCGGCGGCGCACCTCCCCCTGACGGCCCGGCTGAACGGGACCGGCGGCCGGGAGTGGGTGCCGGGGAGCACCGGCACCGGGCTGCTGTCCACCGTCGCCCGTGACGCGATCGACCTGTTCACCGGGGCGTACGCCCACCGGGTCCGCACCTGCGCCGCGCACGACTGCCGCCTGCTGTTCGTCGACACCTCCCGCCCCGGCAAGCGCCGCTGGTGCTCGATGGAGCGCTGCGGCAACCGGCACAAGGTCCGGGCCCACCGCGCCCGGCTCACCACTACGGACGAGTGACCACGGACGAGTAACTGGGAGTTCATCGTCGGACCCGAGGGCATCGTGCTCTGGCTGGGCGTCGAGGGCCCCTTGCCCACCGAGAAGGGCGCTCCGTACCGTACGGCCGACGGGCCCGGCGGGGAGCTCCGCAGTTACCGCCCCGGCGACCGGGTGCGCCTCACGTACGGCACCTCCACCGTCCAGGTCGCCGTGACGCCCGGCAGATCCGCCGAGAGGCCGTGCCCGGTACTCAGGCCTCGTGCGGGGGGCACGCGGGGCAGGTGTGCCTGTCGATCGAGGCCAGCAGCCGTTCGGCGGTGGCCCGTACCGACCGTGTCGGCTGTGTCTCCTCGGGCGCGGCGGCCAGTCGGGCGGCCGTGGCGCGACCAGCCACCACCGCATCGTGGGCGGCACGGGTCCACGTGGGGTGCTCCGCGTTCCCGGCAGCCAGAATGGTGGCGAGCAGGTCCAGCACGCCCGCCCGGTTCCTGACCGTGTCCGTCGCCGCCAGCTCCCACAGGAACGGCACCGTCGCCACGGTCGAGTCGAAGACGGTCGGGGCGCCGATCCACCGTTCCAGATCGCCCAGGGCCTCGTCCGAGTCCGGCGCGTCTCCCCAGGCTATCCGTGACAGCACACCGGGAATCTGGGACGCGGAGCCGTACGCATGCTGTAGCTCGTGCCACCGCACGTTCCTCATGGTCCCCAGCACAGTCCCCATCCGGGCACTCAATCAGCCTTTACCGCACGGCGTCCACCATGCTGGTGCGCCGCCCACCCGCTTCGTGCAGCCGACGCAGGTACTTCCGCACGGAACGGGCATCGTCCGCCGAGGCGAACACGCCCACGTGGTGGTCGGGCCGGATGACGAGGACGGTCCCCGCGTCCGTACCGCCGGAGGACTCCATTCCGTACGCCGCTCCGTACCCCGCGTACGCCGTTCCGTAAGCCGTTCCGTACGCAGCCGTCGCGTGGCCCTCCTCGTCGATCACCGCTCCCGGCTCCGCCCCGGCATGGTCCTCGTGCGCCGCGTACACCCGGCAAGTCCGCACCCCGGCATCCCCGTACGCGGCGGCCGCCTCGCGCAGGACGGCCGCGCTCCCGGGGCCGAAGCCGAGGACCGTGGTGCTGGGGCCCGCGAAGACGCGGTGCAGTCGCGTACGGGATCCGGTCGCGGCGTCCCGGCAGGGCGCGTCCGGCGCCCGGTCCCCGGGGCGCGGGGCGGCGGACGTGCGGTACCCACCGGGGGCGCCCGCTGCCAGGGAGCTCCACCGGTAGCCGATGCCCAGGCCGGTGGTGTCGGCGGTGATCGCCGTGTCCAGGCCGCCGCCGGGCGTGCGGATCGCCTCAAGGGTGGCGCGCAGTCGCTCGGAGGCGAGGTCCAGGGTGTGAGCGGCCACCGGAAGCCGCTCCTCCTCGTAGGTGTCCAGCAACTCCGCGCCCGCGTGGCCGCTGAGCACCAGCCCGAGCTTCCACCCCAGGTTGAACGCGTCCTGGATACCGGTGTTCATCCCGAGGCCGCCCGCGATGGGGTGCACATGCGCCGCGTCGCCCGCGAGGAAGACCCGCCCCTCGCGGAAACGGTCCGCCAGCCGCACATTGACCCGGTACGTCGACAGCAGATCGGCCCGTGTGAGGCGGTGGCCGGGGAGCCCGGTGTGGCGGGTGAGCAGTCGCCGGAACCCGTCGGCGGAGGGCGCGAGCGGCCGACCCCGCCCGTCCCGTTCCGGACCGGCCTGGAACCACCAGCCCGTGCGCGTACCGGGGATCGGGCAGAGCATGACCGCGCCGTCCTCGTCGAACCACTGGTGCCAGCGGCCGCGGTCCGGGGCACCTTCAGCCAGGTCCCCCAGGTCTCCCAGGTCCCCCAGGCCGTCCAAGTCGACATCGCCGCAGACCATCACCTGGTCCTCGGCGGTCGTTCCCTCGAAGCCGATCCCGAGCATCTTCCGTACGGAGCTGTGGGCACCGTCGCAGCCGACGACGTACCGCGCGCGTTCGACAGTTCGCCCGGTCGTTCGCTCGGTTCTGTCCGTGAGTGTGACGGTGACGTGGTCCCCGATCGTGTCACCGCCCCCGAGTGACACCGAGCCCCCGTCCCCCTCTGCCGTCGCGCTTCCGCTGTCCTGCGCCAGCCCCACCACCTCGCGGCCCAGCTCGACCTGAACGCCGTACCCGGCCAGCCGTTCGCGCAGGATCTCCTCCAGGCGCCACTGGGCGATCAGCCACCCCCGGTCGTAGGGCGCGTCCGGCGTCGGCGCCGAGTCCGCCCACGGATCGGTCTCCGTGACCGGCAGGCGGTCGCGGTATTTGAGCATCGGCAGTGGCGCTGAACCGGCCGCGAGCACCGCGTCGACCACCCCGAGGTCGTCCAGGACCTCCAGCGACCGAGGGTTGGGACCCTTCGCGCGCGAGGTGCGGGGCGGGGTGGGTGACCGGTCCACGATCCGCACTGCCGCGCCGCGCCGGGCCAGATCGCAGGCCAGAACCAGCCCGGTGGGTCCCGCGCCCACGATGAGTACGTCGGTCATGCCCATGCCTCTCCTTCGGTCGCGCTTCTGTCCATCCGGGGATCAGGAAAGCGTAACTGAGTAAGAAAAGCAACTAGGTAATATTTTGTGGTGTGGGGCCCGGGCTCACGGCTGCCGTCGCGCTGCCCGGGGTCGTAGGTGCAGCTGCGGGCGCGGGTGCGGGCGCGGGTGCGGGCACGGGTGCGGCGGTCGTCGTGGCCAGCAGCTTCGCCGCCCGCGCCCGATTGCGCCGCGCGGTGCGCAACGCGTCCCAGGTCAGCAGTGACAGCGCCAGCCAGACGAGGGCGAACCCGGCCCACCGCTCGGGAGGCATCGCCTCGTGGAAGTAGAGGACGCCCAGCGTGAACTGGAAGACCGGGGCCAGATACTGGAGTAGTCCCAGCGTGGACAGTGGCACCCGGACTGCCGACGCGCCGAAGCAGATCAGCGGCACCGCGGTGACGATGCCCGTTGCCACGAGCAGCGCCCCGTGCCCCGCGCCCCCGGCCGTGAACGTCGACGCGCCGGTGGCGGTGAGCCAGAGCAGGAAGCCGAGCGCGGGCAGGAACAGCACGGCGGTCTCGGCGGCCAGGGACTCCAGGCCGCCCATGTTCACCTTCTTCTTGATCAGTCCGTACGTGGCGAAGGAGAACGCCAGCACCAGCGAGATCCACGGCGGCCGCCCGTACCCGATCGCCAGCACGAGCACGGCGACCAGGCCGGTGGCCACCGCGATCCACTGGACCGGCCGCAGCCGTTCACCCAGCAGTAGAACGCCCATGGCGATGGTGACCAGCGGATTGATGAAGTAGCCGAGCGAGGCCTCGACGACCTGGCCGTTGTTCACGGCCCAGATGTAGAGGCCCCAGTTGACGGTGATGGTCGCCGCCGCGAGCGATATCAGCCCGAGCTTGCGCCGGTCGCGGGCCAACTCGCCGATCCATGCCCAGCGGTGCATCGCGAGCAGGGCGATCCCGACGAGACCCAGGGACCAGACCATCCGGTGAGCGAGGATCTCGATCGCCCCTGACGGCTTCAGTAGCGGCCAGAACAGGGGGACCAAGCCCCACATACCGTACGCACCGAATCCGTACAGCAGACCTGCCCGCTGCTCGTTCTTCCCCTCCACGGGCCCTCCTGGTCAAACCGGTCCACCTGTACGTCGGCGGATTGGCCGACTGGATGAAGGTAGCGCCGGAAGGGCCTCATGTCATAGCCGTCTCACGGAAACACTCATGACATCCCTGCGAGCGCGGTGGAGCGCGGCGGGGCGCGGCGGGGCGCGGTGCGCCCGGTCCGGCCGCGCCCCGGCGTATGGCGGCCCTGGTCACCCGGCCTCGGTGATGATCGGGCCTCGGAGGTCATCGGCCCGGGTGGCCGGGCCCCGTGGTGATCAGGCCGGGTGGTGATCGGGGCCGGGTGCCGATCAGGCCCCGGCCAGGGCCGTACGTACGGTCTCGGCGAGCGGCGTCGTCGGGCGGCCGATGAGCCGGGCGAGGTCGCCGCTCGTCCCGGCGAGCAGCCCGCGACCGATCGCCTTGTCCACGTCGACGAGGATCGCGGCGAAGCCCTCGGGAAGCCCCGCGCCGACCAGGATCTCCTGGTGCGTGGCCGCCGGAACGTCGTTGTACGCGATGTCCTTGCCGGTCACCTCGGACAGCAACGCGGCGTACTCGGCGAACGACCAGGCGGTGTCGCCGCTCAGCTCGTAGACCGTGTTCAGGTGACCCTCGCCGGTCAGGACGGCGGCCGCGGCGGCGGCGTAGTCGGCCCGGGGTGCGGAGGCGACGCGGCCCGAGCCCGCGTTGGCGACGACCGCGCCGTGCTCCAGGACCGGGGCCAGGTTGGCGGTGTAGTTCTCGGTGTACCAACCGTTGCGCAGCAGGGTGTACGGCAGCCCGGAGTCCAGGATCAGCTGCTCGGTGGCCTTGTGCTCGTCGGCCAGCGTGAAGTCCGCGTCCGGTCCGCCGAGGATGCCGGTGTACGCGAGCTGCGAGACGCCCGCCGCCTTCGCCGCGTCGATGACCGCGGTGTGCTGCGGCACCCTCCTGCCCACCTCGCTGCCGGAGATCAGCAGCACCCGGTCGCCGGACCGGAACGCTCCGGTCAGAGTCTCGGGCCGGTCGTAGTCCGCGATGCGCAGCTCGACGCCCCGGGCGGCGAGCCCGGCGGCCTTCGCCTTGTCGCGTACGACGGCGGCGATCTCGCCGGCCGGGACCGTGGTCAGCAGGGAGTCGATGACGAGGTGGCCGAGCTCTCCGGTGGCTCCGGTGACAACGATGCTCATGGGGGGTGCTCCGATTTCGGTGGTTCGATCCGCTTCTGTGCTTCTGCGCTTCTGTTGCACTTCTGCACTTCGGCGCTGCTGGAACGAGCCTACGAATAGCGCTAACTATAAGAAAGTACCAACTTTGAAGTAAGGTACTGGCATGGAAGTAAGGTCAACGGGTGTCAGGCCGCCCCATCACGAGCTGCCGAGCCATGAGGCGCGGAACCGCAAGTCGCCGAACCACAGGACGCCCGATGTCAATCAGCCGATGTGCCCCTCCCGGCTGGTGCTGGAGCATGTGACGAGCCGCTGGGGCGTCCTCGTCCTGGCGGCGCTGCTGGAACGTTCGTACCGCTTCAGCGAGCTGCGTCGCACGGTCGGCGGTGTCAGCGAGAAGATGCTCGCCCAGACGCTCCAGACGCTGGAGCGCGACGGCTTCGTCCACCGGGACGCGAAACCGGTGATCCCGCCCCGGGTGGACTACTCACTCACCCCGATCGGCATTGAGGCCGCCGAACAGGTGTGGGCGCTCGCCCGCTGGACCGAACGCCAGGTGGACGCGGTGCAGACGGCGCGCGAGGCATACGACAGGGCCCGGACCTGACCACTCGCCGCCCGTGGTGGTGCGCGGCGAGGGTCAGGTCCGGGCCCCGGGTGCCCGTGGTGACGGCAGCGGTCAGCCGATGACCGTCCAGGTGTCGTTACCGGCGAGCAGCGCGCCGAGGTCGCCCTTGCCGTCGCGGTCCACCGCGCTGTCGAGCTGGTCGGACATCAGGGTGTCGTAGACGGGCCGCTGGACACTGCGCAGCACCCCGATGGGGGTGTGGTGCAGGGTGTCGGCGTCGGCGAGCCGCGACAGCGCGAACGCCGTGGTGGGGGAGTCGGCGTGGGCGTCGTGGACGAGGACCTGCGAACGGTTCTCGTCGGTGACCGCGACGACCTCCAGGTCACCGGTGGCCTGGTTGCGGACGACACCCTTGGCACCCTCGGCGCCGAACAGGATCGGCTCCCCGTGCTCAAGCCGGATGACCGCCTCGGTCGCCTGCTCCTTGTCCTTGAGCACCTCGAACGCACCGTCGTTGAAGATGTTGCAGTTCTGGTAGATCTCCACCAGCGCTGTGCCGGGGTGCTCGGCCGCCGCGCGCAGCACGCTCGTGAGGTGCTTGCGGTCGGAGTCGACCGTCCGTGCCACGAAGGTCGCCTCCGCCCCGATGGCGAGGGAGACCGGGTTGAACGGCGCGTCGAGCGAACCCATCGGCGTCGACTTGGTGATCTTGCCGATCTCCGAGGTGGGGCTGTACTGGCCCTTCGTCAGGCCGTAGATCCGGTTGTTGAACAGCAGGATCTTCAGGTTGACGTTGCGGCGCAGGGCGTGGATGAGGTGGTTGCCGCCGATGGAGAGCGCGTCGCCGTCACCGGTGACCACCCATACCGACAGGTCCCGGCGCGAGGTGGCGAGTCCGGTGGCGATGGAGGGGGCGCGGCCGTGGATGGAGTGCATCCCGTAGGTGTTCATGTAGTACGGGAAGCGGGAGGAGCAGCCGATGCCGGAGACGAAGGCGATGTTCTCCTTGGCCAGGCCCAGCTCGGGCATGAACCCCTGCACGGCGGCGAGAACGGCGTAGTCGCCGCAGCCGGGGCACCAGCGCACTTCCTGGTCGGACTTGAAGTCCTTCATGGACTGCTTCGCCTCGGCCTTGGGCACCAGCTGCAGCAGTTCGTTGTGCTGCAGTTCCTCGGTGTCAGGCATCGATGGCCTCCTTGAGAGCTGTGGCGAGCTGCTCGGCCTTGAACGGCATTCCGTTGACCTGGTTGTAGCTGTGGGCGTCCACCAGATACTTCGCCCGCAGGAGCATCGCGAGCTGACCGAGGTTCATCTCCGGCACGACGACCTTGTCGTAACGCTTCAGCACCTCGCCGAGATTCCTCGGGAAGGGGTTGAGGTGGCGCAGATGGGCCTGGGCGATGGGCTGCCCGGCGGCGCGGAGCCGACGTACGGCGGCGGTGATCGGCCCGTACGTCGAGCCCCAGCCGAGCACCAGGGTGCCGGCCCCGGCCGGGTCGTCGACGGTGAGGTCGGGGACCTCGATGCCGTCGATCTTCGCCTGGCGCGTACGGACCATGAGGTCGTGGTTGGCCGGGTCGTAGGAGATGTTGCCGGTGCCGTCCTGCTTCTCGATCCCGCCGATCCGGTGCTCAAGGCCGGGGGTCCCGGGGATCGCCCAGGGGCGGGCCAGGGTGTGCGGGTCGCGCTTGTAGGGCCAGAACACCTCGGTGCCGTCGGCCAGGCTGTGGTTCGGGCCGGTGGCGAAGGAGGTGGTGAGGTCCGGCAGGCTGTCGGTCTCGGGGATGCGCCACGGCTCGGAACCGTTGGCCAGATAGCCGTCGGAGAGCAGGAAGACCGGGGTGCGGTAGGTCAGGGCGATGCGGGCCGCGTCGATCGCGGCGTCGAAGCAGTCGGCCGGGGTCTGCGGGGCCACGATCGGGACCGGGGCCTCGCCGTTCCTGCCGTACATCGCCTGAAGCAGGTCTGCCTGCTCGGTCTTGGTCGGCAGCCCGGTGGAGGGACCGCCGCGCTGGATGTCGATGATCAGCAGCGGCAGCTCCAGGGAGACCGCGAGCCCGATCGTCTCCGACTTCAGCGCCACACCCGGCCCCGACGTCGTGGTCACGCCCAGCGCCCCACCGAAGGCGGCCCCCAGCGCCGCCCCGATCCCGGCGATCTCGTCCTCGGCCTGGAAGGTCCGCACACCGAAGTTCTTGTGCCGCGACAGCTCGTGCAGGATGTCGGAGGCCGGGGTGATCGGATACGAGCCCAGGTAGATCGGCAGGTCAGCGAGCTGCCCGGCGGCGATCAGGCCGTAGGACAGAGCCAGGTTCCCCGAGATGTTGCGGTAGGTGCCGGTGGGGAACGCCTGGGAGGCCGGGGCGACCTCGTAGGAGACCGCGAAGTCCTCCGTGGTCTCGCCGAAATTCCACCCGGCCCGGAAAGCCGCCACGTTCGCCTCGGCGATCTGCGGCTTCTTCGCGAACTTCTGCCGCAGGAACGCCTCCGTCCCCTCGGTCGGCCGGTGGTACATCCATGACAGCAGCCCGAGCGCGAACATGTTCTTGCTGCGCTCGGCCTCCCTGCGGGGAAGCCCGAACTCCTTCAGCGCCTCGATCGTGAGCGTCGTCAGCGGTACCGGGTGGACGTTGTACGCCTCCAGCGACCCGTCCTCCAGGGGACTGGTCGCATACCCCACCTTCGCCATCGGCCGCTTCGTGAACTCGTCCGTGTTCACGATGATCTCCGCGCCACGCGGCACGTCGCCGATGTTCGCCTTCAGCGCGGCGGGGTTCATCGCCACCAGGACGTTCGGAGCGTCGCCCGGGGTGAGGATGTCGTGATCGGCGAAGTGGAGCTGGAAGGAGGAGACCCCTGGCAGGGTGCCTGCGGGGGCGCGGATCTCCGCCGGGAAGTTCGGCAGGGTGGACAGATCGTTGCCGAAGGATGCCGTCTCCGAGGTGAACCGGTCGCCCGTGAGCTGCATCCCGTCACCCGAGTCGCCCGCGAAACGGATGATCACCCGGTCCAGGCGGCGGACTTCTTTCCCGTCGCCGCCCGGCGTTCCCGTCGTACCTGACAGGGGGGCGCGCTGGCCCCCGAGGACGGCGTCGTTGGCCTCATCGGCCTTCTCTGCCGCGCTACTGACCTGGCTCGTCACTGAACTGGACCTCCCTTGGGGCGGCGGTTCGGAACCGTCCGGCCAGCCGGCGATCCCAGGGGCCACCCTACGTCCGAGCGGGCCGCCCTCCGGAGACCGATCATATGGTGGACACTGTTTTGAGACACCCTTTTAGCCTGGTTTGGCATCTTGTGCAAGCCCTCCGATCGCGGGACGGAATCGTTCCGCTTTGGGTCTTTGGTCCTAGGTCCCTCGATTTCGCGTGTGCGGAACTGCCCGGTTTTCGTGTGCAGGGCCGCCCGGTTTTCCTGTGCAGAGCTGCCCGGCCCGCGCCCGCCGGACGCCCGTGGGCCTCCGGAGTGGTCCCGCAGTGCCCCGCGGCGCTTCCGTAGTGCTCCCGCAGTACTTCCGGGGGTTTGTGCGCGCTCTCCATCCCTGGCTATCTGACAGTCTGTCAGATGCCTGGGAATGCAGGTGGTTCTAGGAGTTCAGGTAGGTGAGCACGGCGAGGACACGCCGGTGGTCCCCGTCGCTCGGCGAAAGCGCCAGCTTCTGGAAGATGTTGCTGACGTGCTTCTCCACCGCGCCGTCGCTCACCACGAGCTGTCTGGCGATGGCGGAGTTGGTCCGGCCCTCGGCCATCAGACCGAGAACCTCACGCTCGCGCGGTGTGAGCCCCGCCAACACGTCCTGCTTACGGCTGCGGCCCAGCAGCTGCGCCACCACTTCCGGGTCCAGCGCCGTGCCGCCCTGAGCCACCCGAACGACCGCGTCCACGAACTCGCGGACCTCGGCCACCCGGTCCTTCAGCAGATACCCCACCCCCCGGCTGCTGCCCGCCAGCAACTCGGTGGCGTACTGCTCCTCGACATACTGCGAAAGGACCAGGACCCCGATGCCCGGATAGTCCTTCCGCAGCCGCACCGCCGCCCGCACGCCCTCGTCCGTGTGCGTCGGCGGCATCCGTACATCGGCCACCACCACGTCGGGCAGTTCCTCGCGGGCATCGAGATCCGCCACGGTCTTGAGCAGTGCCTCGGCGTCCCCGACCCCCGCGACCACGTCGTGCCCGAGATCGGTGAGCAGGCGGGTCAGCCCTTCCCTCAGCAGGACCGAATCCTCGGCGATGACTACACGCACCCTGTTCTCCACGTTCTCCACGACGTCGTTCCCCCACTGTTCTGGCGATTTTCGCGCCACTGCACGCGCCGCGCCCGCCCACTGCGCCTCGCGTCCCGACCGTCCCAGCATCCCAGGCCCCGGACGCCGATGGGGGCCCTGTGGATAACCCTGCCCGACCGGCATGTACGCACCCGGAAACGCGCTGCTGCCGGGCACGGGGCCCGGCAGCAGGACGCGGGTGGGGGAAGGCGCGCGGCGGTGGACCGGCCCGGGCGGACCGGCCCTGGCGGCGGGGCTGAGTCGCTCTGCTCTGCTCTGCCCTGCCCTGCCCGGCTGGGATGGCCTGGCTTGGGGTGGCCTAGGCCCGGATGGCCCGGACCCGGCTTGGACGGCTCAGCTCTGCCTGGACGGCTCGTGGACCAGTCTTGCCAGCGCAGCTCGTGCGGGTCAGCTTGCGCGGTCAGCCGCGCCAGGGCAGCTCCGCCGTGACCGTCGTCGGGCCCCCGGCCGGGGAGTCGACCACGAGGACCCCGTCCACCGCGTCCAGCCGTTCCGACAGCCCGGCCAGGCCGCTGCCCGAGGACGCCGAGGCCCCGCCCCGGCCGTTGTCCGTGATCTGGAGCATCAGCCGGTCGCCCGCCCGCCACACATCGATCGTGGCCCGGGTCGCCCGCGAGTGCTTGCTGATGTTTTGGAGCAGCTCCGAGACCGTGAAGTACGCGATCCCCTCGATGGCCTGCGCCGGCCGCGACTCCAGGTCCACTTCGACCGTCACGGGAACGGTGCAGCGGGAGGCTATGGCGGAGAGGGCGGCGTCGAGGCCGCGGTCGGTGAGGACGGCGGGGTGGATGCCCCGTGCCAGGTCGCGCAGCTCCTGGAGAGCCACCTTCACCTCGCCGTGCGCCTCGTCGACCATCCGCGCGGCGGTCTCGGGATCGTCCGTCAGCTTCTCCTTCGCCAGCCCCAGATCCATGGCGAGGGCGACCAGCCGGGCCTGGGCGCCGTCGTGGAGGTCGCGTTCGATGCGGCGCAGGTCGGCGGCGGCGGTGTCCACGACCACCCCCCGGTCCGACTCCAGCTCGGAGACCCGGGTGGCCAACTGGGACGGGCCCAGCAGACCGGTCACCATCAGCCGGTCCACCGTCAGCAGCCCCCGCACGATCCACGGCGCCACCAGCACCAGCACCAGCCCCAGCGCTCCGGTCAGGGCCAGCTCGGCGGGGGAGTCCAGATACTCCTGGTGTGTGGCGTCCCCGTACAGCTGGAGGCCGTCGATTCCCACGAACACCGGGAAGATCCAGTGCCACAGCGGATAGGTCAGCGCCATCAGGCCGTACGTCCAGAACGCCACCGCGACCGTGAACGTGAACACCGCCCACGGGAAGTGCAGCAGGGTGTACAGCAGGTGCCGCCAGGACACCCCGCTCTTGAGGACCGCGCCCATCCACGACATCGGGCCGCCGGTTTTGCCCCGCACCCGCTCCGGATCAGCGACCTCCACCCCCAGCAGCCCGCGCGCCCGGTGCCGCTCCAGCGCGCCGAACCCCCGGCAGACGGCGAGACCGGCCGCGAGGACCGGAATTCCTATGAAGGTGATCAGCAGGCCCGCGCTCAGCGACGTCATGGTGACCGCGAAGACGAACATCACCGTGCTGAGCGGGAAACTCAGCAGCACATAAAGGAGCTCGCGCCAGGCACGGGCCTCCAGCGGTGCGCGCAGCGGCACCGGGAGGAAGTGCTTGGCCGGGGACTTCGCCCCGAAGCCGGGGCCGGAACCGTGGTGGTCCCGGTCCCGCGTGTCCGGTCCGTATGCCGTGGCCATGAGTGCCGTCCGTTCCGTCTCAGTCTCAGTCTCTCAGCGGGCTGTACGTGGGGCTTGGTGCGGTGCCGAAAAGGTCCGTCACTCACCGCGGACCGTTCTCCCTCAAGAGTGCTGGCCGGGTGGATTCCGCACCATGAGGCCCTTCTCCGTATCCGACCGGGGGTTTTCCCCACCCCTTGCGGGTGGGAGGCCGGGGCGTTCCCCGGCAGGTGGCTCAGGTGGCAGGTCGCTCAGGCGGCCCGGTCGCGCCAGGGCAGCTCCGCGGTGACGGTGGTCGGACCGCCCGCGGGCGACTCCAGGACGAACACTCCGTCTACCGCGTCCAGCCGTTCGGCGAGCCCCGCCATGCCCGTACCGCCCTCCATCCGGGCCCCGCCCGTCCCGTCGTCCGTGACCTGGATCAGCAAACGGTCCGCCGTACGCCACACCTCGACGGAGGCCGACCGCGCGCCACTGTGCTTGCTGACGTTCTGGAGGAGCTCCGAGACGGTGAAGTACGCGATGCCCTCGATCGCCTCCGCGGGCCGCCCGGGAAGCTCCACCGACACCTGGACCGGGACCGTGCAGCGGGAGGCGATCGCGGAGAGGGCGGCGTCGAGGCCGCGGTCGGTGAGGACGGCGGGGTGGATGCCCCGTGCCAGGTCGCGCAGCTCCTGGAGAGCCACCTTCACCTCGCCGTGCGCCTCGTCGACCATCCTGGCAGCCGCCTCGGGATCGTCCGTCAGCTTCTCCTTCGCCAGCCCGAGGCCCATGGCGAGGGCGACCAGCCGGGCCTGGGCGCCGTCGTGGAGGTCGCGTTCGATGCGGCGCAGGTCGGCGGCGGCGGTGTCCACGACCACGCCCCGGTCCGACTCCAGCTCCGCGATACGCCGCTCCAGCTCGTCCGAGGGCGACAGCAGCCCGCGCACCATGGCCCGGTCCACCGTCGTCAGCCCTCGTGCGATGAAGGGGAGCACCGGCCACAGCACGAAAAGGCTCACCAGCGTCAGCGCGAACGTCAGCACGCCCCACGGCAGCCGGATGAACCCGTACAACAACGACCGCCAGCCCACCGGGTCCTTCAGCCCCGACCACAACCGGCTGAAGACGCCCTCCCCCCGGGGTGCGTGTGCCAACGGGCTCGGCTCATCTACCCGTACGCCCAGCATCGACCGGGCCCGCCGACGTTCCAACCGCCCCAGCAGCCGGGCGGCCTGGAGCCCGCCGACGAGCAGCGGCAGGCCGACCACCGTGACGGACAGGCCCGCACCGAAAGCGATCACGAGGACCGTGCAGACGAACCCGACGACGGCCAGCGGCAGATTGGCGAGCAGATATCCGACCTCCCGCCAGGTCCACCGGTCGAGGGCGAATCGGGCGGGTGGCAGCGGTGAGGGGCCCGGCACGGAAGGGGTCATGGTCATACCGACAGCCTGCCGGGCCGTCTCGGCGCACGCCATGGGGCTCATGGGTGGGGTGAAGTAGGGATAACCCCACCTGATGCCCGACGCGGCTGCTTACGCTCCGTTTAGCAGGCCCTAGACTCCCGTGCGTACAGATATGGGACAGGCGCGGGCGACGAGGGAGCGAGGGGCGGACGTGGCCGACGTGGCGGACATGACCGGCGTGGCGGTCGACGGAACCACCGCTCTCGCATCGGATTACTTCCAGAGCTACTCGGTGATCGGCCTGCTCGCGCTGGTCGGCGTCCTGTTCGTCGCCGTGGCCTTCGGAGCCGGTCGCCTCCTGCGGCCCGTCGTCCCCACGCCGGAGAAGCTCCTCACGTACGAATGCGGCGTCGACCCGGTCGGCGAGGGCTGGGCGCACACTCAGGTCCGCTACTACGTCTACGCGTTCCTGTATGTGATCTTCGCTGTCGACTCCATCTTCCTGTTCCCGTGGGCCACGGTGTTCGCGGCTCCCGGATACGGCGCGACAACGCTGATCGAGATGTTCATCTTCCTCGGCTTCCTGGCCGTGGGACTGCTCTACGCATGGAAGAAGGGCGTCCTCGCATGGGCCTGACGAGTCGGCCGACCTCCGCATCGCAGCAGCCCGCGCCGGAGCAGCCCGCATCGCCGTCCGACCCGGTGCTCCTCCCCGAGCCGAAGCGCCTCGGGGTGCTCTCCCGGCTCGCGCCCGAACCGATGAAGGTCGTCCTCAACTGGGGCCGCCGCTACAGCCTCTGGGTCTTCAACTTCGGACTCGCCTGCTGCGCCATCGAGTTCATCGCCGCCTCCATGGCGCGTCACGACTTCATCCGACTCGGCGTGATCCCTTTCGCTCCCGGCCCCCGTCAGGCCGACCTCATGATCGTCTCCGGCACGGTGACGGACAAGATGGCCCCGGCCGTGAAGCGCCTGTACGAGCAGATGCCCGAACCGAAGTACGTCATCTCCTTCGGCGCCTGCTCCAACTGCGGCGGCCCCTACTGGGACTCGTACTCCGTCACCAAGGGCGTCGACCAGATCATCCCCGTCGATGTGTACGTACCCGGCTGCCCGCCCCGGCCCGAGGCGCTGCTCCAGGGCATCCTCAAGCTCCAGGAGAAGATCGCCCGCGAGTCCCTGGCGGAGCGGTACGCACCGGAGGCCGCCGGGACCGCCGCTGTCGCCGGCAACTCCGGCGGCGGGACGTCCACCGCGGCCCTGCGCAGCGGCCTGGTCGCCGCGCCGACGCCGCCGGGCGGGACGCCAGGCACGACGCAGGGTCCGTCAGCGGGGGAGGGGCAGCGATGACCGACCACGACCAGCGTCAGCAGCACGCACCGTCCGCCGCCGAGGCCTACGACCGGCTGCCGGACGCCGTGGCGGAGCTGTTCGGCGGGGAGGCCACAGCGGAGGCGGCCTACGACCTGCTCACCGTCGACGTCCCCGCCTCCGCCTGGATCACCGCTCTGCGGACCGCCCGCGACGGGCTTGGCTGCAGCTACTTCGACTGGCTCAGCGCCGTGGACGAACCCGGCGTCGGCTTCCGCGTCTGCGCCCATGTCGCGGCCCTGGGCGCGGGGACGGTCCGGCGGCTGATGGTACGGACGACCGTGCCGCACGACGCGGCCGTCCTGCCCACCGCCATCGACGTCTACGCGGGCGCGGCGTGGCACGAGCGCGAGACGCACGAGATGTTCGGCGTCTCCTTCGAGGGCCACCCCCATCTCGTCCCGCTGCTGCTGCCGGAGGGCTTCGAGGGCCACCCGCTGCGCAAGGACTTCGTCCTGGCGGCCCGGGTCGCCAAGGCCTGGCCAGGGGCGAAGGAACCGGGGGAGCCGGCGGAGGGCCACAGCGGCCCCAAGCGCCGCGCGATGCTCCCGCCCGGCGTCCCCGACCCGAACGAGTGGGGACCCCTGAAGGGCCAGCTCCCCCCTGCCGCCGCCCGCCCGGCCCGAGGGGCCCGCGCCACAACCGACCGCCCGCCCCGCCGCACCCGCAGCGCGAGTGAGGGCTCCGCCGCCCAACGCCCCATGCCGACCAAGGACCCCAGCTCTCCGGGAGCCCCCGCACCTACGGAGGCCCCGGCCCCGGCCCCGGAGCCCTCGCCCCCACCCCCGGCGACCCGCCCGCGCCGCTCCCGTTCGGCGTCGGAGGGATCGGCGAGTCAGCGGCCGGAGCCGGGAGCGTCGGCGGATGCCTCGGCCGCTCAGGGGCCGGTGCCGGATGTGCCCGCGACGCCTTCGGCGCCCCCGGCGCGCCCGGCCCGCCGTTCCCGTTCGGCGTCGGAGGGTTCGGCCAGCCAGCGGCCCGCCCCGGACGCTTCCGGCGCCGCACCTGCGCCTCCGCCCCGGGTGCGCAGCACAGACGCCCCTTGGCATGACGCCCAACCGGCGTTCGAGGACCCCGTGCCCCCTGACCCCGACAACACCAGCCCCAGCCCCGACCCAGACCACCCCGCCGGAGGCGATACCGAGTGAACGACGTTCTCGACGTCGCCCTCCGCCTGGCCATCGTCTTCGGCGTGTTCCTGGTCGCCCCGCTTCTCGTGGGCCAGACCGAGCACAAGGTGATGGCCCATATGCAGGGCCGTCTGGGCCCCATGTACGCGGGTGGCTTCCACGGCTGGGCCCAGCTCGTCGCGGACGGCGTGAAGTTCGCGCAGAAGGAGGACGTGGTCCCGGCCGCCGCCGACCGCCGCGTCTTCCAGCTCGCCCCCGCCGTCGCCCTCCTCCCGTACCTCCTGGTCCTCGCGGTCATCCCCGTCGGCCCCGGCGAGGGCGCGGTCGTCCAGGCCATCGACGCGGGCATCTTCTTCGTGCTCGCCGTCATGGGCATCGGCGTCCTCGGCTCGCTCATGGCGGGCTGGGCGTCGGCCAACAAGTTCTCCCTCCTCGGGGGCCTCCGGACCGCCGCGCAACTGCTCTCCTACGAGCTGCCGATGCTCCTCGCCGCCGCCTCCGTCGCCATGGCGGCCGGTACGGTCTCGCTCACCGGCATCCTCGACGCGTTCGAGTGGTGGTGGCTGCCCTGGCAGATCGCCGGAGCCCTGGTCTTCTTCGTCGCCGGTCTCGCCGAGCTCCAGCGCCCCCCGTTCGACATGCCCGTCGCCGACTCCGAGATCATCTTCGGCGCGTACACCGAGTACACGGGGCTGCGCTTCGCCCTGTTCCTCCTCGCCGAGTACGCGGGCATCGTCATCCTGTGCGCCCTGACCACCGTCCTCTTCCTCGGCGGCTGGCACGGCCCGTTCGGTGCCGACGGACTCGGCTGGCTCTGGACCCTCCTCAAGACCGCCCTTCTCGCGTTCGTCGTCATCTGGCTGCGCGTCAGCTATCCGCGTCTGCGTGAGGACCAGTTGCAGAAGCTCGCCTGGACCACCCTCGTTCCCCTCGCCCTCGCGCAGATCGCGCTCACCGGCATCGTGAAGGTGGCGATCAACCAGTGACCCCGATCCCCGGATCCGGCCTGGCCAAGGGCCTCGCCGTCACCCTGCGCACGATGACGAAGAAGTCCGTCACCGCGCAGTACCCCGACACACAGCCCGAACTCCCGCCCCGCTCCCGTGGCGTCATCGGGCTGTTCGAGGAGAACTGCACAGTCTGCATGCTCTGCGCCCGTGAGTGCCCCGACTGGTGCATCTACATCGACTCCCACAAGGAGACGGTGCCGCCCGCCGCCCCCGGCGGCCGCGAGCGCAGCCGGAACGTTCTCGACCGCTTCGCCATCGACTTCTCCCTCTGCATGTACTGCGGTATCTGTATCGAGGTCTGCCCCTTCGACGCGTTGTTCTGGTCGCCCGAGTTCGAGTACGCGGAGACGGACATCCACGAACTCACCCACGAGCGCGACAAGCTCCGCGAGTGGATGTGGACCGTGCCGGAACCGCCCGCCCTCGACCTCGGGGCCGAGGAACCGAAGGAGGTCGCCGCCGCCCGCAAGGCCGCGGACAAGCTCGCCGCCCAACGCGCGCAGGAACAGTCCGAGGAGAAGTCCGCGGAGAGGCCCGAGGAGAAGGGCGGAACCCCATGACGTTCACAGCGGCGAGCGCGCCCCTGAGCACGGTGTCCACCGCCTTGACGAACACCCTGGCCGCCGGTGACCACCCCGGTTTCCTCTCCCCGTCCGGCGTCGAGATCGCCTTCGTCCTCGTCGGCCTCGCCACCCTCGGCGCCGCCCTCATCACCGTCACGACCAAGCAGCTCGTGCACGCCGCCCTCTGGCTCGTCGTCGCTCTCGGCGGACTGGCCGTCGAGTACCTCCTGCTCACGGCGGAGTTCATCGCCTGGGTGCAGGTCCTGATCTACGTCGGTTCCATCGTCGTCCTCCTGCTGTTCGGGCTGATGCTCACCCGGGCCCCCATCGGCCGTTCCCCGGACGCCGATTCGGGCAACCGGTGGGTCGCTCTCGGCGTAGCCCTCGCCGCGGCGGCCGCTCTCGTCTGGGTCGTGGTCGATGCCTTCCGCACCACCTGGATCGACCTCGAAGGACCGGCCCAGGGCTCCACGAAGGTCACCGGCGCCTTTCTGTTCCGGAACTGGGTCCTGCCCTTCGAAGCGCTCTCCGTGCTGCTGCTCGCGGCCCTCGTCGGCGCCATCGTCCTGTCCCGCAAACGCGACGCCGACGCCACCGTCCGGTCTGCCCCTGGCAAGCCGGCCCCGGACAAGCCCGCCCCGGACCGGGGGACTCCGCCCGGGCAGGAGGAGCAGAGCTGATGCACCTCGCCTATCCCGCCGTGCTCGCCGCCCTCCTCTTCTGTACCGGCCTCTACGGCGTCCTCGTCCGCCGCAACGCGATCCTCGTCCTGATGTCCGTCGAGCTGATGCTCAACGCCGTCAACCTCAACCTCGTCGCCTTCGACGTCTGGCTCCGCGACACCCTCCACTCCGGTCAGGCCCTCACGCTCTTCACCATCGCCATCGCCGCCGCCGAGATCGGCATCGGCCTGGCGATCGTCCTGGCCGTCTACCGCAACCGGGGCACCTCCGACATCGACCGCCTCCGCGACACGGCCGAGAGCCACGACACCGCCGGGGCCGGTGACGCCGAAACGGCAGGGAACTCCACGAACGCAGAGGCCACCGCGTGACCACCACGACCCTCGCCGCCCTCGTCCCGCTCCTCCCCTTCCTCGGAGCCGTCGCCGGACTCGCCGTAGGCCGCAGCGCCCCCGGCTTCGTCCGGCCCCTGGCGATCCTCCCGACGCTGACCGCAGCCGTCATCGCGGTGATCGTCGCCGTCCGCCAGGGCGGCGGCCGCGCCATCGACGCCGCGACGCAGCTCACCCCCACCGGCTCCGTCCCCATCGACCTGGCCCTCCACCTGGACGGCTTCGCGGTCCTGGTCGCCGTCCTCGTCGGGCTCGTCGCCACCTGCGTACAGCTCTACTCCACGGCCTACCTCCGCGACGACGCCCGCTACCCCTCCTACGCCGCCCTCGTCTCCCTCTTCACCGCCGCGATGCTCCTGGTCGTCTACTCCGGCGACCTGATGGTGCTCCTGGTCGGCTGGGAGATCATGGGCATCTGCTCGTACTTCCTCGTCGGCCACTACTGGGAGACGCCCGAAGCCCGCGCCGCCTCCCTCAAGGCCTTTCTGGTCACCAAACTCGGTGACGTCCCCTTCCTGATCGGTCTGTTCGCCCTCGCCGCCGACACCGGCAGCTTCCGCATCACCAAGATCCTCGCCGCCGTCACCACCGGCGGACTCGACCACCCCACCCTCATCGCGCTGCTGCTCCTCGCGGGCGTCGCGGGCAAGTCCGCGCAGTTCCCCCTGCACACCTGGCTGCCTGACGCGATGGCCGGCCCCACCCCCGTCTCCGCGCTCATCCACGCCGCGACGATGGTCGCCGCCGGCATCTACTTCGTGGCCCGCCTGCTGCCCGTCTTCGCCGCCTCCGGCGCCGCGCTCGTCGTCCTCGCCGTGATGGCGGCCGTCACGATGATCGGGTCCGGGCTCGCCGCCCTCGCCCAGGACGACATCAAGCGGGTCCTCGCCTACTCGACGATCGGGCAGCTCGGCTACATGTCGGGCGCCCTGGCCGTCGGTGACCGCGGGGCCGCCGTCTTCCACCTCATCTCGCACGGTGCTTTCAAAGCCGTCCTCTTCCTCGCCGCCGGTGTCGTCATCCACGCCGCGGGCACCAACTCACTCGCCGCCATGTCCCGCATGAGCGGCCTCGCCCGCCGTATCCCGGACGCCTACTGGACGATGACGGTCGCCCTCCTCGCGCTGGCCGCCATCCCGCCGTTCGCCGGCTTCTTCTCCAAGGAAGCCGTTCTCGTCGCCGCCGAGCACACCGCCCTCGGGGACCGGACCGTCGCCCCGGCCGCCGCGGGCTGGACGATCCTGGTCGGCGGACTCCTCGCCGCCGTCCTCACCGCCGCCTACGCCGTACGCCTCTGGCTCCTCGCCTTCCGCGGCCGGGGGGCCGAAGTGCCTGACCACGGCAGGCAGCCCGCCGCCATGACCTCCGTCCTGTGGATCCTGGCCGTCCCCACCATCGCCTTCGGGCTCACGGTGGGCACGATCGGCGACTGGTTCGACGGACACGCCCTCACACCGACCCTCACCACCGCCGTCCTGTCCACCGGCGTCACCCTCGTCGGCGGCCTCGTCACCTACGGCGCGTGGCGGCACACCACCGCGCTGGCCGCCCGCACCCCGATCGGCGCCGTCGCCGCCCACCCCGGCGCCGAACCCGCCCTCGTCGAAGCCGAGGCCATGACGTCCCACACCGCCGTCTACGGCACCATCGCGGACGCCGCCGACCCGGCCGACCCCGGCAGGCTGCTCCTCGGCCCGCTCCACCGCCACGCCGTCACCGGCTTCCATCTGGACGCCCTGTACACGGCGCTGTTCGTCCGGCCCGTCCAGGCCGCCGCCCGCCTCGTCCGCTTCCTGGACCGCACGGTCGTCGACACCTATGTCAACGGATCGGGCGCCGCCACCCGCCTCCTCGGCACCGCCGTCCGGCGGGCCCAGACCGGCAACGTGCAGACCTACGTCGGCGCCCTGCTCGCCGGGTCCCTCGTCCTGGCGATCGCCGCCGTCGTCTTCGCCAACGTCAACGCGGGGTCGTGACCGTGATCGATATCAGCCCGTCCGTGATGCAGTTCCTTCTCGCGTTCATCGTCGTCGCCCCGCTCCTCGGCGCCGTCGCGGCCCTGCTCCCCGCCCCGCCCGGTCTCAAGGGCAAGAACCCCGACCAGGCCGTGCTCCGCCATGGCGTGACCGTCACCGGCGCCGTGCTCATCGCCGCGATCGCCCTGGCCGTCGGCTTCGACCACGACCATCCCGCCACGATGCAGGCGACCACCGACATCAGCTGGATCCCGGCGCTCGACGTCCGCATCCACCTCGGCACCGACGGCATCTCGCTCCCCCTCCTGCTCCTGACCGCGCTGCTGACCTTCCTCTGCGCGCTGTACAGCTACTTCAAGCCGCCCGCGGGCCCCTCGCCGAAGGCCTTCGTCGCCCTCGTCCTCGTCCTGGAATCCGGCACCCTCGCCACCTTCGCCGTCCTCGACCTGCTGCTCTTCTTCCTCGCCTTCGAGATGGTCCTCATCCCGATGTACTTCCTCATCGCCCGTTGGGGCGGTGACCAGCGGCAGGCCGCCGCCTGGAAGTTCATCCTCTACACGCTGCTCGGCTCGGTCGTCATGCTGCTGGGCCTCCTCCTCATCGGACTGAAGAGCGGCACCTTCGACATGGTGGCACTCGCCACTGACAACGGCCGTGGCCTCACCACATCCGTGCAGGTCATCGCCGTTCTCGCGATCGGCATCGGCCTCGCCGTGAAGACCCCGATGTGGCCCCTGCACAGCTGGCTCCCCGACGCCCACACCGCTGCCCCCACCGTCGGGTCCGTGCTCCTCGCGGGCGTCCTGCTGAAGATGGGAACGTACGGATTCGTCCGGATCCTGCTCCCCGTCGCCCCCGACGGCATGCGCACCTTCGCGCCTTACCTCGCCGCGTTCGCCGTCGTCGGCATCGTCTACGGATCCCTCGCCTGCCTGGCCCTGGCCCGTACCGGCGCGAAGGGCGACCTCAAGCGGCTCATCGCGTACTCCTCCGTCGGCCACATGGGCTTCGTGCTGCTCGGCATCGCCACCATGACCCCCACCGGAGTCAACGGCGCGCTCTTCGCCAACATCGCCCACGGCCTCATCACCGGCCTGCTGTTCTTCCTGGTCGGCGCCGTCAAGGACCGCTACGGAACCGCCGACCTCGACACCCTCGCCGGCGCTACCGGGGCCGCCCTCTACGGCCGCGCCCCCCGCCTCGGCGCGCTGCTCGCGTTCGCCGCCGTCGCCTCGCTCGGCCTGCCCGGACTCGCCGGATTCTGGGGCGAGATGCTGACGCTGTTCGGCGCTTACAGCCCCGCCGAAGGCCTCAGCCGTCCCGCGTTCCGCACCTTCATGGCCATCGGGGCGTTCGGCACCCTGCTCACCGCCGCGTACATGCTCATCGTCGTCCGCCGCGTCTGTATGGGCGAGCACACGCCCCACTCCCAGCTCTCGCCCAGTGCCCCGTCCCCGCAGACGGCCGACACGGCCCGGCCGACCGGAGCCGCCGGGGCCCGGCCGACCGCCACCCCGCAGCTTGCCGACATCCAGAGCTACGAAGCCGCCGCCTGGACCCCGCTCGCCGCCCTCACCGTCCTCGCCGGGCTCTGGCCCGCCGTCCTCCTCGGCCTCACCGACCCGGCCGTGCAGAAGCTCCTCGCAGGAGGCAAGTCGTGACCGCGGACCTCAGCACCGCCCCGGGCGCCCTCGCCGCGGCGGCCGACACCGCCCCCAGCGTCGTCCAGACCATCGACTGGCTCGCCATCGCGCCCCCCACCCTCACCGCGCTGGCCGCCCTGCTCGTCCTCGTCACCGACCTGTTCCTGCCCGCGCACCGCAAACGGCTTCTCGGCTACGGCACCCTCACCGCGCTGGCCGCCGCCCTCGTACTCCTGATCCCCCTGCGCGCCGGTGACCGTTCCACCTTCTGCGTCACCACCGGTACCCAGGCATGCAGCTACACCGCCGACCACTTCACCCTCGTCATCCAGGCCCTCGTCCTCGGCGGCGCGTTCCTCACCGTCCTGCTCTCCCTCGACGACACGCGCGGACTCCCCGTAGGGGAGTACTGGTTCCTCCTCCTGGCCTCCGCGGCGGGCGCCGCACTCCTGCCCGCCTCCCGCGACCTCGCCACCCTCGTCGTCGCCCTCGAAGTCGCCTCACTGCCCGCCTTCGCCCTCGTCGGCATCAAGCGCGGTGACCGCCGCTCCTCCGAAGCGGCGCTGAAGTTCTTCCTCTCGTCCGTCGTCGCCACCGCCGTCATGCTGCTCGGCGTCAGCTTCGTTTACGCGACCACCGGCACCCTGCACCTCACCGAGATCGCCGACCGCCTCGCCGACGTGCCCCCGGTGCTCGACACCCTCGCCAAGGCCGGCGTCGCCCTCACGCTCGTCGGCTTCGCCTTCAAGACCGCCGCCGCGCCCTTCCACTTCTGGGTCCCCGACACCTACATCGGCGCGCCCCTCCCGATCGCCGCCTACCTCTCCGTCGTCGGCAAGGCCGTCGGCTTCTCGGGGATCATCCTGGTCACGGTCATCGCGTTCCCTTCCTACGCCGACGTCTGGGGCCCCGCCCTCGCGGTCCTCGCCGCGCTCACCATGACCGTCGGGAACGTCGCCGCCCTCCGCCAGGACGGCACCCGCGCCCGCAGTGCCGTCCGGCTCCTCGCCTGGTCCTCCGTCGCCCAGGCCGGCTACCTGCTCGTCCCGATCGCGGCCGCCGCGTACTCCAGCGACGAGCAGATCGGCGCCACCGTCGCGTACGCCCTGATGTACGCCGTCGTGAACCTGGGCGCGTTCACCGTCGCCGCCCTCGTGGCCCGCGCGCATCCCGGCAACCGCATCGCCGACTACCGGGGCCTCTGCACGACCCGGCCCCTCGCCGCCCTCGCCCTCGGCTTCTTCCTGCTCTGCCTGGCCGGACTGCCGCCCGGCATCATCGGCCTCTTCGCGAAGGTCGCGGTCTTCTCGGCGGCCGTCGACGCGGGGCTCGGCTGGCTCGCCGTCGTGATGGCCGTCAACGTGGTGATCGCGCTCTATTACTACCTTCGGTGGACCGCGATCCTGTTCCGTACGCCGGAAACCACGGTGGAATCGGCCCGGGCCCGCACTCCGCGGACCACCGGAACTCCGGCCTCCGGGGCCCGCGGATTCCACGCTCCGTCCCCGCTCACCACTGCGCTCGTCCTCACCGCGGCCGCCGGAGTCCTCCTCTCCGGAGCCCCGCAGCTGGTCCTGCGTTTCGCCGCCGTCAACCTCTTCTGAGGCCCGCACAACGCCCGCAAGATCGGTTTGCCCGTGCCCGCCCGCGCAGGGCAAGGTCTTGGCTGCGTACGTCACGTACACGGCGAGGACGTACCAGGACACGAGGAGAGAGAGCAGTGCTGAACGGGTTCAAGGACTTCATCCTGCGCGGAAACGTCATCTCGATGGCGATCGGGCTCGCGGTCGGCGCGGCGTTCACCGCCGTCGTCACGGGCTTCAGCACCGCCTTCATCACCCCGCTGATCGGCCTCGCCACCGGCTCGGTCGGCGACTTCAGCACGGCGGAGTTCACCGTCGAGGGAGCGATCTTCCCGTACGGAAAGTTCCTCGCCGCCGCCATCGCCTTCCTCATCACCGCCGCGGTCCTCTACTTCTGTGTCGTGGTCCCCATGACCAAGGTGCAGAACCGCTTCGCCAAGGAAGAGGCCGTCGACATCAAGGCCGCCCTGCGCGACTGCCCCCGCTGCTTCAGCGAGATCCCCGCCATCGCCTCCCGCTGCGGCCACTGCACCAGTGAGGTCGAGCCCGAATCCGAGGCGCTCTCCCTCTCCAAGCTCCCCGTCCAGCAGCACTGACCCCACCGCACCACAAGCAGGACGCCCCGCCACCCGTACGGCCCAGTGCCATCCCGTACGGGCCCGGGGGCCGGACCGGCCTGAACACGCCGCCCAGCCCCGCCCTCCGGCCGCACGCACAAGGGAACTAGCTCCTGTCGCCTGGCGTTGACCAGTACGGGAGGCTCCACTGGGGAGTGGAGCACCACCATGCAAAGGGTTCCCCTGCTGCACCACTTGGAGGGCGTACCGTGCACCGCCGGCACAACGGGCTGAAGACCGCCGTACTCCTCGGGGGACTGTCCGCACTCATCATCGTCATCGGCAGCTTCTTCGGACGCACCGGCCTGTTCGTCGCGCTCCTGGTGGCCCTGGGCACCAACGCGTACGCGTACTGGAACAGCGACAAGCTGGCCCTGCGGGCCATGCGGGCCCGCCCCGTCAGCGAATTCGAGGCCCCGCAGCTCTACCGCATCGTCCGCGAGCTCTCCACGGCGGCCCGACAGCCCATGCCGCGCCTCTACATCTCCCCGACGCAGGCGCCCAACGCGTTCGCCACCGGCCGCAATCCGCGCAACGCCGCCGTCTGCTGCACCGAGGGCATCCTCCAGATCCTCGACGAACGCGAGCTGCGCGGTGTCCTCGGCCATGAGCTGAGCCACGTCTACAACCGGGACATCCTCATCTCGTCCGTGGCCGGAGCCCTCGCCTCCGTCGTGATGTTCCTGGTCAATTTCGCCTGGCTCATCCCGGTGGGCCGCTCCAACGACGACGAGGGCCCCGGCCTGCTCGGCATGCTCCTGATCATGATTCTGGGGCCGCTCGCCGCCTCGGTCATCCAGCTCGCCGTCAGCCGCTCGCGTGAGTACGAGGCCGACGCCTCCGGGGCCCAGCTCACCGGGGACCCGCTCGCCCTCGCCAGCGCCCTGCGCAAGCTGGACGCCGGGACGAAGCAGCTGCCGCTGCCGCCCGAGCCGAAGATCGAGACCGCGAGCCACATGATGATCGCGAACCCCTTCCGGCCCGGTCGGGGGATGGCGAGAATGTTCTCGACACACCCGCCGATGGCGGAGCGCATCGCCCGACTAGAACAGATGGCAGGTCGTCGCCCGTGAAAACCATCCTGAACGTCATCTGGCTCATCCTCTGCGGCTTCTGGATGTTCCTCGGCTATCTGCTCGCAGGCGTCCTGCTCTGCATCACGATCATCGGCATCCCCTTCGGCGTGGCCGCCTTCCGGATCGGCGTCTACGCCCTCTGGCCGTTCGGCTACACCGTCGTCGACCGCCGGGACGCCGGGTCGCCGTCCTGCGCGGGGAACGTCCTCTGGCTGATCCTCGCCGGATGGTGGCTCGCCCTCGGCCACATCACCACCGGCATCGCCCTGTGCATCACGATCATCGGTATCCCGCTGGGCATCGCCAACTTCAAGCTGATCCCGGTCTCCCTCATGCCCTTCGGCAAGGAGATCGTTCCGACGGACCAGCCCTTCGCCACCCGCTAGTCCGGCACGGCCGCCTGCCACAGGCTGAGGCGGAGCCGAAGAATCCGGAGAATCCGGCTGGCGATCCCCGCACGACCGCACAACGTCGACCGCCGTCGACAGAGAACGCACGGCCCGTCAGTTCCGGCTGATCGCCGAGAAGAACGCCGACGACATCCGCGTACTGGAGGCCGTCGTGAGGGATGCCGCCCTGCGGACGGCCGCCCTGGGGGATGCCGCCCTGCGGACGGCCGCCCTGGGGGATGCCGCCCTGCGGACGGCCGCCCTGGGGGATGCCGCCCTGCGGAAGGCCGCCCTGCCGAGCAGCTGTGCAACCGAACACCTGCCCGCCGCGTCTTGGGTTTCAGGACGAAGCAAGGGGTAGGCGGAGCGACATGGGCATCATCAGTTGGATCATTCTCGGGCTGGTCGCCGGAGTCATAGCGAAAATCCTCCTCCCGGGACGCGACCCGGGCGGCATCATCGGCACCACCCTCATCGGCATCGCCGGGGCCTTCGTCGGAGGCTGGCTCTCCAGCCACTTCCTCGACCGCCCCATCAGCAACGACTTCTACGACACGGCGACCTGGCTTGCCGCCATCGCCGGTTCGCTGGTCCTGCTCATCGCCTACCGGCTGCTGTTCGGCAACTCCCGCGAACGCCGCTGACGCACGCCGTCAGCTCAACGCCGTACGCCGGTCAGCGCAGTCCGGTCTCCCGCAACGTGAGGTTCAATCGGCCGCCCCGCATTCCCGCCGCAGGGTCGGCCGATCCCGCGTACACCTTCGGCACCCCGTGGAACGCGAAACGCGACGGCCCGCCGAAGACGAAGAGATCGCCGGACGCCAACTCGACGTCCGTGTAGGGCCGTCCACGCCCCTCCGTGTTCCCGAAGCGGAACAGGCACGTCGCCCCGATGCTCAACGACACCACAGGAGCAACCGACCGCTCCTCCTTGTCCTGGTGCATCCCCATCCGCGCTGCGTCGTCGTAGAAATTGATCAACGCGGTATCCGGAGCGAACGCCTCCGCCGCACGGTCGTCCTGGTAAGCCTCGGCCACCGCCGCCCGCCCCAGATCGGCCAGCCAGTCCGGGAACGCTGCCACCCGGGCGCCGTTCACGTCGTCCGCCGTACGCGCGTACCGGTACGGCTGCCAGTGCCACCCCAGGCACACCGTCCGCACCGACATCACCCCGCCGCCCGGCAGCGCCGTGTGCCGCAGCGGAACCGGACCCCGCGCCCACTCCCGGCACGCCGACACCAGCTCGGCCCGCCGCTCCACCGGCAGCCACTCCGGCACATGCACGGCACCCGGCGCGACAGCCCTCCGCGGCCGTCGGAAGAGCCCGTCCGACGCCTGCGGAACCTGACGGGACACGGCTCAGCCCACCGCGCCCTCAAGCCCCAGCAGCAACTTCTTCCGCTCCAGCCCGCCCGCGTACCCCCGCAGGGCCCCGTCCGCCCCGATCACCCGGTGGCACGGGCGGACGACCAGCAACGGATTGCGCCCGATCGCCGTGCCCACCGCACGCACCCCGGCGCCCGACGCCCCGACCCGCGCGGCGACCTCCCCGTACGACACCGTCCTGCCGTACGGGATCGACTCCAGCACCTCCCAGACCCGGCGCTGGAATTCCGTACCCACGCCCTGGGCGAACGCCACGTCGAAGCGTGTCGAGCTCCCCGCGAAGTACGCCTCCAGCTGCCCGGTGATCTCCGTGAACGCCTCGGGGGCGTGCTGCCATCCGTCCTGGACGACCGCCCCGCCCTTCTGCCCGGGCACCGACAGCGACCGCAACCGGACCCCCGCGCCCCCGGCCGCACCGGAGCCGCCCGGCACCTCGCCGACCAGCAGCAACTCGCCCAGCGGGCTGTCCACCCGCGCGTAGATCGTCGTCATGCCGTCGTCCCGCCTCGCTGTTCGTCCCCGATCCGTACGACCAGTCTGCGCCTCCCCGCCGTCCGGCCACTGGCGGTATTCGGACATCACGCCCAGGGCCGGAAACGGAGAGGGCACCCCGTCGAGGCCGATCTCGACGGGGTGCCCCACGGTGCGGTCGACTACCGGTAGTTCACGAACTGGATCGCGAAGTCGAAGTCCTTGCCCTTCAGGAGCGCCTGAACGGCCTGGAGGTCGTCCCGGCTCTTCGAGCTGACGCGCAGCTCGTCTCCCTGGACCTGCGCCTTGACGCCCTTCGGGCCCTCGTCGCGGATCACCTTCGCCACCTTCTTGGCGTTCTCCTGGGAGATGCCTTCCTCGATCGAGGCGAAGATCTTGTACTCCTTGCCGGACAGCTGAGGCTCACCGGCGTCCAGCGACTTCAGCGAGATGCCGCGCTTGATCAGCTTGGACTGGAAGATGTCGAGGATGGCCTTGACGCGCTCCTCGCCGTTCGCCTCCATCAGGATCTTCTCGCCCGACCACGTGATCGAGGCGCCCGTGCCCTTGAAGTCGTAGCGCTGGGAGATCTCCTTGGCGGCCTGGTTGAGGGCGTTGTCGACCTCCTGCCGCTCGACCTTCGAGACGATGTCGAAACTGGAGTCGGCCATGACGTGTGGCTCCTTGCGTCGAATGCTGGGGGTTACAGCGCAAAGCCTAGGCCCTCGCGTTCGGGCCATACCGGGCTCCGCGGGGGCCGGGATCCGGTCCGACCCGAACGGGAGGGGCCAAGGTTGTCCCCTCCGGCTGCGGAACAATCAGGTGGCGGAGCACCCCTGGCCATCAGGTATTGTTTACGTCGTCGCCAAGGAGATCAGCACGAGATCCGACGCGTCGTTCGAGGCGGTGTGCCCGAGTGGCCAAAGGGAGCAGACTGTAAATCTGCCGGCTCAGCCTACCCAGGTTCGAACCCTGGCGCCGCCACGCGAACGAAGCCCCCGACCAGTCCTTCTGGTCGGGGGCTTCCTCGTTGCCGGGGGCCTTACCGGGATCCGGCAGGGGGCCTTGCGGGCCTTTCCGGACCCCGGCCCGGGCGCCGGTCAGTTGCCCGCGACGTCCTTCACGGCCACCGCGATCGGCACGTTCCCCGAGATCGCCTCCAGAGTGAGGCCCGCCGTCGCCGGGGTGTCCAGCAGCTCCAGCAGCGTGGCCGCCACGTCGTCGCGGGGGATGGGGCCGCGGCCCGTCGACGCGGCGAGGAGGACCCGTCCGGTGCCCGCGTCGCTGGTGAGCATGCCGGGGCGCAGGATCGTCCAGTCCAGTGCGGTACGGGAGCGTACGTCGGCGTCGGCGGCGCCCTTGGCCCGCAGGTAGACGTCGAAGACCTCGTCGCCGGGGTGATCGGGGTCGGCGCCCATGGAGGAGACGACGACGTAGCGGCGGACGCCCGCCGCCTCGGCCGCGTCGGCGAACAGCACGGCCGCGGCGCGGTCGACGGTGTCCTTGCGGGCGGTGCCGCTGTTGGGGCCCGCGCCCGCCGCGAAGACGGCCGCGTCGGCGCCGCGCAGAACCTCCGCGGTCTGTTCGACGGTGGCCGATTCGAGGTCCAGCACGGCGGGTTGGGCACCGGCTTCGATGAGGTCCTGGCTCTGCTGGGGGTTGCGGATGATCCCTACGGCTTCATCCCCGCGTGCGGCGAGCAGCCGCTCCAGCCGCAGTGCGATCTGTCCGTGTCCACCTGCGATGACAATGCGCATACCTCCGACCGTACGCCCGGAGGCAGCCTCCCGCTCAGTTCCTGGGCCCCGTACCGGAGTCGGGTCGCCCCTGGCGCGGGAGGCCGGGGCCCGTGGCGGCTTCGGAGTCCGGGTCGGAGTCGCAGTACTCGCGTACGGCGCTGGTGCGGGCGACGATGCGGCCGCGGTGGATGACGATGCGGCTGTAGGCGAGGGAGAGCGCGGGGGAGAGCCGTTCGCCCCGTACGGCGAGGAGTTCGGCGGGGAAGCCCGCCTCGACGCGCACGCTGGGCAGGCAGAGGGTGGCGCGGGCGGTGGCGGAGACCATCGCGTACGCCTGTTCGGCGCGCAGTCCGATCTGCGAGGCGAGGAGGTACGCCGCTTCGAGGGGGTCGCCGCGGCCGACCGGGTTCGCGGTGTCGCGCAGCGCCCCGCTGCCCGCCGTGAGGCGTACGCCGGCGGAGCGCAGGAGGCGTACGGGGGCGGTCGTACGGCGTTCCGCGCCGGTGCAGCCGCCCTGGGGCAGGCAGACGACGGTGATCCCCGCGGCGGCGAGCTGGTCGGCGGCGCGGGCGGCGATGTTCAGGGGCAGGTGGGCCAGTCCCGAACAGGGGCCGAGCGTGACGCCGGGGCGCAGTCCGGCGGCCATGGCGGCGAGCCGGCCCAGCCGGGCGGGGTCGTCGGCGTCGGTGTGCAGGTCCACCGGGCAGCCGTGTTCGGCGGCGACCTCCAGGACGGCCTCGGTGTAGCCGATGGGGTCCGGGTCGAGGTCGGGGCGGCCGCCGACGACCGCAGCACCCATCTTCACCGCGTCGCGGAGCATCGCGAGGCCGTCCGCCCCGGCGACGCCGGTGAGGAGGCGGGGGACCGCGACGGGTGTGAGGTCGGTGAGGCCGCGCAGGGAGCGCCGGGCCTGTAGGACGGCTTCGAGCGGGGCGAGGCCTTGGACGTCGCCGATGCGGACGTGGGTGCGCAGGGCGGTCGCGCCGTGGCCGAGCTGGAGGAGAGCCGCCTCGGTGGCGCGGCGCTGGATGTCCTCGGTGCGGTGGGAGGCGGGGCCCGGGCTGTCGGGGGCCGCGCTGTCCGCGGTGAGCGCGGTGTCGCTGTGGGCGTGGGGTTCGGCGGGGGCGGGGAGCAGGAGATAGCCCCGGAGGTCGATACGGGAGCCCCGGGCGGTGAGGCTCCCCGCGGTCCCGACGGCCTCGATGCGGCTGCCGCTGAGGCGTACGTCGACGGTGCGGCCGTCGATGAGCCGGGCGCCGCTGAGGACGAGGGCGGGGGTGTCGGCGGTGGTGGCCGCGTCGGCGCTGTCCGGCGCGTTGTCGTCGGGCCGCCGCGGCTGGCTGTCGGGCATCGCGCTCCTGGAAGGGGTGCAAGGGGGCGGGTGCAAGGTCACGCGGAGTAGTGGGCCGGGCCTTGAGGGGTGTCTTGTCGCAGGGGGCGTCCTGCCGCTTGTGCCGGCTCGCCGGCGGGACGCCTTCAGGGGTCCCGCCGATCATGGCCGGGTCCGCGACGCCTGGCACGGCGGCTTCCGGGAAGAGCGCAATAGTCGTACCGGTGGGCCTTTTCCGGCCCCGGGCGACGTCCGGCCCGGAGGGCGTTGCGGGCTGGATCAAGGCCTGATCAGGGGGTGTGGGCGGGGCCGGAGAGGGCCCCGGGGGACGCTACCGAAACGGATTTGGGCAACCGGCCCAGGACCGTGTAATGTCTTCATCGCTCGCCCCAATAGCTCAGTCGGTAGAGCGTCTCCATGGTAAGGAGAAGGTCTGCGGTTCGATTCCGCATTGGGGCTCTGGTGATCGGGAAACCCCGCTTCGGCGGGGTGACTCATCATCAAAGCGGTGTAGCTCAGTCGGTAGAGCAAGCGGCTCATAATCGCTGTGTCACCGGTTCAAGTCCGGTCACCGCTACTAACGGTAGCCGATTGTTGGGTCGGTCCTTCGATCGGCTACTCTTTTATGCGTTCATCCGTCCATCCGTCCGTCCAAGGAGCACTCACGTGGCTGCCACCGACGTCCGCCCGAAGATCACGCTGGCCTGCGTGGAGTGCAAGGAGCGGAACTACATCACCAAGAAGAACCGGCGTAACAACCCGGACCGTCTTGAGATGAAGAAGCACTGCCCGCGCTGCAACTCGCACACCGCGCACCGCGAAACGCGCTGAATCAGGCTCGTACACGAGGCCGTCCCCTCTGGGGGCGGCCTCGTGTCGTTGTACGGGGTCGTTCCCCGCACGGGGCCGCCCCCGCTTCGTCTTTCCACGTCTTTCCATCAGGAGGTAGCGAGCTCATGGCGCTCGACCAGTCCTTCGTGGGGCGGACCTATCCGCCCACCCCGGCGTACGAGGTCGGCCGGGAGAAGATCCGAGAGTTCGCCGAGGCGGTGGGCGATGCCCATCCGGCGTACGTCGATGTGGAGGCCGCCCGCGCACTGGGCCATCCCGACGTGATCGCGCCGCCCACCTTCGTCTTCTCGATCACCCACCGGGCCGCCGGGGAAGTGGTGCAGGACCCGCAGCTGGGTCTGGACTACAGCCGGGTGGTGCACGGTGACCAGAAGTTCTCGTACGTGCGTCCGGTGCGGGCGGGGGACCGGCTGACGGTCACGTCGACGATCGAGAGCATCAAGTCCCTGGCGGGCAACGATGTTCTGGACATTCGCGGGGATGTGCGCGACGAGGCCGGTGAGCTGGTCGTGACGGCGTTGACGAAGCTGGTGGCGCGCGCCGCCGAGGAGGCGTGATGACGGCGAAGGTCTCTTACGAGTCGGTCGAGGTCGGTACGGAACTGCCCGCGCAGTCGTTCCCGGTGACGCGGGCGACGCTCGTGCAGTACGCGGGCGCGTCGGGCGACTTCAACCCGATCCACTGGAACGAGAAGTTCGCGCGCGAGGTCGGGCTGCCGGACGTGATCGCGCACGGCATGTTCACGATGGCCGAGGCGATCCGCGTGGTCACGGACTGGGCCGGCGATCCGGGCGCGGTCGTCGACTACGGGGTCCGGTTCACCAAGCCGGTCGTCGTGCCCAACGACGACAAGGGCGCGCTGATCGAGGTCAGCGCCAAGGTCGGGGCCAAGCTGGAGGGCAACCTGGTCCGCGTGGACCTGGTCGCGATGTGCGACGGGAAGAAGGTGCTGGGGCTGTCCCGCGCCGTCGTGCGGCTCGCCTGAGGCGTACGCCGGTTGTGCGCCCGGGAGCGTCCCGGGCCGGTAGGGGGTGCCCTCTGTGGGGGGCGCCCCTTACTTCCGTCCCGGTCCCTCCGGCCCCTTGACCAAGTTAGTGATTGGGCAATAACTTGGCTTCATGGTCAGGATGAGTGCGGAGGAGCGGCGGGAGAGCGTCGTCCGGGCGGCGATCACTGAGTTCGCCCGCGGCGGCTACAACGGCACGTCCACCGAGGTGATCGCCCGGCGGGTCGGTGTCTCCCAGCCGTATCTCTTCCGGCTCTTCCCCAACAAGCAGGCCATGTTCCTCGCCGCCGCCGAACGCTGCCTGGAGGACACCCGCCAGGTGTTCGCGGCGGCATCGAAGGGGCTGGAGGGGGAGGAGGCGCTGCACGCCATGGCCGCGGCGTACCAGCGGCTGATCGTCGACGACGGCGAGAAGCTGATGATGCAGATGCAGATGTACGCGGCCGTCGCCGCGGCGGAGGCCGCCGGGGACCATGCGTTCGGCGAGTCCCTGCGGGCGGCCTGGGTGCGGATGTGGGACGACGTCCACATCACGCTCGGAGCCGACGAGAGCGAGACGACGACGTTCCTGGCGTACGGGATGCTCGTCAACACGCTCGCCTCGCTCGGCTTTCCGGGCGGCCACCGCGTCTGGTCGGGGTTCTACGTCTCGGGCAGGCCCACCGAGTGAACAGCGCGCTCCGGGTCCGCCCGGATTTCTGTCCGTAGAAGTTAGTGATCAATAACTAATTACCAGGTCTGATCGGCGGGAACTGATCAGCAGGGGGAGAAATGAACGAGCAGCACGGCAGGGCGGACCGCGGAAGAGCGGTCTGGACCCTCGTCATCACCAGCGTCGCCGGATTCATGGCGGCCCTGGACAACCTCGTCGTCACCACCGCCCTTCCCTCCATCCGCGAGAGCCTCGGCGGCGGGCTGGAGGAGCTGGAGTGGACGGTGAACGCGTACACCCTGACCTTCGCCGTGCTGCTGATGCTCGGTGCGGCGCTCGGGGACCGCTTCGGCAGGCGGCGGCTGTTCCTGGTCGGCCTCGGCGTCTTCACGGCCGCCTCCGCCGCGGCCGCCCTGTCACCGGGCATCGAGGAGCTCATCGCGTTCCGCGCGGTCCAGGGCGTCGGCGCGGCGATCATGATGCCGCTGACGCTCACCCTGATCGGTGCCGCCGTTCCGCCCGAGCGGCGGGGCGCGGCGCTGGGCCTCTTCGGCGCGGTGAACGGTGTGGCCGTGGCCAGCGGGCCGCTGATCGGCGGTGCGCTGACCGAGCACATCTCCTGGCAGTGGATCTTCTGGCTGAACGTGCCGCTCGGCCTGCTGCTGCTGCCGCTGGCCCGGCTGCGGCTCACCGAGTCGTACGCCCCCAGGGCGCCGCTGGACATCCGCGGCACGGCCCTGGTCAGCGCGGGCCTCTTCGGCATCGTCTACGCCCTGGTCAACACCGCGAGCCACGGGTGGACCAGCCCCCTCGTCCTGACCGGGCTGATCGCGGGCACGGCCCTGCTCGGCCTGTTCGTGCACCACGGCAACCGGGCGGAGAACCCGATGCTGCCGATGCGGCTCTTCCGGGGCCGGGCCTTCCTCGGGATCAACGTGGCGAGCCTGCTGATGTTCTTCGGGATGTTCGGGTCGATCTTCCTGCTCAGTCAGTTCCTCCAGAACGGGCTGGGGCACTCGCCCACCGAGGCCGGTCTGCGCATGCTGCCCTGGACCGGGATGCCGATCCTCGTCGCCCCGCTCGCCGGGTATCTCTCCGACCGCTTCGGGGGGCGGCCGGTCGTGGTGGCCGGGCTGGCGCTCCAGGCCCTCGGGCTGACCCTGTTCGCCGTGGTCGTCGAACCGGACGTGAGTTACGCCGCCCAGTTGCCCGCCCTGGTCATCGGCGGGGTCGGCATGGCGATGTACTTCGCGCCGGCCGCGAGCCTCGTGCTGTCCAGCGTCCGCGCCGGGGAACAGGGCATCGCTTCCGGGGCCAACAACGCGCTCCGGGAGGTCGGCGGTGCGCTCGGAGTCGCGGTCCTCGCCTCGGTCTTCGCCGCGCGGGGCGGCTACGGCTCGCCGCGGCTGTTCGCGGACGGGACCGTCCCCGCCCTCTGGATCGGGGCCGGAGCGGTGGCCCTGGGCGCGCTCGTCGCGCTCCTGATCCCGGGCCGCCGCAGTGGGGCCGGGCCCGCCCGGGACCCGGAGACGCGGGACGCCGCGGAACGGGACGCGGTGGCCGCCTGAGCCGGTGGGGGAGGCCCACGGTCCGTGGCCCGCACGGGGGGCGGAGCCACGGACCGTACTCTTGTCCCCGTGCAGGAACTCCACGACGCCCCCCTCGCCCCCCTGACCACCTTCCGGCTTGGCGGCCCCGCCGCCCGGCTGCTGACGGCCACGACCGACGCCGAGGTGGTCGCCGCCGTGCGCGAGGCCGACGACAGCGGTACCCCGCTGCTGGTGATCGGCGGCGGCTCGAACCTGGTCATCGGGGACAAGGGCTTCGACGGGACCGCGGTGCGCATCGCCACCAAGGGATTCACGCTCTCCGGAGCGTCGTTGGAGCTGGCCGCCGGTGAGGTGTGGACCGACGCCGTCGCCCGGACCGTCGAGGCGGGCCTCGCGGGCATCGAGTGCCTGGCGGGTATCCCCGGCTCCGCCGGCGCGACGCCGATCCAGAACGTCGGGGCGTACGGGCAGGAGGTGTCCTCCACGATCACGGAAGTCGTCGCCTACGACCGGCGCACCCGGGAGACCGTGACGATTCCGAACGCGGAGTGCGCCTTCTCGTACCGCCACAGTCGCTTCAAGGCGGAACCCGACCGCTTCGTGGTGCTCCGTGTCCGATTCGAGCTGGAAGAGGCCGCCGGGCTTTCCGCGCCCCTGAGGTACCCCGAAACGGCCAGGGCGATGGGCGTCGAACAGGGCGAGCGCGTTCCCGCGTCGGCGGCCCGGGAAACCGTGCTGAAGCTCCGCGCCGGCAAGGGCATGGTGCTCGACCCGGAGGACCACGACACCTGGTCGGCAGGGTCCTTCTTCACCAACCCGATCCTCGAACCGGCCGCGTACGAGGACTTCCTCACCCGGGTCCGCGACCGCCTCGGCCCGGACGTGACGCCTCCGGCGTTCCCCGCCGGGGACGGCCGCACCAAGACGTCGGCGGCCTGGCTGATCGACCGGGCCGGATTCACCAAGGGCTACGGCGGCGGCCCCGCCCGGATCTCCACCAAGCACACCCTCGCCCTCACCAACCGGGGCACGGCCACCACCGAAGACCTGCTGGCCCTGGCCCGCGAAGTCGTCGCCGGGGTCCACGACGCCTTCGGCGTGACCCTCGTCAACGAGCCGGTGACGGTCGGCGTCAGCCTGTGAGCCGTACGGGCGCGGCAGCCGCTCAGTAGGCGATGCCCACGCCCTGTTCCACGGTCCCCGGGTCGTCGAGCATCGCGAGCATCGCGTGCGCCACATCGGCCCGGGAGATCGACCGGCCGCTGCGCGGCGTACCGCCCACCACCCGCCGGTAGACCCCGGTGCGCGGACCGTTCGTCAGCTTCGGGGGCCGTACCGACGTCCAGTCCGCCGCACTGTGGGCCAGCACCGCCTCCATCCGGGCGAGATCCGCGTACAGATCCGACAGAATCGCCCCGATCACCCTGCGCGTCAGCCGGTCCATCAGCGGATCTCCCACCGCCTCGGGTCCGACCGGCGCCGCGCTCACCACCACCAGCCGCCGTACGTCCTCGGCCTCCATCGCCGTCAGGATCCGCCCGGTCAGCCGCTCGGCGATCCCGTTCGCCTTCCGGCCGCGCGACCCCAGCCCGGACAGCACCGCGTCCCGCCCGGCCACCGCCCCCCGCACCGCCGCCGCATCGTCCAGTGGGACGGCCGCGTGCAGCGCGGCGCCCGCCAGGGACTCCGGGAGCCCCGCGGGATCGCGGACCACGACCGTCACCTCGTGGCCCGCCGCCAGTGCCTGCCCCACGATCTCCTGGCCGACACCGCCGGTCGCTCCGAACACGGTGAGTCTCATGGTGCGCCCCTCGGTGGGTGAGTGTTCACTAACCTCTAGGGTGGGCGAACCCCGTGTGATCGTCAACACTGCCCGGGCCCACGCCCGCTTGGAGCGCCCATGGACCAGAAGCCCGCCCGCGCGCGGATCGTCGACGCGGCCCACGACCTGATGCTCTCCATCGGCCTCGCCCGGACCACCACCAAGGAGATCGCCCGGGCGGCCGACTGCTCCGAGGCGGCGCTCTACAAGTACTTCAGCAGCAAGGAGGAGCTGTTCGTCACCGTCCTCGCGGAACGGCTGCCCAAGCTCGGAAACCTGCTGAGCGGCCTGGCCGCCGGAGAGGGCGGCATCGAGGACCACCTCACCGACATCGCCCGGCAGGCCGCCCTGTTCTACGAGCAGACCTTCCCGATGGCCGCCTCCCTGTACGCCGAACCCCAGCTCAAGCACCGCCACGAGCAGGGCATGCGCGACCTGGGGACCGGCCCCCACCGCCCGATCCAGCAGCTCGACGCCTACCTGCGCGCCGAACAGGACGCGGGCCGGATCCGGGCGGACGCCGACACCTACGCCGCCGCCTCCCTGCTCCTCGGCGCCTGCGCCCAGCGGGCCTTCGCCTACTCCACGCTCCCCGGCGGCACGCCCCCGCAGCCCCTGGACGAGTTCGCCACCGCGATCGCCCGCACCCTGCTGGCCGGGATCAGCTAGCCAGCCAGTCGTCGATCCCCGACAGCAGCTTCTCCCGTACGTCGACGGGCGCCGCCGACCCCCGTACCGACTGGCGTGCCAGCTCGGCCAGCTCCTCGTCGGTGAAGTTGTGGTGACGGCGCACCAGCTCGTACTGGGCGGCCAGCCGCGAACCGAACAGCAGCGGGTCGTCCGCCCCCAGCGCCAGCGGCACGCCCGCGTCGAACAGGGTGCGCAGAGGGACGTCGGCGGGCTTCTCGTAGACGCCGAGCGCCACATTGGACGACGGGCAGACCTCGCAGGTCACCCCCCGCTCGGCGAGCTTGCGCAGCAGCCGGGGGTCCTCGGCGGCCCGGACGCCGTGGCCGATGCGCGAGGCGTCCAGGTCGTCGAGGCAGTCGCGCACACTGGACGGCCCGGCCAGCTCGCCGCCGTGCGGAGCCGCCAGCAGGCCGCCGTCCCGCGCGATGGCGAAGGCCCGGTCGAAGTCGCGGGCCATCCCCCGCCGCTCGTCGTTGGAGAGCCCGAAGCCCACGACGCCCCGGTCGGCGTACCGCACGGCCAGCCGCGCCAGGGTCCGGGCGTCCAGCGGGTGCTTCATCCGGTTGGCGGCGATCACCACGCGCATGCCCAGGCCGGTGTCCCGGGAGGCGCTGTCCACGGCGTCGAGGATGATCTCGATGGCCGGGATCAGCCCACCGAGCAGCGGGGCGTACGAGGTGGGGTCGACCTGGATCTCCAGCCAGCCCGAGCCGTCCGCGACGTCCTCCTGGGCGCTCTCGCGGACCAGGCGGTGGATGTCCTCGGGGGACCGCAGGCAGGACCGGGCGATGTCGTAGAGCCGCTGGAAACGGAACCAGCCGCGCTCGTCGGTGGCCCGCAGCTTGGGCGGCTCGCCGCCGGTCAGGGCGTCCGGGAGGTGGACCCCGTACTTGTCGGCCAGTTCGAGCAGGGTGGTGGGCCGCATCGACCCGGTGAAGTGCAGGTGCAGGTGGGCCTTGGGCAACAGACGTACATCACGCTCCATCGGAAGATCCTGCCGCACGGCGGGCCGGAGCGGTAGCCGCTTTCCCGTTTGGGGTGCCGGTCGAACAAAAAGTGCCCCCGCCGCCGGGTGGATTCCGGCGGCGGGGGCACTCCCGGTGGGCAGTGGGGCTTGTCAGGCCTTGGCCTCGCCCAGCAGCTTCTGGATCCGCGAGACGCCCTCGACGAGGTCGTCGTCGCCCAGGGCGTACGACAGGCGCAGATAGCCCGGGGTGCCGAAGGCCTCGCCCGGCACGACGGCGACCTCGGCCTCGTCCAGGATCAGGGCGGCCAGCTCGACCGAGTCGGCCGGGCGCCTGCCGCGGATCTCCTTGCCGAGCAGCCCCTTCACCGACGGGTAGGCGTAGAACGCGCCCTCGGGCTCCGGGCAGAGCACGCCGTCGATCTCGTTGAGCATCCGCACGATCAGCTTGCGGCGGCGGTCGAAGGCGGTACGCATCTCGGCGACGGCGTCCAGCGGGCCCGAGACGGCGGCGAGCGCGGCGACCTGGGCGACGTTGGAGACGTTCGAGGTGGCGTGCGACTGGAGGTTGGTCGCGGCCTTCACCACGTCCTTCGGGCCGATGATCCAGCCCACCCGCCAGCCGGTCATCGCGTACGTCTTGGCGACACCGTTGACGACGATGCACTTGTCGCGCAGCTCCGGGACGAGCGCCGGGAGCGAGGTGAAGGTCGCGTCGCCGTAGACGAGGTGCTCGTAGATCTCGTCGGTGAGAACCCACAGGCCGTGCTCGGCGGCCCAGCGGCCGATCGCCTCGCTGTCGGCCTCGCTGTAGACGGCACCGGTCGGGTTGGACGGCGAGACGAACAGGACGACCTTCGTCCGCTCCGTGCGCGCGGCCTCCAGCTGCTCGACGGAGACCCGGTAGCCGGTGGTCTCGTCGGCGACGACCTCGACCGGGACACCGCCCGCGAGCCGGATCGACTCGGGGTAGGTGGTCCAGTACGGGGCGGGGACGATGACCTCGTCGCCCGGGTCCAGGATCGCGGCGAAGGCCTCGTAGATGGCCTGCTTGCCGCCGTTGGTCACCAGGATCTGGCCGGCCTCGACCTCGTAGCCGGAGTCGCGCAGCGTCTTCGCCGCGATGGCGGCCTTGAGCTCGGGGAGCCCACCGGCCGGGGTGTAGCGGTGGTACTTCGGGGTGCGGCAGGCCTCGACCGCGGCGTCGACGATGTAGTCGGGGGTCGGGAAGTCGGGCTCGCCCGCCCCGAAGCCGATCACCGGCCGCCCGGCGGCCTTGAGGGCCTTGGCCTTGGCGTCGACGGCGAGGGTCGCGGACTCGGAGATCGCACCGATGCGGGCGGAGACCCGGCGCTCGGACGGGGAAGTTGCAGCGCTCATGGGGCCATGCTCGCAGACCGGAAAAGCCCTTGGCGCACGCGTTTCAGGGACCGGACCGCACTCGGACAGGAACCGGACAGGACCGGTCGGTAGTTGTCTGTTCGACGCAGCGGCCCCGAGCACGTACACTCACCTGTCGTTGGCCTTCACCAGCCGCACCGTTCCTGCACCCGGTCACCGGGAAAGATGCGGTAGGTTGGTGGAAACCACAAAGGGTCGTAGCTCAATTGGTAGAGCACTGGTCTCCAAAACCAGCGGTTGGGGGTTCAAGTCCCTCCGGCCCTGCTACACACTCCTTCGCCAGGATGTGTGCGCATGTACGTACTTCATTGCACAGCCGTGCGGCTCCACCGGGCGCGGCACGGCCACGACCCGGAATCAGGTGAGTAGCGTGACGGACGCCGTGGGCTCCATCGACATGCCTGATGCCGATGATGAAGCTCCCGAGTCGAAGAAGAAGACTCGGAAGGGCGGCAAGCGCGGCAAGAAGGGCCCTCTGGGCCGTCTCGCGCTGTTCTACCGCCAGATCGTCGCCGAACTCCGTAAGGTTGTCTGGCCGACCCGTAGCCAGCTGACGACGTACACCACCGTGGTGATCGTCTTCGTCGTCGTCATGATCGGTATCGTTACCGTTCTCGACATGGGATTCGCGCGGGTCGTCAAATACATCTTCGGCTGATCCCGCGAAGGGCGTCCGACCGGCGCCCCTTTCGCACGTTCCACCCCTTTGTATCCAGGAAGAAGCAGCCATCGTGTCTGACCCGAACCTGAACGACGCCGTCGAGCCCGAGGCTGGCTCCTCCGAGTCCGCCAAGGACGAGCTCGACGTCGTTGAGGCTGCTGACTCCGCGGACCAGGCCGAGACCGCCGAGGCCGCTGCCGAAGCAGCCGAGGAAGAGGCTGTCGAGGCGGTCGAGGTCGAGGCCGCCGAGGCGGTCGAGGTCGAGGACGAGAGCGCCGACGAGGAAGCCGCTGAGCCGGCCGCCCCCGTCGACCCCGTCGCCGCCCTGCGTGACGAGCTCCGCGGTCTCCCCGGCGAGTGGTACGTCATCCACACGTACGCCGGTTACGAGAAGCGCGTGAAGGCCAACCTGGAGCAGCGCGCCGTCTCGCTCAACGTCGAGGACTTCATCTACCAGGCCGAAGTGCCCGAGGAAGAGATCGTCCAGATCAAGAACGGCGAGCGCAAGAACGTCCGGCAGAACAAGCTCCCCGGCTATGTCCTGGTGCGCATGGACCTGACGAACGAGTCCTGGGGCGTCGTGCGCAACACGCCCGGCGTCACCGGCTTCGTGGGCAACGCCTACGACCCGTACCCGCTGACCCTGGACGAGATCGTCAAGATGCTCGCCCCGGAGGCCGAGGAGAAGGCCGCCCGCGAGGCCGCCGAGGCCGAGGGCAAGCCCGCTCCGTCCCGCAAGGTCGAGGTCCAGGTGCTGGACTTCGAGGTGGGCGACTCGGTCACCGTCACCGACGGTCCGTTCGCGACGCTCCAGGCCACGATCAACGAGATCAACGCCGACTCGAAGAAGGTCAAGGGCCTCGTCGAGATCTTCGGCCGCGAGACCCCGGTCGAGCTCAGCTTCGACCAGATCCAGAAGAACTAGCGGCTCCGCCGCTTTCTGGACACACGCCTACCCAGCAGGTCAGAGGGGCTTCGCAGCCCCTCTGACCTGCTGGGTTTTTGGTCGCACAGCTATACCCGTTATCGTTGTGCGGTATGCCTCCATCCGGATGACCGGAATTGGCGGCGAAACACTCTCACTAGGACCCGGAGAGAGCAATGCCTCCCAAGAAGAAGAAGGTCACGGGGCTTATCAAGCTCCAGATCAACGCCGGTGCGGCGAACCCGGCCCCGCCGGTCGGCCCCGCGCTCGGTCAGCACGGCGTCAACATCATGGAGTTCTGCAAGGCCTACAACGCCGCGACCGAGTCGCAGCGTGGCATGGTCGTGCCGGTGGAGATCACGGTCTACGAGGACCGTTCCTTCACCTTCGTCACGAAGACTCCGCCGGCCGCCAAGCTGATCCTCAAGGCCGCGGGTGTGGACAAGGGCTCCGGCGAGCCGCACAAGACCAAGGTCGCCAAGCTGACGGCCGCCCAGGTCCGCGAGATCGCCACGACGAAGCTCCCCGACCTGAACGCCAATGACCTCGACGCCGCGTCGAAGATCATTGCCGGCACCGCCCGTTCCATGGGCATCACGGTCGAAGGCTGATTCAGCCCCGTAGCCCTCAGTGGTAGGACCAAGCGCTGGTCCGCACCACGACTCCACACTCTGAAACCACAGGAGTAGAAGTGAAGCGCAGCAAGAACCTCCGCGCTGCGGACGCCAAGATCGACCGGGAGCGCAACTACGCCCCGCTTGAGGCCGTCCGTATCGCCAAGGACACCGCCTCCACGAAGTTCGACGGCACCGTCGAGGTCGCCTTCTGCCTGGGTGTAGACCCGCGCAAGGCCGACCAGATGGTCCGCGGCACCGTGAACCTCCCGCACGGCACCGGCAAGACCGCCCGGGTCCTGGTCTTCGCGACCGGTGACCGTGCTGCGGCCGCGGAAGCCGCCGGAGCCGACATCGTCGGCGCCGACGAGCTCATCGACGAGGTGGCGAAGGGCCGTCTGGACTTCGACGCCGTCGTCGCCACCCCGGACCTCATGGGCAAGGTCGGCCGCCTGGGCCGCGTGCTCGGTCCGCGTGGTCTGATGCCGAACCCGAAGACCGGCACCGTCACCCCCGACGTCGTGAAGGCTGTCAACGACATCAAGGGCGGCAAGATCGAGTTCCGCGTCGACAAGCACTCGAACCTGCACTTCATCATCGGCAAGGTCTCCTTCGACGAGACCAAGCTGGTGGAGAACTACGCAGCGGCGCTGGAGGAGATCCTCCGTCTGAAGCCGTCCGCCGCCAAGGGCCGCTACATCAAGAAGGCCACGCTGGCCACCACGATGGGCCCCGGCATCCCGCTGGACGCCAACCGCACCCGCAACCTCCTCGTCGAGGAGGACCCGGCCGCCGTCTGAGCCACCGCGCTCACCGGGTAAGCCGCGTCACACGCGTGCACCATGTGTACGGGCCCCGCAACCTTTCGAGGTTCGGGGCCCGTCCTCGTATCCGTAAGGACCTATGCCTGTCAGTGCCCTGTGCGACTGTTGTGCGGGGGACGAACAGACGATACGAGGGGTGGACCGATTCCATGAGGACGAGCACGGCACGACGCATGGGTACGGCGCTGGCCGCAGCCGCGGCGCTGACGTCGATAGCGGCCTGCAGTGGCTCCGACGGCTCGGGGGGCTCCAGCGGCTCCGCCAAGGACAAGGCGGGCGCCGTCGCCAAGGCGAGCCCGGTCGCCGCGCTGAAGCAGGTGCAGAAGAAGACGGGCGGCGCCCAGTCGGCCAAGGTCGACGGCACCATGGACATGGGCGACACCATGTCGATGAAGCAGTCCGGGACCATCGGCTGGGCCGACGGCCTCTCCGGCGAGATGACCATCACCTACACCGGCGGCACCATGGGCGACGCCCTGAAGCAGGCCGGCGGCGACGGACCGGTCCGGGCGCGCTATTTCAAGGACGAGTACTACGCCAACATGGGCGACGCCTTCGCGGCCAAGGCCGGGGGCAAGCACTGGGTCCGGTACTCCTACAAGGACCTGGCCGCCCTGGGCGGGGCCGCCGGCGACGTCATGCAGGACCAGATCCAGAACAGCACGCCCGAGCAGGGCGTGAAGGCGCTCCTGGCCTCCGGTGACGTGAAGAAGGTCGGCCAGGAGGACGTCCGCGGCGTCTCCACGACGCACTACTCCGGCACGGTCGACGTCGCCGAGCTGACCGCGAAGAACAGCAACCTGGACGCCGAGCAGCTGGCCGACTTCAAGGAGCAGCTGGCGCTGGCCGGGGTCACCACCCAGACCGTCGACATCTGGGTCGACAAGGACGACCTGCTGGTGAAGAAGACCGAGCGTGGCGAGATGAAGACCGGCGCGTTCAATTCGACGCTCTTCTACAGCGACTACGGCACGGACGTACCCCAGGAGAAGCCGTCGGCCTCGGACACGGTGGACTTCACAGAGATGCTGAAGCAGCCGGGCGGCGCCGGCGTCGGTGCCTCCTGAACCTTCCCGAAGACCTCCCGTAAGGGACGAGCGGGGACGGATTTGCCCGTCCCGCATCCGGTCGCGTACTCTCATCAGGAAGCCAAAGACCGCTGGTCGTCGCTGTGCTCTCGCAAGGGGGACGGCGACCGAAGGTTCCGATTGGATCGGACGACCCGCGCAGGTGACTGTGGAACGCTCCCGGACTCTGTTCGGTCGAGCCGCGCCCTGGCACTTGTGCTGGGGCGTTTCGTCTGTCCCGGCCCCTTCTGAGCGGTCCTCATCACCCGGAAGGAGGCCGACGCTCATGGCAAGGCCCGACAAGGCTGCCGCGGTAGCCGAGCTGACGGACCAGTTCCGCAGCTCGAACGCCGCTGTGCTGACCGAGTACCGGGGTCTCACCGTGGCACAGCTCAAGGAGCTGCGCCGTTCGCTCGGTGAGAACGCCCAGTACGCCGTGGTGAAGAACACGCTGACCAAGATTGCGGCCAACGAGGCCGGGATCGACACGCTGGACGACCTGTTCTCGGGTCCGACGGCGGTTGCCTTCGTCACCGGTGACCCGGTGGAGTCGGCGAAGGGTCTTCGTGACTTCGCCAAGGACAACCCGAACCTCATCATCAAGGGCGGTGTCCTTGACGGTAAGGCGCTGTCCGCCGATGAGATCAAGAAGCTCGCGGACCTTGAGTCCCGCGAGGTTCTGCTCTCCAAGCTGGCAGGTGCCATGAAGGGCAAGCAGTCTCAGGCTGCCGCGCTCTTCCAGGCTCTCCCGTCGAAGTTCGTCCGCACCGCGGAAGCGCTTCGTGCCAAGAAGGAAGAGCAGGGCGGTGCCGGTACGCCGGCTCCCGCCGAGGCCGCCGAGTAATCACGCTCAGCGGTCCAGCGGGCTCCACGTACGCCCGCCGACATATACATCCGGCACCTGCCGAATAGTGGAAGGACGCCTATCATGGCGAAGCTGTCCCAGGACGACCTGCTCGCGCAGTTCGAAGAGATGACCCTCATCGAGCTCTCCGAGTTCGTGAAGGCCTTCGAGGAGAAGTTCGACGTCACCGCCGCCGCCCCGGCCGCCGCCGTCATCGCGGGCCCGGGTGCCCCGGCCGCCGAGGCCGCTGCCGAGCAGGACGAGTTCGACGTCATCCTCACCGGCGCCGGCGAGAAGAAGATCCAGGTCATCAAGGTCGTGCGTGAGCTGACCTCGCTGGGTCTGAAGGAGGCCAAGGACCTCGTCGACGGCACCCCGAAGCCGGTCCTCGAGAAGGTCGCCAAGGAGGCCGCCGAGAAGGCTGCCGAGTCCCTCAAGGCCGCCGGCGCCTCCGTCGAGGTCAAGTAACACCCCGGGAGTCCACGGACTCCCCGGTCGCGTCACGCGGCCGAAGCCAAGGGCGATCACCCATCCGGGTGGTCGCCCTTCGGCGTACCCGTGGCGGCCGCCTTGCTCTTCCGCCGACGGCGAGTAGGGTGATCTTCGCCGTACGCCTCTCGCGGGCCCCTCAGGGGCGTTCCGAGGGCTTTCCGGCGGTGGCCGGGTGAAGGCCCCTGGAGGTCCGTACGGACCGGTGGGCCTTGACGAACCGGACGCGGCGCGCAATTCTCAGGACGCGTCATCACTTCGATCCGTATCCGAGGCATGGATCGAGAGTGAAGAGGGCAGTAAGGAAGTGCGCACCCCGCGCGAGGGCTAGCCATAGGTGTTGAGAACAGCTGTTGAGAGCAACGTGGGTCTCTGAGAACCCCGACTGGACATCAGTGTGCCGCTTGGCTACACTGACCCTTTGCGCTGCCTGTTAGCTGCCTCCTGCCCGTCACCAGAGGCATGCCCACGCTGAAGCACCGATGACCGACCCCCTCCGACCTGGTCGTTTGCGACCGATTCGGAACGGTCTGTCTATGTGTCCAGAGTGGGACCGGTACGCGCGTAGTGAGTCCGAGCCCTCGGAAGGACCCCCTCTTGGCCGCCTCGCGCAACGCCTCGACCGCGAATACGAACAACGGTGCCAGCACCGCCCCGCTGCGCATCTCTTTTGCAAAGATCAAGGAGCCCCTCGAGGTTCCGAACCTCCTCGCGCTGCAGACCGAGAGCTTTGACTGGCTCCTCGGCAACGCCGCCTGGAAGGCTCGCGTCGAGGCTGCTCTGGACAGTGGACAAGACGTCCCCACCAAGTCCGGCCTGGAGGAGATCTTCGAGGAGATCTCACCGATCGAGGACTTCTCCGGGTCGATGTCGCTTACGTTCCGCGACCACCGCTTCGAGCCCCCGAAGAACTCGATCGACGAGTGCAAGGAGCGCGACTTCACGTTCGCCGCGCCGCTCTTCGTCACGGCCGAGTTCACCAACAACGAGACCGGCGAGATCAAGTCCCAGACGGTCTTCATGGGCGACTTCCCGCTCATGACCAACAAGGGCACCTTCGTCATCAACGGCACCGAGCGTGTCGTCGTGTCGCAGCTGGTCCGCTCGCCGGGTGTCTACTTCGACTCCTCCATCGACAAGACGTCCGACAAGGACATCTTCTCCGCCAAGATCATCCCCTCCCGGGGTGCCTGGCTGGAGATGGAGATCGACAAGCGCGACATGGTCGGTGTCCGCATCGACCGTAAGCGCAAGCAGTCGGTCACCGTCCTCCTCAAGGCGCTCGGCTGGAGCACCGAGCAGATCCTGGAGGAGTTCGGCGAGTACGAGTCGATGCGCGCCACCCTGGAGAAGGACCACACCCAGGGCCAGGACGACGCGCTGCTCGACATCTACCGCAAGCTGCGTCCGGGCGAGCCGCCGACGCGCGAGGCCGCTCAGACGCTGCTTGAGAACCTCTACTTCAACCCGAAGCGCTACGACCTCGCGAAGGTCGGCCGCTACAAGGTGAACAAGAAGCTCGGCGCCGATGAGCCGCTGGACGCCGGGGTGCTCACCACCGACGACGTCATCGCGACCATCAAGTACCTGGTCAAGCTGCACGCCGGTGAGACCGAGACGACCGGTGAGTCCGGCCGGGAGATCGTCGTCGAGACCGACGACATCGACCACTTCGGCAACCGTCGTCTGCGCAACGTCGGCGAGCTCATCCAGAACCAGGTCCGTACGGGCCTGGCGCGGATGGAGCGCGTCGTGCGCGAGCGCATGACCACCCAGGACGTCGAGGCGATCACGCCCCAGACCCTGATCAACATCCGGCCGGTCGTCGCCTCCATCAAGGAGTTCTTCGGCACCAGCCAGCTGTCGCAGTTCATGGACCAGAACAACCCGCTGTCGGGTCTCACCCACAAGCGCCGTCTGTCGGCTCTTGGCCCGGGTGGTCTCTCCCGTGAGCGGGCCGGCTTCGAGGTCCGAGACGTGCACCCGTCCCACTACGGACGCATGTGCCCGATCGAGACCCCCGAAGGCCCGAACATCGGTCTGATCGGTTCGCTCGCCTCGTACGGCCGCGTCAACGCGTTCGGCTTCATCGAGACGCCGTACCGCAAGGTCGTCGACGGTCAGGTCACCGACGACGTCGACTACATCACGGCCGACGAGGAGGACCGCTTCGTCATCGCCCAGGCGAACGCGACCCTCTCCGACGAGCTGCGCTTCACCGAGCCCCGCGTCCTGGTCCGCCGCCGCGGCGGAGAGGTCGACTACGTGCCCGGCACGGACGTCGACTACATGGACGTCTCGCCGCGCCAGATGGTGTCCGTCGCCACCGCGATGATCCCCTTCCTGGAGCACGACGACGCCAACCGTGCCCTCATGGGCGCGAACATGATGCGTCAGGCGGTGCCGCTGATTAAGTCGGAGGCCCCGCTCGTCGGCACCGGCATGGAGTACCGCTGCGCCACCGACGCCGGTGACGTGCTCAAGGCCGAGAAGGACGGTGTGGTCCAGGAGGTCTCCGCGGACTACATCACCGTCACGAACGACGACGGCACGTACACCACGTACCGCATCGCCAAGTTCATGCGCTCCAACCAGGGCACCTCGGTCAACCAGAAGGTCGTCGTCGCCGAGGGCGACCGGATCATCGCCGACCAGGTGCTCGCCGACGGACCGGCCACCGAGAACGGTGAGATGGCCCTCGGCAAGAACCTGCTCGTGGCGTTCATGCCGTGGGAGGGTCACAACTACGAGGACGCGATCATCCTGTCGCAGCGCCTCGTGCAGGACGACGTCCTCTCCTCGATCCACATCGAGGAGCACGAGGTCGACGCCCGTGACACCAAGCTCGGCCCGGAGGAGATCACCCGGGACATCCCGAACGTCTCCGAAGAGGTCCTCGCCGACCTCGACGAGCGCGGCATCATCCGGATCGGTGCCGAGGTCGTCGCCGGTGACATCCTCGTCGGCAAGGTCACGCCCAAGGGTGAGACCGAGCTGACCCCCGAGGAGCGCCTGCTCCGCGCGATCTTCGGTGAGAAGGCGCGCGAGGTGCGCGACACCTCGCTGAAGGTGCCGCACGGTGAGATCGGCAAGGTCATCGGCGTTCGCGTCTTCGACCGCGAAGAGGGCGACGAGCTGCCGCCGGGCGTGAACCAGCTGGTCCGGGTCTACGTCGCGCAGAAGCGCAAGATCACCGACGGTGACAAGCTCGCCGGCCGTCACGGCAACAAGGGCGTCATCTCGAAGATCCTGCCGATCGAGGACATGCCGTTCCTGGAGGACGGCACCCCGGTCGACATCATCCTCAACCCGCTGGGTGTCCCGTCCCGAATGAACCCGGGACAGGTCCTGGAGATCCACCTCGGCTGGCTCGCCAGCCGCGGCTGGGACGTCTCCGGCCTCGGTGACGAGTGGGCCAAGCGCCTGCAGGCCATCGGCGCCGACCAGGTCGCCCCCGGCACCAACGTCGCCACGCCCGTCTTCGACGGTGCGCGCGAGGACGAGATCTCCGGTCTCTTCGAGGCCACGATCCCCAACCGCGACGGCGACCGCCTGGTCCAGCCCTCCGGCAAGGCCAAGCTGTTCGACGGCCGCTCCGGCGAGCCGTTCCCGGACCCGGTCTCGGTCGGGTACATGTACATCCTCAAGCTGCACCACCTGGTCGACGACAAGCTCCACGCCCGTTCGACCGGTCCGTACTCCATGATCACGCAGCAGCCGCTGGGTGGTAAGGCTCAGTTCGGTGGACAGCGCTTCGGTGAGATGGAGGTGTGGGCCCTTGAGGCATACGGTGCCGCATACGCCCTCCAGGAGCTCCTGACGATCAAGTCCGACGACGTGACCGGCCGCGTGAAGGTCTACGAGGCCATCGTCAAGGGCGAGAACATCCCCGAGCCCGGCATTCCCGAGTCCTTCAAGGTGCTCATCAAGGAAATGCAGTCGCTCTGCCTCAACGTGGAAGTGCTGTCCTCGGACGGCATGTCCATCGAGATGCGCGACACGGACGAGGACGTCTTCCGCGCGGCGGAGGAGCTCGGTATCGACCTGTCCCGGCGCGAGCCGAGCAGCGTCGAAGAGGTCTGACGGGCCGGCCGGCCGCCTCTCCCCGAGGCGGCCGGCCCTCCCCGGACCCGTTCAGACCATTGATTGAGACGAGACCCCGAAAGAGGGATTGACGACAAGTGCTCGACGTCAACTTCTTCGACGAGCTGCGGATCGGCCTTGCCACCGCGGACGACATCCGGACCTGGTCGCACGGCGAAGTGAAGAAGCCGGAGACCATCAACTACCGCACGCTCAAGCCCGAAAAGGACGGACTCTTCTGCGAGAAGATCTTCGGTCCGACCCGGGACTGGGAGTGCTACTGCGGCAAGTACAAGCGTGTCCGCTTCAAGGGCATCATCTGTGAGCGCTGCGGCGTCGAGGTCACTCGCGCCAAGGTGCGTCGTGAGCGGATGGGCCACATCGAGCTTGCCGCTCCCGTCACCCACATCTGGTACTTCAAGGGCGTCCCCTCGCGCCTCGGATACCTGCTGGACCTGGCGCCGAAGGACCTGGAAAAGGTCATCTACTTCGCCGCTTACATGATCACGTTCGTGGACGAGGAGCGTCGTACCCGCGACCTGCCGTCCCTGGAGGCACACGTCTCCGTCGAGCGCCAGCAGACCGAGAACCGCCGTGACTCCGACCTGGAGGCCCGCGCCAAGAAGCTTGAGACCGACCTGGCCGAGCTGGAGGCCGAGGGCGCCAAGGCGGACGTGCGCCGCAAGGTGCGCGAAGGCGCCGAGCGTGAGATGAAGCAGCTGCGCGACCGTGCGCAGCGCGAGATCGACCGCCTCGACGAGGTGTGGAGCCGCTTCAAGAACCTCAAGGTCCAGGACCTGGAGGGCGACGAGCTGCTCTACCGCGAGCTGCGTGACCGCTTCGGCACGTACTTCGACGGCTGCATGGGCGCCGCGGCGCTCCAGAAGCGCCTGGAGTCCTTCGACCTCGACGAGGAGGCCGAGCGCCTCCGCGAGATCATCCGCACCGGCAAGGGCCAGAAGAAGACCCGTGCGCTCAAGCGCCTCAAGGTCGTCTCGGCGTTCCTCCAGACCAGCAACAAGCCCAAGGGCATGGTGCTGGACTGCGTCCCGGTCATCCCGCCGGACCTGCGTCCGATGGTGCAGCTGGACGGTGGCCGCTTCGCGACCTCCGACCTGAACGACCTGTACCGCCGTGTGATCAACCGCAACAACCGCCTGAAGCGCCTTCTCGACCTCGGTGCCCCCGAGATCATCGTGAACAACGAGAAGCGCATGCTCCAGGAGGCCGTCGACGCGCTGTTCGACAACGGCCGCCGCGGCCGCCCGGTCACCGGTCCCGGCAACCGCCCGCTGAAGTCCCTGAGCGACATGCTCAAGGGCAAGCAGGGTCGTTTCCGTCAGAACCTCCTCGGCAAGCGTGTGGACTACTCCGCGCGTTCCGTGATCGTCGTCGGTCCGCAGCTCAAGCTGCACCAGTGCGGTCTGCCGAAGGCGATGGCGCTGGAGCTCTTCAAGCCGTTCGTGATGAAGCGCCTGGTGGACCTGAACCACGCGCAGAACATCAAGTCGGCCAAGCGCATGGTCGAGCGTGGCCGCACCGTCGTGTACGACGTCCTCGAAGAGGTCATCGCCGAGCACCCGGTGCTGCTGAACCGTGCGCCCACCCTGCACCGCCTCGGCATCCAGGCCTTCGAGCCGCAGCTGGTCGAGGGCAAGGCCATCCAGATCCACCCGCTCGTCTGCACCGCGTTCAACGCGGACTTCGACGGTGACCAGATGGCCGTGCACCTGCCGCTCTCCGCGGAGGCGCAGGCCGAGGCCCGCATCCTGATGCTGTCCTCGAACAACATCCTGAAGCCGGCCGACGGTCGTCCCGTCACCATGCCGACCCAGGACATGGTGCTGGGCCTCTTCTTCCTCACCACGGACGAGACCGAGCGCGAGGTCAAGGGCCAGGGCCGGTCCTTCGGCTCCACGGCCGAGGCGATCATGGCCTTCGACGCCCGCGAGCTCTCGCTCCAGGCGAAGGTCGACATCCGCTTCCCGGTCGGCACCATGCCGCCGCGTGGCTGGGTGCCGCCGGTCGCCGAGGAGGGCGAGCCCGAGTACCAGCCGGGTGACACCTTCCGGCTGCGGACCAGCCTGGGCCGCGCGCTCTTCAACGAGCTGCTGCCCGAGGACTACCCGTTCGTCGACTACTCGGTGGGCAAGAAGCAGCTCTCCGAGATCGTCAACGACCTGGCCGAGCGCTACCCCAAGGTCATCGTGGCGGCGACGCTCGACAACCTGAAGGCGGCGGGCTTCCACTGGGCGACCCGCTCGGGCGTCACCGTGGCCATCTCCGACGTCGTCGTGCCCGAGGCCAAGAAGGCCATCGTCAAGGGCTACGAGGAGCAGGACGAGAAGGTCCAGAAGCAGTACGAGCGCGGTCTGATCACCAAGGACGAGCGCACGCAGGAGCTCATCGCGATCTGGACCAAGGCGACCAACGAGGTTGCCGAGGCGATGAACGCGAACTTCCCGAAGACGAACCCCATCTTCATGATGGTTGACTCGGGTGCCCGAGGAAACATGATGCAGATGCGTCAGATCGCGGGTATGCGTGGTCTGGTGTCGAACGCGAAGAACGAGACCATCCCGCGTCCGATCAAGGCGTCCTTCCGTGAGGGCCTCACCGTTCTGGAGTACTTCATCTCCACGCACGGTGCCCGTAAGGGTCTGGCGGACACCGCCCTGCGTACCGCCGACTCGGGTTACCTGACCCGTCGTCTGGTGGACGTCTCGCAGGACGTGATCATCCGCGAGGAGGACTGCGGCACCGACCGCGGCCTGAAGCTGAAGATCGCGGTCAAGGGCGCCGACGGCGTGCTCCGCAAGACGGACGACGTCGAGACCTCGGTCTACGCCCGCATGCTCGCCGAGGACGTCGTGGTGGACGGCAAGGTCATCGCGCCTGCCAACGTCGACCTCGGTGACGTCCTGATCGACGCCCTGGTGGGCGCCGGCGTCGAGGAGGTCAAGACCCGTTCGGTCCTGACCTGTGAGTCCGCGGTCGGCACCTGTGCCTTCTGCTACGGACGCTCGCTCGCCACCGGCAAGCTGGTCGACATCGGCGAGGCGGTCGGCATCATCGCCGCCCAGTCCATCGGTGAGCCCGGTACCCAGCTGACGATGCGTACCTTCCACACCGGTGGTGTGGCCGGTGACGACATCACCCAGGGTCTGCCCCGAGTCGTCGAGCTCTTCGAAGCCCGTACGCCGAAGGGTGTCGCCCCGATCTCCGAGGCCAAGGGCCGCGTGCGGATCGAGGAGACCGAGAAGACCAAGAAGCTCGTCGTCACCCCGGACGACGGCAGCGACGAGACGGCGTTCCCGATCTCGAAGCGCGCCCGTCTGCTCGTGGGCGAGGGCGACGCGGTCGAGGTGGGCCAGAAGCTCACCGTGGGTGCCACCAACCCGCACGACGTGCTGCGCATCCTCGGCCAGCGTGCGGTCCAGGTCCACCTGGTCGGCGAAGTCCAGAAGGTCTACAACTCGCAGGGCGTGTCGATCCACGACAAGCACATCGAGATCATCATCCGGCAGATGCTCCGCCGCGTGACGATCATCGAGTCCGGCGACGCGGAGCTGCTTCCGGGCGAGCTGGTCGAGCGGTCGAAGTTCGAGACCGAGAACCGTCGTGTGGTCACCGAGGGCGGTCACCCCGCCTCCGGCCGTCCGCAGCTGATGGGTATCACCAAGGCCTCGCTCGCGACGGAGTCCTGGCTGTCGGCCGCCTCCTTCCAGGAGACGACCCGAGTGCTGACGGACGCGGCGATCAACGCCAAGTCCGACAGCCTCATCGGCCTCAAGGAGAACGTCATCATCGGTAAGCTCATCCCGGCCGGTACGGGCCTGTCCCGCTACCGCAACATCCGGGTCGAGCCGACCGAGGAGGCCAAGGCCGCGATGTACTCGGCCGTCGGCTACGACGACATCGACTACTCGCCGTTCGGCACCGGCTCCGGCCAGGCCGTTCCGCTGGAGGACTACGACTACGGTCCGTACAACCAGTAAGCGAGTGCCTGTTTGAACGACCGGAGGGCGGTCACCCCGTACGTAACGGGGTGACCGCCCTCCGGCGTACGGCTTCCCGGGCTCCGGGACGGCCTGGCTCAGCCGAGCAGCGCGTGGTGGACCCGGAGCAGGGCACGGGTGCCCACGGCCAGCAGAGGGGGCACGTCGGGCAGCGGCACCTTGCGGGCCAGGGCCAGGACGTCGATGACGATCGCGTAGTCGTCGACGACGGACCGCGGCAGTCCGGGGGTGGTCATGGCCGGGGCGTAGGCGGAAGCGGCGTCACCGTATTCGATGACGGCCAGACTGACGTCGGTGTCGAGCGCGCTCGGTGCCTGGAATACGGGCTCACGGTGGTCGGCTGTCATGTGGGACCTCCTTGGGCCGGGCTGGTCCGGGGTCCGGTCGGGCCGGTCCGGGGCCAGTCGGTCTGGTTGGCTGACCGCATTGTCCGGCATGGTGAGATGCTGCGGCAGGCCGTAATGACGCTGTTTCCGTACCCTGTGATTGCCGGGATCCGGCAATGGTGCAAGCCGCCGCCCGACAGCCGGGGAAGGCCGTCACAGGTGGTCGGCGGCCCGGGCGTGTCGGCGTGGACAGCATTTGTTTTGACCCAAGTGCGTGAGGTAGGTACGCTCAAGCCTTGTGCCTGGGGTGTGCCTGGGCTCGGGTGCGTGTCCTCAACCGCACGGCGAGTCCGTCAGTAGCCACCGCAATCTGCGCCTCTTCCGCCTCATGGGGCGGGGGTCTGCAGTATTCGACACACCCGACCGCGTGGGTCGGCGATGTTCCAGGTTAGTTTCACGAACGGCACACAGAAACCGGAGAAGTAGTGCCTACGATCCAGCAGCTGGTCCGGAAGGGCCGGCAGGACAAGGTCGAGAAGAACAAGACGCCCGCGCTTGAGGGTTCGCCCCAGCGCCGCGGCGTCTGCACGCGTGTGTTCACGACCACCCCGAAGAAGCCGAACTCGGCCCTCCGTAAGGTCGCGCGTGTGCGTCTGACCTCCGGTATCGAGGTCACGGCCTACATCCCGGGTGAGGGACACAACCTGCAGGAGCACTCCATCGTGCTCGTGCGTGGTGGCCGTGTGAAGGACCTGCCGGGTGTTCGTTACAAGATCATCCGCGGCTCCCTTGACACCCAGGGTGTCAAGAACCGCAAGCAGGCCCGCAGCCGCTACGGCGCCAAGAAGGAGAAGTAAGAATGCCTCGTAAGGGCCCCGCCCCGAAGCGCCCGGTCATCATCGACCCGGTCTACAGCTCTCCTCTTGTCACCTCGCTGATCAACAAGATCCTCCTCGACGGCAAGCGTTCCACCGCCGAGCGGATCGTGTACGGCGCCATGGAAGGCCTCCGCGAGAAGACCGGTAACGACCCGGTCATCACGCTGAAGCGCGCGCTTGAGAACGTCAAGCCCTCGCTTGAGGTCAAGTCCCGCCGTGTCGGTGGCGCCACCTACCAGGTGCCGATCGAGGTCAAGCCCGGTCGCGCCTCCACCCTCGCTCTGCGCTGGCTCGTCGGCTACTCCCGCGCCCGCCGCGAGAAGACCATGACCGAGCGCCTCATGAACGAACTGCTCGACGCCTCCAACGGCCTCGGCGCTTCGGTCAAGAAGCGCGAGGACACCCACAAGATGGCCGAGTCCAACAAGGCCTTCGCGCACTACCGCTGGTAGTCGCTACCCCCATCGAGACCGAGAGAAGATTGAGCCTTATGGCCACCACTTCGCTTGACCTGGCCAAGGTCCGCAACATTGGGATCATGGCCCACATCGACGCGGGCAAGACGACCACCACTGAGCGGATCCTCTTCTACACCGGTGTGAGCTACAAGATCGGTGAAGTCCACGACGGCGCTGCCACGATGGACTGGATGGAGCAGGAGCAGGAGCGCGGCATCACGATCACGTCCGCCGCGACGACCTGTCACTGGCCGCTCAACGATGTTGACCACACGATCAACATCATCGACACCCCGGGTCACGTCGACTTCACCGTCGAGGTGGAGCGTTCGCTCCGCGTCCTCGACGGCGCTGTCACCGTGTTCGACGGCGTCGCGGGCGTCGAGCCGCAGTCCGAGACCGTGTGGCGCCAGGCGGACCGTTACGGCGTTCCGCGTATCTGCTTCGTCAACAAGCTCGACCGCACCGGTGCCGAGTTCCACCGCTGTGTCGACATGATCATCGACCGCCTCGGTGCGGTTCCGCTGGTCATGCAGCTCCCCATCGGCGCTGAGGCCGACTTCAAGGGCGTCGTCGACCTCGTGTCGATGAAGGCCTTCGTGTGGTCGGACGAGGCCGCCAAGGGCGAGATGTACGACACCGTCGAGATCCCGGACACGCACAAGGAGGCCGCCGAGGAATGGCGCGGCAAGCTCCTTGAGGCCGTGGCCGAGAACGACGACCAGATGATGGAGCTGTACCTGGAGGGCAACGAGCCCACCGAGGAGCAGCTGCACGACGCGATCCGCCGGATCACCCTGGCATCGAAGGGCGGCGCGGACTCCGTCACCGTCACCCCGGTGTTCTGTGGCACGGCGTTCAAGAACAAGGGCGTCCAGCCCCTGCTCGACGCGGTCGTCCGCTACCTGCCTTCCCCCCTGGACGTCGAGGCCATCGAGGGCCACGACGTCAAGGACCCCGAGGTCGTCGTCAAGCGCAAGCCCTCGGACGACGAGCCGTTCTCCGGCCTCGCGTTCAAGATCGCGAGCGACCCGCACCTCGGTAAGCTCACCTTCGTCCGGATCTACTCCGGTCGCCTGGAGGCCGGCACCGCGGTGCTGAACTCCGTCAAGGGCAAGAAGGAGCGCATCGGCAAGATCTACCGCATGCACGCGAACAAGCGTGAGGAGATCGCATCGGTGGGCGCCGGCGACATCATCGCCGTCATGGGTCTCAAGCAGACCACCACCGGTGAGACGCTGTGCGACGACAAGAACCCGGTCATCCTGGAGTCCATGGACTTCCCGGCGCCGGTCATCCAGGTCGCCATCGAGCCGAAGTCCAAGGGCGACCAGGAGAAGCTGGGTGTCGCCATCCAGCGCCTCTCGGAGGAGGACCCCTCCTTCCAGGTGCACTCCGACGAGGAGACCGGCCAGACCATCATCGGTGGTATGGGCGAGCTTCACCTTGAGGTGCTCGTCGACCGCATGAAGCGCGAGTTCCGCGTCGAGGCGAACGTCGGCAAGCCCCAGGTCGCGTACCGCGAGACGATCCGCAAGGCCGTCGAGCGCATCGACTACACGCACAAGAAGCAGACTGGTGGTACCGGCCAGTTCGCGAAGGTGCAGATCGCCCTTGAGCCCATCGAGGGTGGCGACGCCTCCTACGAGTTCGTCAACAAGGTCACCGGTGGCCGCATCCCCCGTGAGTACATTCCCTCGGTGGACGCGGGTGCTCAGGAAGCCATGCAGTTCGGCATCCTGGCCGGTTACGAGATGGTCGGCGTTCGCGTCACCCTGATCGACGGTGGTTACCACGAGGTCGACTCCTCGGAGCTCGCCTTCAAGATCGCCGGTTCGCAGGCGTTCAAGGAGGGTGCCCGCAAGGCCTCTCCCGTGCTCCTGGAGCCGATGATGGCCGTCGAGGTCACCACGCCCGAGGACTACATGGGCGATGTCATCGGCGACCTCAACTCCCGCCGTGGCCAGATCCAGGCCATGGAGGAGCGCAGCGGCGCTCGCGTCGTGAAGGGCCTCGTGCCCCTCTCGGAGATGTTCGGCTACGTCGGAGACCTCCGCAGCAAGACCTCGGGTCGCGCAAGCTACTCGATGCAGTTCGACTCCTACGCCGAGGTTCCGCGGAACGTCGCCGAGGAGATCATCGCGAAGGCCAAGGGCGAGTAACTCTCCCGAGCTCACGCTTTAGGCTTGTCACCGGAGCCCGGTAGGGCATTCTTCGCAGAGCGAGAGCAATGCGGCGAATGCCCCCGGCACCGGCATCCCAGCAAAGATCACCTGGCGCCGATGAAGCAAGGCGTACAGAACCACTCCACAGGAGGACCCAGTGGCGAAGGCGAAGTTCGAGCGGACTAAGCCGCACGTCAACATCGGCACCATCGGTCACATCGACCACGGTAAGACGACCCTCACGGCCGCCATTACCAAGGTGCTGCACGACGCGTACCCCGACCTGAACGAGGCCTCGGCCTTCGACCAGATCGACAAGGCTCCCGAGGAGCGCCAGCGCGGTATCACCATCTCCATCGCGCACGTCGAGTACCAGACGGAGTCGCGTCACTACGCGCACGTCGACTGCCCGGGTCACGCGGACTACATCAAGAACATGATCACGGGTGCCGCGCAGATGGACGGCGCCATCCTCGTGGTCGCCGCCACCGACGGCCCGATGCCGCAGACCAAGGAGCACGTGCTCCTGGCCCGCCAGGTCGGCGTTCCGTACATCGTCGTCGCGCTGAACAAGGCCGACATGGTGGACGACGAGGAGATCCTGGAGCTCGTCGAGCTTGAGGTCCGTGAGCTCCTCTCCGAGTACGAGTTCCCGGGCGACGACGTTCCGGTCGTCAAGGTCTCGGCGCTCAAGGCGCTTGAGGGCGACAAGGAGTGGGGTGAGTCCGTCCTCAACCTGATGAAGGCTGTCGACGAGGCCATCCCGCAGCCCGAGCGTGACGTCGAGAAGCCGTTCCTCATGCCGATCGAGGACGTCTTCACGATCACCGGTCGCGGTACGGTCGTCACCGGCCGTATCGAGCGTGGTGTCCTGAAGGTCAACGAGACCGTCGACATCGTCGGTATCAAGACCGAGAAGACCACCACCACGGTCACCGGCATCGAGATGTTCCGCAAGCTGCTCGACGAGGGCCAGGCCGGTGAGAACGTCGGTCTGCTCCTCCGTGGCATCAAGCGCGAGGACGTCGAGCGCGGCCAGGTCATCATCAAGCCCGGTTCGGTCACGCCGCACACCGAGTTCCAGGCCCAGGCCTACATCCTGTCGAAGGACGAGGGTGGCCGTCACACCCCCTTCTTCAACAACTACCGCCCGCAGTTCTACTTCCGTACCACGGACGTGACGGGCGTTGTGACCCTTCCCGAGGGCACCGAGATGGTCATGCCGGGTGACAACACCCTCATGGACGTCGCGCTGATCCAGCCGGTCGCCATGGAAGAGGGCCTGAAGTTCGCCATCCGTGAGGGTGGCCGGACCGTGGGCGCCGGCCAGGTCACCAAGATCATCAAGTAGTTTCTGCTTGGTCCTTGGACCTGGTGGCTCGCTGAGTCGCACGAAGGGCCCCCGTCTCTCGGAAGAGAGGCGGGGGCCCTTCGCCATGTGCGGGCGGCTCCTGAACGGTGGTCTCAACGGGCGGGCAGCACGGCGGTGACGGTGAACGAGGTGCCCTCGGGGGCGGCGTGGAACGTTCCTCCGAGGGCGAGGGTCCGGCTCCGCATCCCGGTCAGGCCCTTGCCGCGCCCGGGCGCCGGGTCGGTGCGGAGGTCCGCTGTCACGGCCACGCCGTCGTTCCGTACGGTCAGGCGCACGTCGGCCCCGTCCGTCCGCAGCTCTATCTCGCACCGGGACGCCCGGCTGTGCTGGAGGACGTTGCCCACGGCTTCGCGCAGGATCGCCCGCAGGCACTCGGCGGTGGCCGGGCCGGTCTCGACCCGGGGCGGCAGTGCGGTGCGTACGGCTGTCCCGGACGCGGTCAGGACCCGCTGGGCGCGAGCCAGCTCGTCGGCGAGCGAGAAGTCTCCGGGGCCGGGGCCGCTGATCGCCCGTACATCGTCCTGGAGGCGCCGGGCCAGCCCCAGCATGTCGACGAGCGCGGCACGGGTCCCCTCACCCCCGGCCCCCTCGTGACCGGTCCCCTCACGGCCGGGGCCCTTCTCGCGCAGCGCCGTCTCCCCCTGGACGACGATCGCGGCGAGCGAGGAGCCGACCAGGTCGTGCAGGTCCTGGCGCATCCGGGCCCGTTCCCGCTGCTCCGCGAGGTGCGCCGCGTGCTCCCTGCTGCTGTGCAGCCGGGCCGAGAGCAGGGCCAGATGGGCGACGGCGAAGACCGTGCTCGCCGTGACCGCCGTACCGAGCAGGACGTTGACCGGGCTCCGGTTCGTGACGATCAGACCGGTGGCGGCCAGTACCGGCCCGCTCGCCCCCACCGCCAGAGCGATCGGTACCGAGGCGTTCGGCGGGAGGGTGAGCAGTACGGCCCCGGCGAGGAAGCCCAGCAGACCCAGCCACCGGTAGTGGAAGAGCAGCAGCGGCAGATAGGTGAGGACCGTCTGCACCAGCAGCAGCCCCCACCGCCAGCGGTAGGGCAGCCGGTACGGCGGCGGTGCGTACTGGCCCAGCATGACCGCGGGCATCAGCACCAGCACGGTGAGACCGGCGACCACCGTCCGCTTGTTGAGCGGGGAGGCCGCCACGTCCAGGGCGACCAGGGCGAGCGACCCGAGCACCAGCACGACCAGGGCCCCGACGGCCACGCCCGCGCCCTGTGGCGCGCCCGTTCCCCGGCGTGGTTTCCGCCGCATGTGTCCCCCCCCGACGTCGCGTTCCACGCCTCGTTCGTTGTACGGGCCATTCTTCCTCAGCCGGGGAGGAGCTCGGAGCCGTCCGGGGCGCGGGGACGCGCCGACCGGCCCGGAAACTCCGCGTACTTCGTGAATCCTTCACTTCGCCGGCCCCGGCCCGCTTGCTTGGATCGCCTCTGTTCTGTGCCCGCTACAACAGAGAGTTGCTGACAGTGTCGGAGCGCATACCTCCCGCTGACGCGTGGGAGGGCTCATCGCTGGCCCTGCACCGGCGAAGACGGCTTCTGCCGCGGATCGCCCTCGGAGCCGCCATGGTCCTCGCGGTCGAGACCGCCCTGATCACCGAGAGCGGCCAGGCCGTGGCCCATACCCGGCAGGCGCCGACGGCCCCGGCCGCCGCGAAGCAGGCGCCCGAGGGGCCGGGCGAGGCCGCGGACATCCTCTCGGCCAAGGTCGCCGCAAAGCTCTACGGCAAGCGGGTCGAGGCGCTGTCCGAGCGCACCGAGACCTCCACGACGTGGGTGAACAAGGACGGCTCGCTCACCACCGAACTGTCGGCGGGCCCGGTCCGCTTCGAGGAGGGCGGTGCGTGGACCGACATCGACGTCGAACTCCGTGAGACCGCCGACGGTGTCGAGGCCAAGGCCCACCCGAACGGTCTGAGCATGGCGGGCAAGGGCGGTGCGCTGCCGCGCTCGGTGCGCGAGGCGGACCGGGCCCCCGCACGCGACCTGGTGACCCTCGGCGAGGGCGACGAGCGGATCACGCTCCAGTGGAAGGGGGGACTGCCCGCTCCCGAGCTGGACGGGACGCGTGCCACCTACCCCGAGGCGCTGCCGGGCGCGGACGTCGTCGTCGAGGCGACCCGTACGGGCTTCGAGCAGTACGTCGAGATCAAGAAGCGCCCGGCCGCCGGATACACGTACACCCTGCCGCTCAAGGCCAAGGGCCTGAAGGCGAAGGAGCAGCCCGACGGCAGCGTGCTGTTCACCGACCGGAAGAACGGCAAACGGGCCGTGATGCCCGCGCCGGTGATGTGGGACGCCACCGTCGACAAGGTCTCCGGCGAGCACACCCGCCGGGTGCCGGTGGCGATGAAGGTGGTGAAGCGGAAGGGGGCCGTCGATCTGGTCGTCACCCCGGACGCGGAGTTCCTCGCCGACCCGGAGACGAAGTACCCGGTGACGGTCGACCCGTCGACCTCGTCGCTGTCGAACGTCTTCGACACGTACGTCCAGCAGGGCGAGACCCGCGACTGGTCCACCGATGTGGAGCTGGATTTCGGCAACCCCGGTACGACGAACGCGAACGGCACACCCCGTACCGCCCAGTCCTTCATCACCTGGAACACCGCGCCGATCGCCGACGCCCTGGTCTCCAGCGCCAAGCTGAGCCTGTGGAACTTCCACTCGGCGAACACCACCTGCGCCGCCCAGCCGTGGCAGGTCTGGTCCTCGCCCGCCGCGTCCACGGCCAGCCGGTGGACCAACCGGCCGACGATGACCGCGCTGAAGGCCGAATCCACCGAGACGCGGGGCAACACCGCCTGCACGTCCCAGCCGGACGGCTGGATCAACGCGAACGTGACCACGCTGGCCCAGGAGTGGGCCGGTGCCAAGGCATCCCGCGGCCACCTCGGCATCCGGGCCAAGAGCGAGACCACGGTCGCCCAGTGGAAGCGGGTGAACTCCGCCAACGCCGCGAAGAACCCGCCGAAGCTTTCGGTCACGTACAACTTCCGGCCGCGTACGGGCACCAAGCAGGAGGCGGGGCCGCCGTTCTTTTCCTACTCCGGCGTCTACATGGTCAACACCCTGACGCCGACCCTGCGTGACACCTTCGTCGACGCGGACGGGGACAAGGTCAACGGCACCTTCCAGATCTTCGACAGCGCCACCGACAAGCAGGTCGGCAGCCCGATCGTGTCGAAGTTCGTGCCCTCCGGGCAGCCCGCCTCGGTGACCGTGCCGTCCGGGGTGCTGGCCGAGGGGAAGACGTACAAGTTCCGTACGAGCCCCTATGACGGTACGCACTACAACACCGGCTGGTCGGCCTGGAAGACCTTCACGGTCGACACCAAGGCGCCGTCCGCCCCGACGAAGATCGCCTCCACGGACTATCCGCCCGGCCAGTGGGTGAAGGGTGAGGGGCAGCCGGGCGTCTTCACGGTCACCCCGCCGAGCGGGTCCGACCACAACTGGCTGGAGTGGTCCCTCGACGGCGTGACCTGGACCAAGGTCGCCACCGGCGGGGCCGCCGCGAACAAGGCGATCACTGTCACCCCGCCGAAGAACGGCAGCCATACCCTCTCGGTGCGGTCCGTCGACAAGGCGGACAACAAGTCCGAGGCGGTGGACTACCTCTTCCACGCCGGTTCGGGCGGCTTCGTCCAGCCCTCGGAGGGTGAGCGGACCGCGCGCCGGCTGCCGCTGGTCGCCGAGGCGGACGCCGGGAAGTACACCGCCGTTTCCTTCTCCTGGCGGCGCTCCGAGGCCGACCCCTGGGTGCGGATCCCCGTCGGAGACGTCACCTCCGGCGGCAGCGCGCTTACCGCCTGGCCGGTCCCGCTGACGAACGGTCGGAACGCCCCGCTGGTGTGGAACGCCACCAGCACCGTCGACCCCGACGGCACCGTCCAGCTCAAGGCCGACTTCACCGGCCCGAACTCCGCCACCAGCAGCACCGTGCCGCTGACCGCGGTCGTCGACCGCAACGCGGACGGCGCGGCCACCACCGAGGTGGGCCCGGGCTCGGTCAATCTGCTCACCGGCAACTACACGCTCTCCGAGACCGACGTGTCGCTCTTCGACCTGTCGGTGTCGCGTACGGCCGCCTCGCGCACCCCGAACCGGGGCGCCGACCAGGAGGGCCAGGCCGCGATCTTCGGCAAGGAGTGGGTCTCCGGCACCGCCGCCGAGGCCACCGAGTCCGACTACAGCCACGTCCGGCGCGTCGCCGACACCGCGGTCGACGTGGTGCTGGAGGAGGGCGACTCGATCCACTTCACCGCGAACGCGGCGAGGAACGGGTGGGTCCCGGAGCCCGGCTCCGAGGACCTGACCCTCAAGGGCAGCGTGAGCGGCACGTTCACACTCTCCGACACCGAAGGGACGGTCACGACCTTCACCAAGGCGGACGCGGCGGCGACCACCTGGCAGGTCAGCACCACCCTCTTCGACGGCCTCGCCAACTCCACCACCAAGGTGATCTCCGAGACCGTCACGGTCGGCGGCAAGAAGCTGGCTCGCCCCAAGCGGATCATCGCGCCCACCTCGGCCGCCACCACCGCCGCATGCGAGACGTCACCGGCCACCAAGGGCTGCAAGGTCCTGGAGTTCGTCTACGCGACCACCACCACGGCCACCGGCACGGAGACGAACGCCCAGTTCGGCGACTTCACCGGCCAGGTCCGTGAGATCCGCGCCTGGACCACCAGCCCGGGCGCCTCCGCCGCCACGGCCACCGCGGTCGCCACCTACCGCTACGACTCCAACGGCAGCCTGCGTCAGCAGTGGGACCCCCGCCTGAGCCAGGCCTCCCAGACGCAGTACGCCTACTACGGCGGTCGGGTCACCTGGCTCCAGCAGCAGAGCCAGCTGCCGTACACCTTCACCTACGGCAACGCCGGAGCCGGTACGGCACCCGGCGACGGCATGCTGCTCAAGTCCTCGCGCCAGGCCCTCAAGCAGGGAACCGCCGACACGGTCGAGGGCAACGCGGTGACGAGCGTCGTCTACGGGGTCCCACTCACCGGGGCCAAGGCTCCGTACGCCATGGGCGCGACCTCCGTGGCGGCCTGGGGCCAGCTCGACCACCCCACGGACGCCACCGCGGTCTTCCCCGCCGACACCGTCCCGGCCTCGCACGACGGCGCCGACCTGGCCTCCGGCGGATACCGCCGGGCCGCGGTGACGTACCTCAACGCCTCGGGCCGTACGGTCAACTCGGCCACGCCCGGCGGCCACATCTCGGCCACCGAGTACGACCGCTTCGGCAACACCGTCCGTGAGCTGACCGCGGGAAACCGGGCGCTGGCGCTCGGCGCCACGGCGGACGACCGTCACGTCCTCACCGACCTCGGCATCATCGGGCGCGCCTCGGCCGAGCGGGCGCACCTGCTCTCCACGACGTCCGTCTACGACGAGCGCGGGGCGCGGGAGCTGGAGGAGTTCGGCCCGATCAGGCGGGTGGACCTGACCGAGGACCTCAAGGAAGGGAGCACCGTCCTGGTTGAGGCCGGTACCTCGGTTCCGGCCCGGTCGTGGACGGTGAAGGAGTACGACGAGGGCCGCCCGACCGACGGCACGGCCACGGTCCGGGACCAGGTCACCCTGAGCGTCACCGGCGCGCGGGTCCGCGACTACTACTCCGCGATGGGGGAGAAGCGGGTCGAGTCCGTCCAGTACGACTGGGCCAAGGGTCTGCCCACGCTCACCACCAAGGACGCCGGCGGTCTCGATCTGACCACGACTACCGGGTACGACGCCCAGGGCCGGGTCACCTCCCAGGTGCTGCCCGGGGGTACGGGCGGCGACGCCGCCACCCGGATCACCGAGTACTGGTCGGCCACCGGCACCGGCTGGTGCAAGGGCCGCCCGGAGTGGGCGGACCGGGTGTGCTGGACAGGACCGGCGGGTGACATCACCGGCGGTGGCTCCCAGCCGAACAAGCTGGTGAACACGACCGTGGAGTACGACCGCTGGGGCAACCCGGCCACCGTCACCGACGAGGTCGGCGGGGTGCACCGGACGACCACGACGACGTACGACGGTGCCGGCCGGCCGGTCTTCTCGAAGATCGCGGGCGGCCTCGGTCAGGCGGTCCCGGAGACCACCACCGAGTACGACGCGGCCACCGGACAGGTCACCAAGGTCATCTCGCCCACCGGCGGAACGGTCACCAAGGCGTACGACCAGCTCGGCCGGCTGATCTCCTACACCGACGCCGACGGCGGTGTCACGAAGACCGAGTACGACCTGCTCGACCGCCAGGTCAAGGTCGCCGACTCGGTCCCGTCCACCGTGACGTACACCTACGACCACACCGCCGAGCCGCGCGGTCTGCCCACGCGGACCACGGACTCGGTCGCCGGGTCCTTCTCCGCGACGTACGACGCCGACGGGTCGGTCGCCACCGAGAAGCTGCCCGGCGGCTACACGCTGAGCGTCACCGAGGACACCACCGGTTCCACCGCCTCGCGCGTCTACACCCGGGACAGTGACGGCATGACCGTCTTCAGCGACCGGGTCGGCGAGTCCGTCCACGGTCAGGTCACCGGCCACCAGGGCTGGTCCAGCCAGACCTACCGCTACGACCGGACCGGGCGGCTGACCAGTGTCGACGACACGGCGGGTGAAGTCTGCACCCGCCGTGCCTACACCTTCGACAAGCGCACCAACCGCACGTCCCTGACTACGTCGGCCGCCGCCTCCGGCGCCGACTGCACCTCCACGGGAGCCACCACCACGACCTACACCTACGACAGCGCCGACCGTCTCGTCGGCCCCGGCCACACCTACGACGCCTTCGGCCGCACCACCGGGCTGCCCGGCAGCACCATCGGCTACTACGCCAATGACCTGGTCCACCGGCAGACGGCCGGCGACCAGCGCCAGACCTGGCAGCTCGACGCCGGACTGCGCTTCCGCTCCTGGACGGTGGAGACGGGTTCCGGCTCCACCTGGACCCGCACCGGGGCGAAGCTCAACCACTACGACAGCGACAGCGACAACCCGCGCTGGATCGTGGAGGACACCGGGACCGGTGCGCTGAGCCGCAATGTCGAGGCCGCGTCGGGCGACCTCGCGGCCACCACGTCCAAGACCGGTGACACGGTGCTCCAGCTCTCCACCGTCCACGGTGACGTGGCCCTCCAGCTCCCGCTGGACGCGGGCCGGGCTCCCGTCGCCCTGGACAGCGACGAGTACGGCAACCCCCGCGAGGGCCAGGAAGCCACCCGCTACACCTGGCTCGGCGCCAAGCAGCGCTCGACGGAGACGCTGACCGGCCTCACGCTCATGGGCGCGCGCCTCTACAACCCGGCCACCGGCCGGTTCCTCTCGGTGGACCCGGTGTACGGGGGCAACCTGAACGCCTACGAGTACGCGCACGCCGACCCGCTCAACCGGTTCGACCTGGACGGGAAGTGGAGCTGGAAGAAGGCCTGGCGCAAGACCAAGCGCTTCGTCAAGAAGCACAAGTGGGACATCGCGCTTACCGCCGCCGGCTTCATCCCCGGCGTCGGAGCGGTGGCCTGGGGCGTACGCGCCTACCGCGCCTACCGGGTGGTCCGCGCCGCGCGCACGGTGCGCAACGTCCGGCGTGCCGCTCCCCGCAGGAGGACGTTCACCCGCTACGTCAGCCCGCGCTACCGTGGCGCGGCGAGCTGCGCGGCGAAGTGGGCCGGCGGCGGGGCCCTGGCGGGCTCCTACGGTGGAACGTCGAAATATGTCAGCGGCACCACCACCATGGGTGCGGGGATCGGACTGTGGCGCTTCGCGCGCGGTCGGTGCAGGGGGTAGGAATGGACACAACCGAGCGGGCGCGCGGAGCGCGGCTCGCCAACCGGATGGCCCACGCGGCGGCCACTGCCTGGATCGTGTGGGTGGTGCTGTCCAGTGCCGCCGCCGTCAGGGGCATCGGCCTCGCCGAGCAGATCGCCGACCACGTCACCTGGTGGCAGTACGTGCTCTTCGCCGGGCTCGTCGTGGTCCGCCCGTTCGCGGCGCCGAGCCTGACGCCCGTGCTCGTCGGACCGGACCGCGATCTGCGGCCCGCCGGGATGGCGGCACGGCTGGGCACGCTCCTGGCGGTGCTCGCGGCGACCGTCGTCGCGGTCGGCCTGCTGACCCTGGCGGTGGGCACCCTCGTCGAGGGCGCCCCGCCCGGCCGGCTGCTCTCCGCCGTGGGCGACTACCTGACCGGGGTCCCGTTCCTGGTCATGGCCGGCGCGGTGACCGCCTTCGCGCTCCTGTCGCCCGTGGTGTGGCCCGTTGTGCCGTCTGGACGCGATGGCCGCGAACGACCGCGTCGTTGACGCTCCCGGCCGCGTCCGTCCCGCGCGGCCCCTCCCGCACCCCGGCACGGCCCCTGAGGCCCGTGTCGGGGTGCGGCCCGTCCGGGGCACGTGAAGATGTCACTCGTTCCGCCCGCCCTGTCGTGATCGGATCGGTGCACGGGAAATGGCGGGGACGCGGAAGGCGGCGAGGGTGGCGCGGATCGAGATCGGGGCGGCCCGGGCGGTGGCGGTCGTGGTGTACGCGGCGGCCGTCGCGACCTCGGTGCTCGCGGGCCCGTGGGTGCTGATGCTGTTCCTGCCGGCCCTGATCGGCTCCGTGGTGGCGGCCCGGCTCGTACGCCGGGGCGTGCTTGAGGCCCCAGCCGTCCGGAAGGCCGGGGGAGCCTGCGACAATCAGGCCTGTGATCAGGGTGCTGGTGGTCGACGACCATGACGTGGTGCGGTCCGGCCTGACGGCACTCCTGTCGGCGGAGCTCGGCATCCAGGTGGTCGGCCAGGCGGCGGACGGCCCTGCCGCGCTCGCCGAGGCGGAGCGGCTGCGCCCGGATGTGGCGCTGCTCGACATCGACCTGCCCGGGGTGGACGGGATAGCCGTCGCCACCCGGCTGGCGCAGACCCTGCCCGGCTGCCGCACGCTGATGCTGACCGCGCTCGACCGCCCCGGCCATCTGCGGCGGGCGCTGGCCGCCGGAGCCGCCGGATATCTGCTCAAGAGCGCCACCCCGGCGCAGACCGCCGACGCCATCCGGCGGATCGTCGCGGGCGGCCGGGTCATCGACGCCCGGATGCACGGGGAGGCGGACGGGCCCAGTCCGCTCACCGCCAAGGAGGCGGAAGCCCTGCGGCTGGCCGCCGGGGGAGCGCACGCCCGGGAGATCGCCGCCGACCTGTTCCTCAGCGTGGGGACCGTACGCAACCGGCTCTCGTCGGCGGTCGGGAAGCTCCACGCCCGTACCCTCGTCGACGCGCTGCGCATCGCCGGGCACAACGGGTGGCTGTAGCCACCCGCACGCGCAGGGCCCCCGTACCTCAGGGTGGCGAGGTGCGGGGGCCCTACGGCTCAAGGGGTGCGGTCAGACGCCCGCGATGGACTGGATCCAGGAGCGGTACGCGGTGACGTTCGTGTACGCGGTCGTGGTCTGCCGGTCGCTGGTGGAGGCCACGCCGACCTGGATGCCGTTCAACGTCATCGGGCCGCCCGAGTCGCCGCCGGCGGTGATGCCGTTGCCGCGGCGGGCGCAGATCGCCGAGCCGCCGTACGCGTCACCGCAGCCGTGGGTCACCGTCACATTGGCGACCTTCAGGTAGCGGGACTGGCAGTTGGCCTCGGAGCCGCACCGGGAGGTGGCGCCCCAGCCCCAGACCTGCACGTTCTGTCCGACGCGGACCGTCCCCGGCTGGCCGAGGCGGGAGTAGGTGGTCTGCACCGAACGGTCCAGCCGGACGAGGGCCAGGTCCGAGCCGTGGGTGTAGGTCTGGACGCCGTTCGCCACCACGCCGCCGCTGTGCTGGTCGAGGCTGCCGATACGGAACGACAGACCGCCGCCGGTGACGCAGTGCCTGGCGGTGAGAATCCAGGTCGGCGCGATGATCGTCGCCGAACAGGTCTCGCGGCCGTTGGAGAACAGACGCGCGGCCCAGGGGGCGTTCTGGGCGTAGCCGCCGCCGATGATCTGGGCGGTCGGGGGCGGGGTGTCCTGGAGCGGCGGGGCGGGTGCGGCCGCCGCGGTAGGTGCGAAGAGGGCGAGAACACAGGCCGCTGCTGCGGCGAGCGCGGGCACTAACCTGGCTATGCGCATGGTTGCCTCGTTTCGCGCGACACGCTGGGTGGGCGTGTCCGTGGGGGATGGTGGGCAACAGGGTGCCGGAGAGCGATGGGCCGGGGTACTAACGTTTGGCCATAACGCCGCGCTATGGAGCGGATGTTGACGGCGCGTCAGGCTGTTGGGCCGTGCTCCGGGGGCGCCATACCCAGGGCGCCGCGTCCGGCCCGAAACCGACGGCGGCCGGGCGGCCGTTCGGCGCGCCGAGGTGGAGGGCGGCGCCGTCCAGGGCGACGGGCCCCCGGGACCGTACGGCGGTGCCTTCGGCGGTACGCAGCTGGATGCGGCCCTCCGCGGACCGGCCCAGCAGGACCGGGCCGCCGGGGGAGGGGGTGGCGGCCACCGGCCCGTAGCCGGCGAAGCGGGGTGCGTTCTCGCTGTTCACCGCGGTGAGACCGGCCTTCGCGGCGGCCCGGTAGTACAGCTCCACGGACCCGTCCGGCGCGGGGAGGGCGGCGGGTGCGTGGGAGGGGGCGGGGGAGCCGGTGAGCGGGGCGCGGGCGGTGAGCTTGTCGCCGGGGGAGTCCTGGGTCCAGTGGTGCACCGCCTCGTGCCCGGCCGCGTACACGTGGACGCGCCCGGTCCGGTCCACCGTCGCGGTCAGCCCGTCCTGCACCTCGCCGCCGCCCAGGTCGCGCCAGGGGCTCCAGCCGCCGGTGACCGCGTCGCGCACCCGGGTGCTGATCCCCTTCTCCGCGTCGCGTACGAAGAGGTGGACCCGGCCGTCCGGGGCGGCCACGGCGACCGGTATGCCGATGCGGCGGCCGTGGTCGCGGCCGCGTGCCGGGTTGCCGAGCCCCCGCCAGGCGCGGAAGGGGCCCTCCGGCGACGCCTGCTCCAGGAGCACGATCTCGCGTTCGTTGCCCGAGCCGTGGCCGCCGAGCGCCGCGAACCGCAGCCCGAACAGCAGCTGCCGCCCGTCCGCCGTGCTCGCCCCGCCCAGCACCGGGGCGAGCGGCCCGCCGCCGAGGTCCCGAGGGCCCTCCAGGACCCCGCTGCCGGGGGCACTCTCGCTCCACCGCACGGCCCGCAGCCCCAGCACCCCGTACACGGTGAGCCGCCCGTCCGGTTCTGCGGCGACAACGGCCCGGGGGCCCGGATAGCGGTGGTGAGTGGAGCGGACCCACCCCTTCCTGTTGGTCAGGGGGCGGTCGCCGCCGACGTTGTAGTCCCCGCAGCCCGACGGATTGCCGCACTCCCAGTCGGGCGCCCCGCCGTACGGCACCAGGTGCGCGGCCTTCCGCTCCAGCACCGCGGGCGGCAGGTTCTTGGGCCAGTGCCGGTTGTAGTACCCCCGGAACGAGGCCACGACGAACCCGGGCACCGGCTCCCCGCGCCCTGTCACCCTCGCCACCCAGCGGATCAGGGCAGCCCAGGCGAAACACCCGGCGGCGGTGTGGTCCGCGTGGTCGGAGTACCCGCGCTGCTCGCTGTCCCGGCGGCGCTCGTACTCGCTGCTGAACTGGAGGTCGGGATCGGGGTCGAGCGTGTGCACGAGGGTGGGCCGGTACCGCTCCAGCAGCCCGACCAGGACGTCGATCAGACCCTCGTACGTGTACGAACCGGCCCGCTCCAGCGGCGAGTCCTCGGCGACGACGGTCCGCAGCTCCAGCAGGCGGTCCTTCCAGAGGCTGGGCAGCCCGAGGCGGCCGCGCCCGGTGTGCATCGCGGTGTTCAGGAAGACCAGCTCGACCCGGCGCGCCCCGTCGGTCAGGACGTTCACCTCGGCCCGGTGGCCGCCGTGCAGGGACAGCACGGACTTCCGCCAGGGTGTGAACCGGTCGAGCCCGAGCAGCTCGGCGTACGCCTGCCGCAGGCCCTGGTGCCGGGCGGAGGAGTACGCGGCCCGGTCGGGGGCCGGGCGCGGGGCCCCGGGGATCTTGTTGAGGCCGTCGGCCTCGCCCGCCGTGAGGTACACGCAGACCACCGGGGTCCCGGCGTCGAGGGCCTCACGGGTGTCCGGGTTCATGAAGTAGAGGTCGTCGTCGGGGTGGGCGAGGAGCTGCATGACCAGGGCCCGCCGGGCACTCGCTATGGGCAGGCCGGGCGCCGGGTCGGGTGCGGGGTTCCGGCGGCGGGGAGCCGGCAGGGAACACCCGGCGAGCGCGGCGGTCGCGGTCGCGGTGAGGAGGAGCGTGCGCCGGGCGACCGGTATTCGGGGCAGGGCAGGTCGATCCGTCACGCGCGTACTCCGTCCGCTTCCCCCGCAGCGGGCGGGATGACTGCCCTGTCCTGCGTCTGTCGTCTGTGCGAGGGGTCAGACGGAGATCGGCGCGGCGGGGTTGTGCGCGGGCGCGCGGGAGTGACGTGGATCGCCCTGCTGCCGGACGCCGCCCTCCCGCAGCCGCCCTCAGGCGGTGGGCGCGGTCGACCGCGTACCCCTGCTGCTTCGCAGCAGGGCGGCGCCGAGCGGGGTGAGGGTGTGCAGGACGGAGGAGGCGTGGCGGTGGCTGACGATCAGGCCGTTGTCCCGGAGCGTGGTGGCGTGCTGGCTGGCGGACGACGCGGAGACGCCGGCGAAACGGGCCAGCTCGCCGGTGGTGGCGCCGTTGGCGGCGGCGCGCAGGACGGCGGCCCGGGTGCGCCCGAGCAACGTCGCCAGGGACGCGCCGGAGCCGAGGTCCCCGGGGAGCGTGGAGTGGTGGGGCTCGTGGCTGAGCGAGTAGAACAGCACCGGTTCGAGCGTCGGCTCGGCGAGGCTCACCGGGTTGCCCCAGGAGAAGTACGACGGGACGAGGAGGAGACCGCGGCCGTCCAGACGCAGGTCGCGGTCCTCGGGGTAGGCGGCGTGCAGGACGGGGCGCTGCCAGCGCAGGCAGGGCCCCAGCCCCCGGAGCGCCCCCTCGGCCCCGTGGTCGAGCACGGCGCGGGCGCGGGCGGACCGCTCCGCCTCGATCCGGGCCAGGGCGTGCTCGCCGTGCGGCGCGATGACGGTGTCGTAGTAGGTCCGCATCGCCCCGACCAGCTCCTTGCGCATACCCGGCTCGGCCAGCCGGGGCGCCCACGCGGGGGCTCCGCTGGTGCGGCGGAGGATGTCCACTTCGTCCAGGACCCGGCTCGGCGGGGCGGCCAGGATGGCTTCCAGCCCGCTGTCGAGCCCTTCGGCGGCCTCGCGCGGGGTCAGGAAGTCGGGGAAGTAGGCGGCCCGGGGGACCAGGGGCAGCAGGAAGGTGCGCAGGGTGCGGGTGAAGTGCTGGGCCTGGAGCCGGTCACGGGCCGTGCGGTACCAGTCGGCGTAGGCCCAGCGGCCGTGGCGGCTCTGGAACCGGTGCAGGCTCGCGCAGATCTCCCACAGCGGGTCGGGCCCGGCGGCCACGCGGGTCCTGGCCAGGTCGGCGTCGGTGAAGTGGATGCGGAGCATGTGTTCCCCCCCATTGCCTGGGCCTCGCCGGTTCAGTACGGCAAGCCTTGCCTTGCCATGCTGGCGGCGGGGCGGTGGGCGGGGCAAAGCGGCGCGAGGGGGGCCGGGCTTCTTTTCGGGGAGCGGGGGATTCGGGGAACGCGTCCGCCCGGCCCGCGGAGTGCTGCGGGCCGGGCGGACAGGTGGTGCTGCGGGTCGGGTCAGAGCAGGCAGCTGCCGGGGCAGTACCCGGCCATCCGCTTGAAGGCCTCCTGGGTCTTCGGCCCGGCCACTCCGTCGATGCCGTCGTTGTACTGGTAGTACTTCTTGAGGAAGCGCTGGAGGGCCTTCACCGTGCCCTCGCCGACGATCCCGTCGATCCCGCTGGTGTAGCCGTGCTTCTTCTTGAGGAAGCGCTGCATCGCCTTCCAGCTGTTGGGGCCGAGCTGCCCGTCGATGCTGTCCCCGTAGCCCCAGCGGGCCTTCAGCGCGCGCTGCACGTTCTGGGCCTGTGTCTTGCTCAGGCCCAGGTTGACCACCGCGAGCGCCCCCACATCGGCGCTCGCCGCCGACGGGGCCTTCTGTACGGGAGCGGCGAAGGCGGTGCCCGCGCCGGCCAGGCTTCCGGCGGCGATCCCGACGGCTGCGGTGAGGCTGACCAGCGTCCTCGCCAAGGTCTTCTGTCGCATGCGTCCCCCAAGGGTTCCGGTGCGGCCGGGCTCGTGTTCCCGGGCCGCCTCGGTCCTGAGCATCGCGAAGCCGGGGAGGCACCGGCCAGGGTTTTCGGCGCCGTCCGAAAAGCCCAGGACACCAGGGGGGAGGCTTATGTTCCGCATAGTGGCCGGGGCGGGGGACCCGCCGGATGCGCGCCTGCGTTTGAGTACGCGCTCGCTCGGGGTAGGATTCCCGACTCGATTGGCCAGGCCCGCGCCCCGTATGGCACACTGACCAGGTTGCTCGGTTGAGTGTCAATGCTGCGCGCCTCCCGCCGGGAGGACCGGAAGCGAGTCCCACAGTACTCGTCGGCCCTGTACGGGCCGGACGTACGGGAATCTTCCGGGAAGCAAAGCAGGGCGCCGGCCAGGCACCCGGTGGGTGTTCCGCCCCCGGTTCCGCGGTCTCAGGCCCGCACCCCCTTGGTTGGGATCTCCTTCGGGAGATTTTCGTAGAGGGGATGCGACACGCCCGACCGCGTGGGTCGGAGGGGGAGTCCAGAGAGCCCCTGGGTTCCAGAGCGTTACGAGAGACAGGACTACTAGTAGCCATGGCGGGACAGAAGATCCGCATCCGGCTCAAGGCCTACGACCACGAGGTCATCGACTCCTCGGCGAAGAAGATCGTCGAGACGGTGACCCGCACTGGTGCGTCGGTCGCGGGCCCGGTGCCGCTGCCCACTGAGAAGAACGTGTACTGCGTCATCAAGTCGCCGCACAAGTACAAGGACTCGCGCGAGCACTTCGAGATGCGCACGCACAAGCGCCTCATCGACATCCTCGACCCCACGCCGAAGACGGTTGACTCGCTGATGCGTCTCGACCTGCCGGCGGGCGTCGACATCGAGATCAAGCTCTGAGGTGACGCGCGAGATGGCTAAGAACATTAAGGGCGTCCTGGGCGAGAAGCTCGGCATGACCCAGGTCTGGGACGAGAACAACCGGGTTGTCCCGGTGACCGTCGTCAAGGCCGGGCCCTGCGTCGTCACCCAGGTCCGCACCAACGACAACGACGGCTACGAAGCGGTCCAGATCGCCTTCGGCGAGATCGACCCGCGCAAGGTGAACAAGCCCCTCAAGGGTCACTTCGCCAAGGCCGACGTCACCCCGCGCCGCCACCTGGTGGAGCTCCGCACCCCTGACGCCAGCGAGTACACGCTGGGCCAGGAGGTCACTGCCGAGGTGTTCGAGTCCGGCGTCAAGGTTGACGTCACGGGCAAGAGCAAGGGCAAGGGCTTCGCCGGTGTCATGAAGCGTCACAACTTCAAGGGCCTCGGCGCCGGGCACGGCACCCAGCGCAAGCACCGTTCCCCCGGTTCCATCGGTGGCTGCGCCACCCCTGGGCGTGTCTTCAAGGGCATGCGCATGGCGGGCCGCATGGGTAACGAGCGCGTCACCACCCAGAACCTGACCATCCACGCGGTTGACGCGGAGAAGGGTCTGCTCCTCATCAAGGGCGCGGTCCCCGGTCCGAACGGCGGCCTCGTCCTGGTCCGTACCGCGGCCAAGGGGGCTTGAGGTAATGAGCACCATTGACATCCTTTCGCCGGCAGGCGACAAGGCCGGTACCGTCGACCTCCCCGCGGAGATCTTCGACGCGAAGACCAGCGTTCCGCTGATCCACCAGGTCGTTGTCGCTCAGCTGGCGGCTGCCCGTCAGGGCACGCACAAGACCAAGCGCCGCGGCGAAGTCCGCGGTGGTGGCAAGAAGCCTTACCGCCAGAAGGGCACCGGCCGCGCCCGTCAGGGTTCGACCCGCGCCCCGCAGTTCGCCGGTGGTGGCGTCGTCCACGGCCCGCAGCCGCGTGACTACTCGCAGCGGACCCCGAAGAAGATGAAGGCCGCCGCCCTGCGCGGTGCCCTCTCCGACCGGGCCCGTCACTCCCGTATCCACGTCGTCACCGGCGTGGTCGAGGGTGCCGCCTCCACGAAGGCCGCCAAGACGCTGTTCGGCAAGATCTCGGAGCGCCAGAACCTGCTCCTGGTCGTCGACCGCGCCGACGAGGCCGCGTGGCTGTCCGCGCGCAACCTGCCCCAGGTGCACATCCTGGAGCCGGGCCAGCTCAACACGTACGACGTGATCGTCTCTGACGACGTGGTCTTCACCCAGGCCGCCTTCGAGTCCTTCGTGTCTGGCCCCCAGACCGCTGAGACCGAAGGGAGCGACGCCTGATGAGCGAGGCGACCGTTACCAGCAAGACGTACTCGGACCCGCGTGACGTTCTCGTCAAGCCCGTGGTCTCCGAGAAGAGCTACGCGCTGCTCGACGAGAACAAGTACACGTTCATCGTCGCGCCCGGCTCCAACAAGACCCAGATCAAGCAGGCCGTGGAAGCGGTCTTCTCGGTCAAGGTCACCGGGGTCAACACGATCAACCGGCAGGGTAAGCGCAAGCGCACCAAGACCGGCTTCGGCAAGCGCGCCGACACGAAGCGCGCCATCGTGACCCTCGCCGAGGGCGACCGTATCGACATCTTCGGCGGCCCGACCTCCTAGTGAGGTCGAGTCGTCCGGAATCGGACGAGGACTGAGAAATGGGTATCCGCAAGTACAAGCCGACGACCCCGGGCCGTCGTGGCTCCAGCGTCGCCGACTTTGTCGAGATCACGCGGTCCACGCCGGAGAAGTCGCTGGTCCGCCCCCTGCACAGCAAGGGCGGCCGTAACAACGCCGGTCGTGTGACCGTTCGCCACCAGGGCGGTGGCCACAAGCGCGCCTACCGAGTGATCGACTTCCGTCGTCACGACAAGGACGGCGTGCCGGCCAAGGTCGCGCACATCGAGTACGACCCGAACCGCACCGCGCGTATCGCGCTGCTGCACTACGCGGACGGCGAGAAGCGTTACATCGTCGCTCCCCGTGGCCTGTCGCAGGGTGACCGTGTCGAGAACGGTCCGACCGCCGACATCAAGCCCGGCAACAACCTGGCGCTGCGCAACATCCCGGTCGGTACGACCATCCACGCCATCGAGCTGCGGCCCGGCGGCGGCGCGAAGTTCGCCCGTTCCGCGGGTGCCTCCGTGCAGCTGCTGGCGAAGGAGGGCACCATGGCCCACCTTCGTATGCCGTCGGGTGAGATCCGTCTGGTCGACGCGCGCTGCCGCGCGACGATCGGCGAGGTCGGCAACGCCGAGCAGTCGAACATCAACTGGGGCAAGGCCGGCCGCATGCGCTGGAAGGGCGTTCGCCCGACCGTCCGCGGTGTCGCGATGAACCCGGTTGACCACCCGCACGGTGGTGGTGAAGGCAAGACCTCCGGTGGTCGCCACCCGGTCTCGCCGTGGGGTCAGAAGGAGGGTCGTACTCGTTCTCCCAAGAAGGCGAGCAACAAGTACATCGTCCGCCGCCGCAAGACGAACAAGAAGCGCTAGGAGCGGGTTTAGATGCCGCGCAGTCTCAAGAAGGGGCCCTTCGTCGACGGCCACCTCATCAAGAAGGTGGACGTACAGAACGAGGCAGGCACCAAGAACGTCATCAAGACCTGGTCCCGTCGCTCGATGATCGTCCCGGCCATGCTGGGTCACACCATCGCGGTGCACAACGGCAAGATCCACGTCCCGGTGTTCGTCACCGAGTCGATGGTCGGCCACAAGCTCGGCGAGTTCTCGCCGACTCGCACCTTCCGCGGCCACGTCAAGGACGACCGGAAGTCGAAGCGCCGCTAGCGCGGGGTGGAAACGACTATGACTTACACCGAAGGGACAACCATGGAAGCCAGGGCCCAGGCGCGGTACATCCGCGTCACGCCCATGAAGGCCCGCCGCGTGGTGGACCTCATCCGTGGCATGGATGCCACGGAGGCTCAGGCGGTCCTGCGTTTCGCCCCGCAGGCCGCGAGCGTGCCGGTTGGCAAGGTGCTGGACAGCGCCATTGCCAACGCTGCACACAACTACGACCACACCGACGCCTCTTCGCTGGTCATCAGCGAGGCGTACGTGGACGAGGGTCCGACCCTGAAGCGGTTCCGTCCGCGTGCTCAGGGCCGGGCCTACCGGATCCGTAAGCGGACCAGCCACATCACCGTGGTCGTCAGCAGCAAGGAAGGAACCCGGTAATGGGCCAGAAGGTAAACCCGCACGGGTTCCGGCTCGGCATCACCACGGACTTCAAGTCCCGCTGGTACGCCGACAAGCTGTACAAGGACTACGTCAAGGAAGACGTCGCCATTCGTCGCATGATGACGAAGGGCATGGAGCGGGCCGGCATCTCGAAGGTCGAGATCGAGCGCACCCGCGACCGCGTCCGCGTTGACATCCACACCGCCCGCCCGGGCATCGTCATCGGTCGCCGTGGCGCCGAGGCCGATCGCATCCGCGGCGAGCTGGAGAAGCTGACTGGCAAGCAGGTCCAGCTGAACATCCTTGAGGTCAAGAACCCCGAGGTGGACGCTCAGCTGGTGGCCCAGGCCGTCGCCGAGCAGCTCTCCTCCCGCGTCTCCTTCCGTCGTGCCATGCGTAAGAGCATGCAGAGCTCGATGAAGGCCGGCGCCAAGGGCATCAAGATCCAGTGCGGCGGTCGCCTCGGCGGCGCCGAGATGTCCCGCTCGGAGTTCTACCGCGAGGGCCGTGTGCCCCTGCACACGCTCCGCGCGAACGTCGACTACGGCTTCTTCGAGGCCAAGACGACCTTCGGCCGCATCGGCGTGAAGGTCTGGATCTACAAGGGCGACGTCAAGAACATCGCCGAGGTTCGCGCCGAGAACGCCGCGGCCCGCGCCGGCAACCGTCCGGCTCGTGGCGGCGCTGACCGCCCGGCCGGCCGCGGTGGCCGTGGTGGCGAGCGTGGCGGTCGCGGCCGTAAGCCGCAGCAGTCGGCTCCGGCAGCCGAGGCCCCCAAGGCCGACGCTACCGCCGCTGCTCCGGCTGCTGAGAGCACCGGAACGGAGGCCTGACCGAAATGCTGATCCCCCGTAGGGTCAAGCACCGCAAGCAGCACCACCCGAAGCGCAGCGGTATGTCCAAGGGTGGCACGCAGGTTGCGTTCGGCGAGTACGGCATCCAGGCGCTGACCCCGGCGTACGTGACGAACCGTCAGATCGAGTCCGCTCGTATCGCGATGACCCGTCACATCAAGCGTGGCGGCAAGGTCTGGATCAACATCTACCCGGACCGTCCCCTGACGAAGAAGCCTGCCGAGACCCGCATGGGTTCCGGTAAGGGTTCTCCCGAGTGGTGGATCGCGAACGTCAAGCCGGGTCGGGTGATGTTCGAGCTGTCCTACCCGAACGAGAAGATTGCTCGTGAGGCGCTTACCCGCGCTGCTCACAAGCTTCCGATGAAGTGCCGGATCGTTCGGCGCGAGGCAGGTGAGTCGTGATGTCGGCCGGTACCAAGGCGTCCGAGCTGCGCGAGCTGGGCGACGAGGAGCTCCTCAACAAGCTCCGCGAAGCCAAGGAAGAGCTGTTCAACCTCCGCTTCCAGGCGGCGACGGGCCAGCTCGAGAACCACGGCCGGCTCAAGTCCGTCCGTAAGGACATCGCCCGGATCTACACCCTGATGCGCGAGCGCGAGCTGGGCATCGAGACGGTGGAGAGCGCCTGATGAGCGAGAAGACTGTGACTGAGACCAGCAAGATCGACCGCGGTTTCCGCAAGACCCGTGAGGGTCTGGTCGTCAGCGACAAGATGGACAAGACCGTCGTCGTCGCCGTCGAGGACCGTGTGAAGCACGCGCTGTACGGCAAGGTCATCCGCCGTACGAACAAGCTCAAGGCCCACGACGAGCAGAACTCCGCCGGCGTCGGCGACCGTGTCCTCATCATGGAGACGCGTCCGCTGTCCGCCTCGAAGCGCTGGCGCATCGTCGAGATCCTCGAGAAGGCCAAGTAATTCCTGAGGGGTTTCCCTCAGGTCAGTTCCGCCAGGCTCGGTGAGGTGCCTCTCCGGTAACGGAGAGGCACCCGCCGGGAACCGGCAGACGATCAGGAGATAGACGTGATCCAGCAGGAGTCGCGACTGCGCGTCGCCGACAACACGGGTGCGAAGGAAATTCTCACCATTCGTGTTCTCGGTGGCTCGGGTCGCCGCTACGCGGGTATCGGTGACGTCATCGTCGCCACCGTCAAGGACGCGATCCCCGGTGGCAACGTGAAGAAGGGTGACGTCGTCAAGGCCGTCATCGTTCGCACCGTCAAGGAGCGTCGTCGTCAGGATGGCTCGTACATCCGCTTCGACGAGAACGCCGCCGTCATTCTGAAGAACGACGGCGACCCCCGCGGCACCCGCATCTTCGGCCCCGTGGGCCGAGAGCTGCGCGAGAAGAAGTTCATGAAGATCATCTCGCTCGCGCCGGAGGTGCTGTAAGCATGAAGATCAAGAAGGGCGACCTGGTTCAGGTCATCACCGGTAAGGACAAGGGCAAGCAGGGCAAGGTCATCGTGGCCTACCCCGCTCAGGACCGCGTCCTCGTCGAGGGTGTCAACCGGGTCAAGAAGCACACCAAGGCCGGTCAGACGGCTCGCGGTTCGCAGACGGGTGGCATCGTCACCACCGAGGCCCCCATTCACGTCAGCAACGTGCAGCTGGTCGTGGAGAAGGACGGCAACAAGGTTGTCACCCGCGTCGGCTACCGCTTTGACGACGAGGGCAACAAGATCCGCGTTGCCAAGCGGACCGGTGAGGACATCTGATGACTGCCACCACTGCGCCGCGTCTCAAGACGCGCTACCGCGAGGAAATCGCCGGCAAGCTGCGTGAGGAGTTCTCGTACGAGAACGTCATGCAGGTTCCCGGTCTGGTCAAGATCGTGGTCAACATGGGTGTGGGCGACGCCGCCCGCGACTCCAAGCTGATCGACGGGGCCGTCCGCGACCTCACCACGATCACCGGTCAGAAGCCGGCCGTCACCAAGGCCCGCAAGTCCATCGCGCAGTTCAAGCTGCGCGAGGGCCAGCCGATCGGCTGCCACGTCACCCTCCGCGGTGACCGGATGTGGGAGTTCCTGGACCGTACGCTGTCGCTCGCGCTGCCGCGTATCCGTGACTTCCGTGGTCTGTCGCCGAAGCAGTTCGACGGCCGTGGCAACTACACCTTCGGTCTCACGGAGCAGGTCATGTTCCACGAGATCGACCAGGACAAGATCGACCGGGTCCGGGGCATGGACATCACCGTGGTCACCACGGCGACCAACGACGACGAGGGTCGTGCCCTCCTTCGTCACCTCGGCTTCCCGTTCAAGGAGAACTGACCGTGGCGAAGAAGGCTCTGATCGCTAAGGCCGCCCGTAAGCCGAAGTTCGGCGTTCGCGGGTACACCCGCTGCCAGCGCTGCGGCCGGCCCCACTCCGTCTACCGCAAGTTCGGCCTCTGCCGCGTGTGCCTTCGTGAGATGGCTCACCGTGGCGAGCTGCCGGGCGTGACCAAGAGCTCCTGGTAACTCTCCTTCGCCCCCTGGGCGTTGGAAGTACCCGGAGACTCTCGGTAAGCATCTGGTCGGCAGGAGCCCCGCCTTTCATGCCGTAGGCTTGAAGGGTTGGGCGCCTGCCGCCCAAGACCGACTTACTACGCCGTAGGTCCCCGCACCGCACCCGTCCCGCCACTGAGTGGGGAGAGGGATGGTGCATACAGGAAACCCCGGCGAGAGAGGCCGAAGGCCAATTCATGACCATGACTGATCCCATCGCAGACATGCTCACGCGTCTGCGTAACGCGAACTCGGCGTACCACGACTCCGTCGTGATGCCGCACAGCAAGATCAAGTCGCACATCGCGGAGATCCTCCAGCAGGAGGGCTTCATCACCGGCTGGAAGGTCGAGGACGCCGAGGTCGGCAAGAACCTCGTCCTTGAGCTGAAGTTCGGCCCGAACCGCGAGCGCTCGATCGCCGGCATCAAGCGGATCTCGAAGCCGGGTCTGCGTGTTTACGCGAAGTCCACCAACCTGCCTAAGGTCCTCGGCGGCCTGGGCGTGGCGATCATCTCCACGTCCCACGGTCTCCTGACCGGCCAGCAGGCAGGCAAGAAGGGCGTAGGTGGGGAAGTCCTCGCCTACGTCTGGTAGTCGGGAAAGGAAGGAAAGCTCATGTCGCGAATCGGCAAGCTCCCCATCCAGGTTCCCGCCGGTGTGGACGTCACCATCGATGGCCGTACGGTCGCGGTGAAGGGCCCCAAGGGTTCCCTCACGCACACCGTCGCCGCGCCGATCGAGGTCTCCAAGGGCGAGGACGGCGTTCTCAACGTCACCCGCCCGAACGACGAGCGTCAGAACAAGGCCCTCCACGGCCTGTCCCGCACGCTGGTGGCGAACATGATCACCGGCGTGACCACGGGTTACACCAAGGCGCTCGAGATCAGCGGTGTCGGTTACCGCGTCCAGGCGAAGGGCTCCAACCTGGAGTTCGCCCTGGGCTACAGCCACCCGATCCTCATCGAGGCTCCGGAAGGCATCACCTTCAAGGTCGAGTCGCCCACGAAGCTCAGCGTCGAGGGCATCGACAAGCAGAAGGTCGGCGAGGTAGCCGCCAACATCCGCAAGCTGCGGAAGCCCGACCCGTACAAGGCCAAGGGCGTCAAGTACGCGGGCGAGGTCATCCGCCGCAAGGTCGGAAAGGCTGGTAAGTAGCCATGGCATACGGTGTGAAGATCGCCAAGGGCGACGCTTACAAGCGTGCCGCTCTCAAGCGGCGGCACATCCGCGTCCGCAAGCACATCTCCGGTTCGCCGGAGCGTCCCCGCTTGGTCGTGACGCGTTCCAACCGCCACATCGTGGCCCAGGTCATCGACGACATCGCGGGCCACACGCTCGCGTCGGCGTCGACCCTGGACACCTCGATCCGTGGTGGCGAGGGCGACAAGAGCGCCCAGGCCAAGCAGGTCGGCGCCCTGGTCGCCGAGCGTGCCAAGGCTGCAGGCGTCGAGGCCGTCGTGTTTGACCGCGGTGGTAACCAGTACGCCGGGCGGATTGCCGCTCTGGCTGACGCCGCCCGTGAAGCCGGGCTGAAGTTCTAAGCCCCGGTTCCTACGCACAGCGGACGTAACAGAGAGAGGTAAATCCAATGGCTGGACCCCAGCGCCGCGGAAGCGGTGCCGGTGGCGGCGAGCGGCGGGACCGGAAGGGCCGTGACGGTGGCGCCAGCGCCGCCGAGAAGACCGCGTACGTCGAGCGCGTCGTCGCGATCAACCGCGTCGCCAAGGTTGTGAAGGGTGGTCGTCGCTTCAGCTTCACCGCGCTGGTCGTGGTGGGCGATGGTGACGGCACCGTCGGTGTCGGATACGGCAAGGCCAAGGAAGTTCCCGCGGCCATCGCCAAGGGTGTCGAAGAGGCCAAGAAGAACTTCTTCAAGGTCCCCCGCATCCAGGGCACCATCCCTCACCCGATCCAGGGCGAGAAGGCTGCGGGCGTCGTCCTGCTGAAGCCTGCTTCCCCCGGTACCGGTGTTATCGCCGGTGGCCCGGTGCGCGCCGTTCTGGAGTGCGCCGGCGTTCACGACATCCTGTCGAAGTCGCTCGGCTCCGACAACGCGATCAACATCGTGCACGCGACCGTGGCGGCCCTCAAGGGCCTGCAGCGTCCCGAGGAGATCGCGGCTCGCCGTGGTCTGCCCCTTGAGGACGTCGCCCCCGCGGCTCTGCTGCGTGCACGTGCGGGAGCGGGTGCGTAATGGCTCGCCTCAAGATCACGCAGACGAAGTCGTACATCGGCAGCAAGCAGAACCACCGCGACACCCTGCGTTCGCTCGGGCTCAAGCGCCTGAACGACTCGGTTGTCAAGGAGGACCGCCCCGAGTTCCGCGGAATGGTGCACACCGTCCGCCACCTCGTGACGGTTGAGGAGGTTGACTGACATGGCGGAGAACAGCCCGCTGAAGGCCCACAACCTCCGGCCTGCCCCGGGCGCCAAGACCGCCAAGACCCGTGTGGGTCGTGGTGAGGCGTCCAAGGGTAAGACCGCAGGCCGTGGTACCAAGGGTACGAAGGCCCGTTACCAGGTTCCGGAGCGCTTCGAGGGTGGCCAGATGCCCCTCCACATGCGTCTCCCGAAGCTCAAGGGCTTCAAGAACCCGTTCCGCACGGAGTACCAGGTCGTGAACCTGGACAAGCTCGCGACGCTCTACCCCGAGGGTGGAGAGGTCACGGTGGCCGACCTGGTCGCCAAGGGCGCTGTGCGCAACAACCACCTCGTCAAGGTCCTCGGACAGGGCGAGATCTCCGTGGCACTGCAGGTTTCGGTTGACGCCGTCTCCGGCTCCGCCAAGGAGAAGATCACCGCCGCCGGCGGTACGGTCACCGAGCTCGTCTGAGCCGCGGGACAGAACTGAGCCTGGTCGGCTGCCTCTTCGGAGGCGGTCGGCCAGGCTTTTCCGCATGCCCGGGCCTTTCGTGCCGCTGTACGGGAACCGTAAAGCCTCGGGAAAGGTTGAACGGGTGTTGCCTGTACCGGTGGTGGGGGAGCCCGATGACGCTGACGTCCCAATTGATATGGCTTCGCCGCTCTTTCCCGGCGTGGCGCGGGTGATGGGCGCTGCACCGAGGGGCAGCGCGTGTTTCCTGCTCAGCGCTGGGCCGGGTAGGGTGGCGCCGTTAATCTTTTGTGGCCTCCTTACGATGTAGGGCTGCCTTGTATCCGATCCCGTCCAGTCCCATCCAGACCCGTCGCCTCTGACGCATAGCGCGGGGGTCGCAGGAGGCACCGTGTTCACCGCGTTCGCCCGAGCGTTCAAGACGCCCGACCTGCGCAAGAAGCTGCTCTTCACGCTCGGCATCATCGTGATCTACCGGCTCGGGGCACACATCCCGTCTCCCGGGGTCGACTACGCGAAGGTGCAGCAATGCATCGACCAGGCCGACTCGGGTGGCCTCCTCGGTCTGATGCAGATGTTCAGCGGTGGCGCCCTGTTGCAGATCACCATCTTCGCGCTCGGCATCATGCCGTACATCACGGCCAGCATCATTCTCCAGCTGCTGACCGTCGTGATCCCGCGCCTGGAAGCCCTCAAGAAGGAGGGGCAGTCCGGCACGGCCAAGATCACGCAGTACACGCGTTATCTGACGGTGGCTCTGGCCATCCTCCAGGGCACCGGCCTCGTCGCCACCGCCCGGAGCGGGGCGCTGTTCCAGAACTGCTCCGTGGCCAACCAGATCGTCGCGGACAAGTCGGTCTTCACCACGATCATCATGGTCCTGACGATGACCGCCGGAACGGCCGCCGTGATGTGGCTCGGCGAGCTCATCACCGACCGCGGCATCGGCAACGGCATGTCGATCCTGATGTTCATCTCGATCGCCGCCACGTTCCCCGGCGCCCTGTGGGCCATCAAGGAGAGCGGCAAGCTGGCCGACGGCTGGATCGAGTTCGGCACCGTCATCCTCATCGGCTTCGTGATGGTCGGCCTCGTCGTCTTCGTCGAGCAGGCCCAGCGCCGCATCCCGGTGCAGTACGCGAAGCGCATGATCGGGCGCCGGTCCTACGGCGGTACGTCCACGTACATCCCGCTGAAGGTGAACCAGGCGGGTGTGATTCCCGTCATCTTCGCCTCGTCGCTGCTCTACATCCCGGCGCTGATCGTCCAGTTCTCCAACTCCCAGGCGGGCTGGGCGACCTGGATCCAGGACAACTTCGTGACGGGTGACCACCCGTATTACATCGCGACGTACTTCGTACTCATCGTGTTCTTCGCCTTCTTCTACGTGGCCATCTCGTTCAACCCCGACGAGGTCGCCGACAACATGAAGAAGTATGGTGGCTTCATCCCGGGTATCCGGGCAGGTCGACCTACTGCCGAGTATCTGAGCTACGTGCTCAACAGGATCACTTGGCCGGGCTCGCTGTACCTGGGCCTGATCGCTCTGGTGCCGACGATGGCGTTGGCAGGCTTCGGCGGTGCGAACCAGAACTTCCCGTTCGGCGGGACGAGCATCCTCATCATCGTGGGTGTGGGTCTGGAAACCGTGAAGCAGATCGAGAGTCAGCTCCAGCAGCGCAATTACGAAGGGTTCCTCCGCTGATGCGAATCGTCCTCGTCGGGCCTCCGGGTGCCGGCAAGGGAACGCAGGCTGCGTACCTTGCCGAGAACCTGTCGATTCCGCACATCTCCACGGGCGACCTCTTCCGCGCCAACATCAGCCAGGGCACCGACCTTGGCAAGCAGGCCCGTGCCTACATGGACGCGGGCCAGCTGGTGCCGGACGAGGTCACCATCGGGATGGCCAAGGACCGCATGTCCCAGCCGGACGCCGTGAACGGCTTCCTGCTGGACGGCTTCCCGCGGAACGTGGGTCAGGCCGAAGCCCTTGACGTGATGCTCAAGGACGAGGGCGTGAAGCTCGACGCGGTCCTCGACCTGGAGGTCCCCGAGGATGAGGTCGTGAAGCGGATCGCGGGTCGCCGCATCTGCCGCAACGACAGCGCGCACGTCTTCCACGCGACGTACAACAAGCCGAAGACCGAGGGTGTCTGTGACACCTGCGGCGGCGAGCTGTACCAGCGGGACGACGACAGCGAGGAGACGGTCCGGACCCGGCTGGAGGTCTACCACTCGCAGACCGAGCCGATCATCGACTACTACCGGGCCCAGGGTCTGGTGGTGACCATCTCCGCGCTCGGCAAGGTCAGCGAGGTGACCGCCCGCGCGATGGAGGCGCTGAACAAGCCCTCCGAGGGCTGAGAGCCCCCGTACCACCCGCTGTGCAAGCCGGCCGCGGCGCCTCAGGGCGCCGCGGCCGACTGCTTGCGCCCGTATCGTTGAATACGCCGCAGCCCCAGCCGTACCCGTCACCGTCGATGCAGAGAGGCGCCGAGCAATGGTGCAGATCAAGACCCCCGAGCAGATCGCGAAGATGCGCGAGGCGGGCCTGGTGGTCGCTGCCATTCACGCCGCCACCCGTGAGGCGGCCGTTCCCGGGGCCACCACCAAGGACCTGGACCAGGTGGCCCGCAAGGTGATCGCCGACCACGGAGCGAAGTCGAACTTCCTCGGGTACGGCGGGTTCCCCGCGACCATCTGCACCTCGGTCAACGAGGTCGTCGTCCATGGCATCCCGGACGAGAAGACGGTCCTCAAGGACGGCGACATCATCTCGATCGACGCCGGGGCCATCGTGGACGGCTGGCACGGCGATGCCGCGTACACCGCCTTCGTGGGCACCGGTCACGCTCCGGAGCTGGTCGAGCTCTCCCGGGTGACCGAGGAGTCGATGTGGGCCGGGATCGCCGCGATGAAGGCGAACAACCGCCTCGTCGACATCTCCAGGGCGATCGAGACCTACATCCGCCGCCAGCCCCGCCCGGCGACCGGGAAGTACGGGATCATCGAGGACTTCGGCGGCCACGGCATCGGCACCGAGATGCACATGGACCCGCACCTGCTGAACTACGTCTCCCGCAAGCGCGGCAAGGGCATCAAGCTGGTCCCGGGCGTCTGCCTGGCGATCGAGCCCATGGTCTCGCTCGGCACGGCGCAGACGGAGACCCTGGGCGACGACTGGACGGTCATCACGACGGACGGCACCTGGTCCTCGCACTGGGAGCACTCCATCGCGCTGACCGAGCAGGGGCCGCTGGTCCTGACCGCCCCGGACTGCGGCCGGGCGAAGCTCGCGGAGTACGGAATCGAGGCGGCTCCGGACCCCCTGGGCTGATGTGACCCCTGCGGGAGGTCTAAGGATCATTCCAGCTGGGCAAACTTGACGGATTCGTCTTTTGGAGTCCGCTGACGTAGACTGACTCGTCGGCTCTGGTGCATCCGTGTGTCCGCAGGTAGGGCAAGGGATCGCGAGAGTCGATCAAGGTAGCCGATTCGAAAGGCGAAGCGTGGCCAAGAAGCAAGGTGCCATCGAGATTGAGGGCACCGTGATCGAGTCCCTCCCGAACGCAATGTTCAAGGTGGAGCTCCAGAACGGTCACAAGGTCCTGGCGCACATCAGCGGCAAGATGCGGATGCACTACATCCGTATTCTCCCGGATGACCGGGTCGTGGTGGAGCTCTCTCCGTACGACCTGACGCGTGGCCGGATCGTCTACCGCTACAAGTAGATCTTGCCGGCACCCCGTTTCGGCGGGTGATGGCACTGACCCGGAGAACCTGACATCCCATGAAGGTCAAGCCGAGCGTCAAGAAGATCTGCGACAAGTGCAAGGTGATCCGCCGTCACGGTCGGGTCATGGTCATCTGCGACAACCTGCGCCACAAGCAGCGCCAGGGCTGACGCACGACCGCCTGCATCTCGCAGTTCTTCGCGCGACGCACGTAATTCGTACATACGCAGAGCCCGTCCAAGCCACGGCTGACGACACCTCCGGCGGGGGCCGGGGACCCGGACGTACCACTGCTCCACGGGAGCGGTCGGCGGTCGGGAGTGGCACTGCGGAAGACCCCCGATCTAACAACTGGAGCCATTGAATGGCACGCGTTTCAGGTGTTGACATCCCGCGCGAAAAGCGCGTGGAGGTTGCCCTCACCTACGTCTTCGGTATCGGGCGCACCCGGTCCAAGGAGATCCTCGCCAGCACCGGCGTGAACCCGGACGCCCGCGTCCGCGACCTTGCCGAGGAAGACCTCGTCAAGATCCGCGAGTACGTGGACGCCAACCTCCGCACCGAGGGTGACCTCCGCCGCGAGGTCCAGGGCGACATCCGCCGCAAGATCGAGATCGGCTGCTACCAGGGCATTCGTCACCGCCGTGGTCTGCCGGTCCACGGTCAGCGCACCAGCACGAACGCGCGTACCCGCAAGGGCCCGCGTCGCGCCATCGCCGGTAAGAAGAAGCCGGGCAAGAAGTAGTCCTCAGCGGACGCACTGCGCAATCCGGTTCGCCGGACCACCGCAGCAACCAGCGGTCTTCGCTGTAGGACCGATCACCTCCCCTCTCCATCTGGAGTCAAGACATGCCCCCCAAGGGTCGTCAGGGCGCAGCCAAGAAGGTGCGTCGCAAGGAAAAGAAGAACGTCGCTCACGGCCACGCGCACATCAAGAGCACGTTCAACAACACCATCGTCTCGATCACGGACCCCTCGGGCAACGTGATCTCCTGGGCCTCCGCCGGCCACGTCGGCTTCAAGGGCTCGCGCAAGTCCACCCCCTTCGCCGCGCAGATGGCCGCCGAGTCGGCCGCCCGCCGCGCGCAGGAGCACGGCATGCGCAAGGTCGACGTCTTCGTCAAGGGTCCCGGCTCCGGCCGTGAGACCGCGATCCGCTCGCTCCAGGCCACCGGCCTGGAGGTCGGTTCGATCCAGGACGTCACCCCGACGCCGCACAACGGCTGCCGTCCGCCGAAGCGTCGCCGCGTCTGATCCGCGACGGCCGGTGACGGCCGTGCGTCAGTAGCGCCGGGTCCGGGCGGTGCGCCTCATATGGGGCGCACCGCCCGTACCCTTGTTACATCTGTCGGGCATCAAATAGTGGGTGCCCACGACTGAAGGATCACCACATGCTTATCGCTCAGCGTCCGTCGCTGACCGAAGAGGTCGTCGACGAGTTCCGCTCCCGGTTCGTGATCGAGCCGCTGGAGCCGGGCTTCGGTTACACCCTCGGCAACTCCCTCCGCCGTACGCTCCTCTCCTCGATCCCCGGTGCCGCTGTCACCAGCATCCGGATCGACGGTGTCCTGCACGAGTTCACCACCGTGCCGGGCGTCAAGGAGGACGTCACCGACCTCATCCTCAACATCAAGCAGCTGGTCGTCTCCTCGGAGCACGACGAGCCGGTCGTGATGTACCTGCGCAAGCAGGGCCCGGGTCTGGTCACCGCCGCCGACATCGCGCCCCCGGCCGGTGTCGAGGTGCACAACCCCGACCTCGTTCTCGCCACGCTCAACGGCAAGGGCAAGCTGGAGATGGAGCTGACCGTCGAGCGCGGTCGCGGCTACGTCTCCGCCGTCCAGAACAAGCAGGTCGGCCAGGAGATCGGCCGGATTCCGGTCGACTCCATCTACTCGCCGGTGCTCAAGGTCACGTACAAGGTCGAGGCGACCCGTGTCGAGCAGCGCACCGACTTCGACAAGCTGATCGTCGACGTCGAGACCAAGCAGGCCATGCGTCCCCGTGACGCCATGGCGTCGGCCGGTAAGACCCTGGTCGAGCTGTTCGGTCTGGCGCGCGAGCTCAACATCGACGCCGAGGGCATCGACATGGGCCCGTCCCCGACGGACGCCGCGCTCGCCGCCGATCTGGCTCTGCCGATCGAGGAGCTGGAGCTCACGGTCCGTTCGTACAACTGCCTCAAGCGCGAGGGCATCCACTCCGTGGGTGAGCTCGTGGCCCGTTCCGAGGCGGACCTGCTCGACATCCGCAACTTCGGTGCGAAGTCGATCGACGAGGTCAAGGCGAAGCTGGCCGGTATGGGCCTCGCGCTGAAGGACTCGCCTCCCGGCTTCGACCCGACCGCCGCCGCCGACGCCTTCGGCGCCGACGACGACGCGGACGCCGGTTTCGTGGAGACCGAGCAGTACTGATCGCCTCCCGGCTGGAGGCGCCCGGTTCTGAGGGTGCCTCCGGGCCGGGGCTGAGGCTTTGTCCTCAATCGCCGGACGGGCTCGGTTTCGGCTGATGTCCGGCGAAAGCCGGGTGGGCTTGAAACATCGAGCCCGGTCGGCGCGTACGACTTCCGGGAGGCGTCCGCCTCACGGGAACTGACACCGGTACCTGATACGGCCGGTGCAGCACACAAGGAGAATCACCATGCCGCGTCCCGCAAAGGGTGCCCGTCTGGGCGGCAGCGCCGCGCACGAGCGTCTGCTCCTCGCCAACCTGGCGAAGTCGCTGTTCGAGCACGGCCGCATCACGACGACCGAGGCCAAGGCCCGCCGCCTGCGTCCGGTCGCCGAGCGCCTCGTCACCAAGGCGAAGAAGGGCGACATCCACAACCGTCGCCTGGTGCTCCAGACGATCACGGACAAGAGCGTCGTCCACACGCTCTTCACCGAGATCGCTCCCCGGTACGAGAACCGCCCCGGTGGTTACACCCGTATCACCAAGATCGGCAACCGTCGTGGCGACAACGCCCCGATGGCGGTCATCGAGCTGGTCGAGGCGCTGACCGTGGCCCAGCAGGCCACCGGTGAGGCCGAGGCCGCCACGAAGCGCGCGGTCAAGGAAGACGCCCTCAAGAAGGACGAGGCCCCCGCGGCCGAGGCCGAGGCCGTCGAGAAGGCCGACGACGCGGAGTCGAAGGACGCCTGAGCGTCCTAGCGACCACTGGACGGGCCCGCATCACCCTTCGGGGCGGTGCGGGCCCGTTCTGCTGACCAGGGGAGTTGAGAGGATGACGCGGTGAGTGACGAGGCGGAGCCCGGTTTCGTACGGGTGCGGCTGGACCTGTCCTACGACGGCAAGGACTTCTCCGGCTGGGCGAAGCAGACCGGTCGGCGCACGGTGCAGGGGGAGATCGAGGACGCGCTGCGGACCGTGACCCGGTCGGCCGTGACGTATGACCTGACAGTGGCGGGCCGCACCGACGCCGGGGTCCACGCGCGCGGCCAGGTGGCCCACGTGGACCTGCCGGAGGAGGTGTGGGCCGAGCACGAGGAGAAGCTGCTGCGACGGCTGGCGGGGCGGCTGCCCCGGGATGTACGGATCTGGCGGGCGGCCCCGGCCCCGGCGGGGTTCAACGCCCGCTTCTCCGCGCTCTGGCGGCGTTACGCCTACCGGGTCGGCGACCGGCCCGGCGGGGTCGATCCGCTGGTCCGGGGCCATGTGCTGTGGCACGAGCGGCCGTTGGACGTGGACGCGATGAACGAGGCGGCCACGCCGATGGTCGGGGAGCACGACTTCGCGGCGTACTGCAAGAAGCGCGAGGGTGCGACCACTATCCGTACGCTCCAGAAGTTCAGCTGGGTACGGGAGGAGGCTTCCGGGGTCCTGACCGCGACCGTGCAGGCGGACGCGTTCTGCCACAACATGGTGCGGGCGCTGATCGGGGCGGCGCTGTTCGTGGGCGACGGGCGGCGTCCGGCCGACTGGCCCGCCGAGGTGCTCGCGGCGAAGGTGCGCGACCCCGGGGTGCACGTGGTGCGGCCGCACGGGCTGACGCTGGAGGAAGTGGCTTACCCGGCGGACGATTTGCTGGCGGCCCGGGCCGAAGAGGCGCGGAACGTGCGGACGTTGCCGGGGGCGGGGTGCTGCTGAGCGGCTGCTGCGCGGTGAACTCCCGGGCCCGCGCCCGGGAGTCGGCGTTCTTCCGCGGGAGGGCGGTCAGCCGTTGGGGTCCGCGGCCGCCTGGGAGGCCTGGAGCTGGCCGCGGCGGTGGATCTGGCGGAAGGTGAAGTCCGTGAGGTCGTCGCCGACCGCGAACACGTTCTTGTCCGCGGTGGTGACCCGCTTGCCGTCGAGGAAGCCGCCGACGGTGAAGTAGGCGTACCGGCCGTAGGAGTTGGTGGTGCGCCGGCAGACCGTGCCGCCGCGGCAGAAGGTGTCGACGCCTCCGCCGCTGAGCGAGGCGAGGCCGCCCTCGGCCTGGTCGACGGTCTTCTTCGCGCGGGACTCCGTGTCGAAGACGGCGATGCCGACGGTGACGGCCACCCCGTCCTTGCGGTAGGTGGCGCGGATGAGCTGCCGGCAGCCGTTGTTCGCGAGGATCGAGCCGAGGGCGCCCTGGGTGCCCGACGCGCAGTTCGTGGTGCGGTTCGTCGCGCCCTTGAGGTGGACGCGGTCGCCCATGGTGAGCTTCTTGCCGGGGAAGAAGCCTTCGACGGTGATCGGCGCCTTGTCCTTGGCGGCGCTGGATATGTAGTCCTTGGGGTCCGGCGGGGGCGGCGGCGCGACCGAGGAGAAGGAGGGCGCGGGCGCCGAGGTGTCCTCGGGGAGGTCGGCGGGGGCGGGCAGTCGGCTCGCGCTCTTGTCGGAGTCGCCCTTGCCGCCGCCGTTCGTGGTGACGACGGCCGTCGTCACGATCGCGCCGATCGCCACGGTGGCGACCACGCCGCCGCCGATCATCATCAGTTTCCTGCGGCGGGAGCGCGCCGCGGACTCCTCCGCCAGCGCCGCCCAGTCCGGAGTTCCGCCGCCCCCGGGCCCCCAGGAGGCCCCCCCTTGCCCAAAGCTCATGCGCGCAGTTTAGGGCTTTGATAATCCGGTTGGGCCAGGGCTTCGCCGACCGTGACAATGCTCGGTATGGGACATCTCGAAGCGGGCCACCTGGAGTACTACCTACCGGACGGGCGGGTGCTGCTCGGCGACGCCTCGTTCCGGGTGGCCGACGGAGCCGTCGTCGCCCTCGTCGGGGCGAACGGGGCGGGCAAGACGACGCTGCTGCGGCTGCTGGCGGGGGAGATCCAGCCGCACGGAGGCACGGTCTCGGTGAGCGGCGGGCTGGGTGTGATGCCGCAGTTCGTGGGCTCGGTGCGGGACGAGCGGACCGTACGTGACCTACTGGTCTCCGTCTCCCAGCCGCGCATCCGGGAGGCGGCGAAGGCGATCGACGCGGCCGAGGAGAAGATCCTCACCGTCGACGACGAGGCCGCGCAGATGGCGTACGCGCAGGCGCTGAGCGACTGGGCCGAGGCGCGCGGCTACGAGGCCGAGACGGTCTGGGACATGTGCACGACGGCCGCGCTGGGCGTCCCGTACGAGAAGGCGCAGTGGCGCGAGGTGCGCACGCTCAGCGGCGGTGAGCAGAAGCGGCTGGTGCTGGAGGCGCTGCTGCGCGGGCCCGACGAGGTGCTGCTGCTCGACGAGCCGGACAACTATCTGGACGTGCCGGGCAAGCGGTGGCTGGAGGAGAAGCTGAAGGAGACCCGCAAGACGGTCCTCTTCGTCTCCCACGACCGGGAGCTGCTCTCCCGGGCCGCCGAGAAGATCGTCAGCGTCGAGCCGAGCGCGGCGGGCAGCGACGTATGGGTGCACGGTGGCGGCTTCGCCACGTACCACCAGGCGCGCAAGGAGCGGTTCGCGCGGTTCGAGGAGCTGCTGCGGCGCTGGCAGGAGGAGCACGCCCGGCTGAAGGCGCTCGTCCTGCGGATGCGGCAGCAGGCGGCGAACAGTCCCGACATGGCCAACCGCTACCACGCGATGCAGACCCGCTTCAAGAAGTTCGAGGAGGCGGGCCCGCCGCCGGAGCCGCCGCGCGAGCAGGACATCAGGATGCGGCTGCGCGGCGGGCGGACCGGGGTGCGGGCGGTGACCTGCAAGGGCCTGGAGCTGACCGGCCTGATGAAGCCGTTCGACCTGGAGATCTACTACGGGGAGCGGGTCGCGGTCCTCGGCTCCAACGGGTCGGGCAAGTCGCACTTCCTGCGGCTGCTGGCGGGGGAGCCGGTGGCGCACACGGGGGAGTGGAAGCTCGGGGCGCGGGTCGTGCCGGGCCACTTCGCCCAGACGCACGCGCACCCGGAGCTGCTGGGCAGGACGCTGGTGGAGATCCTCTGGTCGGAGCATGCCAAGGACCGGGGCGGGGCGATGGGGGTGCTGCGCCGGTACGAGCTGGAGCGGCAGGGCGACCAGGCCTTCGAGCGGCTGTCCGGCGGGCAGCAGGCACGGTTCCAGATCCTGCTCCTGGAGCTGGCGGGCACCACCGCGCTGCTCCTGGACGAGCCGACGGACAACCTGGACCTGGAGTCGGCGGAGGCGTTGCAGGACGGTCTGGAGGTGTACGACGGCACGGTGATGGCCGTCACGCACGACCGGTGGTTCGCGAAGTCCTTCGACCGGTATCTGGTCTTCGGCTCGGACGGGGTGGTCCGGGAGACGGCGGAGCCGGTGTGGGACGAGCGGAGGGTGCAGCGGGCGCGGTAACCTCGGCGGTCGGCGCGTTTTGACCCATCCGGGGCGGGGCGGGTAGTGTCGAGGTTTGTTATACGTGTTGGCTGCGTCGTTCTCATACGAAGGCCATTGCGTAGGTTCTCTGGAGCAGTTACCAGTGGCTCGCATACGGGCGGTGTTCCCGGCATTGTGTGCCCCAGCTGCATGATCGCTTCAGAGGTGTCGTGTGTATGGACCCCATCCACTGAAGAAGCGAAGGCTACGAAGTGCGTACGTACAGCCCCAAGCCCGGCGATGTCACTCGCCAGTGGCACATCATTGACGCTCAGGACATCGTCCTGGGCCGTCTGGCCACCACGGCCGCGAACCTCCTCCGAGGCAAGCACAAGGCGATCTACGCCCCCCACATGGACATGGGCGACTTCGTCATCATCATCAACGCCGAGAAGGTTCACCTCTCCGGCAACAAGAAGACCCAGAAGATGGCGTACCGCCACTCGGGCTTCCCGGGCGGTCTCCGTTCGGTGCGCTACGACGAGCTCCTCTCGAAGAACCCCGAGAAGGCCGTCGAGAAGGCCATCAAGGGCATGATCCCCAAGAACAGCCTGGGCCGTCAGATGCTCTCGAAGCTCAAGGTCTACGCGGGCGACCAGCACCCGCACGCTGCTCAGCAGCCGGTCCCGTTCGAGATCACCCAGGTCGCGCAGTAGTTCCGGCCACCCCCTAAGACATACAGAAAGATCTGAGGAGAATCGTGGCCGAGACCACTGTTGAGACGACCACCGACGACACGGTGGGCACCGAGGGCGAAGAGACCTTCGCCGAGGTGACCACCTTCGAGTCGGAGGTGCCCGTCGAGGGCGAGTACACCAGCGAGTCCCTCGCGGGCCGCTTCGGTGACCCGCAGCCCGCGGCCGGCCTGGGCCGTCGCAAGAACGCCATCGCCCGCGTCCGGATCGTTCCGGGCACCGGCAAGTGGAAGATCAACGGTCGCACCCTTGAGGACTACTTCCCCAACAAGGTGCACCAGCAGGAAGTCAACGAGCCCTTCAAGGTGCTTGAGCTCGACGGCCGCTACGACGTCATCGCCCGCATCTCGGGTGGCGGCGTCTCCGGTCAGGCCGGTGCCCTGCGCCTCGGCGTGGCCCGCGCGCTGAACGAGGCGGACGTGGACAACAACCGCGCCACGCTGAAGAAGGCCGGCTTCCTCTCCCGCGACGACCGTGCGGTCGAGCGCAAGAAGGCCGGTCTCAAGAAGGCCCGTAAGGCCCCGCAGTACAGCAAGCGCTAAATATCGCGCCTGCTCGACTGTCACGTTCGCCCCGGCGGCACACTCCGTGCTGCTGGGGCGTTCGTTTATCGGCCCTCGCGGGCGTATAACGGCATGAGACGTTCATCGGCCCGCACGGGACGGCAGGCCGGTGAGCGCCGCCGCGCACCTCTCTCAGGTCGGTCGTGTCACGCCATCCGACCTGCCTTTTTGCATTCTTCGTGGCACTCATTTGCTTTGCTTTGCTGTGGTTTGTGGTTTCGGAGCACTTTCGGAGGACACCAGTGGGACGACTCTTCGGTACGGACGGAGTACGCGGTGTGGCCAACGCCGATCTGACGGCTGAGCTCGCGCTCGGACTGTCGGTCGCCGCGGCGCACGTACTCGCCGAGGCGGGAACCTTCGCGGGTCATCGCCCGACCGCCGTGGTCGGACGGGATCCGCGGGCATCCGGGGAGTTTCTGGAGGCCGCCGTCGTGGCGGGCCTGGCCAGCGCCGGGGTGGACGTGCTGCGCGTCGGCGTGCTGCCGACGCCCGCCGTGGCGCATCTCACCGGCGCGCTCGGCGCGGACATCGGCGTCATGCTCTCCGCCAGCCACAACGCCATGCCGGACAACGGCATCAAGTTCTTCGCGCGCGGCGGCCACAAGCTGGCCGACGAGCTGGAGGACCGGATCGAGACGGTCTACGAGCAGCACCGCACCGGTGAGCCGTGGAGCCGTCCGACCGGCGCGGGCGTGGGCCGGGTCACCGACTACATGGAAGGCTTCGACCGGTACGTCGCCCACCTCATCGGCGTCCTGCCCAACCGGCTCGACGGGCTGAAGGTCGTCCTGGACGAGGCGCACGGCGCCGCCGCCCGGGTCTCGCCCGAGGCGTTCGCGCGAGCCGGTGCCGAGGTCGTCACCATCGGGGCCGACCCGGACGGCCTGAACATCAACGACGGCTGCGGCTCGACCCACCTGGACCTCCTGCGCGCGGCCGTCGTCGAGCACGGCGCCGACCTCGGCATCGCGCACGACGGCGACGCCGACCGCTGCCTCGCCGTTGACGCCACCGGCGAGGAGGTCGACGGCGACCAGATCCTCGCTGTTCTGGCCCTCGCGATGCGGGAGGCCGGGCAGCTGCGCAAGGACACCGTTGTCGGCACCGTGATGTCGAACCTCGGCTTCAAGATCGCCATGGAGCGCGAGGGCATCCGGCTCGTCCAGACGGCGGTCGGGGACCGGTACGTCCTGGAGTCGATGAAGGCCGAGGGCTTCGCGCTGGGCGGCGAGCAGTCCGGCCACGTCATCGTCCTGGACCACGCCACGACCGGCGACGGCACCCTGACCGGCCTGATGCTGGCGGCCCGGGTCGCCGCCACCGGCCGCAGCCTCGCCGAACTGGCCGGGGTCATGCAGCGCCTCCCGCAGGTGCTCATCAACGTCCCGGACGTCGACAAGTCCCGGGTGACCACCTCGCCCGAGCTGGCCGCGGCGGTCGCCGAGGCGGAGCGCGAGCTGGGCTCCTCCGGGCGCGTACTGCTGCGCCAGTCGGGTACGGAGCCGCTGGTACGGGTCATGGTCGAGGCCGCCGACATCGAGCAGGCGCGCGCGGTGGCGGGCCGGCTGGCCGATGTGGTGAAGTCGGCGCTCGGCTGAGTCCCCGAGCCGACGCCCACCGGCCGGCGCGGGACGAGTCGGCCGGCGGGGCGGGCACACATGGCCGACGGTCGCCCCGCGTGGAGCCGCCCGCGTGCGGATGAACGGGTCGCCCGCGTGGGGTCGCCCGCGTTCCGCGTAGGGCGATGCCCCGCACACGGGCACCCGCGGGGCGGACCGGTACGGCAGAGCGTTGACGCCACCGGACGGAGCCGCGGGAACCGCGTTCCGCCCTCAACGCGTGCTTCTCAGTGGGACGATGGCGAGGCGGGGAGAGCGTCTGCCTCAGTTGCGCATCGGGAGGAGCGACGGTGGCTCGTCGATGGGGGGCCCGCTGCGCCGGTGCAGCCGTGGCCGTGATCACGCTGGTGGCGGGGTGCTCGTCCGGTGGGGCGGACAGGCCGGACGGCGGGGGAGCGGCGGCGCCTTCCGCCGGGGCGGGGGGCGACTCGGGGGCGTCTGCGCCGTTACCCGGGAGCAGGAGTCCGCAACCGTCGGGGTCGGCGGAGCCGCCCGCCCCTGAAAGCCTGCCCGGCACGTTCGAGGAGGCCCTGGCACTCGCTCGTGCCGTCGCCGCCGAACCCGACGTGCTCGGTGCCGACTTCGTCCGGCGGAGCCCCTACGAGAGCGCACCGCGGACCGTGCCGGTGCTGGACCGGTCCTGCCGCTGGCAGCGCGAGGCCCTGCCGCACGAGGTACTGGCCGGGCTGTCGCGGTCGAGTGAAGTGCCGGGCGAGGTCTCCGGCGGGGGGCCGCTGCGGGTGACCGCCCATGTCACCGTCTACCGGACCACCGCGCACGCCGACGCGGCGATGGCGAGGTTCCTGGAGGACGCCCTGCGCTGCCCCGACCAGCGGCCCCGTCGTGGCGAACGCGTCACCTCGCTCGTGTCGCTGGGGGAGAAACCGGTCTTCCACGACGCCGAGGACTCCGTCTTCGAGGTCGGCCAGTACACGGGTGCCGAGCACGGCGGCCCACACCCCTACCTCTGGGCGGCGAACCGCGTCGGCTCCGTGGTGTTCGCGGTGTCGGTCAAGGGCGCCGACGGCTACGACGCGAAGACCGTCAGCGCCACGGGCTCCGGGGCGCTGGGCAGCATGCTCACCGATGTCCGGAGGGAACTGCGATGACCGCGCGGGCGGCCATGGGCTTACGGGCGGGGGCGGCCCGGCCGGGTGCCACGCCCGCGCAGGTGGACGCTTCGGCGGCCGTAGGGGCAGGCGGGGCAGGGACAGCCGGGACGATGACGACGGGGAGTCTGTGATGGAGCCGTTGGGTGTGGGCGATCCGGCGTGGGTGGGGGGTTATCGGTTGTTGGGGCGGTTGGGTGCGGGTGGGATGGGGGTGGTGTATTTGGGGCGTTCTGTTGGTGGTGGTTTGGTTGCGTTGAAGCTTGTGCAGGCGGAGTTTG
>NZ_NWVL01000080.1 GCF_002382885.1 Streptomyces sp. WZ.A104
CCGCCCCGCGGTGCCCGATGACGAGCGGGCCGGCGGGGCGGGGCGGGCGCGGGCCCGCCGGGGCGGACGCGGCGGTTGGGGCGGTGGCAGCCGCGGTGGCGGCGGCGGAAGCGGTGGCCAGGAGGATCGAACGGCGCCTCGGTGCAAGGGACATGGCAGCTCCTCGGATGGCGGCAGCGCACCACCGAAGCGAGGACGGGTGACAGTCCGGCGTACGGCGTCTGGCCCGTTCATGTCCGCTCACCCACGGCCCCGCGCCGCCCGGCTTGGGGGAGTCGCCCCTCCCCGGAACGCGGAACGCCGGGTTCCGACCCCTCCTCGTACGTACGTGTACGAGCCGGAGGCCGGAGCCCGGCGTCACCGCGGTAGTGCGCGGCGGAGCCCTACCGCCGCTGGGCGGGGACCTCGGCGACCTGGTCCCCGCTGTCGCTGTCCCCGGTGTGGCTGTCCCTGTCGCCGTCGCTGCCCCGTCGCCGCTGACGTACCAGCCCGATGCCGATCAGCCCCACGGTCAGTGCCCCCGTGGCGAGCAGCTGGTCGCGGGTGTCCGGCTGGCGCAGCATCAGCAGGAAGATGCCCACCATGGCCACCAGGGCGACGACCGTGCCGATGGGGAAGAACCACATCCGGACGACCAGCTTCTCCGGGGCCTCCCGCTCGGTCCGGCTGCGCAGGATCAGCTGGGAGACGGCGATGAAGATCCACACCACCAGGATCACCGCGCCGATCATGTTCAGCAGCCAGGGGAAGACGTCGTCCGGCCGCCAGTAGCTGAGCAGCACGCACAGGAACCCGAAGACCGAGGAGAACAGCACCGCGTTGCGCGGCACCCCGTTCGAGATCTTCCCGAGCACGGTCGGACCCTGGCCCCGGACGACCAGCGACCGGGCCATGCGCGAAGCGCCGTAGATGTTGGCGTTCATCGCGGAGAGCAGGGCGATGAGGATGACCACGTTCATGATCTGCGCGGCACTGCCGACGCCGAGGTGGTCGAGCATCGCGTAGAACGGGCCGACCTTCGCGACCTTCGGGTCGTCCCAGGGCACCAGCGTGACGATGACCGCCATGGAGCCGATGTAGAAGACCGAGATGCGCCACATCGCCGTACGGACCGCCTTCGCGACGCCCTGCACCGGGTTCTCCGACTCGGCGGCGGCGATGGTGACGGTCTCCAGACCGCCGTACGCGAAGACGGAGGCGAGGAGTCCGATGATGAAGCCGTCCATGCCCTTGGGCAGGAAGCCGCCGTCGCCCGTGAGGTTCGACAGGCCGGGCGCGTCCGCGTCGGGCAGTACGCCGAGGATCGCCAGCAGGCCGAGCACCAGGAACAGCGTGATCGCGATGACCTTGAGCGCGGCGAACCAGAACTCGAACTCGCCGAAGTTCTTCACCGCGGCCAGGTTCGTTCCGAGGAAGATCACCATGAACAGGGCGACCCACGCCCATTCCGGCGTCCCCGGCAGCCAGCCGCTGACGATCTGCGCCGCGCCGATGCCCTCCAGGCCGACGGCGACGCAGAGCAGGAACCAGAAGGACCACCCGGCGGTGAATCCGGCCCAGGGGCCGATAGCCCGTTCGGCGTGCACCGAGAAGGAGCCGGAGGCCGGGTTCGCGGCGGACATCTCGCCGAGCATGCGCATCACCATCATGACGAGCAGGCCGGATATGGCGTACGCGATGATGATCGAGGGCCCGGCTGCGGCGATTCCGGCGCCCGAGCTGACGAAGAGACCGGCGCCGATCACCCCTCCGAGGGCGATCATCGAGAGGTGCCGCTGCTTGAGACCGTGGGCGAGCGCGGAGTCTGCCGTCGCCGTCGCCGTGGCGGGGGCTGCGGAGTCAGCGGTGGGGGGAGAGGCGGAGGTCCGGGACATGGACGAGCTCTGTTCGGTAGCCGAGACAAGGGGACGAGCCCACAGTCTGAGCATCCGTACCGCTCACAGGGAACGAGTGTCCGCTATACGGTCACGAGGTTCACACAAGGTGCACATTCGCCTACCGATCGGTACTCACGTCAGCTTCAGCATCGCCTTGAGTTCCGGCACCAGCTTCAGCATCGGCCGAGCCCTTGCGCACCCGCCGCTCCCGTCGCTGACGCCTCACCGCCACCATCAGCACCAGCGTCGTCGCCCCCGCCGACCACAGCACCTGCGGGCGCGCCGCATCGTCGGTCAGCATCAGCAGCAGGACCCCGAACAGACCGGCCAGCGTCAGCCAGGACAGATACGGGAAGCACCACATCCGCAGGGTCAGCGCCCCCGGGGCCTCCCGCTCCAGCCGCTCCCGCAGCCGCAGCTGCGAAAGGGCGATCAGCGCCCACACGAACAGCAGCACCGCGCCGACCGAGTTGAGCATGTACAGGAACACCGTGTCCGGCCACAGCAGATTCAGCAGTACGGAGACGAAGCCGAAGGCCACCGAAGCCAGCACCGCCCGCCGGGGCACACCGCCGCCCTTCCCGCTGCCGGAGAGCCTGCTGCCCGACACCTTCAGCAGACCGCGCGGCGCCTCCCCGCGCTCCGCCAGCGAGAACACCATCCGTGACGAGCCGTACAGGTTGGCGTTCAGCGCGGAGAGCAGCGCCACGAACACCACGATGTTCATGACCTGCCCGGCCGACGGCACCCCGATCGTGTCCAGCACCTTCACGTAGGGGCTCAGCCCGGCCTGCTGCGCGGTCCACGGCAGCACGGCCACGATGACCAGCATCGAACCCACGTAGAAGAAGAGGATGCGCACCACCGCGCTGCGCACCGCCCGCCCCACCGCACGCGCCGGATCGTTCGTTTCGGCGGCGGCGATGGTGACGACCTCCAGGCCGCCGAAGGCGAAGACCACGGTCAGCACCCCGGCGACCACCCCGCTCCAGCCGTTCGGCAGAAAGCCGCCCTGCCCGGTCAGGTTGGTCATCCCGACCGGGGCGGTGTCCGGGAGCAGGCCGAAGACCGCCAGCAGCCCGAGCACCAGGAAGACCACGATCGCGCCGACCTTCAAGGAGGCGAACCAGAACTCGAACTCCCCGAAGTTCTTCACCGCCGTCAGGTTCGCCGCGGTGAAGACCACCATGAACAGCAGCACCCACGCCCACGGTTCGACCGCCGGGACCCACCCGTGGGCGATCTGCGCGGCCGCCGTCGCCTCCACGGCGAGGACCACCACCAGCAGGAACCAGTACAGCCAGCCGACGCTGAACCCGGCCCACCGCCCGAGAGCCCGCTCGGCATGCACGGAGAAGGAGCCGGATGCGGGCATCGCCGCGGACATCTCGCCCAGCATCCGCATCACCAGCATCGCGAGCGCCCCCGCGATCAGATACGAGACGACGATCGCGGGCCCCGCCACCGCGATCCCGGCGCCCGAGCCCACGAACAGCCCGGCCCCGATCACCCCGCCGAGCCCGAGCATCGTGAGGTGGCGCTGCTTCAGCCCGTGGGCGAGCGGCTCGGCGGGCACCAGGGGCTCCGACGCGACAGCGGGTGCCAGGGGCTCCGGAGGGACGGCGGGGGCGGCGGGGGGAGCCTCGTGCATGGGTGCGGGTCACTCTCGGGTCATTTATGGGGAACCTACAGTCTGAGGCCGCGATGCCCTTCCCGGCAAAACGGGCCACCTGCCGCCTCACCTCAGTGACGAGTGTCACGCCCGCAGGTGATTGCGTGACGACCTTTGTGTGAACCCCACCAACCCGCCAACCACCGCTTTGTGGGCGGCTGATGGTGATCGAGCGTTCACCCCTGGGCTAACGTCTCCACCAGTCCCGCCCCCCTTCTTGCCCTCACCCGCGGAGTCCCGATGAGCACTGCTGCCGCCCCCGTCCGTTCCGGAGCGGTCCTCGCCGACCTGCTGCCCGCAGTCCGGCACCGCTACGCCGTGGACGCGGCCCTCGTCCTGGGCGGCGCCGCCCTGACCGGCATCGCGGCCCAGATCGCCGTCCCGGTCCCCGGCTCCCCGGTCCCGGTCACCGGCCAGACCTTCGCCGCGCTGCTCATCGGCACCGCGCTCGGCGCCCGCCGCGGCTTCCTCTCCCTCGCGGTGTACGCGCTCGTCGGCATGGCCGGCATGCCGTGGTTCGCCGAGGGCACCTCGGGCTACGCGATGCCGTCCCTCGGCTACATCCTCGGGATGCTGCTCGCCGCCACCGTCGTCGGCGCCCTCGCCCGGCGCGGCGGCGACCGCTCGGTGCTCCGCACGGCGGGCACGATGGTGGTCGGGTCCGCGATCATCTACGCCGTCGGCGTGCCCTACCTCGCGCTCGCCACCGGCATGTCCCCGAGCGCCGCCGTCGCGGCCGGGCTCACCCCGTTTCTGATCGGCGACGCGCTCAAGGCGGCCCTGGCGATGGGCGCCCTGCCCGCCGCCTGGAAGCTCCTCGGCCGCCGCGGCTGACGCCGTAGGACCACTTGAAGGTCCACCGAAGAGGCCCGCCGCTCCGGAAGAACCGGACCGGCGGGCCTCTCTTCGTACCCGTCGACGCCTACGGCCGCAGCAGCACGTACGGCTACGACTTCACAGCAGCACGTACGCCGACGGCTCCACGGCCGCACGTAGCGCTACGGCTTCACTGCCTCGCCTCTCACTCATCGCGATCGCCGCCCTGGTCGAACAACGGGACAGGCCCCCACCCCGCTGGCGGCCATCTTGCGGCGTTCGTGCCACACTTCGCACCATGCGCGTGTACCTCGGATCCGACCATGCCGGTTACGAACTCAAGAACCACCTCGTCGAGTGGCTCGGTGCCCACGGGCACGAGGCCGTCGACTGCGGCCCCCACATCTACGACGCCCAGGACGACTACCCGCCGTTCTGCCTGCGTGCCGCCGAGAAGACGGCCGCCGACCCGGACAGCCTCGGCATCGTGATCGGCGGCTCCGGCAACGGCGAGCAGATCGCCGCCAACAAGGTCAAGGGCGTCCGTGCCGCACTGGCCTGGAGCGAGCAGACCGCCGCCCTCGGCCGTGAGCACAACAACGCGAACGTCATCGCGATCGGCGGCCGGATGCACACCGTCGAGGAGTCGACGAAGTTCGTCGAGATCTTCCTCTCCACGCCGTACTCGAACGAGGAGCGCCACACGCGCCGCATCGAGATGCTCTCGGCGTACGAGACCACCGGCGAGCTCCCCCCGATCCCGGCCCACCACCCGCAGCAGGGCTGATCCACCACACCTTCCCGTGCCGCCGGGTCCCGGACCCGGCGGCACGGCCATGTCACCGCCCGCCTGCCACAGGAGCCACACCGTGCCCGAGGGACACACGATCCACCGCCTCGCCCAGGACCACGCCGAACGGTTCGCGGGCGCCCCGGTCCGGGTGAGCAGTCCGCAGGGCAAGTTCTCCGACAGCGCGGCCCTGCTCGACGGGCACACCCTCACCACCACCGACGCCCACGGCAAGCACCTCTTCCTCGGCTTCGGCGGCGCCGGCTGGGTCCACATCCACCTCGGCCTCTTCGGCAAGCTCGGCTTCGGCACGGCCCCCGCCCCGCCGCCCACCGACACGGTCCGCCTCCGCCTGGTCAACGCGGACCACCACGCCGACCTGCGCGGGCCCACCACCTGCGCCCTGATCACCGAGCCGGAGAAGCGCGCGATACACGAGCGCCTCGGCCCGGACCCGCTGCGCGGCGACGAGGACGGGGAACGCGCCTGGCGGCGGATCTCCCGCAGCCGGACCACCGTCGCCGCCCTCCTGATGGACCAGAAGGTCATCGCGGGCGTCGGCAACGTCTACCGCGCCGAGGTCCTCTTCCGCCACGGCATCGACCCGTACCGCGCGGGCAAGGACCTCACCCGCGCGGCCTGGGACGCGATCTGGGCGGACCTGGTGGAGCTGATGCACGAGGGCGTACGGAACAACCGGATCGACACCGTCCGCCCCGAGCACCTCCCCGAGGCGATGGGCCGCCCGCCCCGCGTCGACGACCACGGGGGCGAGGTCTACGTCTACCGCCGGGCCAACCTGCCCTGCCACATCTGCGGTACGGAGATCCGCACCGCGGACCTGTCCGCCCGCAACCTCTTCTGGTGCCCCGGATGCCAGCTCCCTGGCCCGACGAGCGGCGGAAAAGGCTGAAAGCGCACCGAGGAAGGCTGGGAGACGCGCACCGCCGACGCCGTTTCGAGCGCATTGTCACCGGGGTCCCCTGCACCGGAGGCGTCCGGGTGGATAGGGTCCCGGCAGTGGCCCGTAGCGGAGGAACAGACGACTTCTGGGCCCGGTGGCGCAGAACGCTGCACCGGGCTCGCATCGGGCTGCGCAAATCCGGGGTCGACTACTTCCGCGGCGACGGCTCCGACTGGATCGCCCTGGCCGGTCTGCTGCTGACGATCCCCGCCATCACCTTCGCCACCGTCGTGAGCCCCGTGTGGGTCGCCCCGACCGCCCTCGTCCTGCCCATCGTGGCGGGCGGACTGCTGCTGCGCCCGGCCAGCCTGCTGGGCCTGTACGCGACGGCCGCGGCCGCCCTGATCGTGGAGGCGCTCACGCTGGGCCCGTACGCGCAGGGCCCGGCCCGGGTCACCCCCGGCAACGTGCTCGTGGTCGCCGCCTGCGGGTTCTTCGGCCTGGTCCTCGCCCAGTTCCGGGCCCGCGTCGGGGTGCCCTGGCGGCGCGGCGGCACGATGCTCTTCGACCTGCGCGAACGCATCCGGGTCCAGAGCGCCCTGCCCCGGCTGCCCCAGGGCTGGCACCGCGAGATGGCGCTGCGCCCGGCCGGCGGCCAGTCGTTCTCGGGGGACTTCGTCGTCGCGGCCCGCACCCACGGCGGTCGCACCCTGGAGGTCGTCCTCACCGACGTCTCCGGCAAGGGCATGGACGCGGGCTCCCGGGCCCTGCTGCTGTCGGGCGCCTTCGGCGGGCTGCTCGGCTCGCTGCCGCCGCACGACTTCCTCTCCGCGGCCAACGGCTATCTGCTGCGCCAGGACTGGGACGAGGGCTTCGCCACCTCGATCCACCTGGTGCTGGACCTGGACTCCGGGGACTACGAGATCTTCTCGGCCGGTCATCCGCCCGCCCTTCAGCTCCACGCGGGCAGCGGCCGGTGGGAGGAGAAGTCCGGGGAGGGCCCCCTGCTCGGGGTCTACGACGGGGCCGAGTTCGACGCGGTCAAGGGCTCGCTCGCGCCGGGGGACGTGCTGATGCTCTTCACGGACGGCCTGGTGGAGGCGTCCGACCGGGACATCTCCGAGGGCATCGACCGGCTCACGGGTGAGGCCAACCGCTATGTGCCGACCGGCTTCGAGGGCGCGGCCTGGCATCTGATCGAGGCCTGCGCCAAGGACGTCAACGACGACCGGGCGCTGCTGCTGATCTCGCGCCGGGCCTGACGTACGTCAACGAAGAGGCGCCCCTCACCCGAAGGTCCCCTCGGCTGCCGGGCGCCTCTCCGCTTCCGTGCGCATTCCGTACGAACCGCTTCCGCTTCGTACCCGATGGCGGTCTCAGACCGGCGCCGGCATCCGCTCCTGATCCTGGTTCCCGTCCTTCTCGCGGTCGCCCGGAAGGATGCGGGCCAGCCAGTGCGAGCGTCCGGCGGCCAGCGGCGCGAGGACGGCGAGCAGGAGGACGTAACCGGCGATGAACGGCGAGAGCCGCTCGTCCAGTCCGGCGGCAGCCGCCATCGTGGCGAGGATCAGCGCGAACTCACCCCGGGCCACCAGCGTGGTGGCGATGTTCGCCGTGGCCTGCGCGCCGAAGGAGTACACCCTGGCGGCCGCCAGACCGGCCCCGACGTTCATGGCGAGCGTCAGCGCCACGGCCGCCAGCACCGGCCACAGCACGCTCGGCAGGTCGCCCGGGTCGATGGAGAGGCCGAAGGCGAAGAAGAAGATCGCACCGAACGCGTCCCGCAGCGGGTGGACCAGCTTGAGGATGCGGTCGCCGGCCGAGGTCGAGCCGAGCATCAGACCGACCATGAAGGCACCGATGGCGTCGGCGACCCCGAACATCTCGGAGACCCCCGCGACGAAGACCGCGGCGCCGAGGAAGGAGATGACGAGCAGTTCGTCGTCCTTGGTGTTCATGAGCTTGCCGATGATCTTCGTCCCGAACCGGGCGGCGAGGGCGAGCAGCAGCAGGAAGCCGAAGGCCTTGCCACCGTCGATCAGCGCGGCCGAGAGGCTGTCCGCACCGGACAGGATCGGCTGGAGCGCCGCCAGATACAGGGCGAGGAAGACGTCCTCGACGACGATGATGCCGAGGATCGGCCGGGTCTCCGGATTCCCGATGCGCCCCAGGTCCACCAGGATCTTGGTGACGATCGCCGAGGAGGAGATGCCGAGGACACCGGCGAGGACGAGGGCCTCGGAGGTGCCCCAGCCCAGTGCGAAGCCGAAGGCGAGACCGGCGCCGACGTTCAGGGCGAGATATGTCCCGCCCGCGACGGCCATCTTCCGGCCGCCCGTCCTGAGGTCGTCCATGTGGAACTCAAGCCCCAGGTAGAAGAGCAGGAGGACGAGTCCCAGCGCGGAGAGCATCTCCAGGTCGTGCGGGTTGGACAGGAGCGTGTAACCGGGCGTGTGCGGGCCGAGGAGTATCCCGGCCAGGATGAACAGGGGGATCGTCGGCAGCCCGATACGGCCACCGAGGCGGGCGAGAACGGCAGCGGCCAGGAAGGCGCCGCCCATGGCGAGGAGGGTGTCTGCGTGTCCGATGAGCCTGTCCTTCGTACTGGGTCAAGGGGGTGTCAAGGATGCGTCAAGAGAGCGTTAATAAACCATCAGTAATTAGTTTACCGAATAATTTACTCTGCAACTGTGGAGCGGTCTGATTGTCAGCTTTTGTCTGTTTGGTCGAGTTGGGTCGGATCGTCAACTTCCTGGCGCGCGGCGAAAGGTGGGATGCGGGCCCGCTCGGGGGCCCGGGCGCGGACCCGGCCGCAGGGTCCCTCGTGGCCGTAGAGTCGGCCCATGACCGACCCTGATCTGACGCTCGCCGAGGTGGAGGTCATCGCTCGCGCGGCGCATGCGGCGCAGACCGACAAGGCGGGCCGTCCCTACGCTGAACACCTGGCTGCGGTGGCCGAAGGTGTACGGGTGCGCGGCGGCAGCGACGAGCAGATCGCCGCGGCATGGCTGCACGACGCGATCGAGGACGGTGCTCTCTCCCCGCAGTGGCTGGCCGCGGCCGCCCTGTCCCAGGAGGTGAAGGTCCTGGTCCTGGCGGTGACCAAACGGCCGGGCGAGGAGCTGTCCTCCTACACCGGGCGGATTCTCGCCACCCCCGGGGCCCTGCTGATCAAGGAGGCGGACCTCGCCCACAACGGCGACCCCGCCCGCCTCGCGGTCCTGGACCCGGCGACGCGTTCCCGGCTGGCGGCGAAGTACGCGCAGGTGCGGGGCTTGTTGGGGCTGGATGACGCGGCTTCCTCCGCAGAACGAAAGAATCCGGCCAACCCCGGAACGCACTGATCCACCCGAGGCCGGGGCCGGCGGGTGGATCAGGAGGGGCCGGGAGTCAGCGTTTCGCGGCGGGGGTCCTCCGGAACGCCCACGCCAGATCCGGATCGGTGGCGCACTTCAGCACCCGGGTCACCGGCGGCGCACACATCAGCGTCACGGCCGCGGCGGTGGTGACCGAGACGGCGATCAGTCCGGCGGGGCCGGAGAGCCAGGTGTAGCGGTCGAACAGGCCCGCGTACTCGGCTCCCTTGATCAGGAACCCGTGCAGCAGATAGCCGCAGATCGTTCCGGCGCCCAGGACCGTGAACCACAGGTTCCGGCGGGGCACCCAGGCCAGGAAGGCGATCGTCAGCACCAGGCCGCAGCCGAACATGGCCAGGGTCATCACGGCGCCGGACCACCACGGCGCGCCCATCTCCTGGGCGCTGTTGGCGCGGTAGAGCCACCCGAGCTGCATACGCGGGGCGATCCAGTACGCGAACAGCAGCGCGCCCGCGACCAGCGGCACGGACAGCAGCCGCACCTCGCGCCGCCCCACCAGCTGGAAGTGCTCGGGCTTCACCAGCAGACCGAGGACGAAGAACGGGAGGAACTGAAGCACCCGCTGAAGGTCGAGGTCGTTGCCGATCTCGGGGGATACGGAGGCAAGCACGGCGATGCCGAGGGCCACCGGCAGCGGATGGCGCAGGCTCTGCCAGATCGGCGTGGTCACCCGCCAGACGAACAGGGCGACCAGGAACCAGGTCAGGTAGAACGGGTCGGTCAGGCTGAGCGCCATGTCGGGCGAATCGCCCGCGTACCGCTTGAAGAGCGAATACGCCGTCTCGAACAGCACGTACGGCACGACGACCGAGGCGATCAGCCGCTTCACCTTGCTCGGCGTCATGTCGAACGAGCGGGAGAAGTAGCCGGAGATGAGGATGAACGCCGGCATGTGGAACGTGTACACGATCATGTACAGCGCCCGGGTCGCCCGGCTGCCGTCCATCACGGGTTCCCAGGCGTGCGCCACCGCGACGAGGACGATGGCCAGATACTTCACGTTGTCGAAGTAGGGATCACGCTTCTTCGCCCCCGCGGGCGGCGGAGCGGTGGCGAAGAGTGCCTGCTCTTGTCTGGGCTCCGGCTCCCGGGTCGCCGGGGGGAGCGGGGCCCTCTGAAATGCGCTCGGAGCTTGGAACATCTCAGGGACTTTAGACCGGCCGATTGCCTCGCGTAAAACTGCGATGAGATATCGCGTGTTCCCCTCTATTCGAATGTGAAACCGTCGAACACCGCCCGTTATGACCCGCTTGGTCCCGTTCAAATGGTGCATATCGGCGGAGTGTTGAGTGGGGTGAATTACGCCGCATGCGTACCTTGTAATTTCCTGTGAACGAAGTGTGGGGATACGGGAACGGTCGCCGTTACGGATATCCGGCCGCCCTGATTTCACAGCAGGCGCACAGGTGGGAGCGGAGCCGGCCCGGCGGTGAGGGTGGCGAGATCCGGTCACTCCGTTCCGTCACCCGGCAGCGACCAGGGGGGAGTTGGTGGCACGATGGGAGCGACGGGGCGCGCTCTGGTGCACGCTTCCGGGCCGGCAAGGCGGACCGACCGAGGGTGTGATCAGACGTGGCTATTTCACTGTCTATGGTGCTGCTGTTCGCGGTCATCCTGGTGGTAATGATCCGCGGGGGCTCGATCAAGGCCGGCCCCGCGATCGTCGCCGTGCTCTTCGGCTTCTTCCTGGCCTCGACCGGCATGGCCCCGTCGATCAACAGGTTCATGAACTCGATAGCCGACACCATCAACCAGATCAGCTTCTGAATCGCCGCAACGCGCGAGGGCCGGGCCGGAGGATCATCCTCCGGCCCGGCCCTCGACTGCGTGGAGCGGGCGACGGGAATCGAACCCGCGTAGCTAGTTTGGAAGACTAGGGCTCTACCATTGAGCTACGCCCGCAAGCATCGCACCGCAGGTCCGGTGGACCGCGGCACGAAGAGCATCGTAGCGGGTCGGCGGCGGTGCCCGCACACCCGTATCGGCGGCCGCCGGGCCGGACCCCCGACCGCTTCGTGAAGCGGCGGATGCGCTGCTCCCGTGCATGTACCCTACGTGTCGCACCGACGGGGTGTGGCGCAGCTTGGTAGCGCGTCCGCTTTGGGAGCGGAAGGTCGTCGGTTCGAATCCGGCCACCCCGACCACCAGCAAGATCGCATTGTGGGAGAGCTCCCCCTTGCCGTTACTATGCAAAATGCGTGCCCGTGTGTCTGATGTACCGGGCTCGGTCCGCGAAGCCGCCAATCGGCGGCCCAGCAGAACCCCAAGAAGTCAGCCACCAAGGAGACCGAACCGTGAAGAGCGCCGTGGAGACCCTGAACCCGACTCGGGTTCGGCTCAGCATCGAGGTGCCCTTCGAGGAGCTCAAGGACAGCCTCGACGCGGCGTACAAGAAGATCAACCAGCAGGTCACGGTGAAGGGCTTCCGCAAGGGCAAGATCCCCGCCCGGGTCATCGACCAGCGGTTCGGCCGCGGTGCGGTGCTGGAGGAGGCCGTCAACGACGCCCTCCCGAAGTTCTACACCGAGGCCGTCAACGAGGGTGAGCTGAACGTCCTCGGCCAGCCCGAGGTCGACATCACCGAGCTGAAGGACGGCGAGCTGCTGGCCTTCACCGCCGAGGTTGACGTACGCCCCGAGATCGAGATCCCGGACTACTCCGGCATCGAGGTCACCGTCGACGCCCTTGAGGTCACCGACGAAGAGGTCGAGAAGGCCGTGGAGCAGCTGCGCGAGCGCTTCGCCTCCACCAACCCGGTCGAGCGCGCCGCCGCCGACGGCGACGTCGTCACGATCGACCTGGAGGCCAAGGTCGACGGTGAGGTCCTGGAGGACGGCGTGGCCGCCGGTGTCTCGTACACCATCGGTTCCGGCGAGCTCCTCGACGGCATCGACGAGGCCGTGACCGGCCTGGAGGCCGGCGGCGAGGCCACCTTCACCTCGCAGCTGAAGGGCGGCTCCGCCGAGGGCAAGGACGCCGAGGTCACCGTCAAGGTCACCGCCGTCGCCGCCCGTGAGCTCCCCGAGCTGGACGACGACTTCGCCCAGATGGCCAGCGAGTTCGACACGCTGGAGGAGCTGAAGGCCGACAGCCGCAAGCGCCTGGAGACCACCAAGCAGTACGACCAGGCCACCCAGGCCCAGGAGCGCGTCCTGGAGGAGCTGCTGAAGCTCGCCGAGGTCCCGATCCCGGAGAAGCTGCTCGCGGACGAGGTCCAGACCCGCAAGCACAACCTGGAGCACCACCAGCTCGGTCAGATGGGTCTCGACCTGGAGAAGTACCTGGAGATCCAGGGCAAGACCCTGGAGGAGTTCGAGAACGAGACCTCCGAGCAGGCCATCAAGGGCATCAAGACCCAGTTCATCCTGGACGAGCTCGTCAACAAGGAGAAGCTGAACGTCAACCAGGAGGAGCTCACCGAGCACCTCATGCGGCGCGCGCAGTCCTCCGGCATGAGCCCCGACCAGTTCGCCCAGGCCGTCGTCGAGGGCGGCCAGGTGCCGATGCTCGTCGGCGAGGTCGCCCGCGGCAAGGCGCTCGCCGTCGTCGTCGAGGCCGCCAAGGTCGTCGACACCAACGGTGAGATCGTCGACCTTGAGGACGAGGACGAGGCCGCCGCCGAGACCACGGAGACGGCCGAGGCCGCCACCGAGGACAAGGCGGAGGGCAAGGCCGAGGAGAAGAACGAGGCCTGAGCCTCGCCCTGATCGGCACGACGGGCCCCGGACGCACCACGCGTCCGGGGCCCGTCGTCGTATCCCCGTGGCATACCGTCACATGCCGCCGTACCGCTGTGCGGCCCCGGAACCCTTGTGCCCCCTGCGGACCTTGCGCTCCCAGCGAACAGTTGGGGAAGCGGGATGGCGTTGTCCCACCTGCGCGTTAGGGTCCATGAAGGAAGGGTGGGGGAGTGACTCGCTCCGCCCGGTACGAAGACGCTGAGACGGCCGGAGCCGTCAGAGACGAGCAGGTGGATACGTGACGAATCTGATGCCCTACGCCGCCGGAGAGCCGTCCCTCGGTGGAGGCCTCGGTGACCAGGTCTACAGCCGACTGCTCGGCGAGCGCATCATCTTCCTCGGTCAGCAGGTCGACGATGACATCGCCAACAAGATCACCGCACAGCTCCTGCTCCTTGCCGCCGACCCGGACAAGGACATCTACCTCTACATCAACAGCCCCGGTGGCTCGGTGACGGCCGGCATGGCGGTCTACGACACCATGCAGTACATCCCGAACGACGTCGTCACCATCGGCATGGGCATGGCCGCCTCCATGGGCCAGTTCCTGCTCACCGGCGGCGCCGCGGGCAAGCGCTTCGCGCTCCCGAACACCGACATCCTCATGCACCAGGGTTCGGCCGGCATCGGCGGCACGGCCTCGGACATCAAGATCCAGGCCGAGTACCTGCTCCGCACCAAGACGCGGATGGCGGAGATCACCGCCCGCCACTCCGGCCAGACCGTCGAGACGATCATCCGCGACGGCGACCGCGACCGCTGGTACACGGCGGAGGAGGCCAAGGAGTACGGCCTCATCGACGAGATCATCACGGTCGCTTCGGGCATCCCGGGCGGCGGCGGCACCGGCGCCTGACCCGGTCCCCAGCGGACCGGCGGCACCACTCCCGCCTCCCATCTCGTACGCCGAGACCTCCAGCCCACAGAACGCCACCAGGATGGTGAACACCCACATGAACAACTTCCCCGGCGCCTCCGCGAGCGGCCTCTACACCGGCCCGCAGGTGGACAACCGCTACGTCGTCCCGCGCTTCGTGGAGCGCACCTCGCAGGGTGTGCGTGAGTACGACCCGTACGCGAAGCTCTTCGAGGAGCGCGTGATCTTCCTGGGCGTCCAGATCGACGACGCCTCGGCCAACGACGTCATGGCGCAGCTGCTGTGCCTGGAGTCGATGGACCCCGACCGTGACATCTCGATCTACATCAACAGCCCCGGCGGCTCGTTCACCGCGCTCACCGCGATCTACGACACGATGCAGTTCGTGAAGCCGGACATCCAGACGGTCTGCATGGGCCAGGCCGCCTCCGCCGCCGCCGTCCTGCTCGCCGCGGGCACCCCGGGCAAGCGCATGGCGCTCCCGCACGCCCGGGTGCTCATCCACCAGCCGTCCTCGCAGACGGGCCGCGAGCAGCTCTCCGACCTGGAGATCGCGGCCAACGAGATCCTCCGTATGCGCAAGCAGCTGGAGGAGCTGCTGGCCCGGCACTCGACCACCCCGCTGGAGAAGATCAGCGAGGACATCGAGCGCGACAAGATCCTCACGGCCGAGGACGCCCTGGCATACGGGCTGGTCGACCAGATCGTTTCCACCCGCAAGACCACCGCGGGCGCATCGCTCTGACGTCGGTCTTTCCCCTTGGCACATTCCGTTTGCACGACCACGGCCGTGTGAACCGTGCCAAGGGGGGCCCGAACCGGGGCCCAGGCAAGGTACCGTCGGATAGAGGCACCAGGAGCCGCTGAACCAGGCGTCTCCCAGGCGAAGGGGAAGCACCTCGTGGCACGCATCGGTGATGGCGGCGACCTGCTCAAGTGCTCGTTCTGCGGAAAGAGCCAGAAGCAGGTGAAGAAGCTCATCGCGGGACCCGGTGTGTACATCTGCGACGAGTGCATCGATCTCTGCAACGAGATCATCGAGGAGGAGCTCGCCGAGACGAGCGAGGTCCGCTGGGAGGAGCTTCCCAAGCCTCGCGAGATCTACGAGTTCCTGGAGGGGTACGTCGTCGGGCAGGAGCCCGCGAAGAAGGCCCTCTCCGTCGCGGTGTACAACCACTACAAGCGGGTCCAGGCCGGCGAGAACGGCGGCGGCGCCGGTCGCGAGGACGCGATCGAGCTCGCCAAGTCGAACATCCTCCTGCTGGGCCCCACGGGTTCCGGCAAGACGCTGCTCGCCCAGACGCTGGCCCGCATGCTCAACGTCCCGTTCGCCATCGCGGACGCCACCGCGCTGACGGAGGCCGGCTATGTCGGCGAGGACGTCGAGAACATCCTGCTCAAGCTGATCCAGGCGGCCGACTACGACGTCAAGAAGGCCGAGACCGGGATCATCTACATCGACGAGATCGACAAGGTCGCCCGTAAGAGCGAAAACCCGTCGATCACCCGGGATGTCTCCGGCGAGGGCGTCCAGCAGGCCCTGCTGAAGATCCTGGAGGGCACCACCGCCTCCGTCCCGCCGCAGGGCGGACGCAAGCACCCCCACCAGGAGTTCATCCAGATCGACACGACGAACGTGCTGTTCATCGTGGGCGGCGCGTTCTCCGGCCTGGAGAAGATCATCGAGTCCCGGGCCGGCGCCAAGGGCATCGGCTTCGGCGCCACGATCCGCTCCAAGCGGGAGATCCAGGCGAGCGACCAGTTCCAGGAGGTCATGCCGGAGGACCTGGTGAAGTTCGGGATGATCCCCGAGTTCATCGGCCGTCTCCCCGTGCTGACCTCCGTCCACAACCTGGACCGCGAGGCGCTGCTCCAGATCCTCAGCGAGCCGCGCAACGCCCTCGTCAAGCAGTACCAGCGCCTCTTCGAACTCGACGGCGTGGAGCTGGACTTCGAGCGCGAGGCGCTGGAGGCCATCGCCGACCAGGCGATCCTGCGCCAGACCGGCGCGCGCGGCCTGCGCGCGATCATGGAGGAAGTCCTCCAGTCCGTGATGTACGAGGTCCCGTCCCGCAAGGACGTCGCCCGCGTCGTCATCACCCCGGACGTGGTCCGCGACAACGTCAACCCGACGCTGGTCCCGCGCGAGCCGCGCACGATCGGCAAGAACGACGGCGGCCGCCACGAGAAGTCCGCGTAGCGGCACGGTAGTTGCGTACGCCGAAGGGGCGTCCACCGGTCAGCGGTGGACGCCCCTTCGGCGTTGCGCGGTCAGATCTTGGTGCGGGAGGTGTTGTACAGCTTGGCGGCGAGGGTGGCTGCTTCGTTCTGGGACATTGGCTTGTTGGTCATGGCCCCGCCGATATCGACACCGATCACCGCGCTGACCGTGCTGTAGTCGGCCCAGACGCAGATCGGCATGGTCATGTCCTTGGGGCCGTTCTGCACCGTGCCATCGGCCTTGTCATTCACGATCTTCATGTCCTGGCACTTCATCAGCGCGCCCTCGAAGCCGTCCGGTGTGACGTTCTTCGGGCTGCCGACCAGAGAGCCCTCAAAGCCCTCGTCAGCCATCATTTCCTTCTCGGCGTTCTTGAAGAAGCCGTCGATGACGGCGTCGGGGTCGTCTACCTCACCCCAGACACCCATAAGCATGAGCATCTTCGCGGTGAGCGGGTTCTTCTCCATGTCGCCGCTCACGTACTGGGCGCCGGCCTGGTTGGGGTTCTTGATCCCCATGGCCTCCGTCTCGGCCTTCTCCTTGCCCGTCAGCGGCCCGGTCGGCGCCTTCTCCTTCGTGTTCTGCTTGTAGTCGTCCACGGAAGCGGCGGGCGTCAGCTTGTACCCCTTCGTGGAGTCCGCCACGTCACTGTTGCCGCCACCGGAGGTCAGGAAGTACACCCCGCCCGCGATGACCGCCAGCGCCACCACGGCGACACCGACGATCAGCCCGGTCTTCTTCTTCGGCTGCTGCGGCTGCTCGCCGTACCCCGGCTGACCGCCGTACGGAGGCGCGGGCGGCTGCTGGCCGTACGGACCCGGCTGCTGGGCCTGCGGGTAGCCGTAGCCCTGCTGGGGCTGACCGTACGGGTTCGGCTGCTGCGGCGGGACGCCCTGAGGGGCCTGCTGCGGGTAACCGTAACCGGGCTGGCCCTGCGGGGGGCCCTGGGGCGGCGGGGCTCCGTACGGGCCCGGCTGCTGGCCGTACGGTCCGGGCTGGCCCTGTGGCGGCTGCCCGCCGTACGGGCCCGGCTGGTTGTAGCTCATCGAGGTGTCCCCTCCAGAATCCTTATGCGTTGCGAACATCCTGACGGAAGCGGTCCTGACATGGGGGATCGGGCCCGACACCGTTACTGAAACAACCCGTTTCAATGCAGGACTGTGACGGCCCTAAACTGTCTCCGTGACCGAGAACTCATCGCAGCAGCCAGCCAGCAACCCCGAACTGCCGACCACGTACACGCCGGCCGACGTAGAGGGGAAGCTGTACGAGCGCTGGGTGGAGCGCGGTTACTTCGAGGCCGACGCGAAGAGCGAGAAGCCTCCGTACACCATCGTCATCCCGCCGCCCAACGTCACCGGCGCCCTCCACCTGGGCCACGCTTTCCAGGTCACGCTGATGGACGCACTCACCCGCCGCAAGCGGATGCAGGGCTTCGAGACGCTCTGGCTGCCCGGCATGGACCACGCGGGCATCGCCACCCAGAACAAGGTCGAGCAGCAGCTCGCCGAGGAGGGCAAGTCGCGGCACGACATCGGCCGTGAGGCGTTCGTCGAGCGGACCTGGCAGTGGAAGGAAGAGTACGGCGGGCGCATCCTCGGCCAGTTGCGGCGCCTCGGCGCGGGCCTGGACTGGTCGCGCGAGCGGTTCACCATGGACGAGGGCCTGTCCCGCGCCGTCCAGACGATCTTCAAGAACCTGTTCGACGACGGCATGATCTACCGCGCCGAGCGCATCATCAACTGGTGCCCGCGCTGTATGACGGCCCTCTCGGACGCGGAGGTCGACCACCAGGACGACGCCGGCGAGCTGGTCTCCCTGAAGTACGGCGAGGGGGACGAGACACTGGTCGTCGCGACCACCCGCGTCGAGACGATGCTCGGTGACACCGCAGTCGCCGTCCACCCCGACGACGAGCGCTACGCCCATCTCATCGGCAAGCGCATCAAGCTGCCGCTGACCGACCGGACCATCCCGGTCGTCGCCGACACCCACGTCGACCCGGAGTTCGGCACCGGCGCGGTCAAGGTCACCCCGGCCCACGACCCCAACGACTTCGCCATCGGCCAGCGCCACGGCCTGGAGTCGGTCACGATCATGGACGGACGCGGTGTCATCACGGTCCCCGGTCCCTTCGAGGGCCTGGACCGCTTCGAGGCACGTTCCGCGATCGTCGAGGCGCTGCGCGAGCAGGGCCGGGTCGTCGCGGAGAAGCGCCCGTACATGCACTCCGTCGGGCACTGCTCCCGCTGCAAGACCACCATCGAGCCGCGGCTCTCACTCCAGTGGTGGGTCAAGGTCGAGACGCTCGCCGCGGCCGCGGGCGACGCGGTCCGTGACGGCCGGGTCGACATCCACCCCAAGGAGCTGGAGCGCCGCTACTTCGACTGGGTCGACAACCTCAACGACTGGTGCATCTCGCGCCAGCTCTGGTGGGGTCACCGCATCCCCGTCTGGTACGGCCCGAACGGCGAGGTCGTCTGCGTCGGCCCCGACGAGGAGCCGCCCACCGGCGAGGGCTGGATCCAGGACGAGGACGTCCTCGACACCTGGTTCTCCTCGGGCCTGTGGCCGTTCTCCACGCTCGGCTGGCCGGAACAGACTCCGGACCTGGAGAAGTTCTACTCCACGGACGTCCTGCTCACCGGCCACGACATCATCTTCTTCTGGGTCGTCCGGATGATGATGTTCGGCCTGTACGCGATGGACGGCGAGATCCCGTTCAAGACGGTCGCCCTCACCGGTCTCGTCCGCGACGAGTTCGGCAAGAAGATGTCGAAGTCCAACCCGAACGCGGTCGACCCGATCGACTGGATGGACGCCTACGGCTCCGACGCCGTCCGCTTCACCCTGGCCAACGGCGCCAACCCGGGCGCCGACGTCCCGATCGGCGAGGACTGGGTCAAGGCCTCCCGGAACTTCGCCAACAAGATCTGGAACGCCACCCGGTTCGCCCTGATGAACGGCGCGACGGTCGAGGGACCGCTCCCGGACCCGTCCGCGATGACGGCCACCGACCGCTGGATCCTGTCCCGCCTCAACGAGACCGTCGCCGACGTCGACCGCTTCTACGACGACTTCCAGTTCGCGAAGATCTCCGACGCGCTCTACCACTTCGCGTGGGACGAGGTCTTCGACTGGTACGTCGAGCTGTCCAAGACGACGTTCTTCGCGGGAGGCGAGCAGGCCAAGGTCTCCGGCCGGGTCCTCGGCGAGGTCCTCGACGTCACCCTGCGCCTCCTTCACCCGATCGTCCCCTTCGTCACGGAGACCCTGTGGACCACGCTGACCGGAGGCGAGTCCGTCGTCGTCGCCGAGTGGCCCGCGGACTCCGGCTTCCGTGACGAGGCGGCCGAGAAGGAGATCGAGCTCGTCCAGCAGGTCGTCACCGAGGTCCGCCGCTTCAAGGGCGACCAGGGGCTCAAGCCCGGCCAGAAGGTCCCGGCCGAGCTGACCCTGACCGGCACCGCACTCGCCCCGCACGAGGCGGCCATCCGTCAGGTGCTGCGCCTGGAGGCTCCCGGGGACGGCTTCAGCGCCACCGCGTCCCTCCCGGTCGCCGGGGCCACCGTCGCCCTGGACCTGTCCGGCACGATCGACGTGGCGGCCGAGCGCAAGCGCCTCACGAAGGACCTGGAGGCGGCCCGCAAGGAGAAGGCCCAGGCAGAGGGCAAGCTCGGCAACGAGGCCTTCCTGGCCAAGGCACCGGACAACGTGGTCGACAAGATCCGCGGCCGGCTCGCCAAGGCCGAGGCCGACATCGAGCGGATCGGCGCCCAGCTGGCGGCCCTCCCGCAGAGCTGATGTGCTGACCGCGAAGCCCCCGCACCCCGACCGACCGGGATGCGGGGGCTTCGCCGTACGTCTTCGGCGCCCCGCCGCTCCCTCAGGGCTTACCGTGCCGGGCGCTGCGTGCGATGTCGGTGGCCATCCGTAGACTGGCCCCGTGAGTGAGCCCCGCCCTTCAGACCGGCACGACGCGCCCGATCCCGACGACACCTTCGAGGGGATCGTCGACGAGGCGACCCAGCGCGACCCCGACCTGGCGGTGATCGAGGCCGGGAGCCGCACGCTGCGCACCCACTCGGGCCACCCCCAGGGCGAAGCGGTCCCTGCCCGCCCCGCCGACCCCGAGACCGACAAGGCGCTGCGCGCCGTGGAGCAGGAGCTCGCCGGACGCTGGGGCGAGACCAAGCTGGAGCCGTCCGTCACGCGCATCGCCGCGCTGATGGACGTCCTCGGCGAGCCGCAGCGCGCCTACCCCTCCATCCACATCACCGGCACGAACGGCAAGACCAGCACGGCCCGCATGATCGAGGCCCTGCTCAACGCCTTCGAGCTGCGCACCGGCCGCTACACCTCCCCGCACGTCCAGTCGATCACCGAGCGGATCAGCCTGGACGGCTCCCCGATCGAGCCCGAGCGGTTCATCGAGACGTATGAGGACATCAAGCCGTACGTCGAGATGGTCGACGCCCAGCAGCCCTACCGGCTCTCCTTCTTCGAGGTGCTCACCGGTATGGCGTACGCGGCCTTCGCCGACGCGCCCGTCGACGTCGCGGTCGTCGAGGTCGGCATGGGCGGCACCTGGGACGCCACCAACGTCATCGATTCCACCGTCGCCGTCGTCACCCCGATCTCGCTGGACCACACCGACCGGCTCGGCACCACGCCCGCCGAGATCGCCGGGGAGAAGGCCGGGGTCATCAAGCAGGGCGCCACGGTCATCCTGGCCCAGCAGCCGGTGGACGCCGCGCAGGTCATGCTGAAGAAGGCCGTCGAGGTGGACGCCACCGTGGCCCGCGAGGGCATGGAGTTCGGCGTCGCCTCCCGCGAGATCGCGGTCGGCGGACAGCTGCTCACCCTGCGCGGACTCGGTGGCGAGTACGAGGACGTCTTCCTCCCGCTGTACGGGGCGCACCAGGCGCACAACGCGGCCGTCGCGCTCGCCGCCGTCGAGGCGTTCTTCGGCATCGGCGCCGAGCAGGCCCGCTCGCTCGACGTCGACGCGATCCGCAAGGCGTTCGCCTCGGTGCTCTCGCCCGGCCGCCTGGAGGTCGTGCGCTCCAGCCCGACCGTCGTGCTGGACGCCGCGCACAACCCGGCCGGGGCCAGGGCGGCTTCCGAGGGGATCTCCGAGGCGTTCAGCTTCTCCCGGCTGATCGGTGTGGTCGGCACGAGCGGCGACAAGGACGTGCGCGGGCTGCTTGAGGCCTTCGAGCCGATCTTCGCCGAGATCGTCGTCACGCAGAACTCCACCGACCGCGCGATGGACGCGGACGAGCTGGCCGCGATCGCCGTCGAGGTCTTCGGCGACGACCGCGTCCAGGTCGAGCCGCGCCTCGACGACGCCCTGGAGGCGGCGATCACGCTGGCCGAGGAGGACGACGAGTACGCGGGCGCCGGAGTGCTGGTGACCGGATCGGTGATCACGGTCGGCGAGGCCCGGCTGCTGCTGGGAAGGGGCTGAGGAGAAGGATGCGTACGCTCTGCTCCTCGACGCTGATCGGTGAGTTCTTCGTGATCGGCTTCGCCGGTCTCGTGGCGATGAAGCTGGACGACGTCTCCATGGCCGCGGTCTGGACGGTGTGCGGCGTCGGCATGGCGCTGTCCGTGCTGCTGTGCGGAGTGATCACCCGCCCCGGCGGTGTCCAGCTGGGCTGGGCGCTCCAGATCGCGCTGGTCCTCAGCGGCTTCGTGGTCCCGATGATGTTCATCCTGGGGCTGGTCTTCGGCGGGCTGTGGTGGGCCTCGGTCCACTACGGCCGCAAGGTCGACGAGGCGAAGGCCCGCTGGGCCGCCCAGCAGGAGGCCGGCGAGGCCACGGCCTGAGGCGACTCGACCCGGGGCCCGAAGGTGACCCTGGGTGAACCCGGGCGCCGAGCCGTTCCCGTACCCCTGTAATCTCGCCCTCACCGCACCCGTAATGCCTGGCCTTGCAAGGAGCCGCACATGACTCAGCGCACCCTCGTCCTGCTCAAGCCCGACGCCGTCCGCCGTGGCCTGATCGGCGAGATCGTCGGTCGCATCGAGCGGAAGGCCGACTGGCGCATCACCGCGCTGGAGCTGCGCACCCTGGACCAGGAGACGCTGGAGCAGCACTACGGCGAGCACAAGGGCCGCCCCTTCTACGAGCCGCTCGTGGAGTTCATGGCCTCCGGCCCGGTCGTCGCCCTGGTGGCCGAAGGTGAGCGGGTCATCGAGGGCGTCCGCGCCCTGGCCGGCCCCACCGACCCGATCGCCGCCGCGCCCGGGTCCATCCGCGGGGACTTCGGCACGATCACCCGGGAGAACCTCATCCACGCCTCGGACTCCGAGGAGTCCGCAGAGCGAGAACTGAAGCTTTTCTTCCCCGGACTTTCCTGACCCGATCGGCCAAACAGCGCTGTTCGCCTGGGGCGACCGAAGTAATTCGGTCGCCCCTCGGCATAGGGTTCGGTATCGCGGGAACGCATCCCTCCGACATAACGTCACCATGGGTAGGACGGGCACCCGTTCCGCTCACACTGGCGAAGGACCCTCGCGCTGTGTCCGTGCATACGGCACTACGATGGAAGCTTCCACGCCCGCAGCGCCAACCTCGCCTACCAGAACAAGCCATCACCGCTTCCTGGGAAGGCCCGACGCATCCTCATGGGGAACAAGGGGAACTCAATGTCGTTCATCGGCCGTGACATGGCTATCGACCTCGGGACTGCCAACACGCTGGTGTACGTCAGGGGGCGCGGCATCGTCCTGAACGAGCCGTCCGTCGTGGCCATCAACACCAACACCGGCGGAATTCTGGCGGTCGGCTCCGAGGCCAAGAAGATGATCGGGCGCACGCCGGGCAACATCGTTGCCGTGCGGCCGTTGAAGGACGGCGTGATCGCCGACTTCGAGATCACGGAGCGGATGCTCCGCTACTTCATCCTCAAGATCCACAAGCGTCGCTACCTGGCCCGCCCCCGCGTCGTCGTCTGTGTGCCCTCCGGTATCACCGGGGTCGAGCGCCGCGCGGTCATCGAGGCGTCCACGCAGGCCGGCGCGCGCCAGGTGCACATCATCGAGGAGCCCATGGCGGCGGCGATCGGCTCCGGTCTGCCGGTCCACGAGGCCACCGGCAACATGGTCGTCGACATCGGTGGCGGCACCACCGAGGTCGCCGTGATCTCGCTCGGCGGAATCGTCACTGCCCAGTCGATCCGGACCGCCGGTGACGAGCTGGACAACGCGATCATCCAGCACATCAAGAAGGAGTACTCGCTCCTCCTCGGTGAGCGGACCGCCGAACAGATCAAGATCACCATCGGTTCGGCGTACGACCTGGACAAGGACGAGCACACCGAGATCCGCGGCCGCGACCTGGTCTCCGGGCTGCCCAAGACGGTCGTCATCTCGGCCGCCGAGGTCCGCAAGGCCATCGAGGAGCCGGTCAACGCGATCGTCGACGCCGTGAAGACGACGCTCGACAAGTGCCCGCCCGAGCTCTCCGGCGACATCATGGACCGTGGCATCGTCCTCACCGGCGGCGGCGCGATGCTGCGCGGCCTGGACGAACGGCTGCGCCGCGAGACCGGCATGCCGATCCACATCGCCGAGGACCCGCTGGACTCGGTGGCGCTCGGCTCCGGCAAGTGCGTCGAGGAGTTCGAGGCGCTCCAGCAGGTGCTGGACGCCCAGCCCCGCCGCTAGGGCGGGCAGAACACCACCCGATCCGGTGTGCGGACGCTACTGCTCCGCACGCCGGATCGTTGATACAGATCGTTGCCGTACGTGTGCTGACGCAGAGGCATCCGCGGAGGCGTACAGACGGGTACGAACATTCCGATGAGGAAGGCACGGCCGCCGCACGTGAGGGACACACGAGAGAGCCGGCTGCTCCTGGTGCTGCTGATCGCCATCGCATTCGCCCTGATCACGGTGGACATCCGGGGCGGCGAGGGGTCACCGGTCGACGGCGCGCGGCACGCCGCCGCCAGGGTCTTCGGCCCGGTCGAGAACGGTGTGGCGGCGGCGGTCAACCCGGTGGGCAACGCCATAGGCGCGGTGCGGGACTCCGGCAACCGGCACGACCGGATCTCCACCCTGGAGCAGGAGAACGCCGCGCTGAAGGCCAGGCTCGGCAGCGACGACCGCACCAACAGCCGGGTGCGCCAGCTCGACGCCATGCTGAAGAACGCCGGCGCCGGACAGTACGGCATCAAGGGCGCCCAGGTCATCGCCATAGGAGCGGCCCAGGGCTTCTCCTGGACGATCACCATCGACGCCGGCTCCGATGACGGCATCCGCCGCGACATGACCGTCCTCAACGGGGAGGGGCTGGTCGGCCGGGTCACCACCGTGGGCCCCGGCACCGCGACGGTCCTGCTCGCCAACGACCCCGACTTCACCGTCGGCACCCGGATGGAGAAGACCGACGAGCTCGGCTTCGCCACCGGCCAGGGCACGCGCCCGTTGTCGGTGCAGTTCCTCAACGGCAAGGCGAAGGTGAAGAAGGGCGACCGGCTCGTCACCTTCGGCTCCAGCAAGGACAAGCCCTTCGTGCCCGGCGTCCCGGTCGGCGAGGTGGTCCGCGTCGACCCCTCCGGCGGCGCGCTGACCCGGACCGCCTACGTGAAGCCGTACGTCGGGTTCACCAAACTCGACATCGTCGGCGTCGTCGTCCAGGCCCCGCGCGAGGACCCCCGCGACATGGTCCTGCCCAAGCAGCCCGTCAAGGCGAAGCCGAAGCCGACCCCCACCGTCACCGTCACCGTCCAGCCCAACGGGGACCTCGTCGACGGCTCGGGCAAGGTCGTCGGCAACATCAACGAGCAGCAGGGCGGTGACGCCGCCGGAGACCAGGCGGGCGACAACCAGCCCGGCACCGCGGACAACGAGGAATAGAGCTGATCCCCATGCGCCTCAACCGGACTCTGCTCTCCACCGCCCTGGTCGTCGTCGCCCTGGTCCTCCAGGTCTCCGTCCTCGCCCGCCTCCAGCTCCCGGGCGCCGTCCCCGACCTGCTGCTCCTCACCGTCCTCGGACTCGCCTTCGTGTACGGGCACGTCAGCGGCGCGCTCATCGGCTTCGGCGCGGGCCTCCTCGCCGACCTGGCCCCGCCCGCCGACCACGCCGCCGGGCGCTACGCCCTGGTGCTCTGCGTCATCGGCTACCTCGCGGGCCTGGCCCGGCCGGAGAACGGGCAGCTCAAGTCGGCCTTCGCCCCGATGGCGGTGGTCGTCGCAGCCGCGATCGGCTCGACCCTGCTCTACGCGGGCGTCGGCGCGCTCGTCGGCGACACGTCCGCCCGCCATGTGGGCCTGGGCGGCCTGCTGTTCACCGCCGCCGTCTACGATCTGCTGCTGGCGCCCTTCACCGTGCCGCTGATCATGGCGCTGGCCAGACGTACGGAGAACGACCCGGTCTCCGAGGCCTCCGGTGGCAGCAACGACGTCGCCGCGGGCTGGCTCTCCTCCGGCACCGGGCTGCGGATCGGCAACCAGCGCGGCGGGCTGCGCGTCAAGGCCGCCCGCAACCGGGCCTCCCGCGCGGGCCGCATCAAGGGGGTCAAGCGACTGTGAAGCCGTACGCGACCGGAGGGCACCGGAGGCGCCGCGTGAGGCTGTGCTTCCCGGGGGACGCCTCCCGTACCCCCGGCCGAACCACCACCGGGGGCGTCCTGTGAGCAACATCCCCGAGACCGGGCGGACCCAGCGGGTCCAGATCCGGCTCATCGTCATCCAGGTCCTCGTCTTCTCCCTGCTGCTCACCCTCGGCGGCCGCCTCTGGTACCTCCAGATCCGCAACGGCGACGAGTACACCGCCGAGGCCGCGGGCAACGGGGTGCAGCAGGTCGTCCAGCCCGCCGTACGCGGCTCGATCCTCGACGCCCGGGGCGTACCGCTCGCCGACAACGAGACCCGGCTCGTCGTCTCCGCCAGCCGCACCGAGCTGCTGAAGATGAAGGACGACGGCGTCGAGGTCCTCACCCGGCTCGCCGACGTCCTGAACATGAAGCCGAAGGACGTCCAGGAAAAGATCCGCCTCTGCGACTCCAAGACCCCCCAGCCCTGCTGGAACGGCTCGCCCTACCAGCCGATCCCGGTCACCGACGAGGCCACCACCCAGCAGGCACTCCAGATCCGCGAGCGGGCCGAGGACTTCCCCGGCATCACCGCCGAACCCACCGCCGTACGCCGCTACACCGCACCCGGCAAGGCGAGGACCGCACAGGTCCTCGGCTATCTGTCGCCCGTCACCGACGAGGAGATCCAGGAGGCGCAGGACGGCCCGTCGCCCTACCTCCGCTCCGACCAGGTCGGCCGCTCCGGCCTGGAGCGCACGTACGACAAGGAACTGCGCGGCAAGGCGGGCGTCACCCGCTACGAGGTCGACAACCTCGGCCGCGTCCTGGGCGAGGCGGAGAACGACCCGGCGGTGTCCGGCTCCAGCCTCGTCACGAGCCTCGACGCACGCGTTCAGGCGGTGGCCGAGTACGAGCTCGCCGCCGCCATGAAGAAGATGCGCGGCGAGACCGACAAGATCACCGGACGGAAGTACGAGGCCGACTCCGGCGCCGTCGTCGTCATGGAGTCGAAGACCGGCCGCATCGTGTCGATGGCCTCCCAGCCCGACTACGACCCCAACGCCTGGGTCGGCGGCATCTCCGGCAAGGAGTACGCCAAGCTCACCAGCGAGAAGTCCAACTACCCGCTGCTCAACCGGGGCATCCAGGGCCAGGCGCCCGCCGGATCGATCTTCAAGGTGGTCTCGGCCAGCGCCGCCGTGCGGGCCGGGCACGACTTCAACGACCGCTACAACTGCAGCAGCTCCTACAGCCTCGGCAGCCAGACCTTCGCCAACTTCGAGTCCAAGGGGCACGGCCCCATCACCCTCGGCGACGCGCTCAAGTACTCCTGCAACACCGTCTTCTACCGCCTCGGCCACGAGGAGTGGGTGCGGGACGGCGGCATAAAGCCGAAGAAGGACGCCAAGGACTGGTTCTACCGCACCGCCCGTGACTTCGGGCTCGGCTCCGAGACCGGCATCGACCTGCCCAACGAGGTCAAGGGGCGCATCCCCGACCGCGAGTGGAAGCGGGACTTCTGGAAGGCGAACAAGGACGCCTGGTGCAAGCAGGGCAAGAAGGGCGGCACCTACGTCCAGCAGATCGCCTACGAGAACTGCCTCGAAGGCAACCAGCTCAAGGCCTACGACAGCATCAACTACGCGATCGGGCAGGGGGACGTCCTCGTCACCCCCATCCAGATGGCCACCGCCTACGCCGCCATCAGCAACGGCGGCACCCTCCACGCCCCCACCGTCGGCAAAGCCGTGATCAGCCCCGACGGCAAGAACGTCCGGGAGATCAAGCCCAAGGTCACCGGGAAGCTGCCGGTCGACGCCCAGACCATCAAGGACCTCGACAAGGGCCTGCGCTCGGTGGTCGAGCCCGGCGGCACCGCCGCCTGGCGGTTCGGCGGCTGGCCGCAGGACAAGATCCCGATGCGGGCCAAGACCGGCACCGCCCAGGTGTACGGCAAGCAGACCACCTCGTGGTTCGCGACCTACACCGACGACTACACGATCGTCATGACGATCTCCCAGGCCGGCACCGGCTCCGGTGCCTCCGGGCCCGCCGTGCGCAAGATCTACGACGCGCTCTACGGCCTCGACGCCGAGGGCAACCAGGACCTGAAGAGGGCCCTGCTGCCGAAGCCCCAGAAAGCGCTGCCCAAGATCGAGCCGGACGGCTCGATCCACGCCCCGAAGGTCGAGCCCTACGACCCCACCCCGGTCGAGCCGGAAGGACAGCCGGTGGAGCCGGAACAACAACTGCCCGTGCAGCCCACGGGCCAGCCGGGACTCACCGGATCACCGGCGACCACGGGGAGGCAACCCTGATGGCAGGTGGATTCTCCGTCTCCCGTTACGGCCCCGACGAGGGCTCCTGGGCCAAGCTGACCGCCCGCGACTCCCTCGCACGGCGGCTGGACTGGCCGCTGCTCGGGGCATCGCTCGCGCTCTCCTTCCTCGGTGCGCTGCTGGTCTGGTCCGCGACCCGCAACCGCGACCACCTCACCCAGGGCGACCCGTACTTCTTCCTCCTCCGGCACGCCCTGAACACCGGCATCGGCCTCATCCTGATGACCGCCACGATCTGGCTCGGCCACCGCACCCTGCGCGGCGCCGTCCCGGTCCTCTACGGCGCCTCCGTGCTGCTGGTCATGGCCGTCCTCACCCCGCTCGGCACCACGATCAACGGCGCCCACGCGTGGATCAAGCTCCCGGCCGGCTTCTCGATCCAGCCCTCCGAGTTCACCAAGATCACCATCATTCTGGTGATGGCGATGCTGCTGGCCGCCCGCGTCGACGCGGGCGACCAGGCCCACCCCGACCACCGCACCGTCGCCAAGGCGCTCGGCCTCGCGGCGATCCCCATGGCCGTCGTCATGCTGATGCCGGACCTCGGCTCGGTGATGGTCATGGCCGTCATCGTCCTCGGCGTGCTGCTGGCCTCCGGCGCCTCCAACCGCTGGGTCTTCGGCCTCCTCGGCGCGGGCGCGGGCGGGGCCGTCGCCGTCTGGCAGCTGGGGCTGCTCGACGACTACCAGATCGCCCGCTTCGCCGCCTTCGCCAACCCGGCGCTCGACCCGGCGGGCGTCGGCTACAACACCAACCAGGCCCGGATCGCGATCGGCTCCGGCGGACTCACCGGCACGGGGCTCTTCCAGGGCACCCAGACCACCGGCCAGTTCGTCCCCGAGCAGCAGACCGACTTCGTCTTCACCGTCGCCGGTGAGGAGCTGGGCTTCCTCGGCGCCGGGCTGATCATCCTGCTCCTGGGCGTCGTCCTGTGGCGCGCCTGCCGGATCGCCCGCGAGACGACCGAGCTGTACGGCACGGTCGTCGCCGCCGGGATCATCGCCTGGTTCGCCTTCCAGGCCTTCGAGAACATCGGCATGACGCTCGGCATCATGCCGGTCGCCGGACTGCCGCTGCCCTTCGTCTCCTACGGAGGGTCCTCGATGTTCGCCGTCTGGATCGCGATCGGACTCCTCCAGTCGATCAGGGTGCAACGGCCGATGTCTGCCTGAACCGGCCCCGCAAGGGGTAGGAGCCGGTATATGGCGGACACCAAGCGCGAGATCGAGCGGAAGTACGAGGCCACCGACGCCACCCGGCTGCCCGACCTCGGCCGGGCGGCCGGAGTCGGCCGGGTGGTCCCGCGCGGCCGGACCGAGCTGGACGCCGTCTACTACGACACCGCCGACCTCCGCCTCGCCGCCGATGCCCTCACCCTGCGCCGCAGGACCGGCGGGTCCGACGCGGGCTGGCACCTGAAGTTCCCCGTCGCCACCGGCATCCGGGACGAGATCCACGAACCCCTCGCCGACACCCTGCCCCGCCCGCTGGCCGCCCTGCTCCGCTCCCGGGTCCGCCACGCCGAGCTCGCCCCCGTCGTCCGGCTGCTGTCCTCCCGTGACGTCCACCACCTGCTGGCCGCCGACGGCACGCTTCTCGCCGAGGTCAGCGTCGACACGGTGCTCGCCGAACGCCTCGCGGGGGAGGGGAGCGGCACCACGGCCACCTGGACCGAGATCGAGGTCGAGCTGGCCGACGACGGTGACCCGGCCTTCCTGGACGCCGTCGAGAAGCGGCTCCGCAAGGCCGGGGTGCGCCCCGCGGAATCCGCCTCCAAACTGGCCCGCGCCCTGGCCGAGACGGGGCCCGTACGCCAGGGGAAGCGGCCGGATCGGGACGAGCCCCGGACCACGGGCGACCACGTCCTCGCCTACGTACGGAAACAGATCCGCGCGATCGTCGACCTCGACCCCGCCGTCCGCCGCGACCTGCCCGACTCCGTGCACAGGATGCGCGTCGCCACCCGGCGGCTGCGCAGCGCCTTCAAGACGTACGGGAAGGTCCTCGACCGCGAGGTCACCGACCCCGTCGGCGCCGAGCTCAAGTGGCTGGCCGCCGAACTCGGCGTCGACCGCGACCAGGAGGTCCTGGACGACCGGCTCAGCAGCCGGATCGAGGCCCTGCCCGGCGCCCTGGCCCTCGGGCCGGTGCGCGGCCGGCTCCGCGCCTGGTCGGCCGCCCGCCGCACCGGATCGCGCCGCAGGATCATCGACGTACTGGACGGGAAGCGGTATCTGGCGCTCCTGGACACCCTCGACGCGCTCGCCGCCGACCCGCCCCTGCGCCCCGCCGCGTCCCGCAATCCCGACAAGGCGCTGCCCCGCGCGCTGCTCAAGGACTACGGCCGCCTCGCCACCCGCATCGGCCACGCCCTCGACCGGCCGCCGGGGCCCGAGCGGGACACCGCGATGCACGAGGCCCGCAAGGCCGCCAAACGCGCCCGGTACGCGGGGGAGGCGGCCAGAGGCGCGCTCGGCGGCCCCGCCAAGCGCTTCGCCGAACGGATGAAGGCCGTGCAGACCGTCCTCGGCGACCACCAGGACAGCGTCGTCGCCCGCGAGGCCCTGCGCACCCTCGGCATCCAGGCACATGCGGCGGGAGAGTCCGCCTTCACCTGGGGCCTCCTGTACGGCCAGGAGGAGGCGGCCGCCGACGCCAGGGAGCGCGAGCTGCCCGAGGTGTGGGCCCGGGCCTCGGCCCCGGCACTGCGGGCGGATCTGGGGCACCGCTGACCGGGGTACGCTGGATGGTCACCCCTGCCGGCTCACGAAGGTTCGCGAGATGTCTGCCGCATCGGTCTTCCCACAGCTCGAAGCTCTGCTCCCGCATGTGCAGAAGCCCATCCAGTACGTCGGCGGTGAGCTGAACTCCACCGTCAAGGAGTGGGACAGCTGCGACGTCCGCTGGACCCTCATGTACCCCGACGCCTACGAGGTCGGACTCCCCAACCAGGGCGTCATGATCCTCTACGAGGTACTCAACGAACGCGAGGGCGTCCTCGCCGAGCGCACGTACAGCGTCTGGCCGGACCTCGAAGCGCTGATGCGCGAGCACGGCGTGCCGCAGTTCACCGTGGACAGCCACCGCCCCGTCGGCGCGTTCGACGTCTTCGGGCTGAGCTTCTCCACCGAGCTCGGCTACACCAACATGCTCACCGCCCTGGACCTCGCGGGCATCCCGCTGGAGTCCAAGGACCGTGACGTGGACCACCCGATCGTCCTCGCGGGCGGCCACGCCGCGTTCAACCCCGAGCCGATCGCGGACTTCATCGACTGCGCGGTCATCGGCGACGGCGAGCAGGCCGTCCTGGAGATCACCGAGATCATCCGCGCCTGGAAGGCCGAGGGCCGCCCCGGCGGCCGCGACGAGGTGCTCTTCCGGCTGTCGAAGACCGGCGGCGTCTACGTCCCGCGCTTCTACGACGTCGAGTACCTCCCCGACGGCCGTATCGGCCGCGTCGTGCCCAACCGGTCCGGCGTGCCGTGGCGGGTCTCCAAGCACACGGTGATGGACCTCGACGAGTGGCCCTACCCCAAGCAGCCCCTCGTCCCGCTCGCGGAGACCGTGCACGAGCGGATGTCCGTGGAGATCTTCCGCGGCTGCACCCGCGGCTGCCGTTTCTGCCAGGCCGGCATGATCACGCGCCCCGTGCGGGAGCGAAGCATCACCGGCATCGGCGAGATGGTCGACAAGGGCCTCAAGGCGACCGGCTTCGAAGAGGTCGGCCTGCTCTCCCTCTCCTCCGCGGACCACAGTGAGATCGGCGACATCGCCAAGGGCCTCGCCGACCGCTACACCGAGGACAAGGTCGGCCTCTCACTGCCCTCCACCCGCGTCGACGCGTTCAACGTGGACCTGGCCAACGAGCTGACCCGCAACGGCCGCCGCTCCGGTCTCACCTTCGCCCCCGAGGGCGGCTCCGAGCGCATGCGCAAGGTCATCAACAAGATGGTCTCGGAGGAGGACCTGATCCGCACGGTCTCCACGGCGTACGGCAACGGCTGGCGTCAGGTGAAGCTGTACTTCATGTGCGGCCTGCCCACCGAGACCGACGAGGACGTCCTGCAGATCGGCGACATGGCGGTCAACGTCATCGCCAAGGGCCGCGAGGTCTCCGGGCAGAACGACATCCGCTGCACCGTCTCCATCGGCGGCTTCGTGCCCAAGCCGCACACCCCCTTCCAGTGGGCCCCGCAGCTCTCCGCCGAGGAGACCGACGCCCGGCTGAAGAAGCTCCGGGACAAGATCCGCGGGGACAAGAAGTACGGCCGCTCCATCGGCTTCCGCTACCACGACGGCAAGCCCGGCGTCGTCGAGGGACTCCTCTCGCGCGGCGACCGCCGGGTCGGCTCCGTCATCCGCGCGGTCTACGAGTCCGGCGGCCGCTTCGACGGCTGGCGCGAGCACTTCAGCTACGACCTCTGGATGAACTGCGCGGAGAAGACGCTCCCCGAGTACGGCGTCGACGTCGCCTGGTACACCACCCGCGAGCGCACCTACGAGGAGGTCCTGCCCTGGGACCACCTCGACTCCGGCCTCGACAAGGACTGGCTGTGGGAGGACTGGCAGGACGCGCTCGACGAGACCGAGGTCGAGGACTGCCGCTGGACCCCCTGCTTCGACTGCGGCGTCTGCCCGCAGCTCGACCTGGACATCCAGATCGGCCCGACGGGCAAGAAGCTGCTCCCGCTGAGCGTGGTCAACAAGTAACGCGTCCCCGAGCACCGGAGCAGGCCCGGTCCGGCAACCGCCGACCGGGCCTGTGCGTCATTCACGGCATGGACGACAGCAGCCACGACCAGGCACTCGACCGGTACGCGCCCGAGACCGCCCTGACCCGGCTGATCAGGATTCCGGTGCGCATCGTGGTGCTGGTCGTGGTCCTGCCCGTCCGCATGGCCTGGGACCTGCTGGCCGCCGGCTGGCACGCCCTCGACCGGACCGTGCTGCCCCCGGCCCGGCGGGCGCTCGAAGCCTCGGCCGGTGCCCTGGGGCGGGGCCTGGAGTGGTTGTTCGGCTCCATCGGCTGGGCCGTGGGGTGGCTGATCGGCACCTTGGTGCTCAAGCCGCTGAGGTGGCTGTACACCTCGGTCCTCACCCCGCTCGGGCACGGCCTGCGCTGGATCGGCACCGCCCTGCTGGCCCCGGTGGCACGCGGCTTCGGGACCGGCGTGGTCTGGCTGCTCACGAAGGCCGGCCAGGGCACCGGCTGGCTGCTCACGAAGGCGGGCCGGGGCGCCGTCTGGCTGCTCGCCGTGCTCCTCGTCCTGCCCTCGGCCGTCCTGTGGCGGTACGTACTCGTACCGGTGGTCCGGTACGGCGTGGTCGTCCCGCTGGTCTGGCTGTACGGCAACGTCCTGACCCCGATCGGCCACGGCGCGGCCTGGCTCCTCGCAGCCCTCGGGCGGGGCGTCGCCTGGACCGCCGGGCTCCTGTGGCAGGGGATCGCGGCGGTCGGCCGGGGCCTGGGAGCCGTCGCCGTACGGCTGGCCATGACGTTGATCGTGGCCCCGGCCTCCTGGACCTACCGCCGCGTCCTCACCCCCGTCGGCCGGGAGATCGCGGACGCCGCCGAGGTCGCCTGGCGCATCGCCGGATACCTCTCCCGCGCGGTCGGCCGGGGCCTCGCCTGGCTCGCCCGGCACCTGATCGGCGCCCCGGCCTCCTGGGCGTACCGCACCGTGTGCACCCCGGTCGGCCATTTCGTGCGCGACGCCTTGTGGGCCCCGGCGCGGCGCGCCGCCGTCGAGGCGGGCCGCGCCGCCCGCTCGGCCCTCGCCACGGCCCGGGAAACCGTGCGCCAGGCCCGCCGGGACGCCTGGCGCGCACTGGCCG
>NZ_NWVL01000081.1 GCF_002382885.1 Streptomyces sp. WZ.A104
GGTCACGGGGCTCCTTGATTCAGGGCAGGCACTGCTGCGAAGCAGCCTACCTACCTGCCACTGCCTTCTGTCACCAGGTACACTGCTGATCGGCTTGCACGCCGGGTTGGCGCAATTGGTTGACGCGGAGGTCTCAAACACCTCTGTCCGAAAGGACATGTGGGTTCGAATCCCATACCCGGTACCGTCCAGCAGAGCGGATGTCCACTTTCGCGTGAACATCCGCTTTTTGCTGTGTGCGTTCGAGCGGTGCCACGAAGAGTGGACGAATGAACGCACACAGCACCGAGGTACGCCAAAAGGCGCTCACTCTCCTCCGGAACGGCGCCAGGGGCGCCGAAGTGGCCCGTCAGCTGAACGTGCCTCGCGGAACCGTCTCGTACTGGCTCCACCTGGACCGTGCCAAGCGCGGCGAGTGCCCTGGGGCTCACATCCCGTCGTGCCACCGATGCGATGGCGCACCCCTCCACGAGTCCGCCTACGCCTACCTGCTCGGGCTGTATCTGGGCGACGGTCATATCAGCCGGCACTCGGCGCACCGGGCACCCAATCTCATGATCACGCTGGACGACACGTGGCCCGGCATCCAGGACGAGGCGGAGGCCGCGTTGCGCAAGGTTTTCCCTACGAACGCCACGTGCCGGGTCCGCAGGGCTGGGTGCCACAACATCAAGGTCTACTCGAAGCACCTCATCTGCCTCTTCCCCCAGCACGGTCCCGGCCGCAAGCACGAGCGCCACATAGCCCTGGAGTCCTGGCAGCAGGCGATCGTCGACTCGCACCCATGGCAGCTCGTACGAGGGCTCATCCACTCCGACGGCTGTCGTATCACCAACTGGACCACGCGCATGGTCGGCGGTGAACGGAAGCGCTACGAATATCCGCGGTACTGGTTCACCAACGTCTCCGACGACATCCGTCGGCTCTACACCGACGCCCTCGACACGCTTGGCATCGCCTGGACGCACTGCACGCGCGCGGGCAAGCCCTACAACATCTCCGTAGCCCGACGGGCATCCGTCGCCCTCATGGATGCGCACGTCGGGCCTAAGTACTGAGCCGCCCTACTTCGGGCTGTCGTCCTCGCCGATGTGGTGGACGCGGACCAGGTTCGTGGAGCCCGCCACACCGGGCGGGGAGCCGGCCGTGATCACCACGGTGTCGCCCTTCGCGCAGCGGCCGATGCGCAGGAGTTCCTCGTCGACCTGGGCGACCATCGCGTCCGTGGAGTCGACCTTCGGGCCGAGGAAGGTCTCGACGCCCCAGGTGAGGTTGAGCTGGGCGCGGGTGGCTTCGTCGGGGGTGAAGGCGAGGAGGGGGATGGGCGAGCGGTAGCGGGAGAGGCGTTTGACCGTGTCGCCGCTCTGGGTGAAGGCGACGAGGAACTTGGCGCCGAGGAAGTCGCCCATTTCGGCGGCGGCCCTGGCTACCGCGCCGCCCTGGGTGCGGGGCTTGTTGCGTTCGGTGAGGGGCGGGAGGCCCTTGGCGAGGATGTCCTGCTCTGCCGCTTCGACGATGCGGGACATGGTGCGTACGGTCTCGATGGGGTATTTGCCGACGCTGGTCTCGCCGGAGAGCATCACCGCGTCGGTGCCGTCGATGATCGCGTTGGCGACGTCGGAGGCTTCGGCGCGGGTGGGGCGGGAGTTGTCGATCATCGAGTCGAGCATCTGGGTGGCGACGATGACCGGTTTGGCGTTGCGCTTGGCGAGTTTGATGGCGCGCTTCTGGACGATCGGGACTTGTTCGAGGGGCATTTCGACGCCGAGGTCGCCGCGGGCGACCATGATGCCGTCGAAGGCGGCGACGATGTCGTCGATGTTCTCTACGGCTTGGGGTTTTTCGACCTTGGCGATGACGGGGAGGCGGCGGCCTTCTTCGTCCATGATGCGGTGGACGTCGTCGATGTCGTGGCCGGTGCGGACGAAGGAGAGGGCGATGATGTCCGCGCCGGTGCGCAGGGCCCAGCGGAGGTCGTCGATGTCCTTTTCGGAGAGGGCGGGGACGGAGACGGCGACTCCGGGGAGGTTGAGTCCCTTGTGGTCGGAGACCATGCCGCCTTCGATGACGGTGGTGTGGACGCGGGGGCCGTCGACGTCGGTGACTTCGAGGGTGACGCGGCCGTCGTCGACGAGGATGCGTTCGCCGGTGGTGACGTCGGCGGCGAGGCCGTTGTAGGTGGTGGAGCAGATGTCGCCGTTGCCTTCGCTTTGGAGGGGTTCGACGGTGATGGTGAAGGTGTCGCCGCGTTCAAGGAGTACGGGGCCTTCGCGGAAGCGTCCGAGGCGGATCTTCGGGCCTTGAAGGTCGGCGAGGATGCCGACGCTGCGGCCGGTTTCCTCGGACGCCTTGCGCAGGTGGTGGTAGCGCTCTTCGTGTTCGGCGTAGGTGCCGTGGCTCAGGTTGAAGCGGGCGATGTCCATTCCCGCTTCGAGCAGGGCTTTGATCTGGTCGTATGTGTCGGTTGCGGGTCCCAGGGTACAAACGATTTTCGCTCGGCGCATACGTCGAGCCTAAACCTTACCTACGGGTAGGTATTTGGCTCCGTGTGACACCTCAACAACCTTTGAGTGAAGGGTTATTGACAGGTGTTGAATTGTGCGGCTGGGTGCTCTGATGAGCGTTTATCCGAGGTTCGGCGGGATGAGGGTGAAGGACGCTTCGACGTGGGCGTCGACGGTCTGGCGTACGGGTTCGAGGTCGACGGGGGCGGCGTCGGCGGTGGCTTCCGTTCCGGAGCCCCGGAAGGGCATGGCCGTGCCGGCGAAGGCGGCGCGGGCGAGGTGGCCTCCGGTGTGGGTGCCGGTGTCGCTGAGTTCGAGGAGGGCGCCGAGGCGGGTGTCGAGGGCGTCGGCGTATTCGCGAGCCCGTTGAAGGGCTTCCTGGACGGCTTGTCGGCGGGCGGCCGCGTGGACGGGGGATGTCGGGCGCAGGGCCCACCAGGGGCCGTCGACGCGGGTGAGGTCGTGGTCGGCGAGGCGGGTGATGAGTTCGCCGAGGGTGGTGAAGTCGTTGAGTGTGACGGTGAGTTGGATGCTGCCGTGGTAGGCGCGGATGCGTTCGGCGCGGCCGCGGCGGGTGAGTTCGGGGTTGATGGTGAGGGTGCCGGTTTCGAGCTTTTCGATGGCGTCGCCGTAGGTCTTGATGAGGTCGAGGGCGGTGGCGTTGCGGCGGGTGAGGTCGTCGAGGGTGGTGCGGCGGTCGGTGCCGCGGGCGGTGAGGGTGACGGCGATGTGGGCGGTCTCGGGGTCGACTTCGAGGTGGGCTTCGCCGCGGACGGTGACGTGGGGGGTGGTGGGGGTGCCGTAGGGGTGGTGGGTGGCGGGGGTGGGGGTGGGGGTTTCGGTCATGCGTTCACTGTGGCACGGAGGGTGGTGTGTCGTGGTGTGTGGCGTGGTCATCTGATCGAAACCTGCGTGGGGTGTTGTGCGTGGTGGGCGCCGGGTCAGAATCTACGCGCGTTGCCCTACTGAATGAGGAGTGAAGAGATGCCGTTGAACCGTAGGACGTTTCTGGGCCGTTCGGCTGCCGCCGGTGCGGGTGTGGCGATGGCGGGCGGTGCGGTCGTGGGCTCGGCCGGTGTGGCGGAGGCGGCGGAGGCGGGGCGCGGGCGCGGGCACGGGCACGGGCGGCCTGCGAAGCGGTACTCGTTCACGGTGATGGGCACGACCGATCTGCACGGGAACGTCTTCAACTGGGACTACTTCACGGGCGCGGAGTACGACGACGCCGCCCACAACGACGTCGGTCTGGCGAAGATCTCGACGCTGGTGGATCGGGTGCGCCGGGAGAAGGGCGGCCGCAACACCCTGCTGATCGATGCGGGCGACACGATCCAGGGCACGCAGTTGTCGTACTACTACGCGAAGGTCGACCCGATCACGGCCCGGCGCGGCCCGGTGCATCCGATGGCGCGGGCGATGAACGCGATCGGCTACGACGCGGCGGCGCTCGGGAATCACGAGTTCAATTATGGGATTCCGGTGCTGCGGAAATTCGAGGAGCAGTGCGATTTTCCGCTGTTGGGGGCCAATGCGCTGGATGCGAGGACGTTGCGGCCGGCTTTCGCTCCGTATGTCATCAAGCGGATGCACACGCCGTGCGGGCGTGATGTGCGGGTGGCGGTTCTGGGGCTGACGAATCCCGGTATCGCTATCTGGGACAAGGCGCATGTGGGCGGGAGGATGGTGTTCCCGGGTCTGGAGGAGCAGGCGGCGAAGTGGGTGCCGAAGTTGCGTTCGATGGGTGCTGATGTGGTGATCGTGTCGGCGCACTCGGGTTCCTCGGGGACGTCGTCGTACGGGGACCAGTTGCCGTACGTGGAGAATGCCGCGGCCCTGGTGGCGGAGCAGGTTCCGGGGATCGACGCGATCCTGGTGGGACACGCGCATGTGGAGATCGCCGAGCACTTCGTGACGAACAAGGAGACGGGCAGGCGGGTTGTTCTCTCGGAACCCGCGAAGTGGGGCCAGCGGCTGACGCTGTTCGACTTCGACCTGGTGTGGGAGAAGGGCCGGTGGGTGGTGGAGAAGGCCGGTTCGCAGGTGCTGAACTCCAACACGGTGCCGGAGGACCGGAAGGTGACGTCGCTGCTGCGCGAGGAGCACCGCAAGGTGGTGGCGTACGTCAACCAGGTCATCGGTAGGTCGGTGGTGGCGATGTCGACGGCGGACGCGCCGTGGCAGGACGAGCCGATCATCGATCTGATCAACCAGGTGCAGACGGACACGGTGACGGCGGCGCTGGCGGGTGGGGAGTACGCGGCGCTGCCGGTGCTGTCGCAGGCCTCGTGCTTCTCGCGTACGGCGGGGATTCCGGCCGGTGATGTGACGATCCGGGATGCGGCGGGGCTGTATCCGTTCGAGAACACGTTGGAGGCACGTCTGATCACGGGTGCGCAGTTGAAGGAGTACCTGGAGTATTCGGCGCGCTATTACGTGCAGACGCCGGCGGGTGGTCCGGTGGACCCGGCGAAGCTGACGAACGCGGACGGGATTCCGGACTACAACTATGACGCGGTGTCGGGGGTGACGTACGACATCGATATCGCGAAGCCGGTGGGTTCTCGGGTCACGGGGCTGTCCTTCGAGGGGGAGGCGGTCGATCCGGCGGCGCGGTTCGTGTTCGCGGTGAACAACTACCGGGCGAGCGGCGGGGGCAACTTCCCGCATGTGCCGGGGGCGCGGCAGCTGTGGGCGGATTCGGACGAGATCCGGAACACGATCATCGGGTGGGTGCGGGAGAAGGGGTCGGTGGACCCGGCTTCGTTCGCTTCGGTGGGGTGGCGGCTGACGCGTGAGGGGGCGCCGGTGTTCCCGTAGCCCCGGCTGCGCGGTGGTGCTTGGCCCGGGGCTCCGAGGGTGGGGTCCCGGGCCGTTCTGTGTCCGGATCGACCAGGCCTGTCTGGGCTGGTTCGGTGTCCGGATCGACCGGGTCTGTCGGATCTACCGGATCGACTGGCTCTACCGGATCGACTAGATCGACTGGCTCAGGGGGGTGAGCTCAAGGGCCTGGGCGGGGATTCTCGGCGGTTGGGGGGTGAGGCCGAAGGTGGTGAAGGCGGTGCGTTCGGGGAGGGGGTAGGGGGTGGCGCCGGTGAGGTTGTTGAGGATGGTTGCGCTGCGCCAGGCGGCGAGTCCGAGGTCGGGGGCGCCGACGCCGTGGGTGTGGCGTTCGGCGTTCTGTACGTAGACGTGTCCGGTGACGGCGGGGTCGAGGACGAGGCGGTATTGGTCGTCGATGCGGGGGCGGTGGGAGGCGTCGCGGCGGAGGTAGGGGTCGAGGCCGCCGAGGATGGTGTCGAGGGGGCGTTCGCGGTAGCCGGTGGCGAGGATGACGGCGTCGGTGGTGAGGCGGGAGCGGGTGCCCTGCTGGGTGTGTTCGAGGTGGAGTTCGACGCGGGTGTTGGCGACCCGGCCCGCGGTGCGGACGCTGACGCCGGGGGTGAGGGTGGCGTCGGGCCAGCCGCCGTGGAGGGTGCGGCGGTAGAGCTCGTCGTGGATGGCGGCGATGGTGTCGGCGTCGATGCCCTTGTGGAGCTGCCATTGCCGGGGGACGAGTTCGTCGCGGGCGGATTCGGGGAGGGCGTGGAAGTAGCGGCTGTAGTCGGGAGTGAAGTGTTCCAGGCCGAGTTTGGAATATTCCATGGGGGCGAAGGCCTGGGTACGGGCCAGCCAGTGGATCTTCTCGGCGCCTTCGGGGCGGGCGCGCAGGAGGTCGAGGAAGATCTCGGCGCCGGACTGGCCTGATCCGATGACGGTGATGTGTTCGGCGGTCAGGAGCCGTTCGCGGTGGCGGAGGTAGTCGGCGGAGTGGAGTACGGGGACGGATTCGGCCTGGGCGAGTGGCTTGAGGGGTTCGGGGACGAAGGGTTCGGTGCCGATGCCGAGGGCGATGTGGCGGGCGTGGGCGCGGCCGAGGGCTTCGGCTTCGCCGTCGCGGTCGAGTTGGGTGAAGTCGACTTCGAAGAGGGCGCGTTCGGTGTTCCAGCGGACGGCGTCGACCTGATGGCCGAAGTGGAGGCCGGGGAGTTGTTCGCTGACCCAGCGGCAGTAGGCGTCGTACTCGGCTCGTTGGATGTGGAAGCGCTCGGCGAAGTAGAAGGGGAAGAGGCGGTCGCGGGTGCGGAGGTAGCTGAGGAAGCTCCAGGGGTTGGCGGGGTCGGCGAGGGTGACGAGGTCGGCGAGGAAGGGGACTTGGAGACTGGCGCCGTCGAGGAGGAGGCCGGGGTGCCAGTGGAAGGCGGGGCGCTGTTCGTAGAAGGTCGCGGCGAGGGGGCGGGGGTCGCCGGGGGCGGCGGGGATGTTGTGGGCGAGGGCGGCGAGGGAGAGGTTGAAGGGGCCGATGCCGATGCCGACGAGGTCGTGTGGCTGGTCGGGTTCGGGGGCGGGCCGGTCGGGGCCGGGGGCGGGCCGGTCGGTCATCGCGGGGTGTCGCCTTCCGTGGGGTGGTGATGGGGGGTGGCTTCGTGCGGTGCCAGGTGGGTGGGGGCGGTTGTTGGGTGCGGGGTGGGGTGGGCGGGGGTGATCGTGGGTTTCGGTGAAGCAGGTGGGGTGGGGGCGGCTTCCGGTGAGGCGGGTTGGGCGGTGGTGGTCGCGGGGTGCGGTGGGGTGGTCGCGGGGTGCGGTGGGGTGGTCGCGGGGTGCGGTGGGGTGGTCGCGGGGTGCGGTGGGGTGGGGGGCTGGGTGAGGAGGCCAGTGGTGGTGGCGGTGACGAGGTCCAGGAGCGTCTGGAGGTCGCCGGGGGTGGTGTGGGGGTTGAGAAGGGTCGCCTTGAGCCAGAGGCGGCCGTCGGCGTGGGCGCGGCCGAGGACGGCGTGGCCGCGGTTGAGGAGGGTGCGGCGGACGGTGGCGACGGTGTGATCGTCGGTGCCGGTGGGGCGGAAGAGAACGGTGCTGATGGTGGGGCGGTCGTAGAGATCGAGCGTCGGGGTCTTGGTGACGAGGTCTGCGAGGTGGTGGGCGGAGGCGACGGTGCGGTCGATGAGGTCGGCGAGCCCGTCGCGGCCGAGCGCCCGGAGGGTGACGGCGATCTTCAGCGCGTCGGGGCGACGGGTGGTGCGCAGGGAGCGGCCGAGGAGGTCGGGGAGGCCTGCCTCGGTGTCGTCGTCGGCGTTGAGGTAGGGGGCGAGGTGGTGGAGGGGGTCGAGGTGGTGGCGGTCGGGGACGGCGAGGATGCCGGCGGATGCGGGCTGCCAGCCGAGTTTGTGCAGGTCGAGGGTGACGCTGTGGGCCCGTTCGAGGCCTTGGAGGAGGGGGCGGTGGGTGGGGCTGAGGAGGAGGGGCCCGCCGTAGGCGGCGTCGATGTGGAGTTCGGCGCCGTGGGTGGTGCAGAGGTCGGCGATGGCGTCGAGGGGGTCGATCTCGCCGGTGTCGGTGGTTCCGGCGGTGGCGACGACGAGGAGTGGCCGGTGGAGTTCGGTGAGGGCCTGGTCGAGTGCGGCGGGGTCCATGGTGCCGGTGGGGGCGGGGACGACGACGGGTTCGGGCAGGCCGAGGAGCCAGGCGGCGCGGGCGACGCTGTGGTGGGCGTTGGCGGCGCAGACGGTCTGGACGGGGCCGTGGCGTTCGCGGGCGAGGAGCAGGGCGAGCTGGTTGGCCTCGGTGCCGCCGGAGGTGATGACGGCGTCGGGTGCGGGCGCGTGCGGGTAGACCTCGGCCGCCAGGGCGGTGGTCAGGTCGGCCTCGATGGCCGAGGCGGCGGGGGCCTGGTCCCAGGAGTCCATGGAGGGGTTGAGGGCGCTGGCGGCGAGGTCGGCTGCGGCGGCGAGCGCGAGGGGCGGGGTGTGGAGGTGGGCGGCGCAGTGTGGGTGGGCGGGGTCCGCGGCGCCTTCGGCGAGGGCGGTGACGAGGCTGCGCAGGGCGTGCTCGGCGCCGGTGCCCCGGTTGGGGATGAGGGGGTGGGTGGCGCTGCGGGTGCGGGAGGTGACGGTGTCGGGTCCGCCGGCCGGGAGGGGCCCGCCGCGACGGGCAGCGCCATCGTGGAGAGCGGCCAGGACGGTTTCGACGAGGGGGCGCAGTGCGGCGGGGCCTGCGGTGCCTCCTGCGAGGGGCGGGGTGGGCATGGGTGGGGTGGTCCTTCGGAAGCGCGGGGTGGACATGCCAGCTTGTCCCGGGTTTCGGGTGGCGCGGCCGAAGAGCCCAACGATCTCAACTCAAAAGGGGTACTGGCGACCGGTGTGGCCGACCGGTGAGGGGGTGGAGTGGTAAAGGTGTGCGGTCGCTGGACGGCTGTACGGGGTCGGGTCGGGTCGGGTCGGGGGGCGCATTGGCCGCACCTCGGGCCGCGCACCTGAGGTCCCGCCGACTCTCTCGGCCAAGGCAGCCTCTCCGAATTGCATAATGAGCGAATTGCCAATTTACGCAACTCACTACATGCTGTACGGGTCGTTCCCTCGCCGCCCGCGAGGTGCGGCCCCGCAGGGCGTTCCCGTCCGCGGTGGTGATGCCCTGCCGAGGAGAGGTCCGAGCCGTGTCGGTCCCCCTGCATCCGGCCCGGAGTCGGGACCGGGTGCGCTCATTGCTTCCGGTGCGGGCGGACTTCGTGGCCATGGCCCGTGACCCGCGTCGCGATCTGCTCGCCGGTCTGACGGTGGCGATCGTGGCACTGCCCCTCGCCCTCGGCTTCGGAGTGGCGTCCGGGCTGGGCGCGGAGGCCGGGCTCGCGACGGCCGTGGTGGCGGGTGCGCTGGCGGCGCTGTTCGGCGGGTCGAACCTTCAGGTGTCGGGGCCGACCGGGGCGATGACGGTGGTCCTGGTGCCGATCGTCGCCGAGTACGGTCCTGGCGGGGTGCTGACCGTGGGGCTGATGGCGGGGGCCCTGCTGATCGTGCTGGCGCTGCTGCGGGCGGGCCGGTCGATGCGGTACGTCCCGGCGCCGGTGGTCGAGGGGTTCACGTTCGGTATCGCGTGCGTCATCGCTCTCCAGCAGGTTCCGAACGCCCTCGGAGTGGCCGCGCCGGAAGGTGACAAGGTGCTGGTGGTGGCGTGGCGGGCGCTCGGGGAGTTCGCCGCCGACCCGAACTGGGCTGCCCTCTCGATCACCGTCGGGGTGGCGGGGCTGATGCTCGTGGGGGCGCGCCGCTTCCCCGGTGTTCCGTTCTCGGTGGTCGCGGTGGTCGTCGCGACGCTGTCGGCGCAGCTGTTCCGCCTGGAGGGGGCGACACCGATCGGGGCGCTGCCCGCCGGGCTCCCCGCTCCCTCGCTCGGGTTCCTGGATCTGTCGGCGGTGGGCTCGCTGCTGGCCCCGGCGGTCGCGGTCGCGGCCCTGGCGGCGCTGGAGTCCCTGTTGTCGGCAACCGTGGCGGACGGCATGACGACCGGGCAGAAGCACGACCCGGACCGGGAGTTGTTCGGGCAGGGCATCGCGAATCTGGCCGCCCCGCTGTTCGGCGGGGTGCCCGCGACGGCCGCCATCGCGCGGACGGCGGTCAATGTCCGTAGCGGTGCGGCCTCCCGGCTGGCGGCGCTGACGCATGCGGCCGTACTGGCGGTGATCGTCTTCGCGGCGGCTCCGCTGGTGTCCCGGATCCCGCTCGCCGCGCTGGCCGGGGTGCTGCTGGCCACGGCGGTCCGGATGGTCGAGGTGGGGGCTCTGCGGGCGATGGCGCGGGCGACGCGTTCGGACGCGGTGGTGCTGGTGCTGACGGCGGTCGCGACGCTGGTGCTGGATCTGGTGCTCGCGGTCGTCATCGGGCTGGCGGTGGCGGGGGCCCTGGCCCTGCGTGCGGTCGCGGGCGAGGTGCGGCTGGACCGGATGGATCCGAGCGACGGTTCGGACTACGGCGAGCACGCGCGCTACGAGGGCGACGCGAACGATGCACGCGATGCACGCGATGCACGCGATGCACGCGATGCACGCGATGCAAGCGATGCAAGCGATGCAAGCGATGCGGTGAACGACGTGGGTGGGCCGGCGGTACCGGCGACCTCGCCCGGTGTCGAGAAGCTCGCCGAGCACATCGTGGCGTACCGGATCGAGGGGCCTTTGTTTTTCGCGGGGGCGCACCGTTCCTTGCTGGAACTCTCCGAGCTCGCCGAGCTCTCCGGCGTCCGCGTGGTGATCCTGCGCATGTGCCGGGTGACGACGGTCGACGCCACCGGTGCTCTGGCGCTGAAGGACACCGTGCACGGGCTGAACCGGCGCGGCATCACCGTGCTGGCCTCCGGTATCCGCCCCGGGCAGCGGCGGGTGCTGGAGTCCGTCGGGGCGCTGGACCTGCTGCGGCGGGAGGGGCGGGAGTACGCCACCGCGTCCGAGGCGTTCACCGGGGCCCGGGACCGCCTGGCGGCGGCTGCCCGCGACGGTTCGCGTCCGGCGTCGAGAGATGTCCCGGTGCAAGAGCTGCACAGGGTGGAGAAGGGCAGGAACGCGCCATGAGCGACATCGTCGTGAAGGACAGCAACGGGACCGTGCTGGCGGACGGTGACTCCGTGACCACGGTCAAGGACCTGAAGGTGAAGGGCACGTCGGAGACGCTCAAGCGCGGCACGCTCGTGAAGAACATCCGGCTCACGGGGCGCGCCGGTGAAATCGAGTGCAACACCAAGAAGGTCAAGGGGCTCGTGCTGAAGACCGAGTTCCTGAAGAAGGCCTGACCCGGCCGGTCCCCGGGTTCATCCTCGTGGGGCGAAGGCGCGAGGATGAACCCATGGAGAAGAGTTCTGGTCAGCTGCGGTGCGGCGGGTTTCCGGCGCGCGGAACGGGGCGCCGGTGAGTACGCCGCTGTACCGCTTGAAGGCGGAGTTCTTCAAGACGCTGGGACACCCGGTCCGGATCAGGGTCCTCGAACTGCTCAGCGAACGCGATCACGCGGTCTCGGAGATGCTGGGCGAGGTGGGGGTCGAGGCTGCCCATCTTTCGCAGCAGCTGGCCGTGTTGCGCCGGGCCGGTCTCGTGACGGCCCGGCGGGAGGGCTCGGCCGTCCACTACACGCTGGCCGACCCGGAGGTGGCGGAACTGCTGCGGGTGGCACGGACGATCCTGTCCGGGGTGCTGGCGGGCCAGGCGGAGCTGCTCGCCGATCTGCGGGCGACGGGCGGCAGGGAGAACGGCACACCGGACGGCAGCGGCTGAGACCCGGCCGCGTACCGCCGCCGCGGTGATCCTTTACGGCTGTGGTGGCGTGGCCAGGTCCATGCCACCACAGCCGTACGTGAAGGTGCGTCGGGTCAGTCGGCGGTCGATGTCCGTACGGCCAGGGCGCGGCGCAGGTCGTCGAGCTGGTCGACGAGCTTGCGGCGGAGGGCCGGGGTGAGGTCGGGGTCCTCCAGGGCGCGGGTGCCGGTGGCGAGGCTGTCGGGGTCGACGGCGTACGCGGGGAACGCGTGGCGTCCGGCGGCCTCGGCGATGGCGGGGCCCCGGCGGGCGGCGAGGGCGATGGCGTCCGGGTAGAAGCGGGGCACGTACGCGGTCAGGAGGTCTTCCTGTCCGGGCTGCCAGAAGCCTTGGGCGGTGGCGGTGAAGAGGTAGTTGGACAGGGTGTCGTCGGTGAACAGGGCGTCCCAGGCGGTGGCCTTGGCCTCGGGTGTGGGCAGCGCGGCCCGGCAGCGGGCGGCGCCTTCGCGGCCGGTGGCGCTGGGGTCCGCCGCGAGCGCGGCGGCGATGGCGGCCTCGTCGGTGGCGCCGAGGACGGCGAGGCGGGTGAGGATGCGCCAGCGCAGCTCGGGGTCGAGCTCGGGTCCGCCGTGGACGGTGTCCTCCTCCAGCCAGCTCTGGAGGGTGTCGGGCTGGGCTGCGGCGTCGATGAAGTGGCGTACGGCGATGAGGCGCAGGCCGGGGTGGGACCCGTCCTCGGTGCGGCGGATGAGGTCGCGGCAGAGGCCGGTGAGGGTGGCGAGGGCGGAGGGGCGGTCCTGGGGGGCGACGTAGCGGGCGGCGATCTGCCCTGCGGCGAAGGACAGGACGCCCTGGACGAGGGCGAGATCGCTCTCGTACGGGAGGTGGGTGCGGGCGGTCGCGAGGTAGGTGGCGGGGGCCAGGTCGCCGTCGCGGACCATGTCGCGGGCGGTGTTCCAGACGACGGCCCGGGTGAGGGCGTCGGGGATGGCGGAGAGGTCGGTCAGGACGGTGTCCCAGGAGGCGGCGTCGAGGCGGACCTTGGCGTAGGTGAGGTCGCCGTCGTTGAGGACGACGAGGGCGGGGCGGCGGCCGGGGCGGACCGTGGGCGTCCCGTCACCGGGTACGTCGATCTCGAAGCGGTCTCGCGGGGCGAGGTGGCCGGGGCCCGCCTGGGTGTTGAGGGCGTGGTCGAAGGTGGAGACGGCGATGCGGTGGGGGCGGCTGCCGTCCCGGGTGACGGTGAGGGCCCAGGACTGGCCGTTGCCCTGCCCATGGCCCTGGCCGTTCCCGGCGGGACCGGCGGGGCCGGCGTGCGCGGTGCCGTCGGCGACCTCCGCGGTCAACGTGTCGATGCCTGTGGTGCGCAGCCACTGCTCGGCCCAGGCGTGGACGTCGCGGTCGGTGGCGGAGGCCAGGTTGTCGATGAAGTCCGCGAGGGTGGCGTTGGAGAACTTGTGCCGGGCGAAGTGGGTGTTGATGCCCGTGAGGAAGTCCTTCTCCCCGAGCCAGGCGACGAGTTGGCGCAGGGCGGAGGCGCCCTTGGCGTAGCTGATGCCGTCGAAGTTGAGGAGCGCGGACGCGGTGTCGGGGACGGCGTCGGGGTCGGGCGCGACGGGGTGCGTGGAGGGTCGCTGGTCGGCGTCGTAGCCCCAGCCCTTGCGGGCGACGCCGAAGTCGACCCAGGTGTCGGGGAATGGGGTCTGCCCGGCTCGGACGGAGTTGAGAGCTCGGGGAAGGGCGATCTCGGTGAGCGTCTGGTAGCCCATGTACTCGGCGAAGGACTCGTTCAGCCAGATGTCGTCCCACCACGCCAGGGTGACGAGGTCGCCGAACCACATGTGGGCCATCTCGTGCGCGATGACCATGGCCCGGGTCTGGCGCTCGGTGTCGGTGACGGCGGAGCGGTAGACGAACTCGTCGCGGAAGGTGACGAGTCCGGGGTTCTCCATGGCGCCCGCGTTGAACTCGGGGACGAAGGCCTGGTCGTAGGAGTCGAAGGGGTAGGGCTCGTCGAACTTCTCGTGGAAGCGGTCGTAGCAGGCGCGGGTGATGTCGAGGATCTCGTCGGCGTCGGCGTCCAGGTACGGCGCGAGGGAGCGGCGGCAGTGGATGCCGAAGGGCAGTCCGGCGTGCTCGGTGGTGACCGAGTGCCAGGGGCCCGCGGCGACGGCGACGAGGTAGGTGGAGATGAGAGGGGTGGGGGCGATGGACCAGCGGCCCTCCCCCGTGTGCTCGGCGACCCCGTTGCCGAGGACGGTCCAGCCCTCGGGGGCGGTCACGTCGATGGCGAAGACGGACTTGAGGTCGGGCTGGTCGAACGCGGCGAAGACCCGCTGGACGTCCTCCATGAACAGCTGGGTGTAGAGGTACGTCTCGCCGTCGGTGGGGTCGGTGAAGCGGTGCATGCCCTCGCCGGTGCGCGAGTAGCTCATGGCGGCATCGATATGCAGCTCGTGGGGGCCTGCGGCAAGGCCGGTGAGCGGGTAGCGGTTGCCGTCGAGGAGGGCGGGGTCCAGGGGCTGTCCGTCGAGGCTGACCGAGCGCAGGGTGGCGGGCTTGACCTCGACGAAGGTGTCTCCGGCCGCGCGGGCGGTGAACCGGATGGCGGTGCGGGAGTCGAAGGTCTCCTCACCGGTGGTGAGGTCGAGGGCGATCGTGTACCGCTCCACGTCGAGGATCTGGGCTCGGGTCTGCGCTTCGTCGCGCGTCAGTACGGACATGCGCCCCATGCTGCCGTACGGGGTACGGCGGGCGCAGCGGGGTTCTCCCTCGGCGGACGGGCGGAGCGAGGGCGGGCAGGCCGGGCGGAACGGGGGCGGGCGGATACCCCCGGGGGGCTGTTGCGCGTACCATCTCCTCGGCGCGGCACATCGAGTACCGGGGTTGTTCCTCATGACGCTCACGCCTGCGCACGATCCTGCCGGTTCGAGACCCGCGGGCGGTCCCGGTGTCACCGGACCCGCGCACGGTCCGATCATTCCGCCGGTTCCGCCGGTTCCTGTGGTTCAGACCGTTCCGGTTCCGGTTCCGGTTGTCGAGATCGTTCCGCCGGTTCCGCTGGTTCCGGTTGTTCCGCCGCCCTCGGACGGTCGCCCGGCGCCGCAGCCGTCGTACGATCCCGTTCTGCCGCGGGCCGTCTGCGAGTTCGCGCTGACCGCGCTGCTGCTGTTCCTCATCGTGTCGAGCGTGCGGTGGCTCGTCGGCCCGGACCCGGCGGCCCCGGTCGCCCACCCGGCCGTGCTGGGCTGCGTCGTCGGGACCGTGCTCGTCCTGCTGCTGACGTCCCCGCCCGGGCGGCGCTCGGGAGGCCATCTGAACCCGGCCGTCACGCTCGCGCTGTGGCGGCTCGGGGCCTTCCCGGGCCGTGACGTCGTCCCGTACGCCGTGGGACAGCTGGCCGGGTCGGTGCTCGGGGCGTGGCTGGGCGGGCTGGTATGGGGGCCGGCGGCGGTACTGCCGCCGGTCCGTCACTCCTCGGTGCGGGCGGATCCGGCGTGGGGCGGCGCCGCTGTCCTGGCGGCCGAGGCGGGAGTCCTCGCCGGGTTCACGCTGCTGCTCGCCGTGCTCCTCGGGTCTCCGGGCGGGCGAAGACTTCTGCCGTACGCGGTGGGTCTGGTGGTGGCCCTGGTCGTCGCGGTGCTGGGTCCGCTGAGCGGCGGATCGGCCAACCCCGCCCGGCAGTTCGGCCCGGCGCTGCTGGCCGGGGACGCCGGGCGGCTGTGGGTGTACCTGCTGGGGCCGGCCCTGGGGGCGGTGCTCGGCGCGTGGCCGGCGGGGTGGGTGGGGCTGCGGCGGTACCGGTAGCGGTCCAGGGGGGCGCCGCCCGCGGGGTGGGTTGCGGTCCGGGTGGCAGTCCGGGGGTCCGGGGGGGGCGGTCCGTCTGCGCTCAGCCGTTCGCCACCTCGCCCTTCGCCACCTCGCCGTTCTCCGCCCCGCCGTTCTCGGCCTCTTCGGCGATGCGCTCGTGGTGGCGGATCACCTCGGCGATGATGAAGTTCAGCAGCTTCTCGGCGAACGCCGGGTCCAGGTTCGCGCTCTGCGCCAGCTGCCGCAGGCGGGCGATCTGGCGGGTTTCCCGGGCGGGGTCGGCGGGCGGCAGCCGGTGGTCCGCTTTGAGGCGGCCGACCTGCTGTGTGGCCTTGAAGCGCTCGGCCAGCATGTGGACGACGGCGGCGTCGATGTTGTCGATGCTCTCGCGCAGCCGGTCCAGCTCGGTCTGTACGGACGCGTCGATCTCGCTCGTGCTCATGGTGAGCGAGCTTAGACGCCCGGGTTCACGGCCCGATCGTCGGCGGGTCGTCCGGGTCGGGCACCCGGTCGCTCCAGCCGCCCGGCACGCTGCGGCCCTGCTGTTCACGGAAACGGACGGGGGCGGCGCCGACGCGGCGGGCGAAGAGGCGGGAGAAGTAGGCGGGGTCGTCGTAGCCGACGCGGCGGGCGACGGCGGCGACGGGGAGGTCGGTGGCGGCGAGGAGCTCCTTGGCCCGGCCGAGGCGGATTCCCAGCAGGTAGTCCTTGGGGCTGCACCCGGCTCCGCGCCGTACGGCGGTACGCAGTTCGGCGGGGGTCATGCCGTGCCGGGCGGCGTGCTCGGCGACCGTGAGCGGCTGGAACGCGTCGCGGGCCAGCGCCTGGAGCACCGGGTCGCCGTCGGGCCCGATGTCGGCGCGGACGCGGCGCAGGGAGACGAGGAGTTCGTGGACGGCGGCCCCGGTCTCGACCTCCAGGAGGGGGTTGCCGCGGCGGGCGGCGCGCACGATGCGGCCGACGGCGGCGCGGGGGGCGGCGGTGTCGGAGAGGGGGACCAGGGGGCGGTCGGGCTCGATGTAGCCGAGTTCGGTGTAGGTGGCGGTGGCGGGCCCGGTGAAGTCGACGAAGCTCTCGTCCCAGCCGGTGCCGGGGTCCGCGCCGTAGTGGTGGGGGGTGCCGGGAGTGAGCCAGATGAGGCTGGGTCCGGTGACGGGGGTGCGGCGACCGTCGGGGCCCTTGAACCACCCGGTGCCGGAGTTGACGATCACGGCGACGTGGTGGTCCAGGGTGCGCGGTCCGACGGTGGGCAGCGCGCCGTGCTGGAGGCCGACGCCGAGGCAGGCGAGGCCGAGGCGGTGGTGGAGCGGGCTCGGCGTGAAGAAGCGCATCCAGGTGTGGTACATCGCGGCCTTCCTCTCCCGGGCGGTTCGCTGCGTCCAACCAGCAGCGATCTTTGTCCATGGACCCGGTGCGCGCCAGAGGTGAAGGTGGTCGGACCAATTCGCCCGGGGCCTCCCGGGGACGGGAGAGCAGGAGAGCACGAGCGCGATGACGGACTTCACCGTGGGGGACGACCACTTCAGGATCGACGGGAAGCCCGTACGGCTGCTGTCGGGCGCCCTGCACTACTTCCGGGTGCACGAGGCGCAGTGGGAGCACCGGCTCGGGATGCTGGCGGCGATGGGGCTGAACTGCGTGGAGACGTACGTCCCGTGGAATCTGCACGAGCCGCGCGAGGGCGACCTGCGGGATGTGGGGGCGCTCGGCCGGTTCCTGGACGCGGCGCGGCGGGCCGGGCTGTGGGCGATCGTGCGGCCGGGCCCGTACATCTGTGCCGAGTGGGAGAACGGCGGGCTGCCGGTGTGGGTGACGGGCCGGTTCGGGCGGCGGGTGCGGACGCGGGACGCGGCGTACCGGGCGGTGGTGGAGCGGTGGTTCCGGGTCCTGCTGCCGCAGGTGGTGGAGCGGGAGATCGGCCGCGGCGGCCCGGTGGTCCTGGTGCAGGCCGAGAACGAGTACGGAAGTTACGGCTGCGACGCGGTGTATCTGGAGTGGCTGGCGGGGCTGCTGCGGGAGTGCGGGGTGACCGTTCCGCTGTTCACCTCGGACGGGCCCGAGGACCACATGCTGACGGGCGGGTCGGTGCCCGGGCTGCTGGCGACGGCGAACTTCGGTTCCGGTGCGCGGGAGGGCTTCGCGGTGCTGCGCCGTCATCAGCCGAAGGGGCCGTTGATGTGCATGGAGTTCTGGTGCGGCTGGTTCGACCACTGGGGGGCCGAGCCCGTCGTACGGGAAGCCGTGCGGGCGGCCGACGCGCTGCGGGAGATCCTGGAGTGCGGGGCGTCGGTGAACATCTACATGGCGCACGGCGGGACGAACTTCGCGGGCTGGGCGGGGGCGAACCGGTCCGGTCCGCTTCAGGACGGGGCGTTCGAGCCGACGGTGACGTCGTACGACTACGACGCGCCCGTCGATGAGTACGGGCGGGCGACGGAGAAGTTCCGGCTGTTCCGGGAGGTCCTGGAGGGCTGCACCGAGGGCCCGTTGCCCGCGCTGCCGCCGGAGCCGGTGGGGCTCGCGGGGCCGGTGCGGGCGGAGCTGGACCGGTGGGCGCCGCTCGGGGACGTACTGGAGGCGCTGGGTGATCCGGAGTGGCCGGAGTCCGGGGTGCCGCCGACCTTCGAGGAGCTGGGCGTGGACCGGGGGCTGGTGCGCTACCGGGTGGGGGTGCCGGGGCCGCGTGTTCCGTATCCGCTGCGTGCGGTGGGGCTGCGGGACCGGGCGGTGGTGTATGTGGACGGGGTCCGGGCCGGGGTGCTGTCCGAGGAGAGCGGCACGCTGCCGGAGCCGGTGGCGGGCCCGGCGGAGGTCGAGTTGTGGGTGGAGTCGCTGGGCCGGGTCAACTACGGGCCGAGGCTGGGCGAGGCGAAGGGTGTCACGGGCGGGGTACTGCACGAGCGGCAGTATCTGCACGGGGTACGGGCCCGGGCGCTGCGGCTGGACGCCTTCGGGGACGCGGACGCGGTGGCGGCGGTCCCGTTCCGCCCGGTGGGGGCGGGCGGCGGGGCCGCTGACCTGTCCGGTGCCGGTGACGGGGCCGGTGGTGCGGGGCGGACGGGGCTGTTCCGGGGGACGTTCGTGATCGGCGACGGTATCGGGGGCATCGCGGGCGTGGATCACGCGGGGTTCGAGCTGCCGGGCTGGACGCGCGGATTCGCGTGGGTGAACGGCTTCTGCCTGGGCCGGTACTGGTCGGCGGGCCCGCAGCGAACCCTGTACGTCCCCGGGCCGGTGCTCCGCGAGGGCGTCAACGAGGTGTGGGTGCTGGAGCTGGAGGGTGCGGGCGAGCCGTGGGCCGAGCTGGGTCCGGGGGCGCCCGTGCGGACGGGCGCCCCCGGGGTGGTTCAGCCGTGATCACTCACGGGTGTCAGAGCGAGGCGGCCGCGGAGGCGATGGCGGACGCGAAGGTCGAGACCTCGGCGTAGACCCCCGGGTAGCCGGGCCGGGCGCAGCCGTAACCCCAGCTGACGATGCCGACCTGGATCCACTCACCCGCGTTGTCCTTGCGGAACATGGGGCCGCCGGAGTCGCCCTGGCAGGTGTCGACGCCACCGGTGTCGGGGTATCCGGCGCAGATCTCCTCGGCCGCGACGAGTTCGTTGCCGTAGGCGGCGCGGCAGGCGGCGTCGGAGACGAACGGGACGTTGGCCTTGAGCAGGTAGCGCTGCTGGCTGCCGCCCTCGCGGTTGGCGCCCCAGCCCGCGACGGTGAAGGTGCCCTGGTTGTAGGCGGTGGTGGTGGCGATCTTCAGGGTGGGCTGGTTGATGGGCCGGGCGAGCTTGATGAGCGCCCAGTCCTTTCCGACGCCGTTGTAGCCGGGGGCCCGGAGGACCTTGGTGGACCGGACCTTGACGGCGTTGGGCGACCGGAGGTCGACGGCGCCGCCGGTGGCGGTGATCGAGGTGTTGTTGCCCGATCGGCTCACGCAGTGGGCGGCGGTGAGGACGATGTCCTGGGCGTAGAGGGCGCCGCCGCAGCCCATGGAGAGCCGGACCATGAACGGGAACTCGCCCTGGGCGGCGCGGGTTCCGCCGACGACGGGGTTGGGGGCAGCGGATGCGGTGACGGGCTGGAGGCCGACGACCGCGATCGCGACGGTGGCGACGGCTACGGAACATCTCTTCAGCGCACGCAGGAGCTGCTTCACGGGCTGCCTACTTTCGTGGGGGGTTCGCTGTGGGAACCACGACAGGGCACGTCGACGTACTAGTCATGCACCCGTCAAGGCGATCCGATTATCAGGAAATCGCCACCACCCCCACAAGGCGCACTTTTCGGCCAGGCCGTGACGGCGGATTCCTCCCCTCCGCCGCTGCGGATTCCGGCCCCTTCCGGCGCCCCGGCCTACAGTGGAGGTCCGTTGAACGTCCGAACGTCACGGAGGATGGGGGTTTCGACGTGGCGAACGGCCCTCCGGGCGCACCGGTCGTCCGCGGCTTTCCGCACCTGGACACGGTCCGCTCCGCCATCACCGCCCTCTACCGGCGGCTCTCCCGGGACGGCGTCCACGCCTACGCCACCAGCCTCGCCCCCGCCGACGCCGCCTTCGGCGACGAGGACGATCTGCATCTGGGCGCCCAGCGGGTGGCGCGCGCCCTGGTCCAGCACCTCCGCCTGCCCGACGCCCGCATGATCGTCGGCTTCCGGACGATGGAGCACGCGGCGAGCGTCGAACTGACCGCGGGCCCCGAGTACTTCATCGAGCTCAACGACCGCTTCCGCACCCACCGCAGGGATGTCGGCGCGGCGCTCGCGCACGAGATCACCCATGTACTGCTGCACCGGCTCGGTCTGGAGTTCCCCGGCACCCGCGCCAACGAGATCCTGACCGACACGACGACGGCCTACCTCGGCGCGGGCTGGCTGCTGCTGGACGCCTTCCGGGAGGATGCCACCTCCCGCCAGAAGCTCGGCTATCTGACCCCGGAGGAGTACGGATACGTCCTGGCCAAGCGGGCGTTCGCGTTCGGCGAGGACCCCTCTCCGTGGTTCACCAGCCCGCAGGCGTACACCGCGTACACCAAGGGGCGGGAGCGGGCCCTGCACGATCTGCGCAGACCCCCGCTGGCCGCCGCGGGCTGGGCGGGCCGCCGCCGCTACGCCAAGGACCGGCGGTACGCCCAGGACCACCCCGGCGCCGGCCCGGACCCGAACGTTCCGTACGCCTTCGAGACCGGCGGCGAGGGGCTGCGCGTCTCCTTCCCCTGCCCCACCTGCCACCAGCGCATCCGGCTTCCCGTCCGGGGCCGGGTCAGCGCACGCTGCGGGCTGTGCCGTACGCGCCTGGAGTGCGACACCTGACCTCGGGCGTTGCCGCCGGCCCACCGTAGGGTCGAAGCATGACGAACAAGCCGATCAGGGACGAACCAAGCCTGTTCGACGCGCTGCACGAGGACGAGAACGCGGTCGTACGGGCGCTGCGCGCCGGTGCGCGGGCCGAGTCGAGCGACGAGGAGGGCACGACCGCGCTCTATCTGGCATCGGTCCACGATCGACCGGGGACGGTGCGCCTGCTGCTCGCGGCCGGGGCCGACCCCGACCGGGCGAGCGGACCCGGGGCGAGCGATCTGCCGCTGTGCGGGGCGGCGTGCGGCGGTCACACCGAGGTGGTGGAGGCGTTGCTGTCCGCCGGGGCCCGGCCGGACCTGCGCGAGGCGTTCGGCTTCACGGCGCTGCGCTGGGCGGTCGGCCTGGGCCACGCCCCGACGGTGGAGCTGCTGCTCTCCCGGGGCGCGGACCCGCTGCTGCCCGGCCCGCAGGGGGAGTCGATGCTCGTCCTGGCGGCGCGGCGCGGATCGGTACGGGCGGTACGGGCGCTGCTCACGCACGGCGCGGGGGCGCCGGGCCAGGAGCCCGTGGTGGCCCTCGCGCTGGCCGAGGCGCGGCGGCTGGCCGGGCTCGGTCCAGAACGGGAGTTGCTGCGGCGCCTGGAGGAGACGTACGGCACCGGGCTCGACGCGGTGGTGCGGCGTGAGCGGAGGGACGGCGAGGAGACCGTGACGGTGGAGCTGCTCCGGGACGGGGCGCCGTCGGCGGGAGCGGACCAGCACACGGGGCACGAGGAGATCGCGGCGCTGCTGGAGGAATGGTGACGGCAGCCCCTACTCCTCCCGCTGCCACGCCTCCCGGGTGAGCCCGTACTCCACCTCTCCGTGTTCCGAGCCCTCGATGGCATCCGGCCAGTCCTCGGTGTAGGAGCGGAGGAAGGCCAGCCCGGCCTTCTCCATCACCCGGCGGGACCCCGCGTTGACGGCCATGGTGTTGGCGGTCACGCGTTGTGCCCCGAGGTCGGTGAATCCCTTGCGCACCAGGGCCCGCGCGCCCTCGGTGGCGTAACCACGGCCCCAGGCGGCCCTGTTCAGCCGGTAGCCGAGTTCGACGACGGCGGGGTCGTGGTCGTCCAGCGGCCGGAGTTCGAACCAGCCGAGGAACGCGCCGGTGGTCTTCTCCTCGGCGGCCCAGAATCCGCGGGTCCCGGTGCACGGGTGGTCGTGCAGGAGCCGGGGCAGGGTGCGTATCTGGATGTCCTCGCGGCTCGTGGGGCGGCCGCCGTTGATGTAGCGCATGACCTCGGGGTCGTTGTCGAGCGCGAGCAGGTCGGGGGTGTCGGCGGCCGTGAACGGCCGCAGCACGAGCCGTTCGGTCTCCAGGAAGGCCTGGGACGCCTGGGAGCGCTGGATACGGAAGGCCAGCCCCTCCGGGCTCCGCGGCAGCGTCAGACCTTCGGAACCGGTGACGAGATCCCCGCCGTGTTCACGGGCCCGGGCGGCGACGGCGTCCGGGTCGTCCGGATCGCGGGTCTTGAGGTCCATCCAGCAGAACTCGTTCATCGGGTTGGTGCCGTGTTCCTCTCGTCGTTCCTGTGGTCGGGTGCGCTCCGCGTGTCCCTCTGCTGGATACCGGGTGCCGGAACGCCCGCGCAAGCGGGTTTCCGGTGCAAGCGGGTTTCCGGCGCACCGCACGGACCGGCTACGGAGCCCCGTACACCGGCTGCGGCTTCTCCGCGTCCGCCAGCAGCCGGCGTACCGTCTCCCCCGCCTCGGCCGGGGTCCTGCGGGCCCCCCGGTCGTCGCCGGGGCCCGGGCGCCAGCCCTCCATGACGGTGATGCGGCCCGCCTCGGACTCGAAGACGCGGCCGGTGACCCCGTCGCTCGCGGCGGAGCCGAGCCAGACGACGAGGGGCGAGACGTTCTCGGGGGCCATCGCGTCGAACCGCCCCTCCCCCGGGGCCGCCATCGTCCCGGCGAAGGTCTGCTCGGTCATCCGGGTCCGGGCGGCCGGGGCGAGGGCGTTGACGTGGACTCCGTACCGGCCCAGTTCGGCCGCCGCGACGAGGGTGAGGGCCACGATGCCCGCCTTGGCGGCCGCGTAGTTGCCCTGGCCGACGCTGCCGAGGAGCCCGGCGCCGGAGCTGGTGTTGATCACCCGGGCCGTCGGCGTCCGCCCGGCCTTGGCCTCGGCCCGCCAGTGGGCGGCGGCATGCTTCAGGGGCAGGAAGTGGCCCTTGAGGTGGACCCGCGTCACCGCGTCCCAGTCGTCCTCGTCCAGGTTGACGAGCATCCGGTCGCGCAGGAAGCCCGCGTTGTTGACCAGGGTGTCGAGCCGCCCGAAGGCTTCCAGGGCGGTGGTGACCAGGGAGGAGGCGCCCTCGGTGGTGGCGATGTCGCCGCCGTGGACGACGGCCTCGCCGCCCGCCGCCACGATCTCCTCGACGACCTCCCGGGCCGGGCCGCCGGAACCCCCGTCCCCGCCCGGCCCGACACCCAGGTCGTTGACGACGACGCGGGCCCCCTCGGCGGCGAAGGCGAGCGCGTGGGCCCGGCCGAGGCCGCGCCCGGCGCCCGTGACGGCGACGACCCGGCCCGCGCAGAGTCCGGCAGCAGTGGGTGCGGTCATCTCATCTCCCCTGGAAGTGGGACCGGTTGGCGGGCGGGGGCGTGACTGCTACCGTCCACCTAACAAATGTTTGGTGGAAAGGTAGCTGATCCTCCGATGACTGTCTCCACCGCGCACCCCGCCGACGGTGTCCGCGTCGTCACCGTCGACCGCCCGCCCGTCAACGCGCTTCCCGTACAGGGCTGGTACGACCTGGCCGACGCCGTACGGGCGGCGGGCCGCGATCCGGAGGTGCGCTGTGTCGTCCTGGCCGCCGCCGGGCGCGGCTTCAACGCGGGCGTCGACATCAAGGAGCTGCGGCGCGATCCGGGGCACAGCGCCCTGATCGGCGCCAACCGGGGCTGCGCCGAGGCGTTCGCGGCGGTGTACGCGTGCGAGGTCCCGGTCGTCGCTGCGGTACAGGGCTTCTGCCTGGGCGGCGGCATCGGGCTCGTCGGGAACGCCGACGCGATCGTGGCGAGCGAGGACGCCGTCTTCGGTCTGCCGGAGCTGGACCGGGGCGCGCTCGGCGCCGCGACGCACCTGGCCCGGCTGGTCCCGCAGCACCTGATGCGGACGCTGTACTACACCTCGCGCACGGTCACGGCCGCCGAGCTCCTCACTCACGGATCGGTCTGGCGCGTGGTGCCGGCCACGGAACTCCTCGACTCCGCACTGGAGTTGGCGGCGGAGATCGCCGCCAAGGACGGCCATCTGCTGCGCCTGGCCAAGGCCGCACTCAACGGCATCGACCCCGTCGACGTACAGCGCAGCTACCGCTTCGAGCAGGGATTCACCTTTGAAGCGAACCTCGCCGGGACCGCCGCCCGGGTCCGCGACACCTTCGGCAAGGAGGCCTGAACCATGAGCACGGTGCCCCCGGCGCGCGACAAGACCATGACGCCCGAGGAGGTCGTCGCCCGGCTCAGCAGCGGCATGACGGTCGGCATCGGCGGCTGGGGGTCGCGCCGCAAGCCGATGGCCCTGGTCCGGGCGCTGCTCCGGTCCCCGGTCACCGATCTCACGGTGATCTCCTACGGCGGCCCGGACGTCGGGCTGCTCGCCGCCGCGGGCCGGATCCGCCGGCTGGTCACGGCGTTCGTGACGCTCGACTCGATCCCGCTGGAGCCGCACTACCGGGCCGCCCGGCAGCGCGGGGCCTTCGCGCTGACGGAGATCGACGAGGCGATGTTCATGTGGGGGCTGCACGCGGCGGCGAACCGGCTGCCCTTCCTGCCGGTGCGGGCAGGCATCGGATCGGACGTCATGCGGGTCAACCCCGAGCTGCGGAAGGTGACTTCACCGTACGAGGACGGCGAGCAGTTCGTCGCGGTGCCCGCCCTGCGGATGGACGCGGCACTGGTCCATCTCAACCGGGCGGACCGCCTCGGCAACGCCCAGTACCTGGGCCCCGACCCGTACTTCGACGATCTGTTCTGCGAGGCCGCCGACACCGCGTTCGTCTCCTGCGAACGCCTCGTCGGCACAGCGGAGCTGACGGGTGACGGCGACCGCTCCCCGCAGACCCTGCTGGTGGGGCGGCACTCGGTCACAGGGGTCGTGGAGACGCCGGGCGGGGCGCACTTCACCTCGTGCGTCCCCGACCACCCGCGCGACGAGCCGTTCCAGCGGGCGTACGCGGCCGCGGCGGCGGACCCCGCCGCCTGGGCGGAGTTCAGCGCGCGCTTCCTGCCCCCGGACGGCGACGAGAAGAGCTACCGAGAAGCGGTCCGCACCTGGCACGAGGAGCAGCAGTGAACGCACCCGCACCCGTCTCCGGGAACCCCACCCGCGCCGAGCACTGCGTGATCGCCTGCGCGGAGGCCTGGCGCGGCGACGGCGAGGTGCTGGCCAGCCCGATGGGCGCGGTGCCGTCCGTCGGCGCACGGCTGGCCCGCCTCACCTTCGCCCCCGAACTGCTGCTCACGGACGGTGAGGCGACGATCGTCGGCCCGGACGGCGCGGCCGAGGGCTGGCTCCCCTACCGCAGGCACCTCACCCTGGTCACCGGCGGGCGGCGGCACGTGATGATGGGCGCGAGCCAGATCGACCGGTTCGGCAACCAGAACATCTCCTGCATCGGCGACTGGGAACGGCCCTCCCGCCAGTTGCTCGGCGTACGCGGCGCCCCCGTCAACACCCTGAACAACCCGGTGAGCTACTGGGTGCCCCGGCACTCCCGGCGGGTCTTCGTCGAACGCGTAGACATGGTCTGCGGAGTCGGCTACGACCGGGCCGCGGCGGCGGGCCCCTCGGCCACCCGTTTCCACCGCATCCCCCGGGTCGTCAGTGATCTCGGGGTCTTCGACTTCGCGACCCCCGACCGCTCGATGCGACTGGTCTCGGTCCACCCGGGCGTCACGGTGGACCAGGTCCGCGAGGCGACGGCCTTCACACTGACGGTCCCCGACGACGTCCCTCGCACCCGGTCCCCCTCCCCGGCCGAGCTCCACCTGATCCGCGAGGTCATCGACCCCTCGGGCACCCGCGACCGCGAGGTCCGGGCCTGATGCGCACCGCCCTGACCGACCTCACCGGCGTCCGCCACCCGATCGTCCAGACCGGGATGGGCTGGGTGTCGGGCCCCCGCCTGGTCACCGCGACCGGGCGCGCCGGGGCGCTCGGCATCCTGGCCTCCGCGACCATGTCACCCGAGCAACTGCGTTCCGCCGTACGGGAGGTGAGGTCCCGGACCGACGCCCCGTTCGGGGTGAACCTGCGGGCGGACGCGGGGGACGCGCGGGAGCGGGTACGGATCATCGTCGAGGAGGGCGTACGGGTGGCGTCGTTCGCGCTCGCCCCGTCGCGGGAGCTCATCGCGGAGCTGAAGGACGCGGGCGTGGTCGTCGTCCCGTCGGTGGGCGCCCGGCGGCACGCGGAGAAGGTGGCGGCCTGGGGCGCGGACGCGGTGATCGTGCAGGGCGGGGAGGGCGGCGGCCACACGGGAGAGGTCGCCACCACGGTGCTGCTGCCTCAGGTGGTCGACGCGGTGGACATCCCGGTGGTCGCGGCGGGCGGCTTCCACGACGGGCGCGGCCTGGTCGCGGCGCTGGCGTACGGGGCGGCGGGCGTGGCGATGGGGACCCGGTTCCTGCTGACCTCGGACTCGACGGTCCCGGACGCGGTGAAGGCCCGCTATCTGGCGGCCACGGTCAAGGACATCACCCTGACGAGCGCCGTGGACGGGCTCCCGCACCGGATGCTCCGTACGGAGATGGTTGCCGCGCTGGAGAGCGCGGGCCGGCTGCGCTCGCTGTCGCAGGCGGTGCGCCGGGCGTCGCACTTCCGCCGGATCTCCGGGCTGAGCCTGCCGCGCATGGTGCGGGACGGGCTGGCGATGCGGCACGGCAAGGACCTGAGCTGGAGCCAGGTGCTGCTGGCGGCGAACACGCCGATGCTGCTGCGGTCGGCCTTGGTGGACGGCCGGACGGACGCCGGCATCATGGCGTCGGGCCAGGTGGCGGCCCTGATCGAGGATCTGCCGAGCGTGGCGGAGCTGGTGGCCCGGATCATGGCGGAGGCGGACGAGGCCCTGGCGGCCCTGCTCGACCCGTACGCAGCACACCGGCATCCCCAGGACCGGGCGGCCGCCCCCGGCCCGTCCGGCGCCGAGGGCACCCCCGTCGATCCCCCGCCCGACGACCGGGGGGCCGTCGCAGGCCCGTCCGGCGCTTGAGGGCACCCGCCGTGCCCGGCGACCGGGCCGGGGCCTTCGGGGCTCCGCCCCGGCCCCCGGTCCTCAGTCGCCGGACAGGCCCGGGCCGGCGCCCTACGCGGCCCGACGCCCCCGCGAAGGCGCGCCCGAGCGGCCCGTACCCCGGGACTCCCCACCGGAACGCGCGACGCCGCCGGAACGGCCCGCGCCCCCGCCCTGGGCGCCGCCACCGGCACCACCGGAACCGGCCCCGCGCCGTCCCCGCCCCCGGCTCCCGGAGCGCACCGCGCCCCCGCCGGAGCCCGCCGGACCGCCCGAGCGGGTCCGCTGCTTCGGCGGGGTCGGCTGCGGGACCTCGATCACGATCGCGACGCCCGAAGGCTCCCTCGCTCCCGTGATCCGGGACAGCTCGGCGTCGCTGGAGGTGACCCGGGTGGTACGCGGCGCGATGCCCGCGTCCTGCATCAGCCGGGTCATCTCGCGCTTCTCCTCGGGCAGCACGAGCGTGACGACGCTGCCGGACTCCCCGGCGCGCGCCGTGCGCCCGCCGCGGTGGAGGTAGTCCTTGTGGTCGGTCGGCGGGTCCACGTTGACGACCAGGTCCAGGTCGTCGACGTGGATGCCGCGGGCGGCGACGTTCGTCGCGACGAGCGCGGTGACCTGGCCGTTCTTGAACTGGTCCAGGGTCCGGTTGCGCTGCGGCTGGGAGCGCCCGCCGTGCAGGGCGGCCGCCCGGACACCGCTGGCGAGCAGCCGCTTGGCGAAGCGGTCGGCGGCGCGCTTGGTGTCGACGAACATGATCACCCGGCCCTCACGGGCGGCGATCTTCATGGCGACGGCCTTCTTGTCGGTCTCGTCCAGGACGTGGAGCACGTGGTGCTCCATCGTGGTGACCGCACCGGCGGACGGGTCGACGGAGTGCACGACCGGGTCGGTGAGGAACATCTTGACGAGCCGGTCGATGTTCTTGTCGAGGGTCGCGGAGAACAGCATCCGCTGGCCGTCCGCCTCGACCTGCTTGAGCAGGGCGACGACCTGCGGCATGAAGCCCATGTCGGCCATCTGGTCGGCCTCGTCGAGGACGGTGATGGAGACCTCGTCCAGGCGGCAGTCGCCGCGCTCGATGAGGTCCTTGAGCCGGCCGGGGGTGGCGACGAGGACTTCGGCGCCGCGCCGCAGGGTCGCGGACTGCTTGGTGATCGACATGCCGCCGACGACGGTGGCGAGCCGCAGGTTCACGGAGGTCGCGTACGGGGTCAGCGCGTCGGTGACCTGCTGGGCCAGCTCACGCGTGGGGACGAGGACCATGGCGAGCGGGGCGCGCGGCTCGCTGCGGCGTCCGGCGGTGCGGGCCAGCAGCGCCAGGCCGAAGGCGAGGGTCTTGCCGGAGCCGGTGCGGCCGCGGCCGAGGATGTCCCGGCCGGCCAGCGAGTTCGGCAGGGTCGCGCCCTGGATCGGGAACGGCTCGGTGACGCCCTGGGCGGCGAGGGTCTTCAGCAGCGCGGCGGGCATGTCCAGGTCGGCGAAGGCGTCGACGGACGGCAGTGCGGGAGTCACCGTCTCGGGCAGGGCGAACTCGGCGGGCGGTGCGACAGCGGCCTTGCGGCGGGCCGGGGCCTTGGAGCCCTGGACCTTGGAGCGGGGTGCGCCGCCCCGGCCGTTCGACGGCGACTGGGCTGCCCCGCCCTGGCCGCGGCCTCGGCCACGGGCCGGACGGGAGCGGGGGGTGCGGTCCTGGCGTTCGGAGCTGGTCATACGGAATTGCCCTCCTGGGGGATTCCTGGGCAACTGCCGAATGGGTTTACTGCGATGTGCCGGCCCGGCCGTCCATGATGCGCCCCCAGGATGTGCGCACAGAACGGTTTGTTGCTCGGACAGCACAAACCGGGGCCCGCACCTTCACGGTGCGGGCCCCGGTCAGCGAGGTACGCGTCCGGCAATTAGGCCGGGACGATGTTCTCCGCCTGCGGGCCCTTCTGGCCCTGCGTGACGTCGAAGGAGACCTTCTGGCCCTCCTGGAGCTCACGGAAGCCCGAGGTGGCGATGTTGGAGTAGTGGGCGAAGACGTCGGCGCCGCCGCCGTCCTGCTCGATGAAGCCGAAGCCCTTTTCCGAGTTGAACCACTTCACGGTTCCAGTAGCCATGTCATTCTCCTAAAAGAGGTGCAGTGCCGGAAATCCGCACTTTACGGATTCCAAGTCGCCGCATTGAGCCCCATCCGGAGAAAGCCGGAAAACAATAAAGCGCCTGAGGAAGCATTCCCGTCAGGCGCACATAAAGTTCATGGGTACCAAAACTGCAACGGGAAACACCTTAGCACGTCCTCCCCCGCGGCGGTGGATCACACCGCAGGGTCTTCAGAGCCGTTCGACGATGGTGACGTTGGCCTGCCCGCCGCCCTCGCACATGGTCTGGAGGCCGTAGCGGCCGCCGGTGCGTTCCAGTTCGTGCAGGAGTGTCGTCATCAGTCTGGCTCCGGTGGCGCCCAGCGGGTGTCCGAGCGCGATGGCGCCGCCGTTGACGTTGACCCGCTCCGGGTCCGCGCCGGTCTCTTTCAGCCAGGCGAGCACGACCGGTGCGAAGGCCTCGTTGATCTCGACGAGGTCGATGGCGTCGATGGTGAGGCCGGTCTTCCTGAGTGCGTACGCGGTGGCGGGGATCGGGGCCGAGAGCATCCGGATCGGGTCCTCGCCCCGTACGGACAGGTGGTGGATGCGGGCGCGAGGGGTGAGGCCGTGTTCGGCCACGGCCCGCTCCGAGGCGATGAGCAGGGCGGCGGCACCGTCGGAGACCTGGGAGGAGCAGGCGGCGGTGATGGTGCCGCCCTCCACGACGGGGCGCAGTCCGGCCATTTTCTCCAGGGTGGTGTCGCGGCGCGGCCCCTCGTCCACGGTGACGTCCCCGTGGGCGACGGTCTCGCGGGCGAAGCGGCCCTCGTCGATGGCGCGGACCGCGCGCCGGTGGGAGGTGAGCGCGAACTCCTCCATGTCCCGGCGGCTGATGCCCCACTTCTCGGCGATGAGCTGGGCGCCGTGGAACTGGTTGACGGGGGCGTCGCCGTAGCGGGCGCGCCAGCCCTCGCTGCCCGCGTAGGGCCCCTGGGTGAGGCCGAGGGGCTCGGCGGCCTGGCGGGAGGCGAACGCGATGGGGATCTGGGTCATGTTCTGGGCGCCGCCCGCGACGACGAGGTCCTGGGTGCCGGAGAGGACGCCCTGGGCGGCGAAGTGGACGGCCTGCTGGGAGGAGCCGCACTGCCGGTCGATGGTGACGCCGGGGACCTCCTCGGGCAGCCCGGCGGCGAGCCATGACGTACGGGCGATGTCCCCGGCCTGCGGCCCGACGGTGTCCAGGCAGCCGAAGACGACGTCCTCCACGGCCGCCGGGTCGACGGCCGCGCGGGCGATCAGTTCCTTCAGCACATGCGCGCCGAGGTCGGCGGGGTGGACGGCCCCGAGGCCTCCCCCGCGCCGCCCGACGGGGGTGCGTACCGCTTCGACGATGTAGGCCTCGGCCATGGCTGCTGCTCCTCGATGCGCTCGGGGTTTACGGGCGGGGGTTACGTACGCGGGGCGATCCCGTCGAGCACCATCGAGAGGTACTGGCGGGCGATCTCCTCGGGGCTGTGGTGTCCGCCGGGCCGGTACCAGGAGGCCGCGACCCAGACGGTGTCGCGGACGAAGCGGTAGGTGAGGCGGATGTCGAGGTCGTCGCGGAAGACGCCTTCGGCGACACCGCGTTCCAGGGTGCCGAGCCAGGCCTTCTCGAACCTGGTCTGCGAGTCGGCGAGGTAGGCGAAGCGCGGCTGGGTGGCGAGGTGCTTGGACTCCTTCTGGTAGATCGCGACGGCGGGGCGGTGCCGGTCGATCTCCCGGAAGGACTCGGTGACCAGGGCCTCGATGGTCTCGCGGGGGCCGAGCCCGGCCGCCAGGACCGCGTCGTAGCCCTGCCAGAGCTCGTCGAGGAAGGTGGCGAGGATCTCGTCGAGCATCGACTCCTTGGAGTCGAAGTGGTAGTAGAGGCTGCCCGCGAGCATGCCCGCCTCGTCCGCGATGCGGCGCACTGTGGTGGCGTTGTATCCCTGGGCGGCGAAGACCTCGGCGGCGGTGGCGAGCAGTTCGCGGCGCCGCTCGGGCGTGGGGGTCACCTGGGGCTTCTTCTTGGTAGGCACCCGGCCATTGTCCGCCCGCCGCCGCTCTCCTCACGCATGCTGGCTGCTGACGGGGACGACCTCGCCGGTCATGTACGAGGAGTAGCCGCTGGCGAGGAAGACGATCACGTTGGCGACCTCCCACGGTTCCGCGTACCGGCCGAATGCCTCCTTCCCGGCGAGTTCGGCCAAGAGTTCGGCGGAGGTGACCTTGGCCAGGTGGGGGTGCATGGCGAGACTGGGGGCGACGGCGTTGACGCGGACCCCGTAGTCGGCGGCCTCGACGGCGGCGCAGCGGGTGAGGGCCATGACGCCCGCCTTGGCGGCGGCGTAGTGGGCCTGGCCGCGCTGGGCGCGCCAGCCGACGACGGAGGCGTTGTTGACGACGGCTCCCCCTCTCCCGGCGGCCTTGAGGGAGCGGAGGGCGGCGCGGGTGCAGCGGAAGGTGCCGTTCAGGGTGACGTCGAGGATCTTCGTCCACTGGTCGTCGGTCATCTCGGTGAGCTCGGCGGTGCCGCCGAGTCCCGCGTTGTTGACGACGACGTCGAGGCCGCCGTGGACGCGTTCGGCGTGTGCGAAGAGGGCCCTCACCTGGTCCTCGTCGGTGACGTCGCAGGCCAGGGCGGAGACGTGGTCGGTGCCGAACTCCTCGGTCAGGGCGTCCGCGCTCTCCTTCAGCCGTCGGGCGTGGGCGTCGCTGATCACCACGCGGGCGCCCTCCTCCAGGAAGCGGCGGGCGGTCGCGCCGCCGATCCCGGCTCCGGCGGCGGCGGTGACGACGGCGGTTCGGCCGGTCAGCAGTCCGTGTCCCGGCAGGTACTGCGGTGCGCTCATGGCCTCTCCCCGCGACTTCTCGACGGTGCCTGGGCCGTACGTTAACCTACCAAACACTTGTTAGGGAACGGTCGGCGGTGAGGCACGCGGAAGGCGGGCGCGTCATGGATCTGGCGCAGACAGCACGGACCGAAGCGCTGCGGGCCGAGGCCCGGGCCTGGCTGCGGGACCACGTACCCACCCGGCCGCTGCCCTCCCTGGAGACGGAGGAGGGCTTCGCCGCGCACCGGGAGTGGGAGGCGCTGCTGCACACGGGCCGGTGGTCGGCGGTCTCCTGGCCCGAGGAGTACGGGGGCCGGGGCGCGGATCTCTTCGGCTGGCTGGCGTTCGAGGAGGAGTACTGGGCGGCGGGCGCGCCCGGCCGGGTCTCGCAGAACGGCGTGAGCCTCCTCGCCCCGACGCTCCTGGCCCACGGCACGGCGGAGCAGCGGGCCCGGGTGCTGCCCCCGATGGCGGGCGGCGAGGTGGTCTGGGCGCAGGCCTGGTCGGAGCCGGAGGCCGGGTCGGACCTGGCGGCGCTGCGGTCGCGGGCGGTGCGCACGGAGGGCGGCTGGCTGCTGTCGGGGCAGAAGACCTGGTCCTCGCGGGCGGCGTTCGCGGACCGGGCGTTCGGGATCTTCCGTACGGACCCGGGGGCGGCGAGACCGCATCAGGGGCTCACGTACCTGATGTTCGGGCTGCGGGACCCCGGGGTCACCGTGCGTCCCATCGGCCGGCTCGACGGGAAGCCCGCGTTCGCCGAGATCTTCCTGGACGAGGTGTTCGTACCGGACGAGGACGTCATCGGGGAGCCGGGGCAGGGGTGGCGCATCGCCATGTCGGCCACCGGCGACGAGCGCGGCCTCACCCTGCGCTCCCCCGGCCGCTTCCTGGCCGCCGCCGACCGGCTGGCCGAGCTGTGGCGGCAGGCGGGCGACCCGGCGGACACGGCGATACGCGACCGGGTGGCGGACGCGGTGATCGGGGCACGGGCGTACCGGCTGTTCACTGCCGCCTCCGCGTCCCGGTTCGCGGCGGGGGCGGCCCTCGGCCCGGAGTCCAGCCTGAACAAGGTGTTCTGGTCGACGTACGACATCGCGCTGCACGAGACGGCGCTCGACCTGCTGGGCCCGGACGCGGAGGCGGCGGACGGGGAGTGGGCGCAGGGGTACGTCTTCGCGCTGGCGGGGCCCGTCTACGCCGGGACGAACGAGATCCAGCGCGACATCATCGCCGAGCGGCTGCTCGGCCTGCCGAAGGGACGGCGCTGATGCGTTTCCTCCTGGACGACGAGCAGCGGGAGTTCGCGCGTTCGCTGGACGCGCTGCTGACGGCGGCGGACACCCCGCCAGCCGTACGCGCGTGGGCCGCCGGGGACCACGGTCCGGGGCTGGCCCTGTGGCGGCGGCTGGCGGAGGCGGGGGTGTTCGGCCTGGCGGTCCCGGAGGCGTACGGGGGTGCGGGCCCGCTCCCCGTGGAGACGGCCGTCGCCTGCGTGGAGCTGGGGCGGCACGCGGTGGCGGGCCCGGTGGCGGAGAGCGTGGCGGCTGGGGTGCTGCTGGGCGGGGTGGGCGGCCCGGCGGCCAAGGAGTGGCTGCCGAGGATCGTGTCCGGTACGGCGGTGGTGTCGCTGGTCCTGGAGGGGTACGGGCCGTACGCGCTGGACGGGGACGCGGCGGACGCGGTGTTCACGGTGACCGGCGACGAACTGCGGCTCGCACCGGGACCGGGCGCGACGCCCCCCTCCATGGACCCGGCGCGGCGGCGCTCCCGCCCGGCGGCGGGCGGTGAGGTGCTGGCCGCCGGGGCGGGGGTGGGCGAGGCGGCGCGGGCGGCG
>NZ_NWVL01000082.1 GCF_002382885.1 Streptomyces sp. WZ.A104
CCAGCGGGCGGCCCAGCGCGCCGCGGACGGCCGGGTGGCGCAGCAGCCGGCCGCCGGGCCCCCGGTGCCGGGCCCGCGCCGCGAGTTCGTCGACGCCTTCGATGAGGAGTCGCCCGATTCCGGCGTCGCCACGTCGTCGTCGGCCGCCGCCGCCGTCGACGACGCCGACGTCGACGGCGATGCGGGGGAGCCGGACGAGCACCGCGCGCCCCGGGCTGGCAAGGGGCGGACCTTCACCGGCATCGCCGCCGCCGCGGTGACCACCGTGCTCGCGGTCGTGGTGGCGGGGCAGGTCGCCGAGGACTCCGGCGACCGCTCGTCGGCCGCGCGCGCCGCCGACGTGGAGCGGCAGAGCGGCAGCGGGGAAGCCTCCCGCTCCGACCCCCGGCCGACCCCCCGGCAGCCCTCGGCCAAGCCCGAGGTCAAGCCCCTGTCGTACGCGGACAGGATGGCGAAGCCGTATCCGCTCGACCCGGACCTGAAGGCGAGCGGCACGTTCCAGGCGGTGCCCGGTCTGGCGAAGGCCCCCGGAAAGGGCCACAAATACCGCTACCGGATCGATGTGGAGAAGGGACTCTCCCTCGACGCCGGTCTTTTCGCCGAAGCCGTCCAGAAGACGCTGAACGACGACCGGAGCTGGGCGCACAACGGTGCGATGACCTTCGAGCGGATCTCCTCGGGGCACCCGGACTTCGTGATCACGCTCGCCAGCCCCGGGACCACCGGCGAATGGTGCGCCAAATCCGGCCTGGACACCACGGTCGACAATGTCTCCTGCGACTCCGCCGCCACCGACCGCATCATGATCAACGCCTATCGCTGGGCCCAGGGCGCCGCCACGTTCGGCCCGGACAAACTGATGCCGTACCGTCAGATGCTCATCAATCACGAGGTCGGCCACCGACTGGGCCGCAACCATGTGAGCTGCCGCACGCCCGGCGCCCCGGCCCCGGTGATGCAGCAGCAGACGAAGACCCTGGAGCTGGGGGGCATCAAGTGCAAGCCGAACCCCTGGGTGTACCCCGGTAGCTGATCGAGCCCTGTCCGCATGGCGAGACGGCCGTCCCGTCCCGCCGTGGCGGCGGTCCGACCCGGCGAGGTGCGATCCGGCCCGCGGGCGCGAAGGCCGCCGTGGTCTTCCGGGACTCGCTGTCCTCGCTCGGGCCGCCGCCGCCCGGTCGGTGACCGGATCGCCGAGGTGTACCGGGTCCACCGCCCCGTCCGCGTGTTCGATGCGGCCCGCCGGACGGCCCGCAAGGAGCTGGCCGGGGCCTGACTCTCCGTAATAACCGACCGCTGTATCGCGACGGAACGCTACGGGGGCGGGAAAGTTACGACGGTTCACCCCTTTCGGTGGCGCGATGGACAACCGTCCGTCGCGCCACCGGCGTATCCGCTTACGGTCGTCCCGCTGTGAGTCGCCGTTCCAACGGCGGCCGCCCACAAGGGAGATCGGGGGTGTACTCGTGCGGATCGGACTGCTCACCGAAGGTGGCTATCCGTATGCGAACGGTGAGTCCAGACTCTGGTGCGACCGACTGGTGCGCGGGCTGCCGCAGCACGAGTTCGACCTGTTCGCCCTGAGCCGCTCCGCCCACCAGGAGGCGCAGGGCTGGGTCCGACTCCCGCACCAGGTCAGCCGGGTGCGTACCGCCCCGCTGTGGACCCCCGAGGACGGCACCCTGCGCGGCAGCGGCGAACGCGGCCTGCTGGCCCGTCTGGTGACCGGCGGCGAACAGTCCTACGGGCGGCGCGACCGCGCACGGTTCACGGACCACCTCACCGCCCTCGCCGCCGCGATCTGCACCCCCGACGACACCGGCGGGGCCCCCGGGACCGGCCCCGGCGCGGAGCTCTTCACCGAGGGCCTCTACGGTCTGGCCGAACTGGCCCGGGAGCGCGGCGGACTCCACCTCGCCCTGCGCTCGGAGACGACCGTACGGATTCTGGAGGCCGCCTCCAGGGCCCGGGGCACCGGCCGGACCGTGCAGAGCGCCACCGTTCCCGACCACCTCGTCTTCGCCGCCGAGCTGGAACGCGCGCTGCGCCCCCTCTCGCTCGACTGGTACGACCAGGAGAGCCTCGGCGCGGTCGACCTCTGCCATGCGACCTCCGGCGGCGCGGCTGCCCTCCCGGGGCTCCTGGCCAAACGCTTCTTCGGGGTTCCGCTGCTGGTCACCGAGCACGGGGTGCAGCTGCGCGCCCACTATCTGGCCGCCTCCGACGCCCCGTTCGGCGCACCGGTGCGCGCCCTCCTCGCCGGATTCCACGGGCGTCTCGCCACCGAGGTCTACCGCCAGGCGGCGCTGGTCACCCCCGGCAACACGCATGTCCGCCGCTGGCAGCAGCGTTGCGGGGCCGACCCCGCCCGGCAGCGCACGGTCTACCCGGGCATGGCCGCCGAACGCTTCGGCCCGGTCGGTGAGGACGCCGAACGCTTCGGCGCGGCAGGCGCGGGCGGCCCCGCCTCGCTGGTCTGGGTCGGCCGGATCGAGCCCGCCAAGGACCTGATCGCCCTGCTCCACGCCTTCGCCGAGGTCCGCCGCGCCGAGCCCGGCGCCCGGCTGCGGATCTTCGGCGCCCCGGCCCCGGGCCTTGAGGGGGGCGCCTATCTGGCCCACTGCCGGGCCCTGGCCGCCCAGCTCTTCCCGGACGAGGCCACCGGCGCGCACACCGAGGGCGTCTGCCCGGTCACCTTCGAGGAGATCGGCGGGCCCGAGGTCCCCGATCTCGCCGAGGCCTACCGCGCGGGCGGCGTGATCGTGCTGTCCAGCGTCGTCGAAGGCTTCCCGGTCAGCCTCGTCGAGGCCATGTTCTGCGGCCGGGCCACCGTCTCCACCGACGTCGGAGCGGTCGTCGAAGTCATCGGCGGCACCGGCCTGGTGGTGCCCCCGCGCAACCCCAAGGCGCTCGCGGACGCCTGCGTGGCGCTGCTGCGCGACCCCGAGCGCCGGGCCCGCCTGGGCGCGGCGGCCCGGGCCCGAGCGCTCGAACTCTTCACCGTCGAACAGAACCTCGCGGCATTTCGCGGCATTTATCTGGAGCTGATGTCACACACTCCGGTGCGCCGGGAGGCCGACACGGTGAACGCCCACGGCGACCCCCTCCTCTTCGCCACCCCGCCAGAGGCCCGCCTCCTCGGCCACTGGACCCGGGCGGGGCGCCTGCCGGACCGCGCCGGCGAGCCCGAGGGCGTCTGCGCGGCCGCCGGGGGACCGGGGGACGGCGATGCGTGACCACTCGACGCTTCACGACCACGGAGACCAACCCATGCCCCGTCCGGACGACCAGGCCACCGCCACCGCCCCTCCCGCCCCGGCCGCATCCACCGCCGCCCGCCGGGGGCCGGCCGACCCGGTGAAGTCCCTGATGCACGACCATCGGGACCTCTGCGAACGGGCCGTGGACCCCTTGGAGATCGCCGCCGGACTCGAAGCCCACGGCCTCACCGACCGCACCGCCGCCCGCTACCGCCACCGAGACGTCTTCTCGCTCGCCGAGGAGCTGTACGCCCGCATACCGCCCCGTACGAAGGAGCCCGCCGTGAGCGGACCCCCGGACGCCGGGCCGGACACCGAGGCGCGGGCCCTCTGGACGCTCCTGGCCCTGCTCCCCGGGGCCGCCTGCCTGGCGACCGCCGGGGTGCTCCGGCTCACCGAGGGCGTGCTCGGCGGCGGGACGCGGGCCCTCGTCACTGTGGCCGGTGCCCTCCTGGCCTGCCTGGCGCTCCGGCTGTGCCTGAGCCGCGGGCCCCTGCGCGCGCCGGAAGGAGCGGGCCGCGCCGGGATGTACGGCTGCTGGCTCCTGAGCTACGCGGTGTACGGCGAGGAGCTGCTCGCCCAGGTCATGACCGGCGGCCCGGACGGTCCGTGGGACGGCACCCCCGCCCCGCTGCTCGGGCTCGCCGCCGCCATCGCCCCGGCCGCCTGGTGCGCCCACCTCTTCGCCGTCCACGCCCACCGCAAGCTGACCGGCAGCCGCGCCCTGGAGGAGTTCGGCGCGGGAGTGCGGCCCCTGCTCCTCGCGGCCGTCGCCCTCTTCCTCGCCGCGCTGCTGCCCCTGCTGTACCTGGCCGACCTCGGCCTCGACGGCAACGGGACGCCGACCGCGGCAGCCGCCCTCGGGGTCCTGTTCTTCGTCGCCCGGCTGCTCGCCGCCCACGGATTGCCCGAGCCCGGCACGGTCGCGCTCGCCGCCGCCTGCGCCGTCGAGGCCGCCGCCCCGGCCCTCGTCCTCTCCTCCCGGCTGCCCGGACTCGAACCCCTCGCCCAGCCCGTGAACGCCCTCGTCTCGGCAGGCGGGACGGGGGCCGTGCCCGCCCTCGCCTGCGGAGCGGCCGCGCTCGGGCTGCTGCTGCACGCCTCCCTCGCCCTCTCCCGCGCCTCCGCCCACACCCGTACCTGAACCGCTCCCTCACCACGAGCGCCCCACCGCACACCCCCCACCGCACACCCCCCACCGCACCATTCCCGCGGAGCCGACGCCGCGGGCCTTCCCAGCACCGCACGAACCGACTGACTGACCTAGGAGAAAACCGCCATGACCCCCCAGTCCCCCGCACCGGCAGTGAGCCGTCGGCACCGAGGCGGTGCGCGATGAGGGTGCTGCTGCTCGGAGCCAACGGATTCCTCGGCCGCTTCGTCGCCGACCGCCTGCTCGCCGACCCCGCCGTCCACCTCACGGCCCTGGGCCGCGGCGACGACGCCGACGTCCGGTTCGATCTCGCGGGCGGCAGCCCCGGAGCGCTCACCCGCTTCCTGGACGCCGTCCACCCCGGGGTCGTCGTCAACTGCGCGGGCGCCACCCGTGGCAACGCCCGCGACCTCACCCGCCACAACACCGTCGCCGTCGCCACCGTCTGCGAGGCGCTGCGCCGCAGCGGCTGCGGGGCCCGGCTCGTCCAGGTCGGCTGCGCCTCGGAGTACGGGCCCTCGCAGCCCGGTTCCTCCACCGCCGAGGACGCCGTGCCGCGCCCCGGCGGCCCGTACGGCGTCAGCAAGCTCGCCGCCACCGAGCTGGTCCTCGGCTCCGGTCTCGACGCCGTCGTGCTGCGGGTCTTCTCGCCGGTCGGGCCCGGCACCCCGGCGGGCTCCCCGCTCGGCCGGCTCGCCGAGGCGATGCGCCGGGCCATGCAGGCGGGCGACGGCGAGCTGAAGCTCAGCGGCCTCGGCGTGCAGCGGGACTTCGTCGACGTACGGGATGTGGCGCGGGCCGTCCACGCCGCCTCGCTCTCCGCCGCCCAGGGCGTCGTCAACATCGGCACCGGACGGGCCGTCCGCCTCCGTGACGCGGCCGCCGTCCTGGCGAGAGTCGCCGGGTACGCGGGCGCGCTCCACGAGCTGGACACACCCCCCGCACGCCTGCCCATCGGGGCACCGCGCACCTCCGCCGAGTCCGTCATGGAGCACCTCTCGGCCACCCCGTCCCCGTATCCGGACGGATGCGGCGCCTGGCAGCAGGCCGATGTCCGCACCGCGCGGGACCGGCTCGGCTGGCGGCCCCGGATCAACCTGGAGGAGTCCCTCGCGGACATCTGGATGGAGGCGGCGTGCCGCATCTGACCGCTCCCGACGCCGCCCGCCGGACCGCGGGCGGCGAACAGCTCGGCTTCGGCGTCCCGGGCTACGCCCACCCATTGCTCGCCCCCGCCGAGTGGGCCGAGCTGGTCCGCCCCGGCACGCCGCTGCACTGGGCCGTCCTCAACATCGCGGAGGGCCCCGGCTGCCGGCCCGACCCGCACTGCCTGGCGGCGGCGGGCAGGCTGCGCAACGCCCGGGAACGCGCCCTGCACGGCGGGGCCCCGGACGACACCGTCCGGGCCTCCGGCGGCAGACTGCTGGGCCACCTCGACCTGGCCTTCGGCGAGCGGTCCTTCGGCGACCTGATCGCCGACGCCCGTGCCTTCATCGACTGGTACCGGGTCGGCGGCTTCTACCTCGCCCGCTGCCCGGCCGAGCGGGCTGGGCTGCCGGACGTCCGCCGTCTCACCGGCACGCTCCACGCCCTGCTGGCGGAGAGCGACAGCGCGGACGGCGGCGGCCGCCTGGTCCTGGGGCACGGGACCCATCCGTACCCCGGTTACGCGGAGGCCGCCGACCAGCTGGTCACCTTCCAGGGCCCCTGGACCGACTACCGCTGGTCACAGGTGGCCGAGTGGACGGCGGACTACCCGCCCGAGCGGTTCGCCCACTTCGTCCACGGTGTCCCGCGCACCCACCTGGAGGAGGCCATGCGCATCGCCCGCTGGCAGGGCGCCGGGACGATCTTCTTCACCGACCGGGACGGACGGAACGGGCAGAACGATCCATTCGCGGCGCTGCCCAGGTACTGGGACGAAATCGTCTCGCGGATCGGACCCGGTATCTCGGAATGAGAAGGGGCGTGGCAGTGTTACCGGAAGAACAACCGTACGTAGTCGATGTGCGCGTAGTCGATGTACGTAAATCCGACCACCTGCATTGTTGAGGTTCCTGTGTCGCTGCCACCCCTGGTCGAGCCAGCCGCTGAGCTCACCGTCGACGAGGTCCGCAGGTACTCCCGCCACCTGATCATCCCGGATGTCGGGATGGACGGACAGAAGCGCCTGAAGAACGCCAAGGTGCTCTGTGTGGGCGCCGGCGGACTCGGGTCGCCGGCCCTGATGTACCTGGCCGCGGCCGGTGTCGGCACGCTGGGCATCGTCGAGTTCGACGAGGTCGACGAGTCGAACCTCCAGCGCCAGATCATCCACAGCCAGGCCGACATCGGCCGGTCCAAGGCGGAGTCCGCCAAGGACTCCGTGCTGGGGATCAACCCGTACGTCAACGTGGTCCTTCACGAAGAGCGGCTTGAGGCCGACAACGTGATGGAGATCTTCGCGCAGTACGACCTGATCGTGGACGGCACGGACAACTTCGCCACCCGCTATCTCGTCAACGACGCCGCGGTGCTGCTGAACAAGCCGTACGTCTGGGGTTCGATCTACCGCTTCGACGGCCAGGCCTCGGTCTTCTGGTCCGAGCACGGCCCCTGCTACCGCTGCCTCTACCCGGAGCCCCCGCCGCCGGGCATGGTCCCCTCCTGCGCCGAGGGCGGCGTGCTGGGCGTGCTCTGCGCGTCCATCGGCTCCATCCAGGTCAACGAGGCCATCAAGCTGCTCGCCGGCATCGGCGACCCGCTGGTCGGCCGCCTGATGATCTACGACGCCCTGGAGATGCAGTACCGCCAGGTGAAGGTCCGCAAGGACCCGAACTGCGCGGTCTGCGGCGAGAACCCCACCGTCACCGAGCTCATCGACTACGAGGCCTTCTGCGGCGTCGTCTCCGAGGAGGCCCAGGAGGCGGCGGCCGGAGCCACGATCACTCCCAAGCAGCTCAAGGAGTGGATCGACGGCGACGAGAAGATCGAGATCATCGACGTCCGCGAGCTGAACGAGTACGAGATCGTCTCGATCCCGGGCGCCAAGCTGATCCCGAAGAACGAGTTCCTCATGGGCACAGCCCTCCAGGACCTCCCGCAGGACCGGCGCATCGTCCTGCACTGCAAGACGGGCGTCCGCAGCGCCGAGGTCCTCGCGGTCCTCAAGTCGGCGGGCTTCGCCGACGCGGTGCACGTGGGCGGCGGCGTGATCGGCTGGGTCAACCAGATCGAGCCCGAGAAGCCGGTGTACTAGACAACCCGTTGGGGAGGAGGGGCCGGTCCGCGCACTGCGGACCGGCCCCTTCCGCATGTTCGTACCGCTACCCGCAGGTCGTGCCGTCCGCCGGGACCTTCCCGTCCAGGAAGTAGCCGTCCACCGCCGACGTCACGCAGTCGTTGCCGCCGTACGCCCCGTGCCCCTCGCCGTTGTTGGTGAGCATGACGCCGACGCCCTTGCCCAGCTCGTCCGCCATCCGCTGTGCCCCTTCGTACGGGGTGGCCGGGTCGCCGGTCGTCCCGACGACGAGGATCGGGCCCGCGCCCGGTGCGCTCGTCTCCGGGGTGTCGTGCTCCCCCTCGACCGGCCACCGCGCACACCAGCCCGCGGTGTCCCAGGCGAGGAGCGGGCCGAAGACCGGTGACAGCCGACGGAACTCCGGCAGCAGCGCACGGGCCTCGTCCAGGGTGGGCCTGGCCTTGGTGTCGGCGCAGGAGATCGCCCGCTGGGAGTGGCTCTGGGTGTCGTAACGGCCCCGCTCGTCCCGCCCGTTGTACGAGTCGGCGAGCCGGAGCAGGCCGTTGCCGGTGCCGTTGTCCTCCGCCTCTTCGAGGGCGGCCGTCAGGGCGGGCCAGCCGGACTCGGAGTACAGCGGGGTGACGATGCCGGTGATGGCGAGGGATTCGCTCAGCTCGCGGCCGCTGTCGGTCGGCAGCGGGCTCCTGTCGATACGGGCCAGCAGCCGGGCTATGCGCTCGGTGCCCGCCTTCGGGTTCTCGCCGCGGCTCCTGAGGTAGTTCTCCAGGGCGCGCTGGAAGCCCGTGGCCTGGTTGCGGGCGTGCCCTATGCCGTCGGCCGTGGGGTCGATGACCGCGTCCAGCACCGTGCGTCCCACGTTCCGCGGGAAGAGGTGCGCGTACGTACCGCCCAGCTCCGTACCGTAGGAGAAGCCGAAGTAGGACAGCTTGTCGTCGCCCAGGACATGCCGGATCAGGTCCAGGTCGCGGGCGGCGTCGGATGTGCCGACATGGGGGAGGATCTTGCCGGAACGGCGCTCGCAGCCCGCGCCGAAGTCCGCGGCGTCCTTGACGAACGCGGCCTCCTCCGTCGCCGTGTCCGGGGTCAGGTCGATGCTGCGGTGGGCCTGTTCCTGCTCCTCGTCGGTGCGGCAGCGCACCCCGGAGCTGGCCGCGACCCCGCGCGGATCGAACCCCACCAGGTCGTAGCGGGTGTTGAGCTTTCCGTACGCTTCCGCCGCGCGCGGCAGTATCTCCACGCCCGAACCGCCCGGGCCGCCGAAGTTGAACAGCAGCGAACCGAGCCGCCGCCGCTTGTCGCGGGCCTCCTTGCGGATCAGGGCGAGGGAGAGGGTCTCCCCGGACGGCTTCGCGTAATCCAGCGGTACGTCCACGCGCGCGCAGCGCCACGCGGACCCCGGGGCCTCGCCGCCGCGCGGAGCCTCGCAGCGCTCCCAGTCGAGGCGCTGGGAGGTGAGGGCGGAGGGCAGGGCGGGCGTCCGCGCGGTGTCCTTCGGGCCCGTCGGCGCGGGAGAGGCGGACGCGCCGCCGGGGCGGCCGTCCGCCGGCGCGGCGGCTTCCGGCGCCGTCCCCGACAGGGCGCAGCCGGCGAGCAGTACTGTCGCGAGGAGGGCTGCTCCCGCTCGAACGGCGGCCCGATGGGCCCGTCGGTGCGCGCGCACGGTCCGGCTCCCCTCCCCGAGGCCCGAAGCCGGTGAAGCGCCGGGCGCCTGCATTGTTCCGCCATGCTAATCGGCGCCTCTGACAGACCGTCGGGCCAGACCGTCAGAACCGGCTCCCGGGGCGCGATCAGCCGCAGACCGTGCCCGACTTCGGCACCGTACCGTTCAGCAGATAGCCGTCGACCGCCCGCTGCACACACGCGTCGTTGCTGTTGTAGGCCCCGTGGCCCTCGCCCCGGTACGTCAGCTCGACGCCGACGCCCTCGCCCAGCTGCTGCACCATCGCCTTCGCGCCGGCGTACGGGGTCGCCGGGTCGCCCGTGTTGCCGATGACCAGGATGGGCGCGGCCCCGGGCGCGCTGACGTCGGGGGTCTCCCAGGCACCCGCGACCGGCCAGCCTGTGCACCCCATCAGGCCCCAGCCCAGGTAGTCGCCGAAGAGAGGGGAGGCCTTACGGAAGGCCGGCAGTGCCGCCTTCGTCTGCTCCAGGGTGAACCGCTGCTTGCTGTCGGCGCAGTTGATGGCGAGGTTGGCCGCGTTGGAGTTGTCGTACTGCCCGTCCTGCGAGCGTCCGTTGAGCGAGTCCGCCAGTGCGAGCAGCAGCCCGCCGTTCCCGCCGCCCGCCTCGTCCAGGCCCTGTTCGAGCAGTGGCCAGGTCTCCTTGGAGTAGAGCGCGGAGGCGATGCCGGTGGTGGCCAGCGTCTGCGTCAGCGCGCGGTCGCCCAGCCCGTCGATCGGCTGCTCCTCCAGCTCGGCCAGAAGGTCCGCGATCCCCTGCTCGACCTCCTGCGGGGTGGCCCCGGGCAGCGCGCAGTCGTCGCGCTCCGCACAGTCCTCGGTGAAGTTGTCCATGGCGAGCTGGAATCCCTGGGCCTGGCCGAGGGAGGACTCTTCGGCGTTCTTCGTCGGGTCGACCACCGCGTCGAAGACCGCCCGGCCGACCTTGTCCGGGAAGAGGTGCGCGTAGACGCCGCCCAGCTCGGTCCCGTATGAGATGCCGAAGTAGTGCAGCTCGTCGTCGCCCAGCACCGTCCGCATCAGGTCCATGTCGCGGGCGGCGTTCGTCGTGCCCACGAAGGGCAGTTCAGGGCCGGAGTTCTCCTTGCAGTCCGCGATGAAGTCCTTCTGCCCCTGCACGAACTGCTCCTCCTCGGCCGCGTTGTCCGGCGTGGAGTCCTCCTGGTAGAGGGCGTCCAGCTGGGCGTCGTCCGCGCACTCGACGCCCTCGCTGCGGCCGACCCCGCGCGGGTCGAAGCTCACCAGGTCGTACCGGGTGCGAAGCGTGTCGTACTCCGTGCCGAAGGCGGGCAGCGTCGCCACACCGGAGGCGCCGGGCCCGCCGAAGTTGAACACCAGCGAGCCGATCCGCCGCGCCTGGTCCCTGGCCTTGGCGCGGACCAGCGCCAGCTCGATCGTGCGGCCGTCGGGCTTCGCGTAGTCGAGCGGCACGTCCATGAAGGAGCACTCCCAAACCGCGCCGCCGGGCAGCGGGGACGGGGACTCGCCGCCGCCCTGGGCTGTGTTCGGGGCCGGACACGGCGACCAGTCGAGTTTCTGGGAGGCCAGTTCCCGGGCGGTGGCGGACGGCGAGGCGGTCGAGGCCCCGGTGGGCGTCGAGGAACCGTCCCCGCCGTCGCCGTCCGAACAGGCGGCCAGCGGCAGCAGCACGGTGGCGGTGGCGGCGAGGGCGGCGGCGCGCAGGGCGGGGGAAGTCCTCATGACCCCATCGTGCGGCGGGCCGCCGGGGAGCGCGGCCGGGCGCGGTCCATGCGGGTGGCGGTGCGCACCCGGCGGGCCACGGCCCCGGCGGCCGACGAGGACTGCCGGCGCACCCCGGTCGGCCGCCGACGAGGACTACCGGCGGACTGCGTGCCGACGCCCTCGACGACTACAGCTCGCCCTTGCGCGTCAGCTGGTTGAAGGCGATCCACCCCGGCAGCACCGGCAGCCACAGCGTCATCACGCGGTACAGCAGCACCGCGGGCGCCGCGACCTCGCTCGGCAGTCCGACCGCGATCAGGCCCAGCGTCAGGGCCCCCTCGACCGCGCCCATACCGCCCGGCGTCGGGGCGGCCGAGCCGATCGCGTTCCCGGCGAGGAAGACCACCGCGATGCTCGCGTAACTCAGCTCGGGGACGTGCGGTCCGCTGAACGCCCGGATCGAGGCGTCCAGGCAGAGCACGAACAGGCCGGTCAGCAGCAGCATGCCACCGATGCCGGTGAGCAGCTTCTGCGGCCGCTGGACCACGTCCAGCATGCGCGGCACGACCCCGGCGAACAGCGAGCGCACCCGGGTCACCACGAACTTCCGCAGGAACGGGACCGCCGTCACCACCAGCACCAGCACCGCGACCGTGAGCAGACCCGCGATCACCGTCCGGGACGGGGTCAGCGAGTCCGGGGTCCTCTCCGTACCGGTGAGATAGCCGAACAGCGCCAGCAGCATGACGTGGGCGCCGAGCCCGAAGAGCTGGGAGGCCCCGACGCTCGCCACCGCGAGTCCGGGGCGCACCCCGGCGCGCTGGAGGAAGCGGGTGTTCAGGGCCACGCCCCCGATGGCGGCCGGTGCGACGATCTTCACGAACGAGCCGGCCACCTGCGCCTGCACGGTCTTCAGGAACGGCACCCGCTCCGGCACGAAACCCAGCAGGCTCATGGCCGCCGCCACGTAGCTCAGTGCCGAGAAGCCGAGGGCCGCCGCCACCCAGCCCCACTCCGCCTGCTCCACGACCGCCCCGAAGTCCGCCTGGGTGACCTGGGAGATCACGAAGTACGCGGCGATGGCCCCGGCGATGAAGCTGAAGAGGGTGCGCGGTTTGATGCGCTCCAGCCGCACCGGTTCGACCGGCGCCTGCGGGCGGATCAGGAGGACCTGGCGGCGGATCTGGGCGAGCAGATCCTCATCGCGGGCCTCCTCCAGCGCCTCGCCGATGGCCCGCTTCTCGGCCTGCTTCTCGGTCCGGTGGGACTTGCGTCCGGCCTTGCGGTCCGAGGTGTGCTCGCCCCCGGCTTCCTCGGCCCTCGTCCGCTTGGCCGTCTGTGAGGCCTCCACGGCCGCGTCCCGCTCGCGCTGCGAACGCTCGCGCGCGATCCGGCGCAGCGCAGCCCGGGTGGACCGGCTCAGCGCGATCGGCTGGAGCAGCGGCAGACAGTCCGCCACGGCGTCCGGACCGAGCACGGCCAGTGCCCCGGCGACGGACCGCTCGGCCCCCACCCGCAGCCCCAGCGTGGTCAGCAACTGGGCCACGTCCATGCGCAGGACCAGATCACCGGCCGCGATCTCGCCGCCGCGCAGATCCGTCACGAACGCCTTGCCGGAACGATCCACCAGGAGGGCGTCGCCGGTCAGCCTGCGGTGCGCGATCCGCCGCGACTGGAGGGCCTTGACCTGACGCCAGGCGCTGCGCACCAGATCGTCGGTGATCTCCACGTCCTCCATCGCGTCCAGCGACCGGCCGCCGATGTGCTCGTAGACGAGCATCACCGCGTCGGGCCCCAGTTCGGAGGTGGCGATCAGCTTGGGCGCGTTCGCCCCGGCGGCGATCGCCGCGTACGCGAGGAGCGCCTCCTGCTCCAGCGCCTGGCGCAGCGACTGGATGGAGCGCCGCTGGGTGATCCCGCGCAGCGTGAGCCGTCGCCAGGCCCGGTAGAAGAACCCCTGGGCCTGCTGCTCGCGGTCGACGACGGTGACGTCGAGCGGCGGCCCGTCCTCCAGGGTGACCAGATAGCGCCGCCCCCGGTCGCCCTGGTCGACGCTGTCCTTGTCGTCCCTGTCCCGGTCCGGGGTGTCCTCGGCTCGCATCGCCGCGATCGGGCGGAAGCCGACGTGCCGCAGCCCCGCCATCAGGTGCTGGCCGGTCGGGCGGACGTTCGGTGAGCCGACCGCGTACAGCGTGCCGTACGCCACCGTCCAGCCGATCAGCACGGTCAGGATGATCGAGAACGGTGTGGTGTACCCGCCGACGAGCATCGCGAACGCGTCGAGCAGCAGCACCATCCACAGCACCACGCGCCAGCGAGGCCGCCGCGCCATACCGACCGCCGTCATGTACGCGATGACCGGCGCGAGATAGCCGTGCACCGGGTCGGTCAGCCCGCCCGTCGTCTGCGGCTGGGTCAGCGCGTCCTGGATGGTGCCGGGCGCGGTCCGCGAGACCCACAGGTCGGTGGCGAGGGTCACCCCGTGGGCGAGGACCGCGGCCAGTACGCCGTCCGCGATGCGCAGCCCGTCCCGTTTGATCAGGCGCTCGATGGCGAAGGCGACGGGCACCAGCAGCACGGCGATGCTGGACACCAGACCGGCGATCTTGATCAGCAGATCGGGCGCCTGCTCGGTGCCCTTGGAGATGTCGTCCTCAAGGCCGGTGGTGGTGCCCTGGGCGAAGGCGGCGATCGAGAGCAGGACCGCGATCGCGAACACCCCGATGAGCAGCCGCATCAGGTCGGAGGGGCGGTGGACCCGGGCGGGCAGCAGCGGTTCGTCACCGGAGACCCGGTCGCTCAGGGCGGCGTCGGCGGAAGCCAGGGTCGAACCGGTCAGATGGCCGGAACCGGAGACGGACGTGGTGGGGCCGTCGGCCCGGGGAACTCCGGAGCCCGCGGACGCTCCGGAGTCCTCCGGAGCGCTCGACGAGCGCTCCCCGGCATCAGAGGCGTCCGCCGCCTTCGGTGGCTGCACGCCCTGCTCCTTCGTCGCCTCTGGTTCGTCTTCGTGGTCTCGTATCACCGGTCACCGCCCGCACGATGGTGGCACGGCCCGTAGACAGAGGGGGGCATCAGGGTGCATTGCACGGGCGCGGGAAGCGCAACATACGCTCCTTTGCACCTGTGCGCACGCTGTCCGCCCGGACCGCCACCGTTCCGGGCGGGCTGTCGGTCGCGTACGGCAGGATGGGGCGGATGAGCCAGGACCAGACGGGCGGAGGCGGACCCGGCACCGCGCCGACCGGCCCCGAACTGCCGGAGTACGCGGAGCGTGTCCTCGACGTCGCCGATCTGATCCCGCCCGGCCGGGTGATGACGTACGGCGATGTCGCGGAGTGGCTGGGCGAGGGCGGGCCCCGCCAGGTCGGCCGGGTGATGGCCTTGTACGGCTCCGCCGTGCCGTGGTGGCGCGTCGTCCGGGCCGACGGGACGCTGCTTCCCGGCCATGAGCTCCGCGCGCTGGAGCACTACCGCGCGGAGGGTACGCCGCTCCGTGCGGCGTCCCGGCAGTCGGAGGGGCACGTGCCGCGCCTCGACATGCGCCACGCCCGCTGGGACGGCACCGGCGCGGACGGACCCGGGCACGAGCAATCTCACACCTGACAGCGTCCGCTCCCGGTGCGACGAGGGGCGCGTCGCACGTGACGTACACGACGCACGTGATGCAGGTGACGCACACGACGCACGTGATGCACGTGACGCACGTGACGAGGGACGCAGCGCCCCCGCTGCCTCGCGCGCCGCCGCTGGCGTAGCGTCGTGTTCGCGCGGCACGCTCCGCCCCTTTCCTCGACTGCTTTGACTGCTTTGACCGCTTTCACTGCCGTGACCGCCTTGGCTGTCCCGGCTGTCCCGGCTGTCCCGACCCTGTTCCTCATCACCTGTACACCCACCAGGACCGGCGATCCACGTGAGCACCTCCTCCACCCGGCACAGTCCGCACCGTGAGTCACGGCCGCGGACCACGGGCGCGTACCGGCTGGTGCGCACTCCGCCCGGGTCCGTGGATCCCCCCCTCCTGGACGCAGGTCAGCGAGCGGTGGTTGATCACCCCGGCGGTCCGCTGCTGGTCCTCGCCGGACCCGGCACCGGGAAGACCACCACCCTTGTCGAGTCCGTCGCCGCCCGGGTGAACCGGGGCGGCGACCCCGCCCGCATCCTGATCCTCACCTTCAGCCGCAAGGCGGCCGTCGAGCTGCGCGACCGGCTGGCGGCCCGGCTCGGCGCGGCGCGCGGCCCGCAGGCGACCACTTTCCACGCCTACTGCTACGCCCTGGTCCGCGCCCACCAGGACGCCGACCTCTTCGCCGACCCGCTGCGCCTGCTGTCCGGGCCCGAGCAGGACGTCACCGTCCGCGAGCTGCTCGCGGGCCAGCTCGACCTGGAGAAGGAGGGCCTGGCCCATATCCGCTGGCCCGACGAGCTGCGGGCCTGCCTGACCACCCGCGGCTTCGCCGACGAGGTGCGCGCGGTGCTGGCCCGCAGCCGTGAGCTGGGCCTCGGCCCGGACGCGCTGGCCGACTTCGCCCGCCGCACGGGCCGCCCGGACTGGACGGCGGCGGCCCAGTTCCTCGCGGAGTACCTCGACGTCCTCGATGCCCAGGGCGTCCTGGACTACGCCGAACTGGTGCACCGCGCGGTCCTGCTCGCCGAGCGCCCCGAGGTCGCGGCGCAGCTCGCGGGCGCTTACGACGCGGTGTACGTCGACGAGTACCAGGACACCGACCCCGCGCAGGTGCGGCTGCTGCACGCGCTGGCGGGGAACCGGGGGCGTGCGCCGGGCGGTGCCCGGGGGCGTGGTGAGGACACGCGCGGCGGCCGGACGCTGATCGCCTTCGGCGACCCCGACCAGTCCATCTACACCTTCCGGGGGGCCGACGTGAACGGCATCCTCGACTTCCCGGACACGTTCCGCCGGGCCGACGGCACTCCCGCGCCCGTGGGCGTCCTCACCACCTCACGGCGCTCCGGCTCCGGACTGCTCGCGGCGACCCGGCTGCTCACCCGCCGGATGCCGCTGACCCGGCTGCCCGCCGACACCGTCCGCGCCCACCGCGAGCTGCACGCCGTCCGGGAGGGCGGCCGTGTCGAGACGTACACCTACCCGACCGCCTCCACGGAGCTGGAGAACATCGCGGACCTGCTGCGCCGCGCCCATCTGGAGGACGGGGTGCCGTGGCAGGAGATGGCCGTGCTGGTACGGGCCGGGGGCCGCTCGCTGCCCGCCGTCCGCCGCGCCCTCACCTCGGCGGGCGTCCCCCTGGAGGTCGACGGCGATGACCTTCCGCTCCGCCACGAACCGGCCGTCGCTCCGCTGCTGACGGCGCTGCGAGCTGTGGCGACGGCTGCGCTGCACGACCGTCCGGCGGAACCGGAACCGGAGCCGGGGCTGGAGCCGGAGCCGGAACCGGCAGTTCAGCCGGAGCCGGAACCACAACGAGTAGTTCAGCCGGAGCCGGAACCAGAACCGCAACCGGCAGAAGCTCAGCCGGAGGGAGGGCCCGCCCCCTGGCTCGACACCGAGACCGCGCTCGCCCTCCTCACCTCTCCCCTCGGCTCCATGGACGCGGCCGATCTGCGCCGCCTCGGCCGGGCCCTGCGCGACGAGGAACGGGCCGCCGGAATCCGGGTTCCCGCCCCCTCCGACGCGCTGCTGGCCCGCGCCCTGGCCGAGCCCGAGCGGCTCGTCACGCACGATCCGGCGTACGCCCACGGAGCGCAGCGCCTCGGTGCGCTCCTGCGCAAGGCCCGCGAACTCCTGGCGGGCGGCGGCACTGCCGAGGAAGCCCTGTGGACCCTGTGGAACGGCACCCCCTGGCCGCGCAGGCTGGAGGCGGCCGCGCTGCGCGGCGGGGCGGGCGGGCGCAACGCCGACCGCGATCTCGACGCGGTGTGCGCCCTGTTCGAGACGGCGGCCCGCGCCGAGGAGCGCACCGGCGGGCGCGGGGCCCTCAACTTCCTCGAAGAGGTCGACGCGCAGGACATCGCCGCCGACACCCTCTCCCGGCGGACCGCCCGCCCCGACGCCGTACGCCTGATGACCGCCCACCGCTCCAAGGGCCTGGAGTGGCGGCTCGTCGTCGTCGCCGGGGTCCAAGAGGGGCTCTGGCCCGACCTGCGCCGCCGGGGCTCCCTTCTGGAGGCGGACCGGATCGGCCACGACGGCCTCGCCGAGCCGCTGACGCCCGGGGCGCTCCTCGCCGAGGAGCGCCGGCTCTTCTACGTCGCTGCCACCCGCGCCCGCGATCGCCTGGTCGTCACCGCCGTGAAGGCTCCCGCCGACGACGGCGACCAGCCCTCCCGCTTCCTCACCGAGCTGGGCGTGGAACCCCGCGAGGTCACCGGCCGCCCGCGCCGCCCCCTCGCGGTCGCCGCGCTCGTCGCGGAGCTGCGCGCCACCACGGTCGACCCGGCCGCGTCCGACGCCCTGCGCGAGGCCGCCGCCCACCGCCTCGCCCGGCTCGCCGCGCTCACCGACGACGAGGGACGGCCGCTGGTGCCCGCTGCCCACCCGTACCGCTGGTGGGGCCTGGAGGAGCCGACCCGTTCCGCCGTCCCCCTGCGCGACCGCGACCAGCCCGTCACCCTCTCCGGCAGCGCCCTGGACCAGCTCGCCAACACCTGCGCACTCCAGTGGTTCCTGGGCCGCGAAGTGAAGGCCGACGCCCCGGCCACCGCCGCCCAGGGGTTCGGCAACGTCGTCCACGTACTCGCCGACGAAGTCGCATCCGGCCGTACGCCCGCCGATCTCGACGTCCTCATGGAACGCCTGGACTCCGTCTGGAACGGCCTGGCCTTCGACGCCCCCTGGAAGTCCGAACAGGAGAAGGACCAGGCCCGTGCCGCCCTGGAACGCTTCCTGCACTGGCACGTCCTGGACCGCGCCGGCCGCACGCCCGCCGCGAGCGAGCACGACTTCGACGTGACCCTGGAGGCGGGCGATTACGCCGTACGTATCCGGGGCTCCATGGACCGGGTCGAACAGGACGCCGAGGGCCGGGCGTACGTCGTCGATTTCAAGACCGGCAAGGGCGCGCCCACCAAGGACGAGGTGGCCGCTCACCCCCAGCTCGCCGTCTACCAGCTCGCCGTCCGGGAGGGCGCGGTCGACGAGGTCTTCGACGGAAAGCGCCCCGAGCCGGGCGGCGCGGAACTGGTCCAGCTCCGTCAGCCCGCCCCCAAGAAGGAGGGCGGCGACGCCTTCCCCAAGGTCCAGGCCCAGGAGCCGCTGGCGGGGGAGTGGGTCTCCGACCTGCTCGCCACGGCCGCCGGAAAGGTCCTGGACGAACGCTTCACGCCCACCACCGGCACCCACTGCACGCACTGCACGTTCCGTGCCTCGTGCAGCGCACAGCCGGAGGGGCGGCAGGTGGTGGAGTAGGGCCTTTCGTGAGCATCGGCCCGGGTTGTCAGTGGCTCCGGTTACCGTTTCCCACGTGTCCTCACGCATCACCGATCCCGAGCAGCTCAAGGAGCTCCTCGGGATTCCCTTCACCCCGGAGCAGACGGCCTGCATCACCGCGCCGCCCGCCCCGCAGGTGATCGTGGCCGGAGCCGGGTCGGGGAAGACCACGGTGATGGCCGCCCGCGTGGTCTGGCTGGTCGGCACCGGCCAGGTCGCGCCCGAGCAGGTCCTCGGCCTCACCTTCACCAACAAGGCGGCGGGCGAGCTGGCCGAGCGCGTCCGCAGGGCGCTCATCGCCGCCGGGGTCACCGACCCCGACGTCATCGACCCGGACAACCCCCCGGGCGAGCCCGCGATCTCCACGTACCACGCGTTCGCGGGCCGCCTCCTCACCGAGCACGGACTGCGCATCGGCCTGGAGCCCGCCACCCGCCTCCTCGCCGACGCCACCCGCTATCAGCTGGCGGCGAAGGTGCTGCGCGAGGCGCCGGGCCCGTATCCGGCGCTCACCCGGTCCTTCCCCACCCTCGTCAGCGATCTCCTGGCGCTCGACGCGGAGCTGTCCGAACACCTCGTACGCCCTCGGGCGCTGGACACGTACGACACCGAGCTGCTGCGCACCCTGGAGCACGCGAAGCTCAGCAACGCCGACCTGCGCAAGATCCCCGAGACCGCCGAGGCCCGCCGCTCGCTCCTCGCCCTCACCGAGCGCTACCGCTCCGCCAAGCGCAGCCGGGACCTCATCGACTTCGGCGACCAGATCGCGCTCTCCGCCGAGCTGGCCCTGACCCGCCCCGAGGTGGGGGAGATCCTGCGGGACGAGTTCCGGGTCGTGCTGCTCGACGAGTATCAGGACACGTCGGTGGCCCAGCGCCTGCTGCTCTCGGCGTTGTTCGGCGGCGGTACGGGGCCGGGGGCGGCCGGTCACCCACCCACCGGTCACGCGGTCACCGCCGTGGGCGACCCCTGCCAGGCGATCTACGGCTGGCGCGGCGCCTCCGTCGCCAACCTCGACGACTTCCCCGAGCACTTCCCGCACGCCGACGGCATCCCCGCCACCCGCTACAGCCTCAGCGAGAACCGCCGCAGCGGCGGCCGCCTCCTCCAGCTCGCCAACGGCCTAGCGGAGCCGCTGCGCGCGATGCACGAGGGCGTCGAGGCGCTGCGCCCCGCCCCGGGCGCCGAGCGCGACGGACTGGTCCGCTGCGCCCTGCTGAACACCCACACGGAAGAGATCGACTGGCTCGCGGACTCCCTCGCCCATCTCGTGCGCACCGGTACCCCACCGGGCGAGATCGCCGTCCTGTGCCGCACCGCGGGGGACTTCCCCCAGATCCAGGCCGCCCTGGTCGCCCGGGACATCCCGGTCGAGGTCGTCGGCCTCGCCGGGCTGCTGCATCTGCCCGAGGTGGCCGACCTGGTCGCCGTCTGCGAGGTCCTCCAGGACCCGGGGGCCAACGCCTCCCTGGTTCGCCTCCTCACCGGACCGCGCTGGCGCATCGGCCCCCGGGACCTCGCCCTCCTGGGCCGCCGCGCCCGCCTCCTCGTGCACCGGGCGGGCGGCGCGGACGACGGCGCCGACCCGGACCGGCGGCTCGCGGAGGCCGTCGAGGGCACCGACCCGGCCGAGGTGATATCGCTCGCCGACGCCCTGGACACCTTCCTCATCGCGGGGGACGCGGCGGACGACGGGCTGCCGTTCTCGGCGGAGGCCCGGGTGCGCTTCGCCCGCCTGGCCCGGGAGCTGCGCGACCTGCGCCGCTCGCTCGCGGACCCCCTGATGGACGTCCTGCACCGCGTCCTGGCCACCACAGGGCTGGACGTCGAGCTGTCCGCCTCCCCACAGGCGCTGGCCTCCCGCCGCCGCGAGACCCTCGCCAACTTTCTGGACATAGCGGCCCGGTTCGCCTCCCTGGACGGTGAGGCGTCCCTGCTCGCCTTCCTCGGCTTCCTGCGGACCGCCGCGCAGTACGAGAAGGGCCTCGACAACGCGCTGCCCGGCGGCGAGAACACCGTCAAGGTCCTCACCGCGCACAAGTCCAAGGGCCTGGAGTGGGACGTGGTCGCCGTGCCCGGACTGGTCACCGGCCAGTTCCCCAGCGGCCAGTCCCGGGAGGCCTGGACCGCCCAGGCCAAGGTGCTCCCGCACGCCCTGCGCGGCGACGCGGCGACCCTCCCGGCCCTGGACGCCTTCGACGGGCTCGACGCCAGGAGCATGAAGACGTTCAAGCAGGAGATGAAGGAGCACCAGCACACGGAGGAGCTGCGCCTCGGCTACGTCACGTTCACCCGCCCCCGCTCCCTGCTCCTCGGCTCCGGCCACTGGTGGGGCCCGTCCCAGAAGAGGACGCGCGGCCCGTCCGCCTTCCTGGAGGCGCTGTACGAGCACTGCGCGGCGGGCCACGGCGAGGTCGAGGCCTGGGCGGACGAGCCCGCCGAGGACGAGGAGAACCCGGCCCTCGCGGCACCCGAAACCGACCTGGCCTGGCCGCTCCCGCTCGACGCCGACGCCCTTACCCGCCGCCGCGCCGCCCGGGACACGGTCCTGGCCCACCTGGAGGGCCTGGCCGTCCACGGGGATCAGCAGCCACCGGCGTACGGCACCGGCCCCGACGACGTAACGGCGTACGGGGCTGACCACGACGAGGCGCCCATCGAGGAGGGCCACGAGGACTGGGACTGGGACGAGCTCCCCACCGAACGTCCCCCCGGCGCCCCGGCCCCGGAGTCCGTACGGGAGCCCGCACCGCTCGTCCCCGCCGCCCGCCACGCCCCGGAGCCCGGCGCCACGGCAGCGCTCACCCCGGAGGAAGCCCGCACCCTCGCCTCCTGGGACCGGGACCTGGACGCCCTGGCCGGGGAGCTGCGCCGGGCCCGCGCCACCGTGCGCGAGGTCCTCGTCCCCGCCTCGCTCTCCGCCACCCAGCTGCTGCTCCTGGCCGAGGACCCCGACGCCTTCGCCAAGGAGCTGGCCCGGCCCATGCCCCGGCCGCCGCAGCCCGCCGCCCGCCGGGGCACCCGCTTCCACGCCTGGGTGGAGTCCCGGTACGAGGAGCTCCCGCTGCCCATGCTCGGCCCCGACGAACTGCCCGGGGGCGACGAGAGCGACGCGGACATCGCCGACGAGCGGGACCTCGCCGAGCTGAAGGAGGCGTTCGAGCGCACCGCGTACGCCCGGCGCACGCCGTACCGGGTGGAGACCCCGTTCCAGATCACCCTCGCGGGCCGGGTGATCCGGGGCCGGATCGACGCCGTCTACCGCACGGGTGACACGTACGAGATCGTCGACTGGAAGACCACCCGCCACCGCACCGCCGACCCCCTCCAGCTCGCCGTCTACCGACTGGCCTGGGCCGAGCTGCACGACCTGCCGCTCACCGCCGTCACCGCCACCTTCCTCTACGTACGCAGCGGGGAGACCGTCCACCCGCAAGGGCTGCCGGGCCGGGCCGAGCTGGAGCGGATCCTGCTGGACGAGCCGGCCCCCGAGGGCGGATAGGCTCAAGAGCATGAGCGAGACCCCGGACAGCGCCGTCCGTACGTACACCGAACAGCACCGCGCAGCCTTCCTCGACGACCTCGCGGAGTGGCTGCGCATCCCGTCCGTATCCGCGCAGCCGGAGCACGACGGGGACGTACGGCGCAGTGCCGAATGGCTGAGCGCCAAGCTCAAGGAGACCGGCTTCCCGGTCACCGAGATCTGGGAGACCCCCGGCGCCCCCGCTGTCTTCGCGGAGTGGCCCAGCGAGGACCCGGGCGCCCCGACCGTGCTGGTCTACGGCCACCACGACGTGCAGCCGGCCGCCCGCGAGGACGGCTGGGACACCGACCCGTTCGAGCCGGTGATCCGGGACGGCCGGATGTACGGACGCGGTGCAGCCGACGACAAGGGCCAGGTGTTCTTCCACACCCTCGGGGTCCGCGCCCACCTCGCCGCCACCGGCCGCACCACCCCGGCCGTCCACCTCAAGCTGCTGATCGAGGGCGAGGAGGAGTCGGGCTCCCCGAACTTCCGCGCGCTGGCCGAACAGCACGCGGACCGCCTCGTCGCCGACGCCGTGATCGTCTCCGACACCGGCATGTGGGACGAGGAGACGCCGACCGTCTGCACCGGCATGCGCGGCCTCGCGGAGTGTGAGATCGAGCTGTACGGCCCCGCCCAGGACATCCACTCGGGATCGTTCGGGGGAGCCGTCCCCAACCCTGCCACCGAGGTCGCCCGCCTGGTCGCCGCTCTCCACGACGAGAACGGCCGCGTCGCGATCCCCGGCTTCTACGACGGGGTCACCGACCTCACCGACACCGAGCGGGCGCTCTTCGCCGAGCTGCCCTTCGACGAGGCGACCTGGCTGCGTACGGCGAAGTCGCAGGCGTCGCACGGCGAGGCCGGGTACTCCACGCTGGAGCGCGTCTGGGCCCGCCCCACCGCCGAGGTCAACGGCATCGGCGGCGGCTACCAGGGCGCGGGCAGCAAGACGATCATCCCCTCCTCCGCCCTGGTGAAGATCAGCTTCCGGCTGGTCGACGGCCAGGACCCCGACCGCGTGCAGCAGACCGTCCGCGCCTGGGCCGAGTCCCGCGTCCCGGCGGGCCTCCGCCACAAGATCGCCTTCCAGCCCGCCACCCGCCCCTGCCTGACCCCGCTGGACCACCCCGCCCTCCAGGCGGTCGCCGGCGCGATGGGCCGGGCCTTCGGCAAGAAGATCCTCTTCACCCGCGAGGGGGGCTCGGGCCCGGCCGCCGACCTCAGGGACGTCCTCGGCGCCCCCGTACTCTTCCTCGGCATCTCCGTACCCTCCGACGGCTGGCACGCCCCCAACGAGAAGGTCGAGCTGGACCTGCTGCTGAAGGGCGTGGAGACGACCGCGTACCTGTGGGGAGAGCTGGCCGAGGCGCTCGGCCGGTGACACTGCTGAACCCGATGAACCCGCTGAGCCCGCCGCACCTCCACGTACCTCCGCACACCCGATCCGCCCAGGGGGAGTAGGAAGCACCTGTGAGCACCTTCGACAACGCCACCGCAGACCGCCCGATCGGCCTCACCGCGCCGGGCGGCATCGACCGCGCGGCACACCACCGCCTCGACGAGGCCTGGCTGTCCGTGGCGTGGAGCCACCCGACGACCCGCGTCTTCGTCGTCTCCGGCGGGCAGGTGCTGATCGACGACACCCCCGACGGGGGCACCGAGATCGTCATGACCCCGGCCTTCGAGGCCCCGGTCACCGAGACCCACCGGTACTTCCTCGGCACGGACGAGGAGGGCGTCAGCTACTTCGCGCTCCAGAAGGACTCGCTGCCCGGCCGCATGGACCAGTCGGCCCGCCCGGCCGGACTCCGCGAGGCGGGCCTGCTGCTGGGCCCCCGAGACGCGGGCCTCATGGTCCACGCGGTCGCCCTGGAGAACTGGCAGCGCCTGCACCGCTTCTGCTCCCGCTGCGGCGAGCGCACCGTCATCGCGGCGGCCGGACACATCCGCCGCTGCCAGGCCTGCGGCGCCGAGCACTACCCGCGTACGGACCCGGCGGTCATCATGCTCGTCACCGACGACCAGGACCGGGCCCTGCTGGGGCGCCAGGTGCACTGGCCGGAGGGACGCTTCTCCACGCTCGCCGGGTTCGTCGAGCCGGGGGAGTCGATCGAGCAGTCCGTGATCCGCGAGGTGTACGAGGAGGCGGGCGTCACCGTCGGCGAGGTCGAATACATCGCCAGCCAGCCGTGGCCCTTCCCCTCCAGCCTGATGCTGGGCTTCATGGCCCGGGCGACCTCCTCGGAGATCAACGTCGACGGCGAGGAGATCGAGGAGGCTCGCTGGTTCTCCCGCGAGGACCTCACGGCGGCCTTCGAGTCCGGTGAGGTCATGCCCCCGTTCGGCATCTCGATCGCGTCCCGGCTGATCGAGCTCTGGTACGGCAAGCCGCTCCCGAGGCCGGGCGGCGTGCGGCGCCCGGCCTGAACGGCCACAGGAAACACCGCTGCCCCCGGCGGTGCCGGGGGCAGCGGGGCGCGCGAAGTGCCTGGGGTCAGGCGGCGAGCGCCTGCTTCACCTGGGCGAGCGACGGGTTCGTCATGACCGACTCGGTGCCCGAGGGGGCCACGATCAGCAGGGTCGGCACCGTCTGGTTCCCGCCATTCGCCTTCTCGACGAAAGCGGCCGATTCCGGGTCGTGCTCGATGTTGACCTCGTTGTACGCGATGCCCTCGCGGTCCATCTGGCTCTTCAGCCGACGGCAGTAGCCGCACCAGGTGGTGCTGTACATCGTCACAGTGCCCGCCATGTCGCTGGCGCTCCTTCGTCTCGTCCGTACCGCTGCGCGGCCGGCAGCGTCACTTGCGGTCCGGCGGCTTTCCCGCAGCGTTCCCGCACGGAATGGAACGTACGGGACACGGCCACCATTCCCACAACCGCCCCGGCCGGGGCGCACGGGACCTCCGTACGGCACACTCCGGCACACCCGGGCACGCCACACCCCGGCGCACTCCGGCCACCCGGGCAAGCACCGATCACCCGGGCACGCACCAGTGCGCACCGGTACGACGAATACCGCACCCCTGTGGACAACCGCCGCACCCGCCCCGTGCGACCTGGCAGCATGGCGGGGTGACAGCAGCAACGCACTCCACCCTCTTCCCGCAGGTTCCCGAGACCCCGGACGCCGTGCTCGACGGGCTCGACCCCGAGCAGCGCGAGGTGGCACTCGCCCTGCACGGACCGGTGTGCGTGCTGGCCGGAGCGGGGACGGGCAAGACCCGCGCGATCACCCACCGCATCGCGTACGGGGTGCGCGCGGGCATCCTCCAGCCCGCCACCGTGCTCGCCGTCACGTTCACCAACCGGGCAGCCGGAGAGATGCGCGGCCGCCTCCGCCAGCTCGGCGCGACGGGCGTCCAGGCGCGGACCTTCCACTCCGCCGCACTCCGCCAGCTCCAGTATTTCTGGCCGAAAGCAGTCGGTGGCGAGCTGCCCCGACTGCTGGAGCGGAAGGTGCAGCTGGTCGCCGAGGCCGCCGCCCGCTGTCAGCTCCGGCTCGACCGCAACGAGCTGCGGGACGTCACCGGCGAGATCGAGTGGGCCAAGGTCACCCGGACCGTCCCCGCCGACTATCCGGCCGCGGTCGCCAAGACCCACCGGGACGCCCCCCGCGACCCGGCGGTCCTGGCCCAGATCTACTCCACGTACGAACAGCTCAAGCGCGACCGCTCGGTCATCGACTTCGAGGACGTGCTGCTGCTCACCGTCGGCATCCTCCAGGACCGCCACGACATCGCCGACCACGTGCGCGGCCAGTATCAGCACTTCGTCGTGGACGAGTACCAGGACGTGAGCCCGCTCCAGCAGCGGCTGCTCGACCTCTGGGTCGGCGACCGGGACAACCTCTGCGTCGTCGGCGACGCCAGCCAGACGATCTATTCCTTCACCGGGGCCACCCCCGACCATCTGCTGAACTTCCGCACCCGCCACCCCGGGGCGACCGTCGTCAAGCTGGTCCGGGACTACCGCTCCACCCCCCAGGTCGTCCACCTCGCCAACGCTCTGCTGAGCCAGGCCCACGGCAAGGCGGCCGACCACCGGCTGGAGCTGGTCTCGCAGCGCGACAAGGGCCCCGAGCCGGTCTACGCCGAGTATCCCGACGAGCCCAACGAGGCGGAGTCCACCGCCCGGCGCATCCGCGACCTGATCGCGGCGGGTGTCCCGGCCGGGGAGATCGCCGTGCTCTACCGGGTCAACTCCCAGTCCGAGGTCTACGAACAGGCCCTCGCGGACGCCGGGGTGCCCTACCAGCTGCGCGGAGCCGAGCGGTTCTTTGAACGCGCGGAGGTCCGGGAGGCGGGCACCGCCCTGCGCGGCGCAGCCCGCGCCGGGCGCAACGACTCCCTGCTCGACGGGGCGGAGGACCTGGCCTCCCAGGTCCGGGCCGTGCTCTCCACCAAGGGCTGGACGACCCGCCCCCCCGCCGGGTCCGGGGCGGTCCGCGACCGCTGGGAGTCGCTGGCCGCGCTGGTGCGCCTCGCGGAGGACTTCGAGGCGGCCAAGCCGGGGGCGACCCTGACCGATCTGGTGCGCGAGCTGGACGAGCGGGCGGCCGCCCAGCACGCCCCGACGGTCCAGGGGGTGACCCTGGCCTCGCTGCACTCGGCGAAGGGCTTGGAGTGGGACGCCGTGTTCCTGGTCGGCCTGACCGAGGGCATGATGCCGATCGCGTACGCCAAGACCGACGAGCAGGTCGAGGAGGAGCGCCGCCTGATGTATGTGGGCATCACCCGCGCCCGCGTCCACCTCTCACTCTCCTGGGCGTTGTCCCGGTCGCCCGGGGGCCGGGCGGGCCGACGGCCGACCCGCTTCCTGAACGGGCTGCGCCCCGGTTCGGGCTCGGCCGGGACCCGGGGCGGGGCCGGGGGAGGCGGAGGGATCGACCGGGGCTCCGGGCGGGCCTCGTCCGCCGGGCCGACCGCGGTGGCGGCGCGGAAGCCGCACAAGCCGGTGCGCTGCCGGGTCTGCGGCCGGACGCTCACCACCGCCGGAGAGATGAAGCTGATGCGCTGCGAGGAGTGCCCGTCCGACATGGACGAGGCGCTGTACGAGCGGCTGCACGACTGGCGCGCCGCGCAGGCGGCCGTGCTCGGCCAGCCGGACTTCTGCGTGTTCACCGAGAAGACCCTCATGGCGATCGCCGAGGCAGCGCCGTCCACCGAGGGCGAGCTGGTCGTCATCCCCGGCGTCGGCACCCGGAAGCTGAACCGCTTCGGTGCCGATGTTCTGGCCATCTGCGCAGGTCAGGCGATTGATGGCGAGCCCGAGGAGGGCCCCGACAAGGCCTGAGAAAAACTCGTCCAGAAAATAGTTTGCGCCCGCCCCAGTCGTCACCATAGGTTCTTAACCACGGGAACAGCGACTTCTCTGAAGCCCTGACTCCGTGCTGTACTTATCCGAATACGCAGGACCGGCCCCGGCCGGTCCCCCCGAGACGCCGAGAGGAGGCGATTGAAGTGATCAGCATCATCGAAACCCAGAAAATGACCGATCTCTCGGTCGTCTCCGCCTGTTCGCTCGGCCTCGCCCGTTCCTCGGCTGCCTCGCTTCACGCCACCGGTCTGTCCGGCATCTCTGCCGCACGTCCGCTGTCCCCGGCGAGCCTCCCCGTGATGCGGGAGCGCAATGAGCGACCGATCGAGGCACCGGCGGCAGCAGTAGCGAAGGCAGCACAGGCTCAGGCCTATGCCTTTGCGGCAGCCGGTGCAGGAGCCAAGAAGCAGACGCAGCAGCACCACACGATGTGGGCCTTCCGTGGGCCTGAACCCTGGAGTGATCCAGCCTGATCCAGCATCAGGTCGGCGCCTTCAGGGCCGCGGAACCCCACTCGGGATCCGCGGCCCTTTTGTTTTGTCCGAACGGACGAGACGGAACGAAGGAGCCTCGGGACAAGCAGGACCTGGTACCAGCAGCCGCCAACCGGCCAACAGGCCGGCACGACCAGACGAGGACACCACCCACCGTGCACACCGAAACGCACGCCCCGTCAGTACCGCTCTCCACCCCGATCTCGCCGCCCGGCTCCACGGAGGACTCCACCTTGACCCCGCTCACCACGCTCACCGCGCTCGACGACGCCATCGAGAACCTCGGCGTCCCCGTCCCCTGCCGCTCCTACGACCCGGAGGTCTTCTTCGCCGAGTCGCCGGCCGACGTCGAGTACGCCAAGTCCCTCTGCCGCACCTGCCCGCTGGTCGAGGCCTGCCTCGCCGGCGCGAAGGACCGCCGCGAGCCGTGGGGCGTCTGGGGCGGCGAACTGTTCGTCCAGGGTGTCGTCGTGGCCCGCAAGCGGCCGCGTGGCCGTCCGCGCAAGAACCCGGTCGCAGCGTGACCGCCACCTGTGGGGTCCCCGCCCCCACACACCGGAACCGCCTCGGAACGATCGACCGCCCCCAGACTCATGACCCCCGGAATCAGGCACCAATGATCACCCCCACGAAGGAGCCCGTCGGCTCCGCCACCCCCGACGTCACCATCATCGGCGCGAACGACTCGCGTCAGAACAGGACCCGCGAAATGCAACTCATCCCAGAAGCCCTGGCGCGTGCGCATATGCACGACCGCCTGCGAGAGGCCCAGGGGGACCGCCAGTCGGCCCGCCTGGTCGCCGCCCGCCGGATGCAGCGCCGAGCGGAGCGCGCCTCCCTGCGCGCCCGCCGTGCGCTGGCCATGGCGGTCATGCACTGACCGTGCGACCGATCACTCCACCACGGGGCCGTCCGACAGGACGGCCCCGTGGTGCGTTGTGCCGCCGCGCGCCCGCCCGCTCGCGGGGATATCGTCACGAGGTGGACGAGGAGACCTATTCCCCTGACCGGCCTGCCGACGGACGCGTGGTGTGCGCCCGCTGTGGGACCGCCGCCGACGGCGACACGGCCCCTCCGACCTGGCTCTGCTCCATGGAGGACGGACGCCGTCTCCACTTCTGCGAGGACTGCGCCCGCCTCCACATCCGCGCGATCGAAAGCCGCCTCGACTCGCTCTGGTGGTAACCGCGCCCCGCCCCCGTCCTACGTCTGGACGGCCTCGCCCGCCTGCTCGCCCTTATCGCCGGCGCACGAAGTGAGCTCCGCAGCCTGCTCGGACTCGGGGGCCTGCGGGAACTCCGAGTCCTCTTCGAACTTCAGGGCCTCCTCAGGCTGCGCGGACTCCGCGACGAACGCCGGCAGCCACGCTTCGAGCTCGTCCCGCAGCCGGACCGTCGCCCCCAGCTGACACAGCACTCCGATCGTGCTGAGGGTCACCCGGTGTATCAGCACATACGACGGCGGAAGGTTCAGCTGACGGCCCAACTGGTAGGCGGGGGAGCGTGGATCGGCTATCCGGGCCGCCTGCTCACGGATCCAGCCCCGGGTGAAGGCGAACTCCTCCACCTGCGCGGGCTCGATGATCGGAAGCAGATAGTCGAGGACCGCGTCCGGGTCGAGCTCGATCGACTCCTTCACGAACCCTTCCTCACGCAACAGCCCGTACACCGCCGCGGCCTCGCCCTCCAGCGTCAGCCGCAGGGAGTCGCCGATGTTTCGCGGCAGCCCGCCCGGCAGCCGGTCGACCGTGCCGAAGTCCAGGACCCCCAGACGCCACGCCCCCGCCGGGCCTCTCGCCTGGTCCTCCGCCGGGCCACTCGCCTTCTCCCCCGCCGGGGGCAGCAGCCGGAAGTTGCCCGGATGCGGGTCGGCGTGGAGCAGGCCGGTGCGTGCCGGGCCGGAGAAGAGGAAACGGGCCAGCAGCTGACCCGCCCGGTCCCGCTGTTCCGCGGTGCCCTGCGTGATGACCTCGGACAGCGGGATTCCGTCGATCCACTCGGTCACCAGCACCTGATCGGACTGGTGCACCACCTGGGGAATCACCACATCCGGGTCATCCGCGAACTCCGCCGCGTGCTCCCGCTGCGCCTGCGCCTCCAGCTCGTAGTCCAGCTCCTCCGATACGCGGTCGCGCAACTCCTTGATGAGCGGCTTGATGTCCATCCCCGGGACGAGCGGGCCGAGCAGCCGGGCGAAACGGCTCAGCTGGGCGAGATCGGAGAGCAATGCCTCGCCCGCGCCGGGATACTGCACCTTCACCGCGACCTCGCGGCCGTCGTGCCACACCGCACGGTGGACCTGCCCGATCGAGGCGGCGGCCGCCGGAGTGTCCTCGAACTCCAGGAAATAATCCCGCCAGTGCTCCCCGATCCGCTCGGCGAGGACCCCGTGGACCGTGCGGGCGGGCAGGGGTGGGGCGGCCTCCTGAAGCTTGGTCAGCGCGGCCCGGTAGGGACCGGCGACCTCCTCGGGAAGCGCCGACTCGAAGACGGAGAGCGCCTGGCCCAGCTTCATGGCCCCGCCCTTCAGCTCTCCCAGGGTCTTGAACAACTGGTCCGCCGTGCGCTGCTGGACCTCGCGGGCGACGAGCTCGGCGGACTTCCCGCCGATCCGCTTGCCCAGGCCCCACGTGGCGCGGCTGGCGAAGCCGAGTGGGAGCGCGGCCAGCTTGGCGGTACGCGTAACCGCCTTCCGGGGAAGATCAGACATGTGCCCCTCCAGTTCCCAGACTGCCGTGCCGCTCCAGCCTCCGGTGTCACTCCGTCGACGGCGGTCACCCGGCCATTGTGTCCTGCGCCGGAAAACCGCCCGAGGTCCGATCCCCCTTAGCGGGTGCCCGACAACTCCGAGTCGGCTCACCGGCGCCCTCGGTCCCACCGCAGGAACAGTCCGCATGAGGGCCGATCCGCTCGGAGCGCCAGTCCAGCAACGGCAGAGCGGCCTCCCAGCGAGCGCCCGTGCTGGCCGGGAGGTCCCCGTCCAGAAAGGCCAGGGCATGGGCCGCGGCGAGACCGGCGACCGCGGTGGCAAGCCCCAGATCGCAGGCGGGCCCCGCGCCCCGCCGCCCCGAACGCCACTGGGCCAGCATCCGGGGCCACTGCGAATCCCGGTCCGTGCGATGCAGCTCCAGGCACCCCGCGCAGCCGGTGCCCCCGGGCAGCACCAACGGTCCGACCACCCCCGTCGCCTCGATCACTCCCGCATAGAGATGAGGAGTACCGGACGCGATCCAGGGCGCCGCGGTGTCCGGAAGGGGCGCGTACACCGCGAGGCCGTCCCGGGGCGCGACGACGACCAGCGAAAGACCGGGCTGTCCGGCGCCCCCGTCAAACCTCGCCCCCGCCCCCGCCGACCGGGGAGCCGGTCCGGGCGCGGACCGGCGGACGAGGCGGCGGGCGGCCACGTCGCGTCGTTCCCCCACGGACGCCGGAGGCAGCCCCGCGGGCGCCACATCCCAGAGCTCGGCCCGCCCCCCGTCCAGCACTTCAACCTCGCCCACCCCCGCACCCGACAACAACGAGGCGATCGACGCACCCACCCGCCCCGCACCCCGCACCTGGACCCGCATCGCCCGCCGGGCCGCCATCCGGCGCAGGCCGCCGCCCGGTTCGGGGTGGACGATGGAGAGCGAGGCCACATCGGGGCGTTGGCGGTCCATCACCTCGGCCCGTCGGCGCAGCGCGTCGGTGTCCGGGGCCGCCGATCTCGGATCGTCGAGAAGCCCGGCGTCCGTCAAGCGCGAGAGCAGCACATCGACATGACGCTCCGACAGGTCCAGCGCCCTGGCTTCCTCGTAAAGGAGTGGCAGGCCGCGTGTGCCGTCGAGCAGTTCCAGGAAACTTCCGGTGGCGATGTCCACCGGACCGAGCGTCACGGCGTGTGCGGGCGTCACCCCGAACTGCACGGTGTTCCGTCCACGCCAGGCACGGCGCAGTGCGGGCTTCAGCATCGGATGCATGACTTCTCCCCCGAGTCCCCGAGCGATGTTGCGATCACGGATTCGCGAGCCGTACCCCGCGAGTCCTTGTCAGCATGCGGGCCGACGGCGAACCCTGCGCAGAGTTGTCCACAGGCGGGGGGCGTTAGTCGTTCAAATAGTGCAAGCCGGCGTGCGAATCGTCGCCGAACCCTCCCCGGGGCGGGATTTCCCGCGCGGACAGCGGGTAACGTCGTGGCGTGCCCGCCGACCCGTCGTCCGGCTTCGCCGGGGAGTTCCCCGCGCGCAGGTCCGGAAGCCATCAGCGCAGCGCGGCAGCCCATCCGGCCCGCGCTTCGGCGACGAGCGCGGTCGAGGTCCGCAGGAGCACCCGGCGCAGGAAGTCGGTCTCCGCGTACCGGGAGGGCGACCGCACGATCGTGCTCATCCCCGCACGGATGTCCGAGGCTGAGGAGCGGCGCTGGGTGGGCGTGATGCTCGACAAGCTCGCCGCCCAGGAGGGCAAGCGGGTCCTGGGTGACACCGAGCTCGCGGAGCGCGCCGCGCGGCTGTCGGCCCAGTATTTCGACGGTCGCGCCCGGCCCGTCTCGGTGCGCTGGGTGACCAACCAGAACACGCGCTGGGGCTCGTGCACCCCGGCCGAGGGCAGCATCAGGCTCTCCCACCGGTTGCAGGGCATGCCGGAGTACGTCGTCGATTACGTGCTCCTGCACGAGCTGGCTCATCTGCTGGTGCCCGGGCACGGCCCGGGGTTCTGGCAGTTGCTGGAGTCCTACCCGCGCACCGAGCGGGCCCGCGGTTACCTCGAAGGTGTGGTGGCGGCCGAGCAGCTGCCCCACCTGCCCGCCGCCCGTCAGGAGTGACACGGGCGCGGGTTCCGAGCCACGCTCGGTGATCCCGAAGGGTCGCGTTCGGCGATTCTGTACCGGGTGTGTACCGGCTTGGTCGGATGTCGTCGATAGCGGTTAGCCTGGCGCGACGCATTCACCTTCCGGATGGGGGACGGTCGTTACGCATGGCCAGGGAATTCCAACGCGGCCACAAGGCCAAGATCAGTGACCTCACGGCAGGGACAGATCTGTACGTAGGTGTGCAGATCGCCGCCCCGGGGCTGACCTTCGACATCAGCTGCTTCGGCCTCGACGCCAACGAACAGCTCTCGGACGACCGGTATTTCATCTTCTTCAATCAGCCCAAATCGCCCGAGGAGTCCATTCAGCTCCTCGGCGCGCAGTCCGGCGACACCGAGTCCTTCCGCGTCACGCTCGACCGTATTCCGGCCGCCATCCAGAAGCTCTCGTTCACCGCGACCCTCGACGGCGCGGGGCAGATGTCGCAGATCGGCCCGGGGTACATCCGGATCGTCGCGGGCGGCGAGGAGGTGGTCAGGTACTCCTTCAGCGGATCGGAGTTCACCACCGAACGTGCGGTGATGCTCGGCGACTTCTATATGAAGGACGTCTGGCGCTTCGCCGCCGTCGGCCAGGGTTTCGACGGCGGACTCGAAGCGCTCCTGAAGAACTTCGGCGGCGAGGTCGCGGAGGAAGAGCCCCCGCCGCCCGCTCAGACCGCGGCCCCCGGGTTCGCCCCGCCGGCCCAGTCCGCCGCGCCCCCGGCGTTCGGTGCCCCGCCCGCCGCTCCTGCGCCACAGGCCCCGCAGCCCGCGCCGCCCTTCGAGGTCCCGGCCACGCCCACGCCGCCGCC
>NZ_NWVL01000083.1 GCF_002382885.1 Streptomyces sp. WZ.A104
TGCGGCAGCGGGCGGGACTGCTGCCCGCCGCGCCCGAGGCCCGTCCGGAGCTCACCGCCCCCGATCCGCGCCCGCCGCTCCCCGAGGCCGCCCGGCAGCGGCTCGCCCACCTGCTCGCCGACCGGGCCGGGCCCTCGGGCGGCGGGCGGCGCGGATCGGCGCCCGACCTCACCGAACTGATTCCCCAGTGGCTGGCCACCGCCAACCGGAAGGGCTTCCGGGCCCCGGCCGCCCTGGTGCCCGCGCTGCTGGACGCCGCTCGTGCCCGCACCGATCTGCGGCCGCAGGCGCTCGCGTTCGCGGGGCCGCGGGGGCTGTGGCTGGCCGGGCTGAAGCCCGAGTGGAAGTTCGCCCTGCGCGGTTCCGCGAACGGATCGGTCCGGCCCGACATCACCGACCCGGAGGCGGTGCGCAGTCTGTGGGAGGAGGGGCTGTTCGCGGAGCGGATCGCGCTGCTCGACGCCGTACGGGCCCAGGATCCGCCGGCCGCACTGGCCCTCCTCGCCACGACCTGGTCCACTGAACGGGCCGAGGACCGGCTGATGTTCCTGGACTCGCTGCGGACCGGGCTCAGCGGTGACGACGAGCCCTTCCTGGAGCAGGCCCTGTCGGACCGCAGCCGCAATGTCCGCGCCACTGCCGCCGAGCTGCTGTCCGCCCTGCCCGGGTCTGCACTCGCCGGGCGGATGGCGGCCCGCGCGACGTCCTGTGTGAACCCGGACCGTTCGGGAGGCGGTGCGTCCATCGCCGTGGAGGCGCCGCACGAGTGCGACGCGGGCATGCAGCGCGACGGTGTCGTCGCCGTCCCGCCCACGGGCCGGGGCGAACGGTCCTGGTGGCTCGGGCAGTTGGTGGAGGCCACGCCGCTCGGCATCTGGGAGGAGCGGTTCGGCGGGCGCCCGGCCGAGGACATCGTGGCCCTGCCCGTCGCCGACGAGTGGGCCGTCGAACTGCACACCGCGTGGTGCCGGGCGGCGGTGCGCCAGCGCAATCCGCAGTGGGCACGAGCCCTGCTCGGGGCCCCTTCGGCGCCTCCGGCGAGCGGCCCGGGGACCGCCTCGATCGCCGAGCGTTCGAAGCTGCTTGCGATCCTTCCCCAGACCGAACGCGCCTCCTGGATAGCCGAGTTCGTCGCGGCACACGGCCTGTCGGAGGCGTTCCAGCTGCTCGGGGTCTGCGCGGTCCCTTGGACCGGACCGCTCGGGCGCGCGGTGGTGGACGCGCTCGACATCGCCCGGGACGGCGGGAGTTATCCGTGGAGCTTCAGCGGGGTGATGGGCCTCGCGGAACGCTGCCTGGACCCGGCCGAGGCCGATCGACTGGAAGTCCTCACGGCCGCGCAGGACGAACAGGAGGGCGCGTCGCCCGGAGCCGGAGGGTACTGGTCGGAGGCCTTCCAGCGCCTGGTCTCCACCCTGCGGCTGCGCGCCGCGATGGAGGCGGAGCTGACAACCTGACGACCCCGCTCCCGCCCCCTCGCCTCTGAAACGCCCAGGCCCGCACCCACACCGGCGCCGGCACCGGCACCGGCACCCAAGTCCAGCCCCAGCCCCAGGCCCAGGCCCAGGCCCAGGCCCGAGCCAACGCCCAGGCCCGCACCCAAGTCCGGGCTCAGGTCTGCGCGGGCTGGCGGACGTTGGCGTTGACCCAGTCGACGATCTCGGTCGTCGTCGCCCCCGGCGTGAAGAGCTCAGCCACGCCCAGCTTCTTCAGCGGAGGAATGTCCGCCTCCGGGATGATCCCGCCGCCGAACACCTTGATGTCCTCCGCCTCCCGCTCCTTCAGCAGCTCGATCACCTTCGCGAAGAGCGTGTTGTGCGCTCCGGAGAGGATCGAGAGGCCGATGGCGTCGGCGTCCTCCTGGATCGCCGTGTCGACGATCTGCTCGGGGGTCTGGTGGAGCCCCGTATAGATCACCTCCATACCGGCATCCCGCAACGCCCGTGCGATCACCTTGGCCCCGCGGTCATGGCCGTCGAGTCCCGGCTTGGCCACCACCACACGGATCGGACCGGTCACACCCATCACTGCCTCCACATGGTCTCCCGCGCCTGAAGGGCCGGGGATGTGAACGAACGTTATCCACAGCATCCCGTACGCCGCCGTTTCGCGGCAGGCGGGGAGGGGGAAATCACACGTGGGACATGTTCGCCAGGCGTCGTCCCCCGTCCACGCGGTGTTCCGGCCGCGCGGGGACCCGGCGCAAGGGGAGCCGCTACGAGGTCGCCGTACCACCGCGCCGCCAGCCGCACGGCACGGTGGTACGGCCATCTTCGCCCGACCGACCGACCGGCTGACCGACCGGCTGGCCGACCCGGTCGCGACCTCGTGCCGACACCCCATGAGGGTCCACGGGGACGGGAGCCGCCTCCCCCGTGCACCAGTGCAGGAGGTCGGCCCGTGAAGGTCCTCCCTTTCCTCTCCCTACTGCTGAACCGCCCCCTACCACTGAACCGCCCCGGACTGCTACGCCTCCCCGGACTGCTGCACCGCGTCGGAAAGCCGCACCGCGCCGGACCGCTCGCCCGCCCCGGGCGCCCGGGCCCCCGCCTCTCCTCCGCGCTGCTCGGCGCCACCGCCCTGGAGCTGGTCGTCCTCGCCGGGCACCTGGCTGTCTACCCCTTCGGCCTCACCCCGGAGCGCCGCCGGCCGGTTCCCTCACCCGACCCGTCGCCCGCTCCGCGCCTCGCCCCGGCCTCCGCCCCGCCGCCCGTCGTCCTGCTGCACGGGTTCATCGACAACCGCTCCGTCTTCCTCCTCCTGCGCCGGACGCTGTCCCGGCACGGCCGCCGGCACCTGGAGTCCCTCAACTACTCCCCGCTGACACGCGACATCCGCACCGCCGCCGAACTGCTCGGCCGGCACGTGGAGGAGATCTGCGCGCGTACCGGGCACCGCCGGGTCGACGTCGTCGGGCACAGCCTCGGCGGACTGATCGCCCGGTACTACGTGCAGCGGCTCGGCGGTGACCACCGGGTCCGCACCCTCGTCACGCTCGGCACGCCGCACAGCGGCACCGCCGTCGCACCGGGGGCGGGTATTCACCCCATCGTGCGGCAGATGCGCGGCGGGTCCTCCGTGATCGAGGAGCTGCGCAGCCCCGCACCCGGCTGCCGGACGCGGTTCGTCAGTTTCTGGAGCGAGCTGGACCAGGTGATGGTCCCGGCCGAGACAGCGTGCGTCGACCACTCCGACCTCGACGCCGTGAACGTACGCGTCACCGGCATCGGGCACCTCGCGCTGCCCGTACATCCGGCGGTGGCCGCCGCCGTCCGTGAGGCGCTCGATGCGTGCGAGGCGCCGGAGGACACATCCGCCTCCGACGGAACGACAGCTTCCGTGGCCTGAAATAGAACATCTATCGAACGTAGGGCCAAGGCTGTGCCAGTCGTCCACCGAAAGACGGCCGATTGCCCGTTTCCTACGGCCGTAAAACCCGTCGAAGATTGTCGTCCTCACATACTGCCGGGTACAGTCGCGGCCACTGCTTCCCCCCTGGGGACCCGCTGGCCGGGACCCAGAACAGTCCTGCTGCCGAGGCGAGAGAGAAGTTGGTGAACGACCAGCACCCCCACGCCGGGCCCGTCGGGTACGACAGTCAGTCGACCGGCAGCTTCGCCACCGACCCGCTCTTCGGCTCCCTTCCGGGTGCGCACGAATCCGGCCAAGCAGCCGACTACGACTCGGCCCATCAGGCCACCGCGACCGCCACCACCGGGTACGACGGCACCTACGGCGGCGAGTCCTACGGCGGCTACAGCGGCGCGTACGACACCACCGCCTGGGACACGGGCGCTCACACGGACGCCCAGCAGACGGCCACGGCCGCCGCGACCGCCACATACGACGGCTACACGGATCATTCGCAGGTCCACCAGCAGTGGGACACGACCGGGCAGCAGTGGGACGCCACCGGCGCCTGGCAGCAGACCGTCGACCAGGACGCGACCGGCCAGTGGACGGCCGCCGAGACCGGCGCCTTCCCCACCACCGCGTTCAGTTCCGCCCCGTACGGCACGGACGCCTACGACACCGGGGCGTACCCGGTCGGCACCGCCTACGGGACCGACGGCGGCTACAGGGCCGACGGCGGCTACGGGACCGACGCGTACGACACCGGGGCCCACGACACCACCGCCTTCGCCACCGGCGCCTACACGGCCGACGGGTACGGAACCGGTGCGTACGGCACGAGCGCGTACGGCACCGGCACGTACGACACGGGTGCCTATGACGCGACCGCCTGGAACTCCGGCGCCACGCCCGAGGAGTCCGCGTACGGACCCGAACAGACGTCGTATCCACTGTACGAACAGCAGACGCACGAAGGGGGCGTGGAAGCGGGCACGGACACAGCCCCGTCCTCCACCGCCGAGCTCGCCACCGAGGCAGCCCCCGCCACCGACGACGCTCCGGAGCCGGACGCCGAGGACTACGCGAACCACGCGCCCGCCCCGCACCCCGTGAACCGCGCCGTCGTCCGCCCGCCCGCCGCCCGCAACCGGGCCCGGCGCCGCAGCCCCGCCAAGCGCTCCGCGCTCCTGACCGTCGCGGTGCCCTCCGCCTGCGTGATGAGCGTCGCGGGCATCGCCGCCGCCTCGGTCAGCGGGATGTCCGGCGGCGAGGAGAAGCCGGAGGAGGCGACCGCCTCCATGGCGATCGCGGACCCCAGCACGGTCAGGACGGTCGCCGCCAACAACAAGCTCGACAACCAGCTGGAACAGCTCTCCGAGGGCAGCGCCGACTTCCGCGAGCGCGCGAGCCGCACCCAGGAACGCATCGACCTGCGGGAACGGCAGGCGGCGGAGAAGAAGAAGCGCGAGGAGGAGGCCGCACGCCGCGAGGCGCTGCGCCCCAAGTTCGTCCTGCCGGTGAAGCAGCACGGGCTGAGCGCCTACTACGGCCAGGCGGGCATCAACTGGATGTCCGTGCACACGGGCATCGACTTCCCCGTCTCGTACGGCACTCCGGTGATGGCCGCGACCGACGGCACCGTGCGCACACAGCTGAACAGCGCGTACGGGGTCATGGCGATCGTGACCGCGGCCGACGGCACGGAGACCTGGTACTGCCACCTCAGCAGCACCAAGATCCGCTCGGGCCCGGTCAAGGCCGGTGACGTCATCGCGTACTCCGGGAATTCGGGCAACTCCACCGGCCCGCACCTGCACTTCGAGGTCCGGCCGGGCGGCGGCGCGGCGGTCGACCCGCTGGCGTGGCTGCGCAGCAAGGGCGTCGACCCGACCTGACGCGCGCACACGGTGAAGGGGGCCCCGGGCGTGGGGCCCCCTTCACCATGTTCTCCGCCGCTACAGCTTCTCGACCGGCGCGTACCGCAGCAGCAGCTTCTTCGGGCGTTCGTCCCCGAAGTCGACCGTCGCCTTGGCCTGGTCGCCCACGCCTTCGACGGCCGTCACCGTGCCGAGGCCGAACTGGTCGTGGGTGACCCGGTCCCCCACCACCAGGGTGACGACCGGCTTCTCCGTACCGCGCCGGGTCGCGAAACCCGAGGGGCCGGAGCGGGAGCGGGAGGAGGAGAGCGAGGACGTGATGCCCGAGGTGGGTCCGGCCGGGGCGGCCATCGGACCCTTGCGCTTCCAGTCCAGGTGCTCGTCCGGGATCTCCTCCAGGAACCGCGAGGGCGGGTTGTACGACGGCTGGCCCCAGGCACTGCGCATGGCGGCGCGGGTGAGGTAGAGGCGTTCGCGGGCGCGGGTGATGCCGACGTAGGCGAGGCGGCGCTCCTCCTCCAGCTCCTTGGTCTGGCCGAGGGCCCGCATGTGCGGGAAGACGCCGTCCTCCATGCCGGTGAGGAAGACGACCGGGAACTCCAGGCCCTTCGCCGTGTGCAGGGTCATCAGCGTGATGACGCCGGAGCCGTCCCCGTCCTCGTCGGGGATCTGGTCGGAGTCGGCGACGAGCGCGACCTTCTCCAGGAACTCCGCGAGGGTGCCCGCGCCCTCCGTCTCGCCGCGCTCCTGCTCGAATTCGAGGGCGACGGCGGCGAGTTCCTGAAGGTTCTCGATGCGGGTCTCGTCCTGCGGGTCGGTGGATGCCTGGAGCTCTGCGAGATAGCCCGTGCGCTCCAGGACCGCTTCCAGCACGACGGCTGGGCCGGCGCCGGACTCGACGATCGTGCGCAGCTCCTCCATCAGCGTGTTGAACCGCTTGACGGCGTTGGCCGAGCGGGCGGCCATGCCGTAGGCCTCGTCGACGCGGCGCAGCGCCTGCGGGAAGGAGATCTTCTCGCGCAGCGAGAGGGCGTCGATCATCGCTTCGGCGCGGTCGCCGATGCCGCGCTTGGGCACGTTGAGGATGCGGCGCAGCGGGACGGTGTCCTCGGGGTTGGCGAGGACACGGAGGTAGGCCAGGACGTCCCGGACCTCCTTGCGCTCGTAGAAGCGCACACCGCCGACGACCTTGTAGGGCAGGCCGACGCGGATGAAGATCTCTTCGAAGACACGGGACTGGGCGTTGGTCCGGTAGAACACGGCGACGTCGCCCGCCTTGGCGTCGCCCTTGTCGGTGAGGCGGTCGATCTCCTCGGCGACGAACTGGGCCTCGTCGTGCTCGGTGTCCGCGACATAGCCGGTGATGCGGGCGCCGCTGCCGGCGTTGGTCCAGAGGTTCTTGGGGCGGCGGCTCTCGTTGCGCTCGATGACCGCGTTGGCGGCGGAGAGGATCGTCTGCGTGGAGCGGTAGTTCTGCTCCAGGAGGATCGTCGTCGCGTCCGGGTAGTCCTCCTCGAACTGGAGGATGTTGCGGATGGTCGCGCCCCGGAAGGCGTAGATCGACTGGTCCGCGTCGCCCACCACGCACAGCTCTGCGGGGGCGTCGTGCTCCCCGGCCGGGCCGACCAGTTCCCGTACCAGCGTGTACTGGGCGTGGTTGGTGTCCTGGTACTCGTCGACCAGGACGTGACGGAAGCGGCGGCGGTAGTGCTCGGCGACGTCCGGGAAGGCCTGGAGGAGGTGGACCGTCGTCATGATGATGTCGTCGAAGTCCAGGGCGTTGGCCTCGCGCAGGCGGGCCTGGTAGAGCGTGTACGCCTGGGCGAGGGTCTTCTCGAAGCCATCGGCAGCCTGCCCGGCGAAGGTCTCCTCGTCGATGAGCTCGTTCTTGAGGTTGGAGACCTTGGCGGTGAAGGACTTCGGCGGATAGCGCTTGGGGTCCAGGTCGAGGTCGCGGCAGACCAGGGCCATCAGGCGCTTGGAGTCGGCGGCGTCGTAGATCGAGAACGACGAGGTGAAGCCGAGCTTCTTGGACTCGCGGCGCAGGATGCGGACGCACGCGCTGTGGAAGGTCATGACCCACATGGCGTTGGCGCGCGGGCCGACGAGCTGCTCGACGCGCTCCTTCATCTCGCCCGCGGCCTTGTTGGTGAAAGTGATCGCGAGGATCTGCCCGGGGTGGACCCCGCGCTCGGCCAGCAGATGGGCGATGCGGTGGGTGAGCACCCGGGTCTTGCCGGAGCCGGCCCCGGCGACGATGAGCAGCGGGGACCCGGCGTGCACGACGGCGGCGCGCTGTTCGGTGTTGAGCCCGTCGAGCAGCGCGGCGGAGTCGATCACCGGGCGCGGGTGACCGTCGCGGTAATACCCGTCCCGGGGCGGCGGGGGCGCGTCGAAGACGCCCTCGAAGAGTCCCTCCGGCACCGCTTCGGGTGCGTGGTCCTCGGGGGGCGGCGGAGGACCGTCCTCCGCGGGCTGGAGGCCGGTCAGGAAGCTGTCGTCAAAGAGGCTGCTCATCGCCTCCCGAGTCTAGGCGGCCGCACTGACAACCTTCCGCCGAAGTCCGGAAGGGGCCGTTCACACCGGCACACACGGACAGCGGACGTCCACGTTCCGTGAAGGAGTGCCCGGTCGGAGGGGGTGCGGGGCCCCTGATCCGCGAAGGTCACGAAAATGTATCGGGCATATCGCTCATCGTCCTTCCCAGCGGCGGGGCCGGTTGGCTACCGTGCTCGGTCAGGTGATCCGTACCTCCCTGAGGCGAACCGCGCCTGACGGACACCTCCGCCGAATCCGGCCTGCCCTCGCGGCGGTTCGGAACCGGGGACCCACACGCAGAACCGGGGTGAATCGGTCCGTACCTCTCCCGTCCGGACCGTAGGACAGCCTTCCGTTCCCGTCCGAACCCGACAGCTAACCCGGTAGGCGGTCCACGGAAGGAGATGCCGGTCTTGGCATCGCATCGCAAGCCGCGCGCGAAAGTGCGCACCGCCACACCCGCCGTCGGGCTGACGACGGCCGCGCTGGCCTCCGTCACCCTGCTCTCCACGCAGAGCGCGACGGCCGCGCCCGCCGAGCCCAAGCCCGCCGTCGAGGAAGTCCAGAAGAAGGTCGACGCCCTCTACCGGCAGGCGGGCTCCGCGACCCAGGAGTACAACCGGGCCAAGGCCGCCTCCGCGGCCCAGCAGACGAAGGTCGACACGCTGCTCTCCGACGTGGCCAAGCGGGCCGAGAAGATCAACGAGGCGCGCCGGGCGCTGGGGTCGTATGCGGCGGCGCAGTACCGCAGCGGCGGCATCGCGCCCACGGCCACGTTCTTCCTGGCGGACGACCCGCAGGGGTACTTCGACCAGAACCAGCTGATGAGCCGGGTGACGGAACGCCAGCAGAAGGCCGTCGTCGACTTCCGTAAGCAGCAGGCCTCGGCGGCGAAGAAGCGCGCGGAGGCGGTGAAGAGCCTGGAGACCCTTACCGAGACGCAGGCCACGCTCGCCGCCAGCAAGAAGGACGTGCAGACCAAGCTCACCGAGGCCCGGTCCCTGCTCTCCCGGCTGACCGCCGAGGAGAAGGCGCGGCTGGCTGAGCTGGAGCGCAAGAAGGAGGCCGAGGCCAAGGAGAAGGCGGAGAAGCTGGCCCGCAAGCAGGCCGCCGACGCGGAGCAGCGGGCCGAGGCCGAGGAGAAGGCCCGCGAGGAGGCCGCGAAGGAGTCGGGCGGCGGTACGGGGTCGGGCTCCGGTACGGGTACCGGTACGGGTACGGACTCCGGCACCGGCGCGGGCAGCGGTTACGCCGCCAAGGCGGAGAAGGTGCTGGCCTTCGCGCGCGCCCAGATCGGGAAGCCGTACGTGTGGGGGGCCTCGGGCCCGTCCTCGTACGACTGCTCGGGGCTGACGCAGTCGGCGTGGCGCGAGGCGGGCGTGGACCTGCCCCGGACGACCTGGGACCAGGTGAAGGTCGGCACCCGGGTCGCCACCTCCGACCTCCAGCCCGGTGACCTGGTCTTCTTCTACGACGACATCAGCCACGTCGGCATCTACAAGGGCGACGGGATGATGATCCACGCCCCGAAGCCGGGTGCGAACGTGCGCGAGGAGTCGATCTACTACATGCCGATCTACGGGAGCGTGCGCCCGGCGTAGTAGGGGGAAGCAGGGGTTCCGGGTGCCCGGGGTGCCGGTGTGCGGGAGCCGGGGTGTCAGGGTGCCGGGAGCTGCTGCCACCACCCGGGCTCCCCCGGTCGGTCCCGACGCCCCGGTCAGTGACCGCCCTGGTTCCTGACGCAGGGCCCCGTTCCGGGCTGGGGTTCGATGTAGGCCCCGTGCACGTTGCTCGTGATCCCGTCCTGCGACGCGTTTCCGGAGACGCAGGCGTTCCCCGTGTGGACGCTGTAGAACCCGTGGCCGACGTAGACGCCGTGCTCCTCGCCGCAGCCGAGGTTCTTCAGCGCCTTCTTGAGCCGCTCGTCGCTGAGGTCGCCCTCCCGCATGGCCTCTTCCAGCTCGCCCCGGATGAGCTCGGCCGAGGCCTCTCCCCGGGCGCGGGCCTCCTCGGTCAGCTTCCCCGCCATGCGGTACGCGTGGTTGTCGGCGTAGTTGGGGGGCATGTCCGGGTGGCCCTGACCCGCCTCCTGGCGGTCGCCGCCCTCGTCCGGGGCGGGAGCGGAGGAGGCGGGAATCTCCTCGGGCGTCCGGTCCGACCGCGCGCACAGCGGCCGGGGGCTGAAGGAGGGCTGGGGGCTCGCGGAGGACGCGGCGGCCGATGCGGCCGATCGCACCTCGCCGCCCTGCTGGGTCCCGCACGCCGTCAGTGTGGCGGCGACGAGGGCAGCGGCGGCGGCGGAACGTCTGAAGGGAATGTGTACGGGCATGAACACAGCATCCCGCCCAGGGGCGCGGGCGTTTCGAGCGGGGCTGCTCAGGCTCAGGTCCAGATCGTGGCGATGAAGACATTGGCGGCCGTCAGCCCGCCGACCGCCGCGAACGCGCCCTTGTCGACCGTCTCGTCGTCCCGCTTGACGTAGACCAGGGCGAGGATCACGACCAGCAGGGCGAGCTTGATGCCGATCTTGACGTTGTTCACGGCCTGGTCGTCGGCCTGGTTGAGGCCGACCAGAACCATGCCGGTGACAAGCATGGTCAGCGCGCCGTGCAGCATGGCGGGGGTGAAGCGGGCGGTGCCCGCCCCCATGGCCTTCATCTGCGTCAGGAAACCGCCCAGCAGGGAGGCGATGCCGATGATGTGCAGGGCGACGAAGACCTTGATGAGTACGTCCATGGCTCCGGAGCCTAGCCATGGCGAAGGTTGCACCCTTCAGTGAGGCGAACCTTCCTTGCGTACTTCCCCATGAGTGATCCCGATGGACTGAACCTGAACATCTTGAATGGCCCTGATCATCCGTGAACGGAGAAACGTCACATCAGGGCAATAGCTGTCATGCCGACTCTTTTCTCCGTGCCCGGATTAGCGTCCATCCCGGACCCCGTCGGCATCCCCCGGCGGGCAGCCGACAGGAAGGATGCCGCCCCCGTGGCAGCGCACCGCAGGTCAGCTCACCGAAAACCCAAGCAGCGCCCGCTCACCGGCCCTGCTGCCCGCACCGCGGCCACCCTGGCGCTCGCCGGGGCCGCAACCGCCGGATCGGTCACCGGGGCCGGGGCCGCCCCCGCCGAACCGGCGGCCCCCACCGCCACCCAGGTCCGGGCCAAGGTCGACCGGCTGTACCACGACGCCGAGGTCGCCACCGAGAAGTACAACGGGGCGAAGGAGAAGGCGGCTGCCGCCACCCGTAGCCTCGACGCCCTCACCGACGAGGCGGCCCGCCGCACCGGCCGCCTCAACACCGCCCGCAACGCGCTCGGTTCGCTGGCGACCGCCCAGTACCGCAGCGGAACGCTCGACCCGGCCGTACAGCTGGCGCTCTCCTCCGACCCCGACGCCTACCTGGAGCGTGCGGCCTTCCTCGACCGGGCGGGCGACCGCCGGCGGGGTGTGCTCAACGGCATCCGGCGGCAGATCTCCCAGATCTCCCAGGTGAAGGCCCGCGCCGACCGGGAGGCCGAGCGGCTCGCCGCCCGCCGCGCCGAACTGCACGAACACCGCACCGCGATCCGCACCAAACTGGCCGACGCCCGCAGGCTCCTGGACACCCTGACCGCGGACGAGCGCGCCGCGTACGAACGTTCCGCCGACGCCCGGCACGGCGGCGCCCCCGCCCCCGCCCACGCCGACCGCTCCACCGCCCGCACCCCCGTCGCCGCACCCAACTCCCGTGCCGCCCGGGCCATCGCCTTCGCCCACGGCGCGATCGGCAAGCCGTACGTCTGGGGCGCGACCGGCCCGAACGCCTTCGACTGCTCGGGCCTGACCCAGGCGGCGTGGAAGGCGGCGGGCGTCAGCCTGCCGCGGACCACCTACACCCAGATCAACGCCGGACAGCGAGTGCCCCGCTCCCAACTGGCCCCCGGCGACCTGGTCTTCTTCTACTCCGGGATCAGCCATGTCGGCCTCTACATCGGTGGCGGCCGCATGATCCACGCCCCGCGCCCCGGCGCCCCGGTCCGCATCGCGCCCATCGACCAGATGCCGTTCGCGGGCGCGACCCGGGTGGCGTGAGCCCGTAACAGGCAGCGGCGCCTCAGACCAGGCGTCGCGCCGTCGCCCACCTCGTCAACTCGTGCCGGTTGGAGAGCTGGAGCTTGCGGAGCACCGCCGAGACGTGCGACTCGACCGTCTTCACCGAGATGAACAGCTGCTTGGCGATCTCCTTGTACGCGTAGCCGCGCGCGATCAGCCGCAGCACCTCGCGCTCGCGCTGGGTGAGGCGGTCCAGGTCCTCGTCGACCGGCGGGGCGTCCGTGGAGGCGAAGGCGTCCAGGACGAAACCGGCCAGGCGGGGCGAGAAGACGGCGTCGCCCTCCTGGACCCGGAAGACGGAGTCGACCAGGTCGGTGCCGGTGATCGTCTTGGTGACGTAGCCCCGCGCCCCGCCCCGGATGACCCCGATGACGTCCTCCGCGGCGTCCGAGACGGACAGGGCGAGGAAGCGGACCGGGTCCTCGGCGGCGCTCATCAGGGGGGCGCAGCGACGCAGCACCTCGACGCCGCCGCCGCCCGGGAGGTGGACGTCGAGGAGGACGACCTCGGGGCGGGTCGCGGTGATGACCGTGACCGCCTGGTCGACGTCGGCGGCCTCACCGACCACCTCGACGCCGGTCTCCTCGGTGCGGCCGATCTCGGCCTGCACCCCGGTGCGGAACATCCGGTGGTCGTCGACGAGCACGACCCGTACCCGCCGCTCCGGGCCCCCGGTGGCTTCGGTGTTCTCGGTCATTCGCTCGCCCTCTCCATCTCCAGCTCGACCTCGGTGCCCCCGCCGGGCACCGAACGCAGCCGGGCGCTGCCGCCGTTGCGCTGCATCCGGCCGATGATTGATTCTCGTACGCCCATGCGGTCCCCGGGAACCTCGTCCAGGTCGAAGCCCGGACCCCGGTCCCGTACGGACACGAAGACCGTACGGCCCTCGACCTCCGCGTAGACCTGCACGGCGCCGCCCTCGCCACCGTACTTGGCGGCATTCACCATCGCCTCGCGCGCGGCCTGCATCTGCGCGCTCAGCTTCTCGTCGAGCGGGCAGTCGCCGACCACGACGACTTCCAGGGGCACGCCGTGTTTGTCCTCGACCTCGGCGGCGGCCCGCTTGACCGCCTCGGCCAGGGTCTCCGGTTCGTCGTCCTCGTCCTTGCCGGTGCCCTCGGGGTTGTAGAGCCAGTTGCGCAGCTCGCGCTCCTGGGCGCGGGCGAGGCGTCTGACCTCGCCGCCGTCGTCCGCGTTGCGCTGGATCAGGGTGAGGGTGTGCAGCACCGAGTCGTGAACATGGGCGGCGACCTCGGCCCGCTCCTGGGCGCGGATGCGCATCAGGCGCTCCTCGGAGAGGTCCTGGGTCATCCGCACCAGGTAGGGGCCCGCGAGCAGGAAGATGCCGGTCAGCACGGCGATGGCGGCGGTGAGCACGTTGCCCAGCTGGGCCGCCGAGCCGCGTACGACGAGGAACACGGCGAGGCCGAGGCCGACCAGGGCCACTCCGGCGAAGCCGCGCGCCAGGTGGAGCAGCTTGCGGTTGCGGCCGACCTCCATCCAGCGGGCGCGGCGGGCGTTGTCCGCCTGCCGCCAGACCAGGACGGAACCCGCGCCGATCAGGAGGGTGGGCCAGATGTAGCGGTCGGCCTCGCTGCCCATGTCGACGTTGGCGACGAACGTGACGGCCCCGAAGGTGAGGGCGACCAGCGCGAAGACCTGGCCCCTGTCCGGTTTACGGAGCTTGCGGCGGCCGTCCGCGGCGGTCTCGAACACCGAGCGCGGGGCCTCGACGCCGCCGACGCCGAGCGGGACGACGATCCAGAACACCGCGTACAGCAGGGCGCCCAGGCCGTCGGTGAAGAACAGCCCGAGGAACACGAACCGCACCCAGGCGACCGGCAGCCCGAGGTGTCCGGCGAGCCCGCGCGCGACGCCGCCGAGCATCCGTCCGTCGGCGCTGCGGTACAGCTTGCGCTGCGGCGGCTCCTCCGGGTCGGCGGTGAGGGAGCTGGCGGCTCGGGCGGTGGCGGCTGGCATACCCCGATCGTCACACGCGCGGGCGCGGGGCGGCATCAGGGTCACCCCCCGAAGTGACCCTGATGCTGTCCCCGGCGCACGCATGGTGGTGGCACCCCTCTCGATGCGGCCCGACGCGCGCCGGCACCTCCGGGACGCCCCCTTCTTGTACGACGGAGCCCCGGAGGGGTGCATGTGAGCTCGCTCACCGAACACCCGTCACCGCTCTGACGCCTCATCAAATACGCATAAGGCACCCTCAGTCGAGATCAGGCGGTTTCTCCCATAAGCGTGGCCGACGAAGTGGCCGGAATGCACACCCCGCACGTTGCCAACGCAATCAAATGGCAAGGCCGGGCCAGAGTTCGCCATCTCTTCGCGATCCGTACACCGAGACAGGTCCAGACCAATGACGAGAGGTGTGTGATCATGGCCGCTGCCAGGTGAACCAGGTACACAGTGCCGTGTGCTGCACACATCGATCCGCGCTCGACTGGAGAACCCTTATGGCATTGACAGGGCCAGCCCTGCTCGATTCCGAGGAAGCACTTCCCCAAGGCACCGAAGCCGTCAGGCCGACGCCGCCCCCAGCAGTGGCCAAGGTATTACCGAAAGCGCATCGCGAACCAGCACACGACACCGTCGTCGTGATCCCGGCCCGGAACGAGGAAGCCGAAGTACTCAGCTCCCTGGAGTCCCTGGCCGCCCAGACCCACCGCCCCGACCTGATCCTCGTCGTGGTGAACAACTCGACGGACGGCACGGAGCGGATCGCCCGCGAGTTCGCCGACCGGCCCGGCGTTCCGCAGACCCGGGTGCTGTGCCTGCCCGACAATCCCCACAAGAAGGCGGGGGCTCTCAACCATGCCCTCGCCGGTCTCGCCGAACAGTGCGGAGACCTCACCGGCGCGGCACGCTACGTCCTCGTCATGGACGCGGACACCTCCCTGCATCCGCGATTCGTCCAGCGGGCACGGATGGTCATGGAATCCGATCCGACTCTGGGCGGGGTGAGCGCCACCTGCTACGGCCGCAGCGGTCTGTGGCGGAACACATGGCAGCGCTACCTCACCGGCATGCAGATCATCGAGTACGGGAGGTACGCCCACACACGCTCACGGACCGACCTGCACACCATGGCCGGTGCCGGTTCCTTCTACAGCACGGCCGCCCTTCAGCACCTCATCGACGCCCGCGGCGAAGTCTTCTGGCAGCACAGCGGCAACCTGGTCGAGGACTACGAGACAACGCTGTCGTTGAAGGAGGCGGGCTGGCGGGTGACCGCCAACCAGTACTGCGTCGCCTACACCGACCTGATGCCGGTTCTCGGCGACCTGGTGCGCCAACGGGAGCGCTGGGTACGCGGAACACTGGACATCATGCGGCAGCGCGGCTGGACCCGGCACACGCGGCTCTCGATCGTCCAGTACGTACTCGGCCTCCTCGGCTTCGCCTACAGCCTCGGCTGGGTCGCCGTGTGGGCCGCCCAGTCCATCGCGCAGGGGCAGCCCGCCGGAGACCCGCTCTGGCTGCTCCTCCTGCTCGCCTGGTCGGTCTTCTCGGCGGTCCGGGTCATCCCACTGGGCTGGAAGGCGATGCTGGTGTGCGCTCTGCTCCTACCGGAGCTGGTCTTCCAGTTCATCCGTACCTACTGGATGGGTGCCTCCCTGTGGCGCTCCTACACCTCCGGAGCGGCCACATGGGCGTGACACACACCCTTTCCGAGCTGGGCCCGCTCGGCCTGGTCTTCCTCGGTGTCAGCCTGCTGATCCTCCTGTTCAGCGTCGGCTGCTACCTGGCCTCGTTCGCCCGCAGGTGGCACGACGCGCGCGTCGTGCACGAGCGCTCGGCGCGGCCGCCGGCCGTGTTCTCCTCCAGGGAGCCCTCCCCGGGGTGATCGGCGGCCCGGCCCGGCCCGGGCGCCGGGGCGCGGCGGGCGGACCAGCCTGCCGCGCCCCGGCCCTTCAGGGACGCACGCGGGCAATATCAGGGACCGTCCAGGGTCGGGGCGGGTCCCGGCGGGCGGTCCGGACCGTCACCATGGAGGCATGACCGCTCCCTCGGACGCCCCTCCCGGCGTCGCGCCCCCCGACGCGCCGAAGCCGCAGCTGCGGCGCACCCCGCGGCAGAAGGTCGTCGCCGGGGTGTGCGGCGGGCTGGGCCGGTACTGCGACGTGGACCCGGTGATCTTCCGGATCGTGCTCGGTGTCCTGTCGGTCACCGGGGGCATCGGCCTGATCTTCTACGGCTTCGCCTGGCTGCTGCTGCCCGCGGAGGGCGACGAGGAGAACGAGGCGCGCAAGCTGCTGTCGGGGCGGGTCGACGGGGCGTCGCTGGTGGCGCTGCTGCTGGCGCTGATCGGCTGCGGGCTGTTCCTGTCGATGCTGCACAACCGGGGCATGCTGTCGTTCGCCGCCCTGCTGACGCTGGCCGTCGTCGGATTCTCCGTGTGGACGCAGTCCCGTAGGACGGCGGCCCCCGAGGACCCGACGGCCCCGCCCGGCACACCGGCCGCCCCGCCCGGCCCCACCCACACCGGCGGGCTCGGCACGCCCCCTCCGGAGGTGAAGGCCCCGCCGACGCCGGGCGGCCCGTCGTGGTGGCGCGACCCGATCGTCAAGGACGGGACGACCGGGCCGGTGGCCTCCGGCTATCTGTGGGGCCCGGCGGACACGGACCAGGCGGCGGCCCAGGCCGGGCCCAGCAAGGAGGCCCCGTTCCGGCCGCCGCACCCGCTGCCCGAGCCGCGCGGCCCGCGCTCGATCGGGGGCCCGGTCTTCCTGGCGGCCCTGGTGGCGGGTGGTCTCGGTACGGGGCTGAGCTGGGAGCACCAGCCGCTGGGGACGGCCCTCCAGATCGGTCTGGTCGCCGCCCTCGCGGTGTTCGGCCTCGGGCTGCTGGTCGCCTCGGTGCTGGGCCGGACGGGTTTCGGCACGGTGCTGATGGCGATGGTCACGGCGGGCCTGCTGGCCGGTGCCTCGGCGGTGCCGAAGGACATCGACACGACCTGGGTGCGCCAGGAGTGGCGGCCCGCCTCGGTGGCAGCCCTCCAGCCGCACTACGAGCTGGGCACCGGCGACGCCCGGCTGGACCTGTCCGGCCTGAAGGTGCCGGAGGGCGGGACCGTGCGTACGGGACTCGACGTGACAGCGGGGCGGGCGGCCGTCGTCGTCCCGGAGGACGTGACGGTGAAGGTGCGTGCCGAGGTGGATCTCGGAGAGATCCGGCTGGAGGAGGGCCAGCGGGTCCAGGTCCGGATCAACAGCGACGAGGCCAGGCAGCGGACCCTGCCGCCGCCGGCCGGCACGAAGCCCGCCGGAACGATCGAACTGGAACTGGAAGTCGGCATCGGACAGGTGGAGGTCACCCGTGCTGCGTCATGAATTCCGGCCGGGACGCGCGGTGGCGGGTCTGGCCATGCTGGCTCTGGCGGGCGGGTACGCGGCCGACGCCGCCGGGGCGTGGGAGGTCCCCTGGACGTTCTTCTTCCCGCTGCTCTTCGGCGGTCTGTGGCTGGCCGCGACGGCGACCTGGGTCGCCTACATGGTCCGGCGCCGGCGTGAGGCGAGGAAGGCGTCGGCGGAGAACATCGGGGCCCCGGCGAGCAGCAGCGGCAGCCACGCCATCAGATAGGGCAGATCGTTGCCGTAGTAGTACGGGGTGGCCTGCCAGCTCACGGTGAGCCAGAGGCTCAGCGAGATCAGCGCGCCGCCGAGCGCCGCGAGCCTGGCCCAGAGGCCGACGAGGGTGCCGAGGCCGACGAGGAGTTCGCCGGTCGCGATGGCGTAGCCGAAGCCCTCCGGGTTCTTGAGGGCCAGGTCGACGAGGGCGGGGATCGCGGAGGAGTCACGCACCCCGCGCATCATCTCGCCGATGGACCCGGCGCCGTCGGCGGACAGGAAGGCGCTGTCCGTGAGCTTGTCGAGGCCCGCGTAGACGAAGGTGACGCCGAGGAAGATCCGCAGCGGCAGCAGGGCGTATGTACGCGCCTGCTCCCTCAGCGTCCTGCGCTCGCCCAGTCCGTACGAACCGCTGCCGTCGTAGCTGTGCATGACCACTGCCCCGCTTCCCGGTGTTCCGTCGCTTGACCATACGTACGCCTTCGGCGCGCTGCTCACCAGGGTTGCGGGGCATTCAGCGGAAGGAGGTGGGAGAAAGCGGTGGTCAGTCCGTGACGTCGATCGGGCAGCGGTTGGTCTCCACCCCGGCGGCGGTGACGACCTGGACGTCCACAGTGCCCGGCTCCACCTCGACCGGGACGGGCACGGTCAGCACGGTGTCGGCCGGGTTGGCGAAGCCCCCGGCGACCGGGATGAGGGGGACGTGGACGTGGACCGTGCCGATGCGGACGACGAGCCGGGCCAGCCGGTCGGGGCTGCCCGCGCCGGGCGGCACGAAGCCCGCGCCACGGATCTCGATGTCGTCGCCGGTCCTGATCGGCGCGTCCAGGTCCCCGGCCTCCCGGGCCCGGACGACGGACAGCACGACCGGACGCCCGCCCTCCGTGTACTTCCCGGCGAAGTAGGTCGCCGCCGAGACGGCCACCAGCAGCGCGAGCCCCCACGGCAGATCGGGCAGCTGCTCGGGGCGGCGGGCCAGGCGGACCGCGGCGAACAGCACGGCGACGGCGCTGACCAGCACGTACTGCACATCGGTGAAGGAGCCGCGCCCCGAGTCGTCGGTGAGCAGATCGGCTGCGCGCGGCCGGTCCGCGCGCAGCTTCTGGAGGCGCTGGCCCAGCACCCGTACGGTCACCACGCGGCGTACGAGGACGGCGACCGCGCACACCAGCGCCAGCACGGTCACCACCCCGGCGGACCGTACGAGGTCGAGCCCCTCGATCAGCGCGTCCCGGTCGGAGGGGTCGGCCGCCCCGGCCAGCTGGAGTGCGAGGACAAGGACCGCGAAGACGGCGAGCAGCACCCAGGCGGCGGCAACCGCCCGGGAGGTGGAGAGCCGGTTGTCCTCGCCGATCAGCGGGGCGAGGAGGCCCCCGCGCGCGCGGTGGAAGCGGGCGGCGGCGGTGAGCAGCCCGGCGGTGACGAGGGCAGCGAGCAGACCGGCGGTGCGGGCGGTGGACCAGCCGGCCCCGATCGCGGTGACGCAGGCGCCGACGAGGAGGGCCCCGGCCGCACCCCACACGGCGAACAGCGTGCCCCGCCACACCTGGTGGAGCCAGGCGTCCCCGGCCTCCCGGGCCCGTTCGGCGACGGTCCGGGCGGAGCCGGTCAGCTCGTCGGAGACCCACTGCCGGGACGCGGAGGCGGACTGGGCGACCCCGGCGGGCAGGCCGTTGCCCGCGGCCAGTTCGTCGCGCTTGGCGAGGAAGGCCGCGACGGCGCGCCGGTGCCCTTCGCGCGCGCCGTGCGGGCAGTCGCCGCAGGTGCAGCCGCCGCCGTGGGTGCCGCTCGTCCTTGCCTCGTCCAACGCCACGGAGGATTACGCCCTTTCCCGCCCCGGTACAGCCAACTCACTTGCGATATCAGCGAATTGTGCCGTACCGGGCGAGGAGTTCCCGCATCGGGGCGACCGGCGGGCCCGGACCGTCAGAATGTTCGACTGACCCGCTGCCACAGGGGCTGGTAGTTGATCCAGGCCACCAGGTCGCTGCCGAGGTGTTCGCGGGTGGTGACGGCGTCCTGGTGCGCGATGAGCACGGGCTTCCCGGCGGCCCGCGCCAGCAGCTGCACCTGGCAGGCGCGCTCCAGGGTCAGGAACCACCAGGCCGCCGCGTCCACGGAGTCGCCGACGGTCAGCAGCCCGTGGTTGCGCAGGATGACCGCCTTGTGCGGCCCGAGCGTGTCGGCGATGCGCCGCCCTTCCTCCTCGTCCACGACAACGCCCGTGTACGCGTCGTACAGCGCGTGGTCCTCGTAGAAGGCGCAGGATTCCTGGGTGATCGGTTCGACCGGCTCCCCGAGCGCGGCGAGGGCCCGCCCGTGCACGGAGTGGGTGTGCGCGACGGCCACGGTGCCGGGCCGGGCCCGGTGCACCGCCGCGTGCACGGCGAACGCGGCCTGGTTGACGTGGAAGCGGCCCCGGACGACCTGCCCGTCGCCGTTGACGAGGATCAGGTCCTGTGGGGTGATGTCGGCGAAGGGCGCGCCGAACGGGTTGACCCAGAAGCAGTCCTCCAGCTCCGGGTCGCGCACGGTGATGTGCCCGGAGACCCCGTCCTCGTACCCGAGCTGCCCGAACAACCGCAGCGCCCCCGCGAGCCGCTCCCTGCGGTACGCGCGTTCCTCCCCCGGTGACGCGTGGACGGGCGGCATCGCGAACTGAAGCTGTTCGACGGGGATCGGGGCGGGGGCGGCGGGCACGGCGACCGGCTCTGACATGGCGGCTCCTCGGGTTCCCAGGGCGTACGGGACCGGAAGTTACCGCCGGGTGGGGGTGGTGAAAAGGGGTGGGGCGCAGGTCAGGTGCTGAGCACCAGGTAGGCGAGGCCCAGATACGAGCGGTAGCCGCCGTAGTAGCCGGTGCGGCGGGCGTCGACCTCGGCCATCACCTCGCCGTACAGCGGATGGTCCGGGTTCTCCAGCGCCCAGCGCTGCCCGCGCCCGATCGGACCCTCCGACTCGAAGAGGTCCCATTCGCGCTGGTCGGCGACGGTGACCTGGAGCGCGTGCAGTCCGACGGACTCCGCCAGCCGGATCAGCTCCAGCAGCGACCCGAAGTCCCCGGGCTCGGCCCCGAGCCCTTCCAGCGCGGCGGGCGTCGGGGCCTTCAGCCAGACCCCCTCGCCGAGGAGCACCCGGCCTCCGGGGCGTACGGCGGCGCGCAGGGCGGTCAGGGCCTCCCTGGTCGTACCGGGCCAGGCGTGCGAGGAGCCGATGGAGACGGCGAGGTCGTACCCGCCCTCGGCCCACTCGGCGGCGGGCTCCTCGTGGAACCGCACCCGGTCACCGAGCCCTCGCTCCTCGGCGAGCTTCCGTCCGCGCGCCACGTCGGCGGGGTCGGTCTCGACGCCGTCCCCGGCGGCCCCCGGCGCGGCTTCGACGAGCCGCATCAGCAACTCGCCCCAGCCGGAGCCGAGATCGACGATCCGTGCCCCGGGAGCGGGGTCACAGGCGGCGACGAGACGGGCCGCGTGGCCCTCGGAGAGCGGGGTGTTCCAGGTGAGGCGGTGGTTCCCGGCGGCGGACAGGATGGCGCGGACTTCTTCGGCGGACACGGTGGGGAGCCTGGCACGGGTGGGCGGGCTCGTGCCAGTGGATTACGAGCGGCCTCGGCGGTAGATCTCCGTGAGGTCGACGTCGATCGGGAACGGGACGTCAAGGTTCATCTTCTTGCGGTGGATTCCGGTGGGCGTGTACGTGTCCGTCGCCGGGTCGAGCTCGTAGACATAGACGACGGGCAGGCCATCCGCTCCCTGCTCGACCCGCCAGAAGTGCCGGACACCGGCCTCGGCGTATTTGCGCGGCTTGACGCCCCGGTCACGGACCTCGGAGTCGGGCGATACGACTTCGACGGCGAGGACGACGTCCTCCGGTGCATACCAGGTCTGGTCGGCCCCGGTGTCCGCCTCCGCGCGATACACCAGCAGATCGGGCTCCGGACGGTTCGTGCGGTCCAGCCTGATGGTCATTTCGCGGTCGACGTCCAGATCCACGGGGGCGTGCGCGAGAAGAGCCGATTCCAGCAGCCACATGGCTCGTGTGTGGAACTTACGCTGCGGACTCATGAAGACGAGACTCCCGTCGATCAGCTCGGTGTGGGGCGGGAGGCCCGGAATCCGGTCGAGGTCGTCCGCCGTCCAGCCGCCCTCCGGCGGAACGGGCCACCGGTACGGCTCCTGCTGCTCAAGCCCGGGCTTGGGTGCGGCGCTCATGATTACTCCCATACGCCGAAGTCTCGTCTCTTCACTCAGCGTACCCAGCAGATACGACAATGCCGCCGCCCAAACGAATGAGCGACGGCATGGACGTTGACCCGGGAAAGCCCTACGGGCTCACCGGGGGCGGGGAGGTCACTCCCACTCGATCGTCCCCGGCGGCTTGCTCGTCACGTCGAGGACGACGCGGTTGACGTCGGCGACCTCGTTGGTGATGCGGGTGGAGATCTTCGCCAGCGTCTCGTACGGCAGGCGCGACCAGTCGGCCGTCATGGCGTCCTCGGAGGAGACCGGGCGCAGGACGATCGGGTGGCCGTAGGTGCGGCCGTCGCCCTGGACGCCGACCGAGCGGACGTCGGCGAGGAGGACCACCGGGCACTGCCAGATGTCACGGTCCAGGCCGGCCGCCGTCAGCTCCTCGCGGGCGATGGCGTCGGCCTCACGGAGCAGGTCCAGGCGGTCCTTGGTGACCTCGCCGACGATGCGGATGCCGAGGCCGGGGCCGGGGAACGGCTGGCGCTGGACGATCTCCTCGGGGAGGCCCAGCTCCTGGCCGACCATCCGGACCTCGTCCTTGAACAGCTGGCGCAGCGGCTCGACGAGCTGGAACTCGATGTCGTCGGGGAGGCCGCCGACGTTGTGGTGGGACTTGATGTTGGCGGTGCCGGTGCCGCCGCCGGACTCGACGACGTCCGGGTAGAGCGTGCCCTGGACCAGGAAGGCGACCTCGGGCCCGTCCTCCTGGAGGATCTCCAGCTGGGCCTGCTCGAAGACGCGGATGAACTCGCGGCCGATGATCTTCCGCTTCTGCTCCGGGTCGGAGACCCCGGCCAGGGCGTCGAGGAAGCGCTTCTCCGCGTCGACCACCTTCAGCTTCGCGCCGGTCGCGGCCACGAAGTCCTTCTCGACCTGCTCGGTCTCGCCCTTGCGCATCAGCCCGTGGTCGACGTACACGCAGGTGAGCTGGGAGCCGATGGCCTTCTGCACGAGGGCGGCGGCGACCGCGGAGTCGACACCTCCGGAAAGGCCGCAGATGGCGCGCTTGGTGCCGACCTGCTCGCGGATGAGGGCGACCTGCTCCTCGACCACGTTGGTGGTGGTCCAGTTCGGCTCGATGCCCGCGCCGCGGTAGAGGAAGTGCTCCAGGACCTGCTGGCCGTGGGTGGAGTGCAGGACCTCGGGGTGGTACTGGACGCCGTAGAGCTTCTTCTCGTCGTTCTCGAAGGCCGCGACCGGGACCACGTCCGTGGAGGCGGTGACGGTGAAGCCCTCGGGGGCCGCCGAGCAGGCGTCGCCGTGCGACATCCACACCGGCTGCTCGGTGGGCGTGCCCTCGAAGAGCGTCGAGCCCGCCTTCGTGACGTGCAGCGGGGTGCGGCCGTACTCGCGCGCCCCGTTGTCGTCGACCGTGCCGCCGAGCGTGGTGGCCATCAGCTGGAAGCCGTAGCACATGCCGAAGACGGGGACCCCGGCCTCGAAGAGCGAGCGGTCCAGGGACGGCGCGCCCTCCGCGTACACCGACGAGGGGCCGCCGGAGAGGATGATCGCGCGGGGGTTCTTGGCCAGCATCTCGGCCACCGGCATGGTGGACGGGACGATCTCGCTGTAGACCCGGGCCTCACGGACACGGCGGGCGATGAGCTGGGCGTACTGCGCGCCGAAGTCGACAACCAGGACCACGTCGGCCGTGGTGTCGGGGGCGGCGGGGGGTGCTGCTGGCACGGGGCGGCCTTCCGGCGGTGATGAGGGGGTCGGTTCTCCCGATTCTACCGGCCGCGCGCGGACCCTCCGCCGAGCCGGGCGTCTCACGATGCGGGCCCCGCTTTGGCGGGTCCTCCGGGGCGGGGCCATACTGTCCCCCATGCGTCAGCACACGACCTTCGTCTTTACCTATGGCATCCGGCCCGCCGGCTGCCATGGTCGTGCTGCTTGAGCTACTGACAAGCAACGTTCCAGGCGCCCCGGGCCGACAGGCCCGGGGCGTTCTGCGTGTCCGGGTCCTCGCGCCCCGGGGGGTCGCCACCCACCGGGAGTCACCACCATGACCAGCACCAGCACCGCCGCCACCGCCGCCGAGCGCACCGGGGCCCGCACCGACGAGGCCGCCACCCTGATCGGCGGCGCCCGGGAACGCATCGACGCCCTCGACGACCGGATCATCGGGCTCGTCCAGGAACGGATGGCCGTCTCGGCGGTGATCCAGGAGGCCCGGATCACCTCGGGCGGCCGCCGGGTCAACCTCTCCCGCGAGACCGCCGTGCTCGGCCACTACAGGGACGCGCTGGGCAAGCCGGGCACCGCGCTCGCGATGACGCTCCTGGAGCTGTGCCGCGGCCGGGTGTGAGCCCGTACGGGCCGCCGGACACCCCCGGGGCCAGACGCCGCCCGGCAGGCGGGAGTCTGGCTACAGGCCCTCGGGGAGGGAACGGTTCTCCGCCCGCCGGACATGGCCCGTATCTGCGTTCGGACCCCGTCTCACCCGTACGGCGCGTGACCGGGGCGGCGGTGTCTTCGTTGGTCCCGGTGTCCGTGCCAACCAGGGGCGGCATCGGTAGGAAAACCACGCGTGGCTCCGCCGGGACGTGTGGCGTACCGCGAGGTGCGCCGTGGGACCGCATCCCGGCTCATGTGACCGGTCCGCAGGGGACAGCAGCCCGGTCACCCCATATGCGGCCGACCCCGGGGACGCCCGGGTCGGCCGCATCGGAACGTATCGGGCGGAGGCCTGTTCCCTCCTCCGCCCGCCTCTGCGACAGCCCCTGATCAGGCCGCCTGTCGCGCTGCCCGTCGCCGGGACGCCACGAAGAGCACCAGGCCCGCCGCCAGCGCCGCGGCCGCCGTGCCCGAGGCGATCAGGGCGATCGACCCCGTCGAGGCGAGGCTGCCCCCGCCGCCGGAGCCCCCGGCCGTACCCGCCGAGCTGCCGCCGGACGTGGTGGACGCCGAGGTGCCGGAGGTGCCGGAGGTGCCGGAGGTGCCGGACGGGGTCGCCGACGGGGCTGTGGTCGGCGGGGTGGACGGTTCGCCGGAGCCGCCGTCGGCCCCGTCCGTCGTGGAGCCGGAGTCGCCGCCGCTGCCCTCACCGTTCACGATCGTCCACGCGGTGTTGTTGCCGGGCTTCGGGTCGAACGGCAGCTTCGGGTCCATGAGCCAGGTGCTGCGGACGGTGACCTTGCCGGACGCGCCGACCAGGCCCTCGTCGATCCGCAGCTCGAACGGCAGGTCGAGGCCGCCGCCGTCCAGCACGGCCATGGAGGTGTCGCAGACGTAGCGCGGCGCGGGGCTCTTCTGGTCCTCGCGGTAGCCGCCGCCGGCGGTCACCGCGCGGCAGCGGTCCGGCTTCGAGGTGACGCTCGTTCCCTGGGGGACGGTGAAGTCGACGGTGGCGACGGGCTCGCCGGAGCGGATGTAGCCGATCCAGGCCGGGCCCTCGTTGCGGAAGCCGATGTCGGCCTTCACCGTGGAGCCCTCGGCCCCGGCCACCTCGTCGCCGTACGCCACGAAGTCGGCCGTGTTCTTCGTACGGAAGTCGGCCTCGTGCTGGTTGTTCCACGGGTCGAGGTCCGCGCCCCGGGCGGTCGCGCCCTTCGCCGGGGACTTCGCCGTGCCCTTCACCGGGACCGCCTTGAGTGCGCCGCCGGTGCCCCGCTCGAAGGAGGCGCCCGCGCGCTGGGCGGTGCGCTGGGCGGCGCTGTCCTCGTGGATGCGGTAGATGAAGGTGTCGTAGAAGGCGCGGGAGGTGGCCTCGACGGTCAGCGGGGTCGCCAGGGTGTACGTCTCGCCCACCTCGAAGGAGCCCTCGACGGAGCAGAGCGCGGTGGTCCAGCCGACGCCGGGCCTGCCCGGGGCGTCCTCGGTGTACTCGCAGTTGGAGTAGCGCTGCGGGATGTCGAGGCCGCGGGAGTACAGCAGGCCCAGCAGGACGCCGTCGGCGGCCCGGGTGCCCCGGTTGGTGAAGGTGATCGGGGCCTGCTGCTTGTCGCCCGGGTTCAGCTCCGTCCGGAACGGCAGCTCCTCCATCACCAGGTCGGGGCCGCCGACCGTGACCCGGGTGGTGAACGGGGTGAAGGTCGCGCCCTTCGCCTGTCCGGTCACCTCGATCGTGCCGGTGGCGCCGTTCTCGCTGCCCTTGGCGGCGGTGAGCAGGATGTCGTCGATCTTCCGGTGGCCGGGCCAGATGCCGTACTCCTCGCAGACCGCCTTCGTGCCGGTGACCTTGCAGTCCGAGCCGTCCTTGACCGCCGCGTCGGCGACGCCCGCGATGCCGCTGAGGTCGAGGGTGACGGTGAACTCTCCCTCGTAGCCGCCGTTCTCCTCGTCCTCGCTCGGGTTGTGGACGGTGATGCCGAGCGTGGACTGCTGCGGCTCGCCGCTCTCGGGGTACGGGTGCAGGGCCGTCTCGGCGGGGCCGCCCAGGGTGAACACCGGGGTGTCGGCGGCCTGGGCCGGGGCGGCCCCGGCGAGCGAGGCCGCGGCGAGCAGACCGGCGGCGGCGAACGAACCCGCCGCGCGGCGCAGCGCGGTTCTCGGGGACAAGCGTGTCATCGGGACCTCTGGTACTCGGCAGGGAGCTGTTGCTCAGCGGAAGCTGTGTGACTGCTGTGACAGTTGACGCGGTACGGGGTTCGACCGCGCAGCCCTCCGAACAGTTGCCCTGACGAAGATCACGGATTGGGCACAGGAGCGTCGCCCGCCCCCTTCACGTCCGCTCGGGTACGTCCGCTGCGGCCTCCGCCGTCCGCCTCGGCGGCACCACCGGCATACCCAGGAACGGCAGCTTCAGCGCGCCGAACGCCTCCTTCGGCACGGCGGGCGCGAGTGGTTCGACGGGGCTGAGCCGCTCGTAGGCCCCGCCCTGCTCCGGGCGCGGGTCGGCCTCGCCCTTGTTGGGCCAGAAGGACATCGCGCGCTCGGCCTGGGCTGTGATGGTCAGCGAAGGGTTGACGCCGAGGTTGGCGGAGACCGCGGAGCCGTCGACGACGCTGATGCCGGGGTGGCCGTAGAGGCGGTGGTACGGGTCGATGACGCCCTCCTCCGCGCTCGCGCCGATCGGGCAGCCGCCGAGGAAGTGGGCGGTGAGCGGGGTGCCCATCAGCTCCCCGATGTTGGAACCGGCGAAGCCGTTGATCTCCTCGGCGAGCAGGGACGCGCTGCGGGTCGCCTCCTCGATCTGGGTCGGGTTGGGCGCGCCATGGCCCTGACGGGCGGTGAGCAGGCCCTTGCCGATGCCGCCCGGTTTGCGGTACGTCGTCAGGGAGTTGTCCAGGGACTGCATGACGAGACCGATGATGGTGCGCTCGGACCAGCGGCGGTTGGAGAGCGAACGGGCGGCGAGGGTGGGGTGCTTGATCATGTTGGCGAGCCAGCCGCGTACCCGGTGGGCTCCGTAGGGCACCTGGAGGATCGACATCGAGCCCATGGCGTTGGAGCCCTTGCCGTAACGGACGGGCTCGATGTGGGTGTTGTCGTCCGGGTGGATCGAGGACGTGATCGCGACGCCCTGTGAGAAGTCGGCCTTCGCGATGCCGTGCTTCTTGCGGTAGCGGCGGTCGCTGGTCTGGGAGCCCACCAGTGCCTCGGAGTTGGTGCGGGTCAGCTCCCCGAGCTTCCCGGAGAGCCGGGGCAGCAGACCGCGGTCCTTCATGGTGTGCAGCAGGGTCTGGGTGCCGTACGTGCCCGCCGCGACGACGACGTGGCGGGCGCGCAGTCTCGTGGGCTTCGCCTTGCGGCGGCGGTCGGTGGGGACCGTGAGGACGCGGTAGCCGCCCTCCGGATCGTCGGTGACCGCGACGACGGACGTCATCGGGTGGATGACCGCTCCGGCCTTCTCGGCGAGGTGGAGGTAGTTCTCGTTGAGGGTGTTCTTCGCCCCGTGACGGCAGCCCGTCATGCACTCGCCGCACTCGGTGCAGGCCTTGCGGGCGGGTCCGGCACCGCCGAAGTACGGGTCGGGGACCGTGCCGCCGGGCTTGGCCTTCGCGGTGCCGTCGGCGTCCTTGCCGTCGCCGAAGAAGACGCCGACCGGGGCCGGATGGAAGGTGTCGCCGACGCCCATCGCCTCGGCGGCGGCCTTGAGGTGGATGTCGGAGGGGGTCATGGTCGGGTTGAGGCGGACCCCGAGCATCCGGCGGGCCTGGTCGTAGTACGGCTTGAGCTCGTCCTGCCAGTCGGTGATGGAGGCCCACTGGCGGTCCTCGAAGAACGGGGCGGGCGGCACGTACAGCGTGTTGGCGTAGTTGAGCGAACCGCCGCCGACGCCCGCCCCGGCGAGCACCATCACATTGCCGAGGAGGTGGACGCGCTGGATGCCGAAGAGGCCCAGCGCGGGGGCCCAGAGGTAGTTCTTCAGGTCCCAGGAGGTCTTGGGGAGTGTGCCGGGGGTGAAGCGGCGGCCCGCCTCCAGGACGCCTACGCGGTACCCCTTCTCCGACAGCCGGAGCGCCGACACCGCGCCCCCGAAGCCCGAACCGACGACGAGGACGTCGTAGTCGTAGGCGGCATCGTCCTCGGCCGGGACATGGCTCACGGACCGTTCGCGGGCAGGGCTGTCCTGGGGCATGGCGCTCCTCAGTACGGAATCGGAACGAAAAGGGGCGGAGGGTGCTGTGGCCTCCGGGAGCTCAGCGCAGCCGGAACGCCTTCATCGCCTTCAGGCTGCGGGTCATGAACGCGGCGTACTTCTCGTCGTCCATGCCGAAGGACGGCGCGAGCGGGATCAGCCGCTGCTGGGCGACGGTCTGGGCCTCCGTGTACTTGAGGATGCCCTCGGAGCCGTGCCGCCGGCCGAGACCGGACTCCTTCATGCCGCCCATCGGGGACTGGACGCTGCCGTAGGCGGGGGCGTACCCCTCGTTGATGTTGACGGTGCCGGTCCGCAGCCGGGCGGCGACCTGGTGGCCGCGCCGGGAGTCGGTGGTCCAGACGCTGGAGTTGAGGCCGTACGGGGTGGCGTTGGCCAGCGCGATCACCTCGTCCTCGTCGCTGAAGCGGTAGATCGAGACGACCGGTCCGAAGGTCTCCTCGGTGCAGACGGCCATCGGCTCCTCCACCCCGTCGAGGATGGTCGGCTCGTAGAACAGCGGGCCGATGTCGGGGCGGGCGACACCGCCCGCGACCAGCTTCGCGCCCTTCTCGACGGCCTCGGCGACATGCCGGGTGACCGTCTCCAGCTGGCGCTGCCCGACGAGGGAGCCCATGTCGGCGCCGTACGCGAGGGCGCTGCCGAGCCGCATGGCCTTCGTGCGGGTGGCGAAGCGCTGGACGAAGTCGTCGGCGATCGACTCGTGGACGTACAGCCGCTCGATGGAGATGCACAGCTGCCCGGCGGAGGAGAAGCAGGCGCGGACGGCGCCGGCGGCGGCCTTCTCCACGTCGGCGTCCTTGAGGACGAGCATGGCGTTCTTGCCACCGAGCTCCAGCGAGACGCCGACCAGCCGGGAGGCCGCGCCGACGGCGACCTCGCGGCCGGTGCGGGTGGAGCCGGTGAAGGAGACGTAGTCGGCGCGGCTGACGACCTCGGGGCCGACGACGGGTCCCTCGCCCAGGACGACCTGGAAGACCTCGGCGGGCAGTCCGGCCTCGATGAGCAGGTCGCGGGCCCACAGCGCGGTGAGCGCGGTCTCCGTGTCGGGCTTCATCACGACGGCGTTGCCGGAGACGAACGCGGGCAGCGCGTCGCCCACGGACAGCTCGAAGGGGTAGTTCCAGGGGGCGATCTGGCCGACGACCCCGCGCGGCTGGCGCAGCTCGGTGACCTTGGTGAGGGTCGGGACGACACCCGTGTGGCGGCGGGGCTTGAGGTACGCGGCCGCCCTGCGCCCGTAGTGGCGGGCGGCGACGGTGACCGCCTGCACCTCCTCGTGGGCGTGCAGCCGGGCCTTGCCGGTCTCCAGCTGGATGAGGTCGAGGACCTCGGACTGGCGGCTGAGGACGAGGTCGTGGAAGCGCAGGAGGACGGCGGCCCGCTGCCGTACGGGGACGGCGGCCCAGGCGGGCTGGGCGGCGCGGGCCCGGTCGAAGGCTCCTGCGACGTCCTCGGGGCTGGACTCGGGCAGGTCGGCCAGCTTCTCCCCGGTGAAGGGCGAGTGGTTGGCCGTACGCCCCGATCCGACGACACCGCGGATCAGCTGGGCGATCACCTCGGGGGTGACCACATCGGCGGCCGTGCGCACGCCGGCGGGGGCGACCGCCACGGGGTTCGTACCGAGAGGGGCGTCAGGGGCCTGCGAGTCCGTCATGAGGCCGAGAGTATGTCCAGCCGCACCCTTTGGGTACCCGTCGGTAACAGTTTTTCACAGGACCCGCCCGCATCCCCGGACCGTCCGCACAAACGAGCCAGTGATCGCTGGCGACATAACCGCTGATCAGTGGCTATACGGCGGACCGCACACCGGTAGTGGGCCCCGCCGCGCTCGGCCCTCGGCCTGCGAAGCTCAGTCCTGGGTCTTCGGCGCGCGCCAGCTGCGCAGCATGACGTCGAACAGCTCTCGGCTGGTCTTCCAGCCCTCCTGCGGTGCCGTCAGATACAGCGCGTACTCGGGGCCGCCCGCCCCGCCGTAGTACATCTGGTCGATCCCGTGCCGGGGACCCGCGTGATCCTTGGTCTCGTTCCAGGTGAACTCCCAGAGCGCGCCCGGCCGGTCACGGAAGGTGTTCTTCTCCAGCGCTGTCCGCCGGTAGCCGGGCAGCCGTTGGGACAGCTGCTCCTCCATGTTCCGCATATGCAGATACGGATGGTCGAAGTCCGGGTCCGGGTCGACGCTGATCCGGATTCGGTGCGCCCCGCCGTCCGGTGTGTAGTCGATCTGCCCGTCCTGCACCCGGCGCACCCAGTCCTTCGGTACGACCAGGCTGAAGCCCGCCGGGTCCTCGACCCGGTGCCAGCCGTCGGGTATCTCCGGTATCCCCTGGGCGGGGGCGGTGGCGGGCGGGTCGCTCCCCGGCGCGGAGGGCGTGGCACCGACGGCCGCCCGGCCACCGGTGCCCCCCGAACCGCCCAGCTCCTCCCCGTACCTCATCGCGAGGAGCCCGGCCGCGCCGCCGAGGACCGCGGCGGCGACGACCACGACGAGGACCGTGCGCCACCGGGAGCGGGCGCGCCGGGTCACCGGGGCCAAGACGGGCCCTGCCGGAGAAGGCGAGGGGGCCGTTCCGGGGAGCCGGGCGGTGGGGCCGTGAGGATCACCGAGTGCGGAGTCAGGCACGGGGGCGCCGGGACCGTTCGGGTCCGGGAAGGCGTACCGGGCGTCCTTGGGCAGGCGCTGCGTGGGCACGTGCGCCTGCGCGGCCCGGGGCTCCCGGCCCTCCATCGCGTCCAGCAGCATCTGTTCGGTCTCGGCGGCCGAGGGCCGGTCGGCCGGGTCCTTGCGGAGCAGCGCGGTGATGACGGCCCCGAGCGGACCGGCGTTGACCGGGGCGGGCGGCTCCTCGGTGACGACGGCCTGCATGGTGGAGATCGGGGACGTACGGCGGAACGGGCTGGCCCCCTCGACCGCCGCGTACAGCGTCACTCCGAGCGACCACAGGTCGGAGGCGGGTCCCGGATCGCCGCCGCGTACCCGCTCGGGGGCCAGATAGTCGATGGAGCCGACCAGTTCACCGGTCCGGGTGATCGTGGAGTCGCCCTCGATCGCGGCGATCCCGAAGTCGGTCAGAAGCACCTGCCCGTCGCGCGCCAGCAGGACGTTGCCGGGCTTGACGTCGCGGTGCAGTACCCCGGCCCCGTGCGCGGCGCGCAGGGCGCTGAGCACGTGCAGCCCGACCCGTGCCGCCTCGCGCGGTGCGATCTCCCCGCTCTCCTTGGCGGCGTCGGCGAGCGAGGGCCCGTCGACGTACTGCATGACGATCCAGGGGCGGTTGTCGTACTCGATCACGTCATGGACGGTGACGACACCCGGGTGCGTGATGCGGGCGGCGGCCCGGGCCTCCTTCTGCGTCCTGGCGTGCAGGACGAGCCGGTCGGCCTCGGCGACGTACAGCCCGGCGGTCAACTCCTTGACGGCGACCGTACGGTGCAGCACCTCGTCGTGAGCACGCCAGACCTTGCCCATGCCGCCGCGGCCGAGGACCTCGCCCAGCCGGTACCGCCCCGCCAGTACCAGTCCCGCAGCCGTGCCCTGTGATCGATCCACGTGATGTCCCCGCCCCGTTTTCCTCGGCTTGCCAGATTACGGAGCGGAGGCGAGGCGGCGTAACGGGGGATCGCCCACGAGACCGCACTGTGATGGTTGTCGGCACCGCACAACAACGGCCGTTGCGGCGGGCCGCCGATGACCGGTGGTCAGGCGTTCACTCGGTACGAGGCGATGGCCTGCTCGTAGATCTCGGTGACCCGGTCGCGTTCGCTCTCGGGGCCGATGGCCTGGATGACGTGGTAGCGGCCGTCGACGATCATGGCGAGGTTGCGGACGTACACCTCGCGCCCGCCGCTCTCCTGCCAGGTGAACTGCCCCTCGGCCATGGCCTGTCGGCCGACGTCGACGCGGCGCACACCGGAGGACGAGGACCAGCTGGAGTCCCGGAACGGCTGGAGCTCTCGCTCCTTGTCCCGCTGGTAGGCGAGCGGGTCGCCGCCGCCCGCCTTCACCGTGTCCCGGCCGGGCACCACGAGCAGGGTGAACCCGTCGCTGCCGTAGCGGATCTGACGGTCCGCGTTGGCGGGGCTGCGCTGCCAGTCCTCCGGTACGCCGACCTCGAAGCCCTCCGCGTCCTTGCGGAGCGCGTAACCGGGGGCGAGCGCCACGGCGGAGCGGCTGGTCTGCGGCTGCTGGGATCCGGTGTCACCGGTTCCGCCCGTGCCGCCGGTTCCCTCCGTGCCGCCGCTCTCGCCCGCCGACTCGGACGGCTGAGGCCCCCGGGAGGCGGCGGAACCGGTAGCCGAACCCGGCGCACCGCTGTCCGTGCCGGGCTCCTGCTTCGGCATGAACATCACCGCGTACGCGACGGCGGCGGCCAGCAGCAGCAGGATCAGGACGAGCAGCAGGCGGCCCAGCCTGCGGGGGGACGCGCCCTCGTCCCTGCGCGGCGGTTCGCGCAGCACCCGGGGGCCCTTGGGCGCACGCGGCACGCGGGCGGGGCGGTCCTCCTCCCAGGACTCGACGGGCCTGCGCGCGGTCCGTTCGGGCGGCAGCGGCGACAGGTGCCGGTCCGGCTCCACGCCCTCGCGCCGCTTCGGCGGCCGCTGCCGCTTGCCCTGGCGGTGCCTGCCGTGCGCCGCGCCCCCGCCGAAGCGGCCCCGGCGCCTGCGGACCAGCTCGCCCCGG
>NZ_NWVL01000084.1 GCF_002382885.1 Streptomyces sp. WZ.A104
TGCGGGCCGCGGCGGCCGGCATCGGGCCCGGGCAGCACGCGCCGACCCGGGTGGACGTGCGGGCCGGTTCGTGGTCGGCGGCCTCCGCGCCGCCGCCCCGGCCGCCGCGCTGGGCCGCTCCGGTGTTCCCGGGCGGCAGCTGAACAGCCATCGGCTGAACAGGCATCAGGCTCGACTGGCGGTCGGCGCGGCCCGGTTACCCGGGAAGGGGGGTCAGGCAGGCGGCGGGCTCTCGTCCGGGATCTCGCCGCGCCGGTGGACGCGGGAGGCGGCGAGGCCCCCGAGGAACCCGGTGACCAGGCCCCAGAGCACGGCGAGGCCGAGGGCGGTCCACGGTTGCGGGCGCAGTGACACCTCACCGCCGAGTCCGCCGCCCAGGTCGCCGAGCCCCATGAGGGACAGCCCGTAGTGCGCGGAGACCCGGGCGGTGAGGCAGATGAACAGCACGGTCAGGGAGAGCGCCGCCGCCATGTGCACCGCGTGCTGCCACAGGCGCATCCGGGCGGGCGAGCGGGCCGCCATGAGGAACGCGGCCCCGAGCAGCAGCAGGGTGGCGGCGGCCACGAGCCAGCGGACGCGCCCGTCCTGCGCGGCGAGGGTGGTCAGGTTGAGGGTGGAGAGGTCGGGGGTGCGCAGGACGGTGTCGAGGACCTGGGGCATCGGCAGTCCGAAGGGGCCCTCGACCTTCCCCTCCCAGGAGGCGCCGAGGCCGAGGGTGAACGCGAGCCAGACCAGGTTGGGAAGCCCGAGAAGGATCACCGCCGCGGTCTCGGCGGGGTGCCCGTGCGTGATCATCACGACGAGACCGGCGACGACACCGAGCGCGACGCACACGAGGAGCAGCACCACCATGGCGAAGGCAGCCGGGCGTACGGGTTCCTGGAAGCGCACCAGCCGGGGCGGCAGCGGGGCGCGGCGCGAGACGAGCAGGGCCAGGACCAGGACCCCGGCGAGCCAGAGGAGCCCGAAGACCAGGGTGAGGGGGATCTCCGCCCGGAAGCCGACCTTGGGTGAGCCGCCCAGGAGGTCCCCGGCACCGCTGCCGGTGAGCTCGTCGGCCGAAAGGGTGAAGGTGTGCCGGGCCACGAGCGAGAGCACGATCAGGGCGACGATCCACAGCGCGGCGACCCGGCCCGCCCAGCCCGCCAGTTCGCGGGTGCCAGCGACGGCCCGGTGGCGCAGCGGGCGGAGGAATCCGCGGGCGACGAGAAGGGCGCCCACCAGGGTCACGGAGAGCGGGAGCACCGAGAGGTCGGCCTGCGTCCCCACGAGAGGTCCGGTGTCCCCGGAGAGTCCTACGGAGCCTCCGGCCGCCATCACCACGACCGCGGCGACGACCGCTGGAAAGGCCCCGCCGGGCAGCCCGGCCGCACCGGCGGCCCACAGACCGAGGGCCGCGGTCGCCAGCATGGCGAGCACGCCGGGGAGGACCGCGACGAGCGCGTCGCGCCAGCCGTGCGGGGTGCGTGCGGTGTTCCTGTCGTTGCTCGCGCGGACGTTCACACTGTCACGCTAGGCAGGGACCGGATGCCGCGCCCCCCGAAAGAACCGGTCCCGCCCTCCGCTTGCGGAGACCACCCGGGCGGGACACACAATGAGGCGATATGCCCCGGATTACCGATCGGCGCTCGTACGGCAACGGCATGGGCGCGCGCCCCGGTACGGAAACGGACCCGGCACGGGTGTCCGGGGCGGGTACCGACGTCGGGAAGAAGAGCCCGTGAGTGTCCAGCCGCCGTCATCCGGCCGCCCCACAGGACCGCCCTCCGGCCCGCTCTCGGGCCCTTCGCAGTCCGGTGGTCCGACGCCTCCGCCTCCCACCGTGTCCAGTCCACCGCCCGGCCCGCCCGGCGGTGACGACCACGGCGGACCGGGCGGCTCCGGCGGTTCGGGGGACGGCGGCGCGGGAGGTTCCGGCGGCGCGGGCGGGGGCCCTGGGCACGGCTCGGGCGCCACTCCCGGTTCCGGCCCCGGGCGCCCCTGGTGGCGTTCGGTCCCCCGGATCGCGGCGATCGCCACAGCGCTGGTGGCGGCGGTCGTGCTGATCGTCTTCCTTACCCGGCCCGACGGCGGCTCGAAGGCGGGCGGCGAGGTGTTCCTCCAGGCGGCGGGCTCCTCGGGGCCCGATCCGTTCACGGAGTCCACGGCCAACGACGACGCGGCCGAGCCCGGGACGGCGACGCCCTCGAAGGCGCCCAGCGCAACGGCGACCGGCACCAAGGTGACACGCGGGGTCGACGGCGCGGCGCCCGGTCTGTACGGGGGCACCCGCCAGGTCGCCAGCTGCGATGTGGAGAAGCAGATCGACACGCTGACGGCTGCCCCGGACAAGAACCGGGCGTTCGCCTCGGTCCAGGACATCGAGCCGTCCGCCGTCCCCGGCTATCTGCGCGACCTCACCCCCGTGACGCTCCGGATGGACACCCGTGTCACCAACCACGGCTTCCGGGACGGCGAGGCGACGGCCTATCAGGCGGTGCTCCAGGCCGGTACGGCGGTCCTCGTCGACGACCGCGGCGTGCCCCGGGTCCGCTGCGCCTGCGGCAACCCGCTGCTGCCGCCCGTCGCCCAGGACAGCACTCCCCGCACGACGGGGCAGGCCTGGCCCGGTTACCGGGCGTCGGACGTGGTCGTGGTCGAGCCGTCGGCGAAACCGGTGAAAGAGTTCGTGATGGTCGACCCGGAGAACGGCGAATGGTTCGAGCGGCTCGCCGGCGACACGGGCGACGGCGACAAGAAGACCGATCCTCCCGAGGACGCGTCCGCCTCGCCCTGTCCGCCGGGATCGCGTGAGGACCAGGACCGGCCGTGCCCCCCGTCGGATCCCTCCGCCTCGCCGGACGAGCAGACGTCACCGCCGGGTGAGGACCCTGCGACCTCCGAGCCCCCGCCGGACGACCCGGCCACCTCCGAGCCGCCCCCGGACGACCCGGCCACCTCCGAGCCGCCGCCCGCCGACCCGCCCGGCTCTCAGTCGGCCCCGCAGCCCCCGGCGCCCGGTTCGCCGAACCCGCAGGACCCCGGGCCGCAGACGGGGGCACCGGCGGCCGCCGCCCGGGCCTGAGGGCTGCCCTGTAATCACGCTGATCCGCCAGGGATGACGGGACAGCCCTGGGCCGTGCCCGGAAAGTCGAGCCTGGACCGTGACTTTCCGGACGCCCGCCCGTCAGCCGCGTCACCAACACCGCGCGGGCCAAGCGGGCCAATACGCCTAGAGGGTCTTCATCTCCACCGGGGTGTCCGTCGGCGCCTCCGCCCGCTGGCCCGTACGCACTCCGGCGGCCGACGCGGCCGAGTGCAGGGAGCGCAGGGCGACCAGCAGGAATCCGATGTCATCGAGGTAGACGGGGTCCGGCAGCAGGTCGACGGGCGACACCGTGTAGATCACGGCCGCCCAGACGAGCGCCTTGCTGCGCAGCGGAATCCCGGAGTCCACCAGGAGTTTCCTGGCCTTGAAGACGCGCACCAGGAGCACGGCGGCCAGAACCAGGGTGATCAGCGCGGCCACGGCGGCGACAACGAGCCAAGCGGTTGTGTCCATGGCTCATCATCTACCCATTCTTCGCGGGCTTCCGCCCGCCCCGTACGCCTACGGCGGCGCGCGCCGCTCGTCATTCATGCACGCCCAGGGGCCGGTGCAGGGCGAGGAGCGCCTGATCGTCCTGGATTCGGCCGCCGGTGTGCCGTCCCACGTCCTCGATCATGAGGTGGAGGATCTGCGCCGGGGTGGCCGGATCACCGGTCAGCGCCCGGTGGCGTACGAGATGGGGCAGGCGCACGGCCGCGTCGTAGAAGACCCCGGACTCGTCGCGGGCCTCGGTGACCCCGTCGGTGTAGCAGATGAGGGTGGCGCCGGGGGGAAAGGAGAACGTGTCGACCGGGGCCGACCAGGCGCCCAGGGCGCTCATGCCGAGCGGGGGCGCCTCCTCGGACGGTTCCAGGACGGCGGCCCGGCCCCCGGCGTCCAGCAGCACCGGGGGCGGGTGCCCGCGGTTGATGACCCGTACGGTGTCGAGGCCGACGGAGAACTCGGCGATCAGGGCCGTCGTGAACCCCTCGTCCCGCTCGTGCCCGCCGCGACGGCCGCCCTCGCGCAGCAGGGCCCGTTCCAGGGAGGCCACCAGGCGGGGCAGGTCCTCGGCCTCGTCCGCGGCGTGACGGAAGGCGCCCAGGTCCGCGCAGACCGCGCTCACCGCGCCCAGGCCCTTGCCCCGTACGTCCCCGACCATCACGCGCACCCCGTGCGGGGTGTCCTGGACGACGTAGAGGTCGCCGCCGATCATGGCCTCGTCCTCGGCGGGCACGTACCGGGCGGCGATCCTGAGCTCGCCGAGCCGTGACGGGGGCCTGGGCAGGACGGCGCTCTGGGCCACGGCGGCGACCTGCCGGGCACGGCGGGTCCGGGCGGTCTGGCCCTCCAGGGCGCGGTGGATGAGGACGGCCAGCACGGTTACGGCCAGAAGGGTGAGCTGGTTGGCGACGCCCCGGTGCCAGCCGAAGGTGCCGTTGATCCAGGCGAGGGCCGCGTGGACGGCCATGGACAGGGCGCCGATCGCGATGATGCCGGGCAGGCTCAGGAGCGGTGCGGCGGCGACGGGCGCGGCCATCAGCAGCGGCGCGGAGGTGACGTCCGTCGGAGTGGCCAGGTCCAGCACGGCGGCCAGCAGGATGACCCCCACCGGGATCCACTGGGCTCTGCGCAGCTCCACCACTCCCCCACGCTGTACGGGGTCGGCTGCTCTCGCATCCCGGCGCGGGCCGGGAGGGCTCCGCCCGTGGCCGCTCACTCCGGCAGCGGGGTCCCGGGACGGGGCGCGGCGGCGCACGCGGCGTCCAGCCGGATGCGGTGGGCCATCACGGTCTCGGGGTCGTCGACGACGTCGACCCGGACGCCGGGGGTCTCCAGGACGGCCTGGTCGCCGATCTCGGGGGCGGGGACCCGCAGCAGGTGAAGGGGCGGCATGCCGGTCAGGGGGTGCGGCGGGTGGTCCATGGGCACCACCTGGACGGTGATGTGCCGCTCCCGCATCGCCTCGGCCAGCGCCGCCCGCTGCCCGGCCATCGTCTCCGGCCCGCCGACCCGGGTGTGCAGGGCCGCGGCCGGGAACAGGGCCCACAGGTCGGCTCCCCGCTCACGCATCCGCCGGCGCCGCTCCCGCAGCAGTTCGACGCGGCGCTCCAGCCGGGCCGGGGGGTCGTCCGGGTACTGCGTGCGGTGGAGCGCGGCGGCGTACGCGGGGGTGCGCAGCAGCTCGGGCACGAGCGCCGGGTGCCAGGTCCGCACGAGACTGGCCGAGGACTCCACGCCGATGACCTCCTGCTGCCAGGTGTCCATCGCGTCCCGCCAGCGGTGCCACCAGCCGGGCAGGTTCGCGTCGGCGAGTTTGGCCATCATGGGCTCGGCGACAGCGGGCGGGACTCCGTAGCAGCGCAGCAGTTCGCTGACCTGCCGGGCGTCCAGTCCGGTCTCGGCCCGTTCGATCCGCCGGACGGTGGCGGGGTGGGCATCCAGTGCCTCCGCGGCGGCCCGGAGACTGATCCCGGCGCGTTCCCGCAGCAGCCGGAGGCGGACCGCCAGTACGCGGTGCTCCACGGTGGGACCGGATCGGGCTCGCATGCGGATACCTTCCTCGTCGAGCCCCGATAGGGAGCACTACACACTCTGTCGGTTGCAAAGTACGCGTTTTGCGTCGAGAGTGCATACATGTCGGAAATAGCCATTTGCGCGGAACGCGCCCCCGATGCCGGAGGCGGCCGAGGTGCGCACAGCTGGTGGGTGCCCCGATCGCCCAGGGGGGTGCCGGAGGCGCGGCACCGGGTGCAGGAGGCGATGCGCGCGTGGGGAGAACCCGCCGACCGCGTCGAGGCGGCCGCTCTCATCGTGACGGAACTGGTCACCAACGCCGTGCAGCACACCAGCACCCGGCGGATCCGCTGTCGCCTCCTGCGCTCGCCCGGCGGGGTACGCCTGTGCGTGTGGAACCGCGGCCGGGCCCGTATCCCATCCCCCGCCTGTCCTGACGACTCGGTGGAGCTGCTGAGGGCCTCGGCCCGGGAGACCGGCGGCCTCGGCGCCGACGATGCGATCGACTGTCTGTCCGAGGACGGCAGGGGTCTGCTGCTCGTCGACGCGCTGGCCGCCCGCTGGGGCACCCGCGCCGCACTGGCGGGCCGACTCGTCTGGGCCGACCTCTGACGCCGCTCACCCTCTGACGCCGCTCACCCTCTGACGCCGCCCGCGGTCTCGGCGCCGACGCCGCCCCGCCTCAGGCAGGGGCCGTACGGCACTCCGGGTGTCCCCAGCCGTTCGGGTTCTTCGCGATCGGCTCCTTGGCCGCGTACGGCTTTCCGCAGTGGCACCGGCCCGCGAACCGCGCCTTGATCGTGCCGGTGGACCGCCCGCCCCGCGAAGCGCCCGCCGCACCGGAGGCTTCCGTACGCCCCGTCGCCTTCGTCGACCGTGCGGGAGCGGGCACCGGCAGAGCCGTCTCGCCGTGCGCCGTGCCCGCCGGGCGCTGGGCCACCGCGGCCTCGCTCGCGGCCTGGTCGGCGAGCGCGTTGAGCGGATCCCCGTCCACCTGATGGGCGGGGACATAGCGGAAGGTCACCGAGCGCTCGGCGAGCAGGGCGTCGATCCGGGTGACCAGCTCACGATTGGCGACGGGCTTCCCGCCGGAGGTCTTCCAGCCGTTGCGCTTCCAGCCCGGCAGCCACTTGGTCACGGCGTTCATCGCGTACTGCGAGTCCATCCGCACCTCGACGCGCACCGCCGGATCGACGGATTCCAGCAGCTCGGCCAGCGCGGTCAGCTCGGCGACGTTGTTCGTCGCGGTGCCGAGCGGTCCGGCCTCCCAGCGCACGGGGGTCCCCTCCGCGTCCGCCACGACCCACGCCCAGGCGGCCGGTCCCGGATTTCCCTTGGACGCCCCGTCACAGGCGGCGATGATGCACTCGTTCATCCCTCGATCATGCCAGCCCCGCATGACCGTTCCGACCGGCCGCCCACAGGAGCCACGCACGGCCTTGACCTCAACCAAACTTCGGGTTTTAGCGTTCTCAGTGCACCCGGGGCCGCACGGCCGACGGGACACCCCTGGCCATCAAATTCGGAGCGCCCCATGGACATGGAAGTCACGGCTTGGCACTCGCTGCACAGTGCGATCAACGCCCAGGAGGACCGCCGGCCCTTCTCCCGGGCCACCTTGCGCCGCATCCTGGTCTTCGCACGCCCCCACCGGCGGCGCATCCGCCGGTTCCTGCTGCTCAGCGTCGTGACCGCGCTGCTCGCCGTGGCCACACCGGTCCTCGCCGGCCGGGTCGTCGACGCGATCGTCAAGGGTGAGGAGACCGGGACGGTCATCCGGCTCGCCCTGCTCATCGCGCTGATCGCGGTGCTCGAAGCCGGGCTGGCGCTGCTCACGCGCTGGTTGTCGGCGACGCTGGGCGAGGGTCTGATCCTGGACCTGCGCACCGCCGTGTTCGACCACGTCCAGAAGATGCCGGTGGCCTTCTTCACCCGGACCCGGACCGGCGCCCTGGTCAGCAGGCTCAACAACGATGTGATCGGCGCCCAGCGCGCGTTCAGCAACACGCTCTCCGGGGTCGTCTCCAACCTCGTCACCCTGCTGCTGACGCTCGCCGTGATGCTCACGCTCTCCTGGCAGATCACCCTGCTCTCGCTGGTCCTGCTCCCCGTCTTCGTCGTGCCCGCCCGCCGGATGGGAGCCCGGATGGCCGGGCTGGAGCGGGAGGCCGCGGGTCACAACGCCGCGATGGGCACGCAGATGACGGAGCGGTTCTCCGCCCCCGGCGCGACCCTCGTCAAGCTGTTCGGGCGGCCGTCCGACGAGTCCGCGGAGTTCGCCGCCCGCGCCGACCGGGTCCGGGACATCGGTGTCCGTACGGCGATGGTCCAGTCGGCGTTCATCACCGCGCTGACCCTGGTATCAGCCCTGGCCCTGGCGCTCGTGTACGGGCTCGGCGGGTTCTACGCCCTGCGCGGCAGCCTGGAGGCGGGGGCCGTCGTGGCACTGGCCCTGCTGCTGACCCGGCTGTACGCGCCGCTCACCGCGCTCGCCGGGGCGCGGGTCGAGGTGATGAGCGCGCTCGTCAGCTTCGAGCGGGTCTTCGAGATCCTGGACCTGAAGCCGCTGATCGAGCAGAAGCCGGACGCCCGTCCGGTGCCCGAGGGCCCGGTCTCCGTGGAGTTCGACCGGGTCTCCTTCGGCTACCCCTCCGCCGAGAAGGTCTCCCTCGCCTCCCTGGAGGAGGTCGCCGCACTCGACGACCGGGGCGGCACACCGGTCCTGAACGAGGTGTCCTTCCGCGCCGAACCGGGCCAGATGATCGCCCTGGTGGGCTCGTCCGGTGCGGGCAAGTCGACGATCGCGCAGCTGCTGCCCCGGCTGTACGACGCGGATGCCGGTGCCGTACGGCTGAACGGTGTCGACGTACGGGACCTGAGCGCCGATTCGATCCGGGACACGCTCGGCATGGTCACCCAGGACGGGCACCTGTTCCACGAGTCCGTACGCGCCAATCTGCTGCTCGCCCGGCCCGACGCCTCCGAGGACGAGATCTGGGACGCCCTGCGCCGCTCCCGGCTCGACGGTCTGATCGCCTCGCTGCCGGACGGTCTGGACACGGTGGTGGGCGAGCGCGGCTACCGGCTCTCCGGCGGTGAGCGTCAGCGGCTCACCATCGCCCGGCTGCTGCTGGCCCGCCAGCGCGTCGTGATCCTCGACGAAGCGACCGCGCACCTCGACTCCACCTCGGAGGCCGCCGTGCAGGAGGCCCTGACCGAGGCGCTGGCGGGCCGGACCGCCGTGGTGATCGCCCACCGGCTCTCGACCGTACGGGCGGCCGACCGCATCCTGGTCGTGGAGGCGGGCCGGATCGTGGAGAACGGAACGCACACCGAACTGCTGGCGGCGGGCGGGCGGTACGAGGAGCTGTACCGCACCCAGTTCGATCGGCCGTCGGGGGACGGGGAGGACGAGATCCGGGAGATCGAGCCGGTCCGCTGACCCGCTCCCCCGCCGCCTCCCCGTTCCCTACTCCGTACCCCTGACGCCGTCCGGCCGGAAAGCACCGGCCGGACGGCGTCGGCGCGCGCCGGGGCGGCCCGTGCTCACCCGTTCGGCGGTACGCAGCCTGCGCAGTGCGTGGCCGCCGCACCGGCGCCACTCCTTCGGCGACACGCGCGGGCGGTGACCGCCGTTGGTGACCAGCGCGTTCACCGTCGTCATCGGGTCCGCCGCCATGGTCCTGGCCAGCAGCACGCCGACCACCAGCGGGAGCAGCGTGACGGCGAGGGCGGTACCGGCGGTGGTGACGTGCTGGATGCGCGGGCGGCGCGGCGCTTCGGAGGTCATACGGACGTCGGAGGTCATACGGGTATTCGAACAGCGGCCGGGCGCCGGAACATCGGGGCACGTACTCAGGGGTGACGGCCCGGCATACTCAGGTGGTCGCGGGGGGACGCTCAGAGCGGCCGTGCACGACGACGGGCCCCGAACTCACCGCCGCACCACGGAAGGACCGCTCCGATGGGTGACAGCCACGGACTCCCGGACGCGCACGACGGCCGGGGGCGTCCGGCCGCGGCGGTGTTCGACGCGCTGGGGGCGGAGTACGAGCGGGCCTTCGCCTCCTCCACGGCTCACCGCGCCTCGCTGGACCGCCTGCTGGCGGACCTCGCGCCGGGCAGCCGCGTACTGGACGTGGGCAGCGGTACGGGCCGTCCCACCGCGCAGACCCTGGCGGAGGCGGGGCACCGGGTGCTGGGCGTCGATGTGTCGCCGGTGATGACGGCTCTCGCGGCCCGACAGGTGCCGGGGGCCGAGTTCCGGTGTGCCGACATCCGCGAACTACCGCTGCCCGGGGGAGAGTTCGACGCCGTCTGCGTCTATTTCTCGCTGCTGCAGATGTCTCGCGGCGAGCAGGGCGAGCTGTTGGAGCGGCTCACCCGGTCGCTGCGGGTCGGCGGGGTGCTGGTGGCCGCCACGGTCCCGGTGGACGTGGCGGATGCCGACGCGGTGTTCATGGGGCAGCCGGTCCGGGTCTCCAGCTTCGGGGCCGAGGAGTTCACCGCACTGCTGACACGGTCGGGTCTCATCGTGGAATGGGAGCGGAGCGCGCTGTTCACCCCGCAGCATCCGGCGGGCGAACCCGAGCCGCATCTGTTCCTGCACGGCCGCCGTATCTGACGCTTCTCCCGTCCCACGCGGACCGGTCTCCTCATTGGCTATCACAAAGAACCAGCCGAATGAATGGCAAGAATGGCGCATTCGTGTTCCTTCACGAGAAGGTAATGCGATAGCAAAGTTCTGGTCTATATGGTGAGCTGTAGTCGTATCCCAGCGATGCGATCGGAACGGGTCTCACAGTGGCCGCCTTGCGGCATATCACGAGGTGAGGCACCCCCTCCGTTCCGAACATTCATACGGATATAAACAGCTCATTCGCCAATATGACCCGACCACACCGCTCCCCGGTACCGCCGGATGCAGGAGGCAGGCCACCATGCAGTCCCTCGTAGAACACGCCCGGACTTTCACCGAGCACGTCGCCGCGAACGCAAAGGATTTCGCCCTACTCGCGGACGGCCAGACCCCCGAAGCCCTCTTCATCACCTGCTCGGACTCCCGGGTCGTCCCCTCACTGTTCACCGGCGCCCGCCCGGGGCAGCTCTTCGAACTCCGTACGGCGGGCAATATCGTGCCGCCCTATCCCGAACGGGACCGGCCCACCGGCGAGGCCGCGACCATCGAGTACGCGCTGCGCATGCTCCAGGTGCGCGACATCATCGTCTGCGGGCACTCCCACTGCGGCGCGGTGGGCGCCGTGTTCCGGGGCGACGACCTCTCCGCCATGCCCGCCGTCCGCCATTGGCTGGAGCGCTCCTCGGACGGCAGGGCCCCCACCGCCCACTCCGGCGATCTGCCCGGGGCGATCCAGACACACGCCCTCGCCCAGCTCGACACCCTGCGGGGTTACCCCGCGGTGCGGGAGCGGCTCGCCGAGCGCACCCTCGGTCTGCACGCCTGGTACTACGAGGTGCACACCGGCTCCGTCAGCGTGCACCGACCGGAGCACGGGCCCTCGTTCGCCCGCCTCTGACGGCTTCCCTCCCCCACTCTCTCGCGCCCGGCCCCGGCCGGGCGCGACCGTACCCACAAGGGAAACCATCCGTGATCTCCGCGAAGGAACTCAAGAACCCCCAGGTCGTTCGACGTGACCTACTGGCGTCGATCGTCGTCTTCCTCGTCGCGCTGCCGATGTGCGTCGGCGTCGCCGTCGCCTCCGGAGTACCGGCCGAACTGGGTCTGGTCACCGGTATCGTCGGCGGGCTGGTCATCGGCTTCCTACCGGGCAGCAGGCTCCAGGTCAGCGGCCCGACCGCCGGACTCGCCGTGCTCGTCTACGAGGCGATCACGGAATTCGGCGTCAGCGCGCTCGGCCCGATCGTGCTGGCCGCCGGCCTGCTCCAGGTGGTGCTGGGCCTGGCGCGCTTCGGCCGCTGGTTCCGCGCCATCTCCGTCTCCGTGGTGCAAGGCATGCTCGCCGGCATCGGCCTGATCATCGTGCTCGGCCAGGTGTACGCCATGGCCGACACGGAGCAGCCGGGCAGCGGTCTCGCCACGCTGGCCGGACTTCCGGGGCTCGCCGTCGAGATCGTCACGAACCACGAGGCCCTGACCGCATTCGGCCTGGGCACCGGAACGGTCGCCGTGCTGCTGCTGTGGCCGAAGCTCCCGGCCACCGTACGACTCGTGCCGGCCCCCCTCGTCGCGGTCGTCCTGGCCACCGCCGTCGCTTCCCTGGCCGGGCTGCGGCCGGCGGTGGCCGATGTGAACGGGCTGCTGCAGGCCATCGATCCGCCCGGCGGGGCGGAGTTCGCCCAACTCGCCGATGTGGCGGTCATCGGCACCGTCCTGGCCATCGCCCTCGTCGCCTCGGCAGAGAGTCTGTTCAGCGCGGCGGCCGTCGACCGGATGCAGGACGGGCCCCGCACCGACTACGACAAGGAATTGGTGGCCCAGGGCGTCGGCAACACCCTCTGTGGGGCACTCGGCGCGCTCCCGATGGCCGCGGTCGTCGTCCGCAGCACCACCAACGTCCAGGCCGGGGCGACGACCGCGCTCTCCCGGGTCGCCCACGGTATGTGGCTGCTGCTGTTCGCCGCCCTGCTCCCGGCGGCCATCGGCATCATCCCGCTGGCCGCCCTCGCCGGAATCCTCGTGCACGCCGGGTGCAAGCTGGTGCCCGCCAGGGAGTTCGGGCCGCTGTGGCGCGAGCACCGCGGGGAAGCGGTCCTGCTGGCGGTCACCGCGCTGGCCATCGTGGTGACCAACCTGTTCGAGGGGGTCGTGCTCGGTCTGCTGCTGGCCGTGGTCAAGTCGGCCTGGGAGACATCGCACGTACAGCTCTCCACCCATCAGCTCACCGGCGGCCGGGTCGTGGTGACGCTCACCGGCAACGCCACCTTCCTGCGGCTGCCGCGCATCCTGGAGCAGCTGGAGAAGCTTCCGCAGGACCAGGCCATGGAGCTGGACCTCAGCGGCCTGCGCCACCTCGACCACGCCTGCCGGGTGGCGCTGGAGAACTGGGCGCGGAGACACAACGACGCGGAGACCGACCCGGTGACGATCCGCCGCTAGAAGACTCATGAAGATCTTGGTGAGTCTTCTAGGGCCGTGCGCGCAGGGGGAGCCGGGCGCGTCGGCAGTGCTGGCCGTGCTGCGCATCCGCCGCCGCGCGTGCATCGGCCGGGACCACCGGCCGCGGGTGCCGAATCTCCCGCCCGGGCCGTGTCCGGACACGGCCCGGGTCCGCTGACGTCCTCGTCGGCGGCCGGTACGCCTACGGGTCAGGCGGCCGGGGCGAGTTCCGCGCGCCCGAAGAGGAGCGCGTAGCCGAGCGGCAGCCTGCGGACGAGCCGGGTTACCAGTTCGTCCCCCACCAGACCGGCGACAGCGCTCAGGACGACTCCGGCGTCCCAGCGGGCGGTCGCCGGGGTTCCCGCGGTGCGCAGTGCGAGGTCGTACACGAAGCCCGCGCCGCCGAGCTGTTCGAGGGCCGGGGCCTCGGTGGTGAACGCCCGGGCGGCTTCTCGGGGCAGCGCGGCGGCGAGGGCGACGCGCTCGTCGCCGGTGACCTGCCGGCCGAGTGCGGTCAGCACGGCGCGCAGGGTGTCCTCGGCGCGTTCGCGGGTGGGGTAGGCCCCGTCGTATCTGATCTTCTCCAGCAACCGGTCCCACGTCGCGTCCTGTGGTGCGCCGGCGTTCCGAGGCTCGTGAATCATCGTGGCAGCAGCCCTTCTCGTCGTACTGCTCAGGTGTTCTTCAGGTGGCCGAAGAGCGCGTCGTACCCCGTCGGCAGTTGCAGCAGGACACGGCGGGTGAGTTCGTCGCCCGCCGCATCCGCGGCGACGCTGAGGACGGCGCCGACGTCCCACAGGGCCGTCTGTTCGGTGGCGCCCTCGATCCACGCCGCGGTGGCGCGCACGAACCGGTCCGGGGAGAGCGGTTCGGCGGCCTGGAGCGGGTTCAGCAGGATCAGGGCCATGGTCTCCGGGAGCCGGGCGGCCAGTTCGGCCCGCTCCCTGCCCACCAGGTGGGCACCGAGGAGAGCCAGGACGACGCGCGCGGCGCGCTCGGCCTCCGTTCGCGTTTCGTACTCTCCGCGTTCCCGAACCCGGTCCAGGAACGCCTCCCATCGCAGGGTCACCGCAGCCGCCCCCTCGGGGTGGTGAGGGCGGGAGCCGGAACCGGGGGAAGAAGGGGAGATCCCGTCCCGGCCCTCGCCGCTGTCGTGGGCGGACCCGGGTCAGCCCTTGATCTCCTTGCGCCGGGACTCCCCGCCGATGGTGATCTTGCGGGGCTTGGCGCGCTCGGCGATCGGGATGCGCAGGGTCAGCACACCCGCGTCGTAGTCGGCGTCGATCCGTTCGGTGTCGAGGGTGTCCGCGAGGACGATCTGCCGCGAGAAGGCGCCCAGCGGACGCTCGGAGAGCTCCATCTGCACGTGGTCGGCGTTCACCGCCGGCCGTCGCTCAGCCTTGACGGTCAGCATGTTCCGCTCGACGTCGATGTCGATCGCGTCCGGCAGGACACCGGGAAGATCGAACGCCACGACGTACTCGTCGCCCTCACGGTACGCGTCCATCGGCATCGCCGAGGGCCGCGACCAGGTGCCGGGGCGCAGGAGCTGCTCGGTGATCCGGTCGAGTTCACGGAAGGGGTCGGTACGCATCAGCATGACGGAAACACCTCCAGTCGATCGGGCGGACGGCCCGTGCTTTTCACCTGAGACCGTTGTAGCATGTCATCCATTCGATGACAACTGACAATGTCACCGAAAGGATGACTGCATTCCGAGCAACGAGGGAGCTTCCGTGTCCACACGAGCCAGGCCCGAGCCGTCCGAGGACCCCGTACCGAACGCCGTCTCCTTCCTGGCGGCGTCAGCGGCTCTCCGGGCCATCGACGAGGCGGTCCGCGAGGCCCACGACACCGACGCCGCCTGCGGTCAGGCGCCTGTGTCGGAGCGGGCCCAGGCCCTTGCCTCGCTCCAGCTGCTGCGCGAGGTGCGGGAGCGGCTCGCGGGCTGGGAGACCGGGCTGATCGAGGCCGCCCGGGCGGCGGGGGCGAGCTGGGCCGACCTCGCCGATCCGCTGGGCGTCGCCAGTCGCCAGGCCGCCGAGCGGCGCTATCTGCGACTGCGTCCGGGCACCGCGGGCAGCACCGGTGAGCAACGGGTCCGGGCCACCCGGGACAGCCGGGCGGCGGACCGGTCGATCACCACGTGGGCGCGGCAGAACGCGGCGGACCTGCGGTCGCTCGCCGGGCAGATCACCGCGCTCCCGGACCTCCCCGCCTCGGCGGACCTCTCCCTGGACCGGCTTCGCCAGGCACTCGGCGCGGACGACGCCGCCGCCCTGGTCACCCCGCTCACCGCGCTCCACCCCCATCTCGCCCCGGGGCACCGGAAGCTGGCGGACCGCGTCGACTCGCTCACCCGTCACACCAGCCAACTGCGCAGGGATACGGCCACCCGGCGACGGAGCGGCTGAGCGGTACGGCTACGGCTTGCGGGCGACGAGCCCCCACTGGTCGACCGGCACCGCGTCGTCACTCTCGGGCCGCCACCGGTCGATCGAGACGAATCCCGGTTCGAGGAGCTCCAGGCCCGCCGCGCAGGCGGTGATCTCCTGCGGGTCCCGCACCAGGTACGGCGGGTTGTCGCCCGAGTCGTAGGCCTCCTGGGCGGCCAGGGTCTGCGGGGTCTTCACCGTGTCGCAGAGCACCAGATGGCTCCCCGACGGCATACGGGCCATGTACCGCTGAACGACCTCGATGCCTTCGGCCGGAGCGAGGTGCCCCAGCGTCGACAGCAGGAGCACGGCGACGGGTTCGGACAGGTCCAGCGTCTTCGCCGCCTCGTCCACCACGGCGTCCGTGTCGGAGAGATCCTCGTCCACATAGGCCGTGCGGCCCTCCGGCGCGCTGGTCAGCAGCGCCTGGGCGTGGGCGAGGACGATGGGGTCGTTGTCGACGTAGACGATCCGTGCCTCGGGCGCGATGCCCTGGGCCACCTCGTGGGTGCTGTTCGCCACCGGCAGCCCGGTGCCGACGTCCAGGAACTGGCGTACGCCCATGGAGGCCAGATGGCGGATCGCGCGGACCTGGAACGCACGGGAGGCGCGGGCGATGTCGACCATCTGCGGATAGGCCGCACTGACCACGTCGGCCAGCTCCCGGTCCACCGGATAGTGGTCCTTGCCGCCCAGCCAGGCGTTCCAGACGCGCGCCGAGTGGGGAACGTCGGAGCGGATCCTGCGGCGGAGCTCATCGTCGTCGATGCTCATGTCTCTCCTCTACTCGCTGCCCGTACAGGGGTACTCGCCGCCCATACAGGGGCGGTTGGCAGGCCGTGCCGCCCCACTCCACACGACCGTCACTTTCTGTGACTTTAGCGTAGCCTTCCGCATGCACGGGGCGGCGACGTCAGAACAGCCGTCCCAGCAGCCCGAAGAACCAGCTCATCAGCATCGCGAGCAGGATCGCCACCCCGACGACGATCACGCCGCACCAGGACCAACGGCCCCCTGCGACCGTCTCGTGCTCGTCGCGTCCGCCCAGCTCCCCGTCGAACAGGTCCACGGTCTTCCCTCCCTCGCCACCGGGCCCCCGGCCCCCGTAGGTACGAACTCTCGCACGGCGCGCAGGCGGTGGCTCAGCCGGTGCGCCCGGAGTGATGGGCCGTCAGTTCGCCGTGGGCCGCGAGCGCGGCGGGCGGATCGACGACGTCGGCGCGCCGTCGAACGGGATCAGGCGTCCGCGCCCGTCGGCGCCGCCCGCTCGTTGAGCTTGCCGAACGGCACGTGCACGCTCGGGGTGGTCCGTGAGGTGCTCTCCAGGTGGCCCTGCTGGTCGTCGAAGAAGATGTGCGGCTTCAGGACCTTCATGATCTCGCCCTTGTCGATGCCGCCGAGGAAGAAGGCGTCATTGACGGTGACGCCCCATCCCTTGAGGCTCTGCACCGCACGTTCGTGCGCGGGCGCGTTGCGGGCGGTGACGATGGAGACGTGCAGGCGGATGCGGTAGTCGGGGTTCTTCCGGCGCTCCCTCTCCTCCCGCTGCTGGATGCGGTTCACATTGGCCAGGAAGTCCCTCAGCGGGCCCGCGTCGTGCGGGACCGCCGCGTTGGCGACCTCGTGGGCACGGAACTTCTCGATGCCGCCCTCCTGGAACACCTGCTCCGAGGCGTCCGTCGCCAGGACCCCGTCGAAGTCGAAGGAGATCCGCAGGTCGTGGTCTTCCGCGTCGTCCTCGTACGGAGAACCCAGCACATGCCCGGCGGGCCGCCCGGCGGTGACGGCCTCGCGGACGTCCTGCTCGTTCGCCGACAGGAACAGGGACATGTTGAGCGCGGGCATGAAGCGGTGCGGGGAGCGGCCCTGCATGAAGATGGCGCGGCTGATGGGCAGGCCGTGGGCCGCTATGGACCGCATGACCCGCAGCCCGGTGTCGGGGTCGTTCCGGGACAGGACGATCACCTCGACCAGGGGGTCGTCCGCCGCGCCCAGGTCGTTCAGCGACAGCAGACGCCGGATGAACGGGAACGCCGTCCCCGGGCGGAGCGGATCGCCCACGTGCTGCTCCTGGTAGGCGCGGTAGCTCTCCTCGCCCTGTTCCCGGAAGACGGCGTCCGACTCCGTGAGGTCGAAGAGAGCGCTGGACGCGATCCCGATGACCAGCCGTTCGGCAAGGTCGTAGTGCACGGTGATTCCTCCGGTGGGCCGCTGATTCGTTCGCCCCCCGACTATCGCACCGGCGCATGCCCGCTCTCAGCTCAGCAGCAGCGCTCCGTCCCACGGCGTGGCCGGTGCGTTCCCGGTGGCGTAGGTGTGCAGGGCGAGGGCGATCCCCGCGGCTCCCTCCAGAAAGCCGGGCCGGTCCAGTTCGCGGGCGGCCAGGACGTGGGCGTAACGGAAGCCGAACGGCGCCCCGGGGTCGAATGCGTCGACCACCCGGGCCGCCAGCCGGTCGGCGTCCGCCCGGTAGTCCTCGCCGGCGCTGTCGTGGGCCATGCGCAGCACGATCTGGAGCAGTCCCGCCCAGCCGTGGCACAGCGCGGAGTCCCGGATCAGCTCGTCGCTCGCCGCGTCCAGCGCGCCCCGCAGGGCGGCGTGTGCGTCGGCGCGCCAGTCCGCCCGGTCCAGCGCCAGCCCGGCGAGGTGCACGGCACGGGCCGCGCCCGCGGCGCCGTAGCACCAGGAGTCCCGCCCGCGTTCCGGCCCCTCGCCGCTCTCGATGTGGGCGAGATTGACCAGGTGCGGCCAGCGGGGTCCGTGGGCGTCGGCCATCCGGCGGCTCGACAGCAAGGCCATGATCCGTTCGATGGCCTCGTCCTGACGGTCCACCCGGAACCCCGCCCGCCAGGCGGTGGACAGGAGCGCGAGGGGACCGGTGACCCCGTGTGCGAGACCGAAGTTGACGTGTTCGACGAGCCCGTGCTCCAGCCCGTCGGTGACCCACCACGCGGACAGCCGGGCGCCGTGGCGCGTGATGTCGTCGGCCGTGGCCGCCGCCACGAGGGAGGTGAGCACCTCGGTCAGCGCGGCCCCGGCCGTCTCCCGCGCCGCCTGCCCGTCCGCCGCCTCGTGCCGGGCCAGCAGATAGCGGCCGATCCCGGCGGTGCCGCCCAGTACGTCGTAACGGCTCCACGCGCCGACCGGCTCTCCGGCGCGCGTCCGTTCCAGGTCTGCGTGGGCGCGTTCCCGGGCCTGTTCGGTGATGTGCCGGTCAAGACCGGCCAGCATCGTCGCGTAACCGCCGGATCCGACGGCGGCGGTGTGTCCGGCGTACGCGAGCGCCACCATCCCTCCGAACAGGGACTGCGGCCGGAGCCGGATGCCGGCGGCGAGGGCCGCCGAGAGGTGTGCGTGCGCCCGGCCCCGCAGCTCCGGCTCGCCCGCGGCCAACTCCGCGAACAGCAGGGCGACTCCGGGGTGGCCGTCGTTGAGCAGCAGCGGGTCCCAGACCGGTTGCGGGGCGCCCGGATAGCGCATGACGTTGTCCGGTACGCCCGCGATCCGGGCCACCCGCTCCGGCTCGGCGAGCCGGTCCGCGATCTCGGCGACGACCCGGGCGGCGGCGGTCCGGTGAGCGGGGGCCGCTGTCCGGTCAGTCGGTGTCGGTGCGCGTGACGGCACGGAAGCTCTCCAGTTCCTGGAGGAGGCGGCGGACTTCCGCCCGCCGGGACACGGGCAGTTCACCGACGCTCACCGCTTCACCGGCGTCCAGGCGGCGCAGCACCGCGAGCGCCTCGGCGGTGATCGGGCCGGAGACGGCGTGGCCGTTCGCGGCGCAGGCGCGGGTGCCGTCGCCGGGCGCGGCCAGCAGCGGGGCGCACGCCCGTACCGGGGTGTCGTCGTCGAGCACCCGCTCCTCGGCGGGCGGCTCGGTCGGCCAGAAACCGCCCGCCGTCCTCACCCGCAGGGCCAGCGCGGTCGCCCGCTCGGCGAACCGGTCCTCCTCCAGGTGCCGGGCGAAGGTCTCCACGGCATCGGCGAGGGCCGGGGGCAGCTCACCGGCGAGCCGCCCGTCCGCACCGGCGTCCGGGGTGAACAGCGGGGCGGAGGCCACCGGACCGGTGCCCCGGAACAGGTCCTTGATCTCGTAGTACGGCCGGTGTTCGCGGCGCGGGATGCCCACGTTGACGCTGGTCGCCGGGGCGTCACCGGCGCTCTCCCCGACGTGGTAGTAGCGCGAGGGCCAGTACAGCAGGTCCCCCGGCTCGACCTCGGCGACGAACGAGGAGGCCAGGTACGGCTGGTAGTCGAGCACCGTGTGCACCGGGTCCGACCACGGCCGTTCGGCCCAGAACCGCATGCGCTTGGTGCCGCGTACGCAGTACATGAAGGTCGCGAAGCGGTCCTGGTGCACGCCGACGGGGCTGTGCTCGTAGGAGCCGTGGAACAGCGTGGAGCCCGCGCTGTGCGTGGGCTGGCCGACCCGCTCCCACAGTCCGCCGTAGAACCGCTGGGCGCGGGCCCACAGCGGGTGGGAGAAGGCATGGAAGCGGTGGACGACGAGGGCGTAGCGCTGCCCGTCCAGCCGGGCGGCCATGCGCTGCTCGTAGCCGTCGAGCGAGCCGTCGGAAAGCTCGGGCGGATAGTCGTACGGCCGGGTCTGCTGCCGCCGTCGCACGACGAACTGGACGTTGCCCGGGACGGCGAGCGGATGGGGCGGGCGGCTGCCGCGCACGGCGGCCCCGAACACCTCCGCCTCGTCGTAGGGCGCCCCCTCGAACGCCCCGTCGACGCCTTTGTACAGCACGGGTTCCCGGTCCCAGAACCGGTCGACGAAGGTGTCCCAGTCGAAGGACTTCTCGATGGTCAGCGTCATCGCCCGGGCTCCTCGACCACATCGGCCTCCTCGACCACGTCGATGCCGCGCAGCCGGTAGAGCTTGTCGAGCAGCGCGAGCACCGTCCTTTCGGTCCTGTCCTCGTCACCCGCGCCGAGGGCGCGGCACACCTCGTCGGCGCCGGTCTCCTCGCCGTCGCCGAGCGCGGCGTACGCACGGTCGCTCGCGGCTGCCGGCAGGGTGAAGACGTTTCCGTTGACCGCCCAGACCTCCTGGCGGGGCCCGTCGGGCATCCGGACGACCTCGCTCGTGCGTCGGAAGCGGGTCCGGCGGGTGATCCCGACGCCCTCGCGGGGCACCGGGATCGGTTCGAGACCGGCCGCCGATCGCAGCGCCGCCCAGCGGACCCGCAGCGTCCTGTGCAGCTGCTCGCCGGTCACGGCCGTGCGCAGTTCGTCGCCGAGCGCGGTCAGGCGGGGCAGCACCCCGTCCTCGTCGTCGATCCGGGTCCCGGCGCCGAACGGGAAGTACGGCACGGTCTCGTCATTGCCCTGACCCCGGTGCACCAGGTCGGCGAGGAGGTCCCGCAGTGCGGTGAAGGGCAGCCCCCGGTCGACGGGGACGCGCAGGCGCAGCGCCACGCACCGGTCGCCGTAGGTGTCCACATGCCGCTGGTCGCCCGGCCAGTACAGCAGCTCCCCCGCGCCGGCGCTCAGCGTGCGCACGCCCTCCACCGGCCGGTCCGGGTCCGCGATCGCCTCGGGAGGGGGGCCGCCGCGCTCGTCCCACAGCCGTACGTCCATCCGCCCGCGCAGCACCCATGTCAGCGCCGCGTGGGTCGGCCGCTCGGCCGCGCCGGTGTGCTGGGTGAACCGGTCACCGATCAGCACCTCGGCGGCCAGAGGGAGGTTGGGCCAGCCGACCTGCCGCCACAGCCCGCTGATCGCGTCCCGCACCGCTGACCACAGCGCGTGGTCCAGGAGCAGCGGCTGACTCACCGTCAGCAGGTAGCCCTGTCCGGACACATCGGCGTCCAGCCGGTCCAGGTAGGCGTCCAGGGTCGGATCGCCGGTGTCGGGCAACAGGGCGCCGGGGGCGCGCAGTCGGCCGTCGCCGACCAGGAACCGGACGTCGGGCATCACCCAGAAGCGGGTTCCGGCGCGGAACGGGGCGCACGACTCGACGGTCAGGGCGTGGATCCGGTCGAGGGCGACGGGGGGCTCGGCGGGCAGCCGGGCGGGGCTCCGGTCCCAGTGCCGCTGCCCGAACAGCTCCCAGTCGATGGCGCCGGGCGCTCGTCGCGCCTCGTGGATCTGCGTGCTCATGACGCTCCCGTTCCGGTCAGGGGGTGTCTCGTCGCGGACCCGGCCTTGTCCGGCGCGACACCCCCCAGGGGGAACCGCCGCCGTATCCGGTCCGTGTGCTCGGCCAGCGGCTCCATTCCGAGGGCGGCCCGGCGGCGGTCCACGCCTTCCGGGTCCTCGACCGGCCACGGGACCAGTTCGCCGCCGACCGGCTCGAACCGCGTTCCGTACACCTGCGGGAGCCCTTCGGCGAGGCGCAACTCATCCGTCAGATAGGCGACTTCCCGCCAGGGCAGATCGCCGCCCTCCGCCGCCCGCCGCATCAGCTCCAGGCAGTGCTTGCGGAACTCCAGGTGCTCCCGGGCGTGTTGTACGAGGCGGCTCGCCGCGACGGCCGCATCATGGCCGACCAGGGCGCGCCCGGGCCATCCGTGGTCGGCCACGACGGTGGCCAGCCAGGCGATTCCGGCGTCGGTCAGGGTCCGCAGCCGTTCCTCGGCCGCGGTGTCGGTCATGCCGCCGTCCGCCCAGGGCACCCGGACAGCCCCGTCGAGGCGGTCCAGCCGCAGGAGCCTGCGCCGGATCTCCCCGGCGGGCGCGGGCTCGACCGGGGCCTGCGGCGCGTCGACCGGGTCGATGCGCAGCCGTACCTTCTCCCGGTCCCAGAGGTAGGTGATCCTTCGGCCCGCCTCCGGCCAGTCGAAGGCGACCTGGCCCTCGGCGGGGCTCTGGAGGTGCAGCCGTACGCCCGACTCCGGGTCCGTGACGTCCAGCTCCGGCACATCGTCGAAGACGTGCTCCGCCGCGTCCCGGAGTGCCACGCCGAGCCCGGCGAGGGTGAGGTTCGCGCCGTCGAGCAGTTCCCGCAGGGGCGGCCAGCCGCCCTCGGGGGCCGGGCGGGCCGCGACCGGGGCAAGCCCGTCGGTCTGCGGCGGCGGTTCGACCCGGAGCACCGGGCCGCCCTCCAGCGAGCGGACGAAGTAGGGCACATCCATGCGCCGGAGCTGGTCGATCTCCGCCCGGTCGAAGTGGACGTCGGGGTCGGCGGGTCGGGGTGCGGCACCGCCGCCGGACAGCCAGCGGGGCACCAGGGCGTCGAAGTACCGGAACGTGGGCTGCCGCAGCACACGGACGTAGTGACCCGGGGTGGCGGTCGCCAGGAAGTCCCGGATCGCCGTCCGCTGTCGGCACATCAGGGTCCAGGCGTCGAACATGCCGCGCAGCATGGCGGTCAGGTGGGGTCCGTATCCGGTCCGGCCCTCGGTGTCGGCGACGACGTTCCTGGTCTCGTCACGGGCGTAGGGGCGGCGGCGTCGGTGCAGGCGCAGGGCCCCGGTCGCTTCCTCGGTCCAGCAGACGGGCGGGCCCTCGGCGCTGCACCAGCGGGCGGTGCGCTCCAGGCCGACGTGGTGCTGGTCGACCTCGGCGGTGGGGTCGTGCAGCAGGCCCGTGTCGTACAGCCGGGGGACGTGGCTGAAGTAGATCTCCAGGTCGATCGGGTACAGCAGCGGCTCGGGGTCGCCGGGCCGGCTGCCGGTCACCACGTTGCCGCCGATCATGTCGGTGATCCCGAAGGCGAACATCGCGGCGGTCAGGGAGCCCGTCCGGTGCCAGAAGCGTCGCGCCTCCGGCGGGGTGAGCCGGGTGCCGGTGAGCTGCCACGGTCCCGAGGTACGGATCGGCCCCCACTGGCCGGGCGGCTCGATCCATTCCTGCCAGAGGTAGCCGGGGGCGGACCCGCGCCAGCAGGAGAGCACGGGCAGCCGGATCGCGCCGGAGGCCGCGGGCGCGTGGTTGAGGAGGTCGAAGACCGACGAGGGCGGGCCGTCCCCGCCGTGCGCGGTGAACAGCAGCTCACCGGAGGCGGGTCGCGGTTTGTACGCGATGCGGCCGCCGCCCGCGCAGTCGAGCCGCAGCACGCGCTGGCGGCCGTTGTGGGTTTCCTCGCCGTGGATCCACAGGCCGACGACCGGTCCCCGGAATGCCGGGTTCCCGGGCCAGCAGGTGGTCAAGTCCTTGAGCAGCCGTTCGAGAAAGAGCGTCAGAAAATCCTCGCAGCGTGCCGCCCACTCCGCCACCCGGTCCCGGGCATAGTGCGTTCGTCCGGTCGCGCAGGCAACGAACGCCTCGGACACCACGGGGCCGAAGATATCGGCGTTGGTAATATCCAGCGTTCCGGGGGAAATTGCCGCGGAATACCGTCGTCCGGCCGCCTCGCACCAGTTATCGAGCCGGTCCAGCAGCGCCAGCAGCGGTGCGAACCGGCGGTCGCGGAGCGCGTGGACGAGCATCCGCGCATCCTTCTCGCCGCCGAGCAGCCGCCCGGTCCTGACGGTCCCCTCCGGGCCCCCGGCGACCACCGGCGGGAAGAGCCCGCCCGCCGTGCCCTTGCCGACAGCGGCGAGTACCCGCTGCGCGACCGGTGAAAGGTCCGCCCAACCGCCCTCTTCGGAGAGACTTCCGGGGTCGCCCGTCTCCCAGAGCGGTTCGGTGTCCGCTGATGCTTCCGGCAAAGCTGCCCTCCGACTCCTCGCTACGGGACGCACACGCACCCGGGTGGCGCCGGTGTCAGCGGCGCCACCCGGTACGCATCAACAGCAGTAAATGCTCGCGCACGAACCGCAGGCGGTTCCGCTGCCGGAATTCGTCGGCGAGGCAAGCGGCGGAATTTCCTGTTCCAGATCGCCGATCACCAGATCGAATACGTCGTCGGCGTTCTGGTCGGATGCGACCTGGACCTTTTCTTCGAGAGTCTGCATGAATACCCTCCTTCTGTGCCGAGTAATTGACCGCCACTCAGTAGAACCGGACAACATGCACATGTCAACATAGTGATCCGGATGCCTTCCCGCCCTGTCTCCACCCCAGGAGGTCCCATGCCGCCCCCCACCGCGCGCCGCCCGCGGCGCAGGCTTCCCGTCGCCCTGCTCGCCGCGGCGCTGGGGGCGGCCGCCCTCGGCGCCCCGGCCCCCGCAGCCGCCAGGGATTCCGCCGACTCCCCCGCGTCCGGGGGGAGTTACCTCGTCGGGCGCGGCATCGCCGATGTCACGGGCGAGGCCGCCGAGACCGGGATGATGGGCTACTCCAGCTTCGACCAGAAGACCTCCGGCATCCACCAGCGGCAGCGGTCGCGGGCGTTCGTCGTCGTCGACCGGGCGAGCGGCAAACGCGTGGTGTATGTCAACGCCGACCTCGCGATGATCTTCCAGTCCGTACGGCAGGGGGTCCTCGCCCGGCTCCAGGAGCGCTACGGCAGCCTGTACGACGAGGAGAACGTCCTGCTGTCGGCCACCCACACCCACTCGGGCCCCGGCGGCTACTCCCACCACGTGGCGTACAACCTCTCCGTCCTCGGCTTCCAGAACGGCACCTACCGGGCCATCGTCGACGGCATCGCGGACTCCGTCGCCAAGGCCCACGACGACCTGAAGCCCGGCACGGTCAGCCTGGGCACCGGAACGCTCACCAACGCCAGCGTCAACCGCTCCCGGGACGCCTTCGACCGCAACCCGGCGGCCGACCGGGCGGCCTTCCCCGACGCGATCGACCCCGCGATGACCGTGCTGCGCTTCCGGCAGGGCGACCAGGACGCGGGCGCGATCAGCTGGTTCGCCACCCACAACACCTCGATCACCAACAGGAACACCCTGATCAGCCCCGACAACAAGGGCTATGCCGCCTACGTCTGGGAGCACGGCCACGAAGGTGTGCGCCATCTCGACGACACCCCGGGCTTTGTCGCGGCCTTCCCGAACACCAACGCCGGGGACATGTCGCCGAACCTCAACCTGAAGCCGGGCTCCGGCCCCACCGAGGACGAGTTCGAGAACACCCGCGTCATCGGAGAGCGCCAGCTCGACAAGGCCCGCGAGATCTACGACGACGCGCGGCCCGTCGCCGGCGGCGTCGACTCCCGGCTGGCCTACGTCGACATGGAGCACGTGACCGTACGCGGGGAGTACACCCCGGACGGGCAGGAGCACCGCACGTGTCCCGCCGTCGTCGGCGCGTCCACCCTCGCGGGCAGTGTCGAGGACGGCCCGGCGATCCCGAGCTTCGAGGAGGGCATGCGCACCCCGGTCGCCGGAATCCTCGACGCGCTGCGCATCGACACCCCGTCCTGGCTCGCGACCTGCCAGTACCCGAAGGCGAGCCTCGTCCCCACGGGCCTGCTGAGCAAGGTCCACCCGGTCACACCGAAGATCCTCCCCCTCCAGATCATGAAGATCGGCGAGCTGCACCTGGTCGCCGCCCCCGGTGAGTTCACGATCACCTCGGGCCTCCGGGTCCGCCGCACGGTGGCCCGGCAGCTCGGCGTCCCGCTCGACCGCGTCCTGCTCCAGGGGTACGCCAACGCCTACAGCCAGTACGTGACGACGCCCGAGGAGTACGACGCCCAGAACTACGAGGGCGGCTCCACCCTGTACGGCCGCTACACGCTGCCCGCCTACCAGCAGGAGTACGACCGGATCGCGGAGTCCCTGCGCGAGGGCACCGTGCTCGACGCGGGGCCGACACCGCCGGACGAGTCGGGAAGGCAGTTCAGCCTCCAGACCGGGGTGGTGTACGACAACCCGCCGGCGGGGAGGGCGTTCGGCGGCGTCCTGAAAGCGCCGGAGGCCTCGTACGCACGCGGGGAGAAGGCGACTGCCGAGTTCGCCACCGGCCACCCGAAGAACAACGTCCGCCGGGGCTCCACGTTCCTGGAGGTCCAGCGGCTGGAGAACGGCGCCTGGGTGCGGGTGCTGGACGACGGCGCCTGGGAGACCACCTACCGCTGGACCCGGCTCAATGGTCTGACCGGCACCTCGAAGGCCACGATCACCTGGGACATCGGCGCGGACACCGCTGCGGGCACCTACCGGATCGTGCACCACGGGGACGCGAAGAACCTGTTCGGGAAGATCACCCCGTTCACCGGGGCGACCGGGAGCTTCACCGTGAAGTAGAGGGTCAGACCTCGCGCGATGTGGGCTGGAACCAGGCAGGTCCTTCGGTGAGGGCCTGCTTGATCCGGAACAGGGAGAACTCGGCGAGCGACGGGAGGCCGTCCAGTGGGAACCAGCCCACCTCCAGCGACTCGTCGTCGTTGACCCGGGCCTCGCCGCCGGTCGCCCGGCAGCGGAAGGTGATGTCGAGGTACTGACAGCGGTCGCCGTTGGCGTACTGCACGGGCTCCAGCGCCTGGGTGAGCACCACCCGCTCGGCCACGCAGTGCACGCCGGTCTCCTCCAGCACCTCGCGCTCCGCCGTGGCCGCCGGCTCCTCACCCGGTTCGGCGATGCCGCCGACGAGCGACCACTTGCCCGTGTCCGCGCGCCGCCCGAGCAGCACCCGGCCCTCGTCGTCGAGGACGACGGCCGTCACCCCGGGCAGCAGGAGCAGTTGGTGCCCGGCGGTGGCGCGGATCTCACGGATGAAGTCGGGGGTAGCCATGGATCCGAGCCTACGTGGCCGGGAACCGGTGCTACTTCCCGGTGCCCGGCACCCTGCGTGCCCGGACCGCCGAGACGCTCACCCAGCCCAGGCCAGCCAGGGCCAGCAGGGCGATGACGCCCTCGGGGAGAGGGCCCATCCGGGTGGCCGGGGTGAGCGAGGAGCGCAACGGGACCTCGGCGACCAGGGCGTCGGGGGTGAACATCCCGCTCCGGTCGGCGATCGTGCCGTCGGGCCGGATCACCGCGCTGACCCCGCTGGTGACGGGGACGACGACGGCCCGTCCGTGTTCGACGGCCCGGACCTGGGACATGGCGAGCTGCTGGTAGGTCATCTCGCTGCGGCCGAAGGTCGCGTTGTTGCTCGGCACGGCGATCATCTGGCCGCCGTGGAGGACGGTGTCGCGGGCGGCGTCGTCGAAGGCGGCCTCGTAACAGGTCACGAGCCCCACCTTCGTACCGGCGAGGTCGAAGACACCGACCTCGGTGCCGGGGACGAATTCGCGCTGCACCCGGTCGACGTCCTCGCTGAAGAACCGGGCGACCGTCCGCATCGGCATGTACTCGCCGAAGGGCTGGATGAACCGCTTGTCGTAGGTGTCGACGGGCCCCTTGCCGGGGTTCCACTCGATCAGGGTGTTGCGCAGGCTGTCGGGGCCCTTCTCGACCACCGAGCCGATGACCGTGGGCACGCCGATCGCCTTCACCGCGTCGTCGATGACCTGGCGGGCGTCGGCGTTGAGGTAGGGGTCGAGGTCGGAGGAGTTCTCGGGCCACAGGACGAAGTCGGGCTGCTTCTCCTTGCCCGCCTTCACGTCTTCGGCGAGCTGCGCGGTACGCCGGGCGTGGTTGTCGAGGACGGCGCGGCGCTGGGCGTTGAAGTCGAGGCCGAGGCGCGGGACGTTGCCCTGGATGGCGGCGACGGTGACCGTTCCGTTCTCCGCCGAGTCGTCGACCAGGGGCAGCGCGGCGAGCGCGGCGGCGACCGGGACGAGGACGGTCGCGGCGGCCCCCGCCACGGCCGCGCGCGGGACCTCTCCGGTGCTCCGGTACGTACGGAACCGGCGCACGGCCTCGTAGAGCCCGAAGCCGCACAGGACGACGGCGAAGGACAGCAGCGGGGTGCCGCCCAGCGCGGCGAGCGGCAGGAACACGCTCTCGGCCTGCCCGAAGGCGATCTTGCCCCAGGGAAAGCCGCCGAACGGGATCCGGGCCCGGACCGCCTCGTCCAGGGTCCAGACCGCGGCCGCCCACACCGGCCAGTACGCGAGCCGGGTCACGGCGGCGATGCCCAGGCAGCCCACCGCGATGAAGAGGGCCTCGGCGGTGGCGAGGGCCAGCCACGGCACCGGCCCGACGTCCTCGCCGGTCCAGCGCAGCAGCGGGAGCATGAACCCGAGCCCGGACAGCAGCCCGAGCCCGAAGGCGGCCCGCAGCCGGCGCCCGTGCAGCACCCAGCCGAGCAGCGCGAACCCTGGCAGCACGAGCCACCACAGGGGGCGGGGCGGGAAGCTCGCGTAGAGCAGGACGCCGGAGAGGACAGCGGCGGCGGGGCGGAGGAGCCGCGGCAGCAGTCCGGTGGCCGGGGACGCCGCGGCGGGCGGCAGGTCGTCGACAGGAGTCATGGTGGCGCTCACCCGCCGGAGTCTACGGTGAGCGGCTGTGAGCGGCGGCGCTGACCTTGCCCGGGCAGGGCGGGGTCGTGGGCGCCGGGCGTGGCGGGCGGTGCAGTCCGGGGCCGGGGGCCACCGGTCATCGGCGGTGCGGGCCGGTCAGGGGGCAGGGGGCCTGCCCGGGGCAGGCAGGTGAAGCCGTTCGCGGATGAAGCGTACGGCCGTCTGCGCGTCGTCGACCGTGACGGTGAAGGTCCGGCCGTCGGCGAGGTGCAGGATCATGCCCTCGCCTTTGCGCACGACGACGGCGGTGCCCTGTTCGGGCCGCCAGCGGTAGCCCCAGCCGCCCCACTCGCGCGGGTTGATCCTCGGGACGAATTCGGCCCCGACGACATGGTCGAGCAGGATCCTGCGGCGCGGCAGACCGGCGTGGCCGCAGCGGACCTCCAGGGCGTCCCCGTCGACCTTGACAGCCACATGGACGAAGGCGAGCGTTCCGTAGAGGATCAGCAGACCGACGGCGACGCAGCCGATCACGGACATGAGCAGCGGGGCGAAGCCCGAGGTCCAGGTGGAGCCGACGGCCAGCTCGATGCCCAGTGCCATGCAGGCCGCGCCCACGAGGGCCAGCAGCCACTGCAGCCGGTTGGTGGCCCGGCCGTTCCACTCCGCGGGCGGCACCTGGCTCGACCCGTGCCTCGCGTGCTCGGCGTGGTCCGTCATATTCAGCAGCGTAACCGCGATCCGGGCGGTCGGCCGGGGCACGAGCGTCCTTCGTGGAGATCGGACCCGGTCAGGGAGCGGGTGCGACGGCCGTCAGATTCCGGCCCTCGGCGTAGGCCAGGGCGGCTTCCGGCAGGCTGCCGGGGCGGCCGCTGAGAAGAACGGTGAGCGCGCCGGCCGGTTCGGCCGTCGGGGCGGGGGCCGCTCCGATCCGGCGCAGCGCCTGGGCGGCGACCGCTCCGGCGGAGGCGTGCAGGGCGAGCGGCGGGCGGCCGGGCCGTTGCACGGCGTCGCGGATGCGGGTCGCGACCAGCTCGTAGTGGGTGCAGCCGAGGACGACGGCCCGCACGTCGGGCGGGGTGAGGGCGGCGGCCGCCGCGACGGCCCGGTCGATCCCGGCCTCGTCGCCGTGCTCCACCGCGTCGGCGAGCCCGGGGCAGGGCACCCCGGTGATCTCGGCGGAGCCGCCGAATTCCGCGATCAGCCGACGCTGATAGGGGCTGCCGGTGGTGGCCGGGGTGGCCCAGATGGCGACGGAGCCGCCCCCCGCGGCGGCGGGCTTGATCGCGGGGACCGTGCCGATCACCGGAAGCGCGGGCTCCAGCTCGGCGCGGAGCGCGGCCAGGGCGTGGACGGAGGCGGTGTTGCAGGCGATGATCAGGGCGTCCGCCCCTTGGTCGGCGGCGGCCCGGGCCACCGCCAGCGCGCGGGCGGTGATCTCCTCGGGGGTGCGGGGGCCCCAGGGCATCGAGCCGGGGTCGCAGGAGAGCACCAGCTCGGCGTCGGGGCGCAGTCGGCGAACGGCGGCCGCTGCCGCCAGCAGGCCGATTCCGGAGTCCATGAGCGCGATCTTCACCCGGTCACCCTAGCCGACAACCCTTGCGGACCCGGCTCGGTGGGGCAGACTGCGGCGGATGAGCGCCGTTGCCTGGATCGCCGTGGGTTCGCTGATCGTGTGGGTGTGGCTGCTGCTGGGGCAGGGCTTCTACTGGCGCACCGACCAGCGGCTCCCCCGGCGCACCGACCCCGTGCGCTGGCCGTCGGTGGCGGTGGTGGTGCCCGCCCGGGACGAGGCGGAGATGCTGCCGGTGAGTCTGCCCTCGCTGCTGGTCCAGGACTATCCGGGCGACGCGTGGATCACCCTGGTCGACGACGGCAGCAGCGACGGCACCGGGCAGCTGGCCCGGGACCTGGGCGCGCGTCCGGGCGGGCTGCCGCTGACCGTCGTGTCCCCCGGTGAGCCGGAGGCCGGCTGGACGGGCAAGCTCTGGGCGCTGCGGCACGGGATCGCGGTGGCCCGGCAGCACAAGCCGGACTTCCTGCTGCTGACCGACGCGGACATCGCGCACGAGCCGGACAGCCTGCGCGATCTGGTGGCCGCGGCCGGGTCCGGGGGCCCGGACGGCTTCGACCTGGTGTCGCAGATGGCCCGGCTGCGGGTGGAGAGCGCCTGGGAGCGGCTTGTGGTGCCCGCGTTCGTCTACTTCTTCGGGCAGCTCTACCCCTTCCGCCGGGTGAACCGGGCCCGGTCGCGGACGGCGGCCGCGGCGGGCGGATGTGTGCTGCTGCGCACCGAGGCGGCCGAGCGGGCGCGGATTCCCGAGTCGATCCGGCAGTCGGTGATCGACGACGTGTCGCTGGCGCGGGAGGTACGGCGCAGCGGCGGCCGGATCTGGCTGGGGCTCGCGGAGCGGGTCGACAGCGTGCGGCCCTATCCGCGGCTCCGGGATCTGTGGCGGATGGTCGCGCGCAGCGCGTACGCGCAGTTGCGGCACAGCCCGCTGCTGCTGGCGGGGACCGTGCCGGGACTGCTGCTCGTGTACGTCGCGCCGCCCGCGACCCTGGTGGCCGGGTTGCTGACGGGTGACGGGGCGGCGGCCTGGGCGGGCGGCGCGGCATGGGCGGTGATGACGGCGACGTATCTGCCGATGCTGGCGTACTACCGCCAGTCGGTGTGGCTGGGGCCTCTGTTGCCGTTGACGGCGGTGCTGTATCTGCTGATGACGGTGGACTCGGCGGTCCAGCACTACCGGGGGCGGGGGGCCGCCTGGAAGGGCCGTACCTACGCCCGGCCCGATCCGGACACGACGCACGACGCCGCGCCCGGCCGGTGACGCCACGGGGCAGCGGGCGCCGGGTCCGGCCGGGCGGCGGGGCGGGTCTCGCGGGTCACTTGCGGCCGGGCGTCCAGTTCATGCCCCAGCCGTAGGCGGCGTCGATGGTGCGCTGCGGGCTCACTCCGCGGTCCGGGACGAGGTAGCGGGCCTCGCGCTGGACGGTGAGGTCGCCGCCGTTGTTGGTGATCAGCGCCAGGGCGCAGACGGTGGAGGGCACGGTGCATTCGTCGAGGGAGAAGTCGATCGCCGCGCCGTTCTGCGGCTGGAGGGTGACCGTGGCGTGGAGATCGGCGAAACTCCGGGCGCCCTCATAGATGGTGACGAAGATCAGTACGCGCCGGAGCAGGTCCTTGCGGTCGAGGTTGATGGTCATGTTCTCACCGGTGCTCAGCGCACCGGTGCGGTCGTCACCGTCGAGATGGATAAAGGGCGGCTGGTTCAGCGAACCGAACGCGTTTCCGAGAGCCTGCACAACTCCCTTGCGTCCGTCGGTGAGTTCGTACAGGGCGCAGAGATCAAGATCGAGATCGGCGTGCATCGCGACGGCCCGGCCGAGTTTCGCTCCCCACCCCTTGAACTGTTTGCGTACTTCCCAGTTGAGATTGACGCGCAGCGCTCCGGAGGTGCCGCCCTGCTTGGCGAGGGAGACGGCCGGTGCGCTCTTCGTCAGCGTGATCTTGGTCAGGCGTACGGGCTGGGCGGCGGGCGGGGCGGGAGGGGCCGGGGGAGCTGGC